>JAAZZQ010000061.1 GCA_014239155.1 Lachnospiraceae bacterium | reverse complement strand
TACACTAACTGCCGGATTCTTTCGAGGTCTGGCAGTTATTTTTTTGCATAGAAAAGGAGCTGCGCACTAATTACTTAGTGCGACAGCCCCATTAAGAAACTGACTAATTAAAATTATAATTATATACGAGGAGGGTTTTTATGACTGATAATTATACATCCCAAAATGCTTTTCACGATTGGGACAAGACAGCTTCTGTTAGGTGTAGACCAAAGAGGATATTATTGTCGGAACATATAGAGGATAAATATTTTTTTCCACCAGAGTTTGCACCATTTATAGAACATGATTTATTATCAAATATTGGGGATGATAAAAATTGATTCATCAACTATTATAATATCTTTTTAATAGCTCGACTATATTTAAGACCTGTGCTATAATGTCTTTATAAAAATTTTGGAGGACATTTTCATGGGCAAAAAAGCATCATCAATCGAACTTAGCAATGAAGAAAGAGAATATCTGGAACTTCAAACTCGTGCCAGAACAATTCAAGCTCAAACCGTTACAAGAGCGCGAATTTTATTATTACGTGCGGATGCCATGTCAATAGATGCGATTGCTGATAAAGTAGGTCTCAACCGCTGCAGCGTCATGCTCTGCCTTAAAAAGTTTAAAGAAGGAGGCATTGAAAACGCACTCTTTGATGCTCCCGGCCGTGGAAGAAATGCTGAGATTACAGACGAAGAAAAAGCCTGGATCATTAACACCGCGTGCCAGAAGCCAGTTGATTTTGGATATGCTGCCGAAACCTGGACTTATGCAGGGCTGACCTCACATATTAATAAAACTGCTGAAGCAGCTGGATACACAAGACTTTCCACCATTCATAAAAGTACAGTAAATACGATTCTTGACGAGGCAGACATAAAACCACATAAAATAACTTATTATTGTGAGAACAGAGATCCTGGTTTTGATTCCAAAATGCATAATGTACTGCTTGTGTATAAGCAGCTTGAAATGCAGTTTAACGAATCCGGAGAACTTATTGTATCTGATGATTCACCCGTACATGTGCTGTCTTATGATGAAAAGCCTGGAATACAGGCTGTTGCAACAACATCGGATGATTTAATGCCGGACGAAAGGCATCAGGCCATCAGTAGGGATTACGAATACAAACGTTTAGGTACTCTTTCATTATTAGCTGCAATCGATCTCCAAACAGGAGAAGCGATTCCGCTTGTAAGAGACAGGCACAGCAGCAGGGAATACATAGAATTTTTAAAGCTGTTAGACGACAAGTACCAAAAGGGAGACAAAATCCGCATAGTACTCGATAATCTTAAAGTTCATACATCGGAGGCAACCAGAAAATACCTGGCAACCGTACCAGGAAGATTCGAATTTGTATTCACTCCCAAACATGGATCATGGCTTAATATGGTTGAAGGTTTCTTCAGCAAGATGACTCGTCAGATGCTTAAAGGCATCCGTGTCAAATCTAAGGAGGAACTTACTAATCGCATCTACAACTATTTTGCAGAAATAAACGAAGAACCGATTGTGTTCCACTGGAAATATAAACTTGATGACATTGATGTATCGGAAGAAATCATTGTTGATACTCTGCCTGTCAAAAAGTCGATTTAATTAAAAGATAAAATATTAGTATTTTTTATAACATTCTCTTTATATAAAAATAGTAAAAAAGTCATAAAAGAAAATACAAAATAATTACCTAATCAACTGATGGTTGAATTGGGTGCAATCAACTGTTAGTTCGTTTCACAATCTGTTTTTAGCTTGTAAAATAACTGCCAGGAGGTGGAACATGGAACAAGAAATGATAGGAAAATTTATATCAGCCTGTCGAAAAGAAAAAGGGCTTACGCAAATGCAGTTGGCTGAAAAATTAAATATTACCAATAGAGCAGTCTCTAAATGGGAAACAGGAGTTTCCCATAGTTAAAGATACCATATCAGATATGACGAACCTACGCTTATACAGAACTGC
>JAAZZQ010000016.1 GCA_014239155.1 Lachnospiraceae bacterium | reverse complement strand
TGTTTCTATTAATCAATTCTGCATACCCTACTATCCTCCATTCCGCAGGAATTTCAATACATCTCATGTTTCTATTAATCGCGCGCCATTGCCTTTATGTATTCATAGACATCAGCATTTCAATACATCTCATGTTTCTATTAATCAGGAAAATAAAAAATGTTAAATATGAATTATATAGGATTTCAATACATCTCATGTTTCTATTAATCTATTTTCGCAACTTTGCAGCCACAATCCGGACAAATTTCAATACATCTCATGTTTCTATTAATCCATCCATTAGAAGTACATTATCCCGGAGGAGAGTTAGAATTTCAATACATCTCATGTTTCTATTAATCAATTCCAACGGAGAAGGGCGCACAGGAGCAATCCAATTTCAATACATCTCATGTTTCTATTAATCACTACTGGGAATACCTGATTCAAGGAGGTTCAGCAAATTTCAATACATCTCATGTTTCTATTAATCCCAACGTACCTTGGCGGTTTCGTTTTCCCTATTATACTATCAATCCCTGAAAAAATTACTCTTTTTCCCATTTTTTACCAAGTAAACTACACATATTTCTTTGCGATAAAGAAAATGCAAAAATTCCTTATATTTACAAGTTTTTCTCGTACTTTCCCTTCCTTTGCACCTGGTAAAAATTCATAAAATTAAATCCTCTCCAGTCGCTTTATCTCGCTTGCCTATAATATCCTCTCCAAACACATTGTCATTCATCAGTTTAATAATACAAATAAAATCTTCTTCTAGGTTGATTACCTTTTGCAACGCATTTTCCAGTTCAATTAATTTGGATGGAGTAATGTCACCCCGAAATACAGAAAACTGAAAGTGGGAAAGATATTTCTTGCAAACTTTAAAAACCTTTTGAACTCTTTTCTCATTAACATCATAAAAAACAAATGCATAGTTATAATTGATTTTCTTCTTTTCCTTATTCATATTGTCTCCTAAGAAGCTGTAGAAAAATAACTGACTTTGCTTAGCTGTTTCTGATTGCCAATTTCATAATGCACAGACATATAAAATTATTAAAAAGTCTTGTTGTAGCCTGCTATGGCTACGTTTTTTAACATAAACGCAATATCCTGCGCAATTTGTATCACTTATTTCGTACAACTCCTAAACATTCGTTTTAATAGAAAATGGAATAAATCGTTTTTCCTCCAAAATAAATTTAATCAATTTATAGCAATCTAATTTAATAGCTGTCCGGTAAGTAATTTTGCGTTTCAAACGCTCATGATAAAATACAGATTCTAATCGTTGTTCAAAAGCTTCTATAAAAATTTTGCGCCCTTCTTCGTTAAGTAAGCAGTAATTGACTTTTCTGTCAAAATGCTTTTCCACCTGCAATCTTCTGTTGTTTACTAATTCAAAGATTGTTCTATAGACAATAACTGGTTTAAACACCTCGCACAAATCAAGGCTTAATGAAAATCTCCCCTCTGATGGTTCATGCAAAAAACTAATTCGCTGATCCAAATGTGTTCTATAAATAGCAGAGATTGTCTTGGCATAAAGAAGTGTGTTTCCAAAAGAAATCAATGCATTTATCGGATTATCAGGCGGGCGCTTCACCCGCTTATTCATAATAAAATCCTCTGGTAAAAAATACTTAAAATTTGCATAAAATCTTGCCCACACTTCTCCTTCCACTGACATAAGCTCCGTTACTTTTTCTGACAAATCTACATTCTTGTGAAAATCCTTTCGAATCCAATCAACTGTTTGCTTTACTTCCTTTTTATCATGCTTGTAATAGTGATATAGAATCTCATAGATATTTTCTCCAATCCCATGTACAATTGCCTTGGCAATCTCCATACGCTGATTCTCGTAAGCGTGAACTTGTTTTATCAAAAGTTTACCACTGCAATACTGCTCCCTTGGATAGTAAGTACCACTGTATCCGCCATAATAGTTAAAAAAATGTACTATAACATGATTTGAAGCTAGAAAATCTAATAACTTTGTGTTAATACTCACTTCATTTAGGCAATAAATTTCTTTGGTATTTTCTATTGGTATATAGACATTTTTTCCATCTCTGCGGAAACATAATGAATTGTCCTTGCGTGTCAATTCCCCTTGTGACATAATATATCTTGTACTTCCCATCTTTTCTGCTTCCCCTTTTTCTTACGATTTTGAAAACATATCCTGCGCAATCTATACCATTTATTTTGCTACAATTTCTAAAACAAAACGATTCTGAAATCTATACAAAGCAATACTCATAATATGCACACTTTTTACAGCCCGCCCGCTCAACAGCTTCTGGAACAATATTAGATTGCAGCAGCTCTTCAATCTGCACCTGAATCTGCTCTAATTGTTTTTCTTCTGCCTCCCCCAGTTCAAGAATCATTGTCGCTTTCTTAGATTTATTTTTTTCCTCAAACTCAAGCTTTCCTTTTCTAATAATACCTTTCTCCTTTAGTATTTTAAGGTAATAATAAAGCTGCCATTTGCTGGCTTCAATATCCGCATCAGACTTTTTTATTTCTGTCAAATATTCGGCTGTTAATTTATCCAGCCGAATATTCTCAATTGCAATTTCTGCGTTCTCGCTTTCTTTTGCTTTCACTTCATGAATTGCGCGTCCAATCTGAACCAGTTCGCTATTGTCCTCAAGATTGAATCGATTTCCGTGTAAATAACATTGTCTCTTACAATGGAAATAGTAATTGATAAGCGTTCCATTTACTCGTGTATGATTAGATGTCAATAAACAGACCTCCTTTTTCTTCAAGTCTCTTTTTATCCAGCCTGCCATCGACAAAAAAATCTTCTCCATGCTCTATATAGTAAATTTCACCGATTCTATCTGTATAAACAATATCTGAGTTTTTCTTTATCTGATAGATAAAAAGATTTAGTTTGCTGCTAATCTCGGACAATTGAACGCGAAATTGTGCATAGTCTTTTGGCGGATTCGTAAGCATTTGTTTGTACTGATTCCACAGTTCCCTGCCATCAATAACTTCTCCATCTGTGAGGGTGATAGTCCGTGCCAGAAAAACAGACATTCTCCACTGGTCCTTCTCTATCAACTGCATTCTTTCCATAACTTTCCGAAAATTTAAGGAACCAACTTCCCCTACAAAGGTTTCAATTCCAACAAAATTGGAGGCATTATTTCGGTTGTTCTGAATAACTTGCATAACCTGTTTATAATATTCTTGAAAGTTCTTTTCTAATAAAAGCTGTTGCATACTCCTATTTTTTAATGTAAATTGTTCACTGATTCGGTAATCATTTTCACCATAAATGCGCTTTGCAGAATACAGATCAAAATAGTATACAATACCATCTCGGCGCGCATTTCTGTTAATTCTTCCCATAAACTGTTCTTCGCTGTCCAATGTGCTAATATCCTTGTATCCAATATCCATATCAATATCGATTCCAGCTTCCACTACTTGCGTCGCAACCAAGATATACCCACTTTGCGAAAAATCTTCTGTTTTAATACGTCTTAATATTTTTTCTCGGTCAACAGAATTATCATCTCCAGTCATGCGGTCCACCACAGCCTCAATTTCTGTGTCGAATGCCAATCTTTCAAAAAATTGGTATGCCATTTTCTTTTGAATGAACTCGACCAAAATCTTTTTTCTTGTCTTTGCCTGCTCTTTGATATGGAAATACAATGCATCTTCATTAAAATTCTGGTCATTTAACAATTCATAAGAAATCTGAACGCGTTTTTGAAATCTTTTATCACAAAAATAAAATACTCGATTTTCAATTAAATGTTTGACACCCGCACTTTTTCCAGTTAAAACGGTAAGATTTGGCAGTGTAGCAGACATAATCAACACTTTACATTGCAAATATTTGCAATAATGCTGTAAGAACATCATAATTTCTGTCCAGATAGCATTCTTGTAACTTTGAATCTCGTCTAACACAATCACGCTGCCTACCAGTTGATGAAATCCAAACACGGCTTCCCGTTCTGTTCCAAACATCGTTTGAAACAGACTTACATGCGTTGTCAATAAAATTGGATAGTTTAAAAACTGTCTGTCCAGCAAGGACTTGCTCCAATTGCACTCAGTCCAATTTTCTTCAAACTCCTCGGGATTTTCCGCCATTTTTTCATCGCGCTTAATTGGCGTTACAGAATTGACAATTGCAACTCTATTTAAAAGATTCTCTCCCGCAAATAGTTCCTCCAGACTAGCTTTATTTTGCTCTACCAGATTATTGAAAGGATAGACATAAATAATTTTGCTCATGTCATTCTCAGCGAGGTGAAAACTACAATTCAAGCCAGTATTGCTCTTTCCGCAACCTGTTGGCGCTTCCAAATAAAAAATATCTTCCTGATGATTTTTTACGATAGTTCGCTCTGCCTCATAAAAAAGCATTGTTCTTAGATAGTTAATATCCTTGCCATTATCTATTGCAGTTTCCGGACAAAATGCTCTGATTTCTTGCATTCTTTTTGTTTTTTCAAATGTCTCTCTCAGATTCGTCAACTCTTTTACAGAGCCAAACGCTGTTATCTCTGTCCCTGTCATATATTCATTTGTCGCATAGTAATCACATGCTGTCAGCAAAGAAAACATTAATCTAACATAAGAAAATTTTGCAAACCCGCGTTCCTCTGAATCCTTTTTTGCCTTGCGCAGAACCCCTACATAACTTTTAACAGACCGTTTGGAATACTTGCCCTTATAAATCTTACAATAGCACTGCTGTATCATCTGTATATCTATATTATTTAGTTTGCCATCTGGCTGAATCGCAGCAACAAACTCATCAAAATTAGATAAATTAGAGTGGTGTTTCATAATTAGATATGCATTAATACATAGAATTTCATAAAGTTTTATTAAAATATCTCTATTGATTGTTATTTTTTCGCACATCTGCTCTAATTGTGCAATATGATAATCCAAATAAATATATGCCGAAAGTGCAGAATGATTTTTCTCATACAACCCAGGTATTATTATCTTGTCAAATGCTTTATTTTCCATTGCTTCTTGTTGAAATACAGGGTTTATTTTTCCAGTATCATGAAATAAAATCACATCTTTCATGGATTGCCAAAACCAATCTGTATACTTTTTATCTGTATCGCCTGTTAGAACAGGCTCTATTGCGTCAAATGCCGCACGCATTTTTTCTTTATCTAACAAGCGCATAAAATACTTTTCACAGCGATCTGTATGTTCCTGCAATGTTTCCTTTTGCGTCTCCACCTTGGAATCTTTGTGTGCATACACTGGTAACGTTAAATCTAATATTTCTGTAAGTTTCATTTTTTTATCCTATTTTATCTGTTTTATGTACACAATTCCTTAATAAAACACAATCTGTTTTTCATCTACTTCCCAGACCGTATTCTTTATATCGCAGAGAATCATATTCGTATAGACAAATCGTTGCAATTGATATTGATGTGTCTGTTCGTCAAGTCCAATAGGAAGTGCTTCTTCATATTTAAAGCCATCATCAAATAAAGCTGTATCTATCTCTGCCATATATTTTGGAAAAAGACAATTCAACTGTTCCGCATTTTCTTGGACACTTCCCTCAAGAACTGACACTTGTGTTATATCTGCCAGATGATCATTTTTCCCCAGATATGGAATATAGACACACTTTCGTCCTATAATACTGTCTGCCAATTTGTTTGCCTCGTCACAATCTAGCAGTACAAAAATATCCCACGATGGATACTCCAGCCATTGTTCCTTCACAATTAGATTGCCTCCTTGTTCCCTTGACGCATAGCCAACAGAATTGTTAAAATGCACAATTTTTTTTGCAAAATATCCCTTTTGTGCATTGGGCAGAATGCTAATTTGCAGCGGTTTTAACTTTTGATAATATGCTGGATACTTGTCCGATTTTTTCATCTGATTGTATCCTCCGTATCCCAAAATGGCACCAAACATTCCTAGAAGCGCAGGCTTATGAATCTGTCCATAGGTGTAATAGTAGATTGCGTTAACCTCTGGCTTTTTGAACATTGCCTGTTTTCCAGACAAAGTAAATTTCAAAATTTCCATACAATTCTACAATTCCTTTCGCGTAAAAATATGATACATTTTTACATTTGAAATATCCGTTTCTAACTTTGTTGTAAACGGATTATAATAAATTTCTACCGCATTAATTTTTGTGGCAAACTCTTGTAATAAATCCCCACACTGAACCCGAATAATATTCTTTTCGTTATCATTATGTTCAAACTGAATATATGTGGTAAGGTCGGGTAAATATACATCTTCCTGTGTCTCAACAAACAGCCCAAATTCATTCTCACAGCCTGCCTTTGCATTGGTTGCAAAGGAGGTCGCTGCACACAACGCAGTCTCCTTAAATTTCTGATAATCTTCCTGTGTATATCCCTGTGTAACTCCCAATTCAATATACTCTTTGTACGTCTTGGGATTGATGACAAACGGATAAAAATAATGTGCCTCATCACTCACAATCTTTGTGCCAAGAGATGAATTTTTCGCTTCCTCCCCATCTTTGTTCTTCTCTGATGCTTTTGCATCCCGAAATGGTGAGAGAATTTGCTGTTCCTGCGGCATACTATCCGTGTATTTATTAAAACCCTGACCAAACTGCACAGCACCCGTTATGGCAATATTACAACCTTTCTCTGCAAAAGTAGCGCCAAAATTTTTGACATCAACTGCATTAAACAAGTTTTCCAGAACCTTCTTTGCATCTGCCACATCCTCCGAATTAAAAAGTTGTTTATAACGCTGCAACAATGTTTGGGGGACAACATTGACTCCTCCGTTCTTTTTGTCCGGAACTGTTGTTATAGATTTGATGTACAAAACCTTTTCCCCATTTTCATCCCACATCTTTTTCATTGGATACTTAAATGCCTTGTCGCTTCCAAAGGTTTCCCCCTTAGAAGTTGTCTTGGGATACCCGCTAAAATCAGCATTCCAATTTGCCATAATTGACGAAATGCCCATCACACCATACACTCTTTGTCTCATCATTTTTACTTTCCTCCATTTCCTGTTGATAGACTTATAAAATCTATACTATTTTTCAATACCTTTCAGCAAAAACCATTTTATTCTTCTTTTTTTACATAAAATGCGCTGTCTGCTGTCAATCCTGCAATCAATTCCCGCTGCATTACTTTTTTGCATGTTGGTTCATACATTAAAACATGGTGAATCACATTTTTTGCCCTGCTGTCTTTTTCCAAATCTATCGCGTGGTCATAGCGCTTAAACATCTGGCAAATTTTGTCCTTGATAAGCACGTCATTTTCTGCATTTAAAAACTGATTTGCCATTGAAAAAGGCTTCTTGGCAGACTTGGATTTTGACAGAAAATAATAAATTAACTGCCCCACTGCATAGTAATACTCTTCGTCATTAAAATTCCATTCCTCCTTTGAATCAATATGTTTTTTAAAATTATCTTGCACAATCTTCATAAGCTCCTCCTTCTCTTGATTGCCATTCAAATAATCCTCTAAAGAAAGCAGCAAATTTAGCTGCTCACGCGCACGGCCATAATACCCATTTGCAATTTTATTGCTGATTAGTTTTAGTGCCATTTCGGATAAAATCGCTTTCATATCGCACTGTGGTGTTTTATACAGCCATGAAAAGATTCTGCTGCGATAGGTAAGCAAAATATATTTTAGCTTGCTATCCATTTGTGGTAAATCCTGCGCCTCTGTAAAATAGTTAAAGCCTAAATATTTGTCAAAAAACACTTCGTCAATCACCGCGGACAACTGGGCTGTTCTATCGCATTTGCCATAGTTTTTCCCTTCTATTTGCCCCTTGACAATCGGCTTAAAATCAAAAATTGGTGTTAGATTTGGGCTAACGTCCATCACAATATCCCAATCCAATATCTCAACTTCTTTTCCCTTTTTAATCCGAAGAAACAAACCATTTTTTATCAGAGGAATATTTTCATCTCTATCTCGAATTGCATAAAATTCTTCCTCGTCCAAATCAATATACACATTTACATTTCCCTTGCAGGCATGTCCCCATAGATAATCAAAGAACTGACTTTGTAACAGAACTTGTTCCCTATCAAGTAGATATGGCGCTGGTGTTTTTCGCTGTTTATTTTCCAGAAATGGCTTTTTGGCATTCAGTCCCAAATTGTTGCTTGGCATTCCTAAAATAGTATCATTTACTTCAATATTATAATCATTGTTATTGTATATATTAGGAATGACATATCTTTGATTCTCTTGTTCAAATAGTTCTTTGGTACGTTTTTTATCTAAATAGACAAAAAACAGTTTTAGATAATCTTTGCCAGTAACATCAATTGGTAACTTCTCAGGATTTGCAATCCAATCTTGAATCCATGCACGTATTTTCTCTAATGTTTCATAATCTGGTTCTCCAAGTTCTTCTGCTGTCTGCTGATACAATTTCTTTCCCTTGCCTTTATACTTGGTTTCAGGTGCAGACAATGTGTTATAATACCCATCAACAACATCTACTGTCAACTTTTTTTCAACTATACTTTCCTTCTTTATAAAAAAAGCATATATCTGATTGGAATGAATTACCTTTTTTGTATCAATGGGCTTATTCATCTCAATTAATTTGCTGTTGTAATCCAGATAACGCACATAGTTAAAACAAGGTTCTGTACTTCCCTTCAACACATCATTTTTTTGGTCATACTTAATTTCCAAAGGTGCTTCCAATCGAAAATCTGCATCCATTGTAATTAAAATATAAGTCCCATCTTTTGGAATATAATTGTCAACCAACAACTTTGTTCTGCACTCTAGCGCAGTTGCTTCCTCTGAAAAAAAACGTTCCGCTACCGCATTTCGCTTTTTTTCAAAAACTTTTATTGCATCATATAACACACAATCCCTCCATTCTTAAATAATAGTTTTTTAATGTTTATCAATTTACAAACCGATACGCAAGGAAGCCCATTCCTCTTGAGCCCATGCAGCCAATCGAATTTGCCAATGTAAAATACAAAACTTTCTGTGCAGTCTCATTGTCAGATACCTGCATAGCAAGCTTGTCCGCTAACATCGTGATCCCCTTGTATGTTACGCCAATGGCGCACTTGCTCTTTAATTCAATCTGGTCATAGAGTGCAACGTTTTTTTCCACTTCCTCACCAGTATAACGTTCATATTGGTGAATTAAACTTGCACAGAGTTCCCGCTCAAATTCTTCAAAACTCATACAATCTCTCCAATAACCTTTATTGTCGGCAGTCCTGATTACACACGGGGTCAATGTGTATACAGATGCAATTGGTTTGTGTGGTATTTGCTTGACAGTTCTTGATAATCCCTTCACAGCATTTGTCTTGTGGTCTGCAATACCTTCCATTAAATAGGACATTAATTCTTGATTTACAGTTCTAATACGAAACTGATAGATTTCATCGCTCTTATATACTTTCATTCCTTTTTCAATCTTAGACGGCATATCAAAACAGTATCCTTTGATCGTATTTTTTTTATGTAGTACTTCAAACTGTGTATCCTTTACTAAATAACTATCTATATATCGCGCTAATGTTTCACTCGCTGAAGACACAGGAATTTCTTGCGAGAGAACTATCTTTATTGTAATTTCGTATACTACCATATTTGTTTTATCCTTTCCTTTTGTCTATAGTTTTATTGTTTTACTACCTATACTTTTTACTTGATTAAACAAAACTTGCACTAAAAGAAAAAACCTGTACTTATTACTATTTCAATACATAAATGTTTCTATTAATAGAAGTTTAATCCAGATTTTTCCTTCGATATTGTTATAATACTACAAGATACTACTTTTTGCAAGTACTTTTTGTAAGTTTTTTTGTTATTATGTAACAGGTTGTAACAGTTCAAGCAGGTATTTGCACTGTGCTGCAAATACCGTAGGAAAGCGTGGTGGCTGCAAGCAAAAATTCATCGCCAAAGGCGATTTTGTATGAATTTTTGCCTGTAACAGTGAAGGTATCTGAACTGTTACAACAGGTTGTTATTTCTATCCCCTTTACACAATATAATACTGGCGATTTTTCAAAATGCCAAAAATGGGCGCAACAATAGGAACCCTTTTCTTGATGCCTTAGTTAAAACCAATTAACTTTTTCAGCCTTAAACTGTGGTATATCACTGTTTTGATATGGATTGTAATTATTTAGATTGCAGCCAAATTCCTTTAAAGATTTTATTTTATTATTGCTTGTCCACTCAATAAGTGATACTCCGTCAAATTCCTCTATACAGCCATTGTTCATTTCATCTTTAAAATACCATTCCACAACAGTTTGATGGTCTTTATGAAAAAATTGTTTGATTTCCCACACAAGAACTTTTCCCCGCATATTCCACTCTTTGAACCAATGCTTCACTGTTTTTCGATTTTCGTATTTGGGACACCAACTTTCAGTATAAATAACATTATCTGTAAAAATATCATCTATTCCTAAATCCTCTTGACATAACCACATATCAAACCATAGACGTATTATTTTTTCTCTTTCCTCCATACTTCTATACCTCCCAACCTTTTGCAAGTTTGTTATAGGATTTAATATATAATATTTATCCGCTTGTGTCAAATTATACTATCCTCCATGTCCGAGGTGACGTGTCCGCTTTCAACAAGTGTTTCCTTATTGTCAAACAGTCCGATAGATGCCTAGTACAGTATTGCACAAATAACAGTGCTGTATTCTATTTCCGCAATACTGTACTAGCTATTTTTTCGCACTACAACAAACTGAATGCTTCCAACCAAAACAGATACTTGTGGTTTATCTTCCTTGTCCGCACCTTCACAAAAGATATAGTACACCCCATTATCTGTTAAAATGAGATTCCATAATGCTTATCTTTTGGTCTTTGGTTTGGAATAGTGAAGTGCTGGCGGTCTATTAAGATTGCGTAATAACAAAAATGCATCAAGCCATTGCAAAACGATTGTGCATGGCTTGATGCTTATAACAAAAAGTCAACGACTAAGCTTTTACGTCACTTCCGAATCTCTTTTGTCACTTCTGCTGGTATTTCAAACTCTACTGTTCCCATATACATTGGTGCCACGTCTCCCTCATTAAACGCAATCACCACATTGCCATTTTCATTTAAATAGAAAGAAGTTTCATCTGTAATCGCCTTAAAATTCCACTCCTCAATCTCATCATTTAGCCAATAATAAACATTTTCATCCGAATCCATCTGCTCTTGCATCTGGCGTTTAATTTCGTCGCTAATTGGCGTGATATAATCTTCTCCTTCCTTAAAGATGTCTTTTATCTGTAACCGCTCCCCAGTTGTCAAATCAATCGTATAAAAATAATTCCACTCATAACCGCTGCCAGCCCCTTGATAACAAATAAGTTTCAGTGTAAAATACTCTGGCGTAGTCATAAGCACTTCACTTTTCACAATCACATCCTGATACCCTTGTTCCTCTTTCAGATTCGTCTCAAACTCTTTGATTAGATTGTCTGTAATGGATTGAATCTCCGCGTTGATTTCTGCTGTTGTGCGATCTAAATTCTCTTTCACCGTGCTGTCCTGCGGCTGTCCATCCATCTTTTCATCTGGCTGAATCTCTGGCACTTCAATTTCTGCCATATTGCGTTCTGTTTCATATTCATAATTGCGAAACGTTACTACTTTTACAAGCTGGCCAATCACTGGTATCTGTTCCATTGCGTGTGCAATTGTTCCTGATGTGTTCGGTAAAACGATAAAAATTCCTATCACTGCGGCGGCAGCCATCGCTGCAAACTTTACTATTTGATTTTTTCCTTGTCTATTTTGTTCCATTTTTTTAACCTCCTCTATTTTTTGATGCAACTGCGCTACTTGAGCTTCTGTCATCTGCTGACTGAAATATTTTATTTTCAGTTTTTGCAATGCATTTTGCAGGTCTGAATCATACTCTCTGTCATTCATAATAAACCTCCTTTATCATACTACTCCAAAACACTCTCACAAATTCTTCCAAAAACATGTACCACACCATCTTATAAAACCTTTAATTTTTATTGTAGTATTTTATATTGTTATCATTTCTTATAAAGGAAAAATCCACAGTCAATGTTATGTGTCCTCTTTCAGTGTGCACTGCAGTTTCTTTAAGCTTCGATATAATCTGCTTTTGATGGTATTTATATTTTCCTCAAGAATATCTGCAATTTCCTCAAATTTCATATCCTCAAAGAAACGTAGTATCACAACTGCCTTATCCTGTTCTGGCAAAGCGTCTATTGCTCTTTGCAAATCAATCTCTAAACTGTTATCATTGTTATGAATAGACAGCAATTCCTTTTCTATTTCATTCTGAATATGGTCATAGGAACAATGCTGTGGTTGTTTGAGTAAGCGAAAACACTCATTTAGCATAATGCGATATACCCACGTCTGCGCATACGCAGGATTTTTCAGTGTATTACTCCCACGCAGAGCCTTGTATGACCCATTTTGTACAATGTCATATGCATCTGCTTCATTGTGAGTATAACTGTATGCAAGACGATAATATTGGTCATACTTTTGTAGAAGGATTTGCTCAATCAAAACTCTATTGGTCTCATTTCTCCTATTTACAAACATGCGCAATCTCTTCACCTCCTTTATCACCTATTTAATCATTAGACCCACCTGCCTATCAAATAGTTTCAAAACGGTAAAAATTTTTGTAGTGTTCAATCTTCAGCCTTCTATTACAGACATTAAGCCATGCAAAACCACTTCGTTGTGTCAAAGCGACATCCCTTGGCTTAACGCATTTCTGCCACTACGTACTTTTACGCAACTTATAAAGCCATAATTTGCAGTAAGTACAAAGTCCTAGACTGAACAGTAACGAATTTTCTTATACTTTTCATCCTTCTATTGACACTGCTTTACATATGGATTATGATAAACTGGTACTACCAGTTAGGAGATGAAAAAATGAACTATTTAAAACAATTTACTATTATTCTGTTTGTCTCGTTCCTTGGCGAGCTATTGCACATTATAGTACCACTTCCAATTCCTGCAAGTGTCTATGGGCTAATTCTTATGCTACTTGCTCTCTGTTTTGGCGTCCTTCGCCTAGAACAAGTTAAAGAAACCGCTGACTTTTTAATTGAAATTATGCCAGTGATGTTTATTCCTGCCGCTGTGGGACTTTTGGAATCATGGTCTGCACTACAGCCAATCTTTGTGCCTGTTGTCATAATTACAATTCTAACAACAGTTATTGTTATGGGCGTAACAGGGCAGGTTACACAGTTTATGATTCGGAAAGGAAAAGAGGGAAAGAAGAAATGAATGCATTTTTTGCAGATTTTATTTTTTTTGGTGCCATACTCAGCCTTGCCGCATATGAGGCAGGACTGCTCATTAAAAAGAAATTTAAACTGGCTGTTCTAAATCCGCTCTTGATTGCAACTGTCTGTGTGATGGCAGTTTTGTTGCTTTTGAAAGTGGAGTATCAGCACTATCAGGAAGGTGCGAAATACATTAGCTATTTGCTAACCCCTGCAACGGTCTGTCTTGCTGTTCCTCTCTACGAACAGCTTGAATTGTTAAAAAGAAATCTAAAAGCTGTGGCTGGTGGTATTACCGCCGGAGTCCTTTCCAGCCTTATCAGCGTATTTTTGTTGGCAAAATTATTTTCACTGAACCATGAACAATATGTGACATTGCTACCCAAATCCATCACTACTGCAATTGGAATGGGAATTTCGGAGGAACTTGGCGGCATACAGACAATCACTGTCGCTGTTATTATTGTAACCGGCATTCTTGGAAATGTTATTGCAGAATTTGTCTGTAAAATCTTTCGCATCGAGGAACCTATTGCCAAAGGATTGGCTTTGGGCACTGCCTCGCATGCAATTGGCACTGCAAAAGCGATGGAGCTTGGAAAAATTGAGGGCGCAATGAGCAGTCTTGCAATCGCCGTCGCTGGGCTTTTAACCGTTATTGGCGCTTCTGTATTTGCAAATCTAATGTAAAAAAGCTGAAAACTGTACATGGAGGATTTTACCCCAATGAGCGAAACAAAAGCGTACTATATCGTAATAGAATATATTCAGATGCTTATCCAACAGAATAAAATGTCCTTCGGCGGAAAGCTGCCATCAGAGCGACAACTATCAACCATTCTTGGACTGAGCAGAAATTCTATCCGCGAAGCCCTTCGCAGCCTAGAAAATATGGGTGTTGTTGAAAGTCGGCACGGACAGGGAAGCTTTCTTGTAAATCATGTTAGCCAAAGCCTTGGAAGTACTCTTTCTCTGTTGCTTTTTATGAATGCATGCAGCAACCTAGAAGTCATTCAGCTTCGCCGCAGCATTGAGATTAGCGCCTATCTGCTCGCTGTAAAACGGATACAAGACACACAAATTCAAGAACTTTCCCGCTGTTTTGAGGCACTTAAAAACAGTAATCCAAAAGAACGCGCAAAGGTGGACAAACAATTTCATGACACATTGATTCAATTTTCCGAAAACCGAATATTTGTTTTGTTAAATGAAACATTATCCCAACTGTTTGAGCACACTATCCAAGCACAGCAGCCCTATCTCTCTTCTGATGCGTGGGAACAACTTTTATCGTATCATGCGCGCATTTTATCCTGTCTTACATTACACACAGTAGAAGGGATTCATGCAATTACAGAACATTACGATTTTATTGAAAGCATTATTGAATAGCAATTCTTAAGATATTTTTAATGGTATGTTTATAACGTTTATGGTAGAATTATGCATTAAATAATTCACAGATTGAAAGATGCATTGTGTCAAAATTAAATTTTTCACACAGCAAATTTAGGCGTAAGTACAAGTTTGCAGACTTTGGCAAGAATGGAGGAATTTTATGAAATACACTGCTGCAGCATACCTATTGACTGTCACAATTATTTCCTTTCTGGGATATTGTGTTGAAAATATATGGCTTGCTATTACACAACAATACATCAACAACAGAAATATGTACCTGCCCTTCTTGTTGGGATATGGTCTCACAGTTGTAGGCATCTATCTGATTTTGGGAACACCTAAAAAATGGCGAAAGCGAAAACTCGCAAGTAAATACATAGTCTATCTAGCATATTTTCTTCTAATGATCGTTCTTGTGAGCATTGGAGAAATTCTTCTTGGAAAAACGGTAGAATATTTTTGCGAGATTACATACTGGAATTATGAAAAACTGCCTTTCCATCTTACAAAATACACTTCACTTCCTACCAGCATGGGATTTGCAGGCATTATTGAATTTTTTATGGAATATTTAATGGAACCTATTTTAAATAAGGTACAGCAACTTCCAAAGACCACATTACATATTTTAGCTGTAGGTTTTTTTATTCTGTTGGTAGGCGATTTTGTTGTTAGTTTCCGAAGTATGTATCTAAACAAAAAACCAAATTATATCTGGAAATATGAAATTGCACAAAATCACTTTATACGCTATCACAACATTCAATAATTTGTATTCCCGTATTTTGGGGACACCCATACATATAAAAAAACGACTACATCTGCAGTCGTTTTTTTATATACATTAATAATGTTGAAATCAAAAGATATTTTAAACTTTTGTGAATCTTAAAATGCTATATTGACATATCATACAGTCAAGAAACTATCTTTAAATCAATGATTCATACAGCTTTGTGATATCTTCAACACTCGTTTCCTTCGGGTTCCCCGGTCTGCACGCATCATCATAAGCGGACTGTGCAAGGAATGGAATGTCTTCTCTCTTAACAATCTCCTTTAAATCTACTGGGATTCCAACGTCTTGTGACAATTTCTTTACTGCATCAACTGCCGCCTTGCGATACTCTTCTTGTGACATATTATCCACACCTTGTACGCCCATTGCCCTTGCAATCTCACGGTACTTCTCTCCCGTTGCCTCCGCATTATATTCCATAACTGTAGGGAGAATAATTGCGTTGGCAACACCATGTGGGGTGTCATATAGTGCGCCCAGTGGATGTGCCATAGAATGCACAATGCCAAGTCCTACATTGGAGAATCCCATGCCTGCAACATACTGCCCAAGTGCCATATCAGCTCTTCCTTCCGGAGTATTGTCAACTGCACCTCTTAAAGAGCGCGCTATAATTTCAATTGCCTTCAAGTGAAACATATCAGACAGCTCCCATGCTCCAGCTGTAATGTAGCCTTCTATAGCGTGTGTAAGTGCATCCATACCAGTTGCTGCTGTCAGTCCTTTTGGCATTGTCGCCATCATCTCTGGGTCTACAAATGCTACCACAGGAATATCTTTTGGGTCCACACAAACCATTTTGCGGTTCTTTGACACGTCTGTAATAACATAATTGATAGTTACTTCCGCCGCTGTTCCTGCTGTGGTTGGCACTGCAAAAATAGGCACAGACTTATTTTTGGTAGGCGCCACACCCTCAAGGCTCACAACATCCTCAAACTCTGGATTGTTAATAATAATACCGATTGCTTTGGCTGTATCCATAGAAGAACCACCGCCAATCGCAATCAGATAGTCCGCACCAGATTTCTTGTATGCAGCTACTCCAGTCTGCACATTCTCAACTGTTGGGTTTGGTTTTATCTCGGAATACAATTCATATGCCATTCCCTCCCCTTCGAGAACGTCAAGCACCTTTTTTGTTACACCAAACTTTACCAAATCTGGATCGGAACACACAAATGCCTTGTGAAATCCTCTTCCCTTCGCCTCAGGTACAATCTCCTTTACTGCGCCCGCTCCATGATATGATATCTCATTCAATACAAACCTGTTTGCCATATATTTTTCTCCTTTTCCATAAAATTTTTCCACTTATGTAATTACATTCTTTTTACTCGGTTATCTCTACTAACCGAATTTGTTTTAGAAAGTTACTTTTTTATTATACCATATAAACTTATCAAATAAAAACCTTTCTGACAAAGTAATTTTAAAATCTATTGCAAAAGTGTAACCGTTCGGATAAACTAGCCCATTACAGCATGAATTCATTGGATAAGAATTACTATTCATGGCTTAGAAAATCGCTCATAGCAACGATTCAGGGTGATATTTAAGGTTTTGCTTCGCAAAAACCGCCCATTATTTCTGAATCGTGTTCTCACGGAATGTACAGTTTATGCGTATTCATGTCCTGTGAAAAGTAACTAGCTAAGAACTACTGCTGTGTCTTAATTTGCCATATATCCTAAAATATGATATGATACAAATACTATAAATCACAAAGGAATATTTCAGGTATTCGTTGTATGAAAAACTATAAAGAGGATAAAGTATGAGTATTTTAAATGTTGAACATCTTTCTCACGGCTTTGGCGACAGAACAATTTTTACTAATGTGTCCTTCCGACTTTTAAAAGGAGAACATATTGGACTGGTGGGTGCTAACGGTGAAGGCAAATCCACTTTTATGAATGTTATCACAGGGAGGCTCATGCCAGATGAAGGTAAGGTTGAATGGGCCAAAAATGTACGTGTAGGCTATCTTGATCAGCACACAGTCTTAGAGAAAGGAATGTCTGTCAAAGGTGTCCTCTCCTCCGCGTTTGATTTTCTATATGAAATGGAAAATCAAATGAATGAAATTTGCGATAAAATGGGCGATGCTTCTGAGGCAGAGCTGGAATCCTATCTGGATGAACTTGGCACAATACAAGAACTGCTAGACCAACATGACTTTTATATGATTGACGCAAAGGTTGAAGAAGTTGCGCGGGCACTTGGTATTATGGAGGTTGGACTTGACACAGATGTCACAAATTTGAGTGGTGGACAACGAACAAAAATCCTGCTTGGAAAACTATTGTTGGAAAAGCCAGACATTCTACTTTTAGATGAACCAACAAACTATCTTGATGCCAACCATATTGAATGGCTAAAACGATATTTACAGGAATATGAAAATGCATTTATCCTAATCTCACATGATATTCCTTTTCTAAACAGCGTTATCAATATTATCTATCACATGGATAACGCAGAATTGACACGCTATGTAGGCGATTACGATAAGTTTCAGGAAGTCTACGCCATGAAGAAGGCACAGCTCGAGGCTGCTTACAATAGGCAACAAAAAGAAATTGCAGACTTAAAGGATTTTGTAGCGCGAAACAAAGCGCGCGTCTCTACTAGAAATATGGCAATGTCACGCCAAAAGAAACTGGATAAGATGGAGCTGATTGAACTTGCTCAAGAGAAACCCAAACCGGAATTTCATTTTCAGGAAGCACGAACCAGTGGTCGATATGTCTTTATAGCCAAAAGTCTGGTAATTGGCTATGAGGAAGCACTGTCCAAACCGCTTGACATCTCAATGGAACGCGGACAGAAAATTGTACTGACAGGTGCAAACGGCATTGGCAAAACCACGCTTTTAAAGAGCATTCTGGGACTGATTTGCCCCTTAAATGGCGGGGTCGAATTAGGGGATTACTTGGAGATTGGATATTTTGAACAGGAAATGGATCCGTCTGTCACAACCACCTGCATTGAAGAAATATGGAATGAATTTCCTTCTCTGTCACAGTATGAGGTACGCTCTGCCCTTGCAAAATGCGGTTTGACCACCAAACATATAGAGAGTAAAGTAAAAGTTTTAAGCGGTGGCGAACAGGCAAAAGTTCGGTTGTGCAAACTAATCAACAAACCCACGAATGTGTTACTCTTAGATGAACCTACAAACCATTTAGATACAGATGCAAAATCAGAGCTAAGACGCGCTCTTACCGCATATAAAGGAAGTATTCTTATGGTATGCCACGAACCTGAATTTTACAATGATCTCGCCACCGATATCTGGGATTGCTCTCAATGGAGCACACGAATAATCAAGTAAGGAAGTCTTATCTTCGCTGACAAGTGCCAGGCGCATAAAAAGGGATGCACAAAAGCATCCCCTTCTTTTTTAGAAAGTAAAAATCACTGCTGTGAGTGGTGGTAGCGGGAATCCAATATATTGATCTCTGTTGTCACATAATCCTTTCTTAGCTTTGATTGTCTTTGCAATCTTATTCCCATTTCCGCCAAACTTCTTTTCATCAGAGTTTAATAGCAACTTATACTGTGTATTCATTGGAACACCAACTTTAAACTTTGGATATGCTACAGGCGTCATATTAATAACAAAAAGCATATGCTGTTTGCCGTCTTTCGTTCTCCTGACAAAGCTGTAAATGCTGCGCTCAGTATCATCTGCGTTCATCCACTCAAAACCAAGCCAGTCATTGTCAATCTCATAGAGACAAGGATTCTTTTTATAAATGTTCAAAAGCTCGCTCATATAATCATGCATACCCTTGTTAAACGGCTCCTTCAGCAAGAACCAATCCAGCTCTCTTGCTTCACTCCACTCGCGCTCCTGACCAAACTCCTGTCCCATAAACAGCAATTTCTTTCCCTCATGCCCAAACATAAAGGTATAAAGGTTTCTGAGATTTGCATACTTATCAATCTCATAGCCCGGCATTTTATTAACCATAGAGCATTTCAAATGCACCACCTCATCATGTGAGAGCGGCAGAATATAGTTTTCGGAACTGTTGTAACTCATAGCAAAAGTCAGTCGATAATGATTGTCCTTTCTAAAATATGGGTCTAGTTTCATATACTCGCAGTAATCATGCATCCAACCCATATTCCACTTAAAGGAAAATCCAAGACCACCGTCTTCGGGTTCCGCGGTAACTTTCGGCCATGCAGTGGACTCCTCCGCAATGGTCATCACACCCGGATGCGCACCGTGAATAACAGAATTTAGATGCTTAAAGAACTCTATCGCATCAAGATTTTCATGTCCGCCGTACTTGTTTGGCACCCACTGACCAGCCTGCTTGCCATAATCCAGATAAAGCATTGACGCCACCGCATCCACGCGCAATCCATCAATATGGAACTCACGGATCCAGAACAGTGCATTGGCAATCAGGAAATTCCGTACCTCATTTTTGCTGTAATTAAATATTTTAGTACCCCAATCTGGATGCTCTCCAAGGCGTTTATCTGGATGCTCATAGAGACAGGTACCGTCAAACTCACAAAGACCATGTGCATCCCTTGGAAAATGCGCCGGAACCCAGTCTAAAATAATTCCAATATTATTTTTGTGCAGCAAATCAATCAGATAACGGAAATCATCTGGAGTTCCATATCTTGATGTCGGTGCATAGTAACCTGTTACCTGATATCCCCAAGAACCGTCAAATGGAAACTCTGCAATCCCCATCAGCTCAATATGTGTATATGGCATCTCCTGTAAGTACTCTACAATTCTGTCTGCAAATTCACGATAATTGTAAAACCCGTCTTCTGTTCCGTCAGGATGTTTCATCCAAGAACCAATATGACACTCATAAATTGACATAGGTTCTTTGTTCATATCCTTCTTTTCGCGCTCGGTCATCCACTTTTTATCTGTCCATTTAAAATGATTCAAATCATATACGCGGGACGCTGTGCCCGGGCGCATCTCCGCATAATTGCCATATGGATCTGCTTTGTATAGTCTTCTGCCATCTGGCAGCACCAACATATACTTATACATCTGACCTTCTTTTACATCCTCGATAAATGTGGCATAAATTCCACCCTCACCAAGACGTTCCATAGGAGATGCACCTTCATCCCAGTCATTGAACTCTCCAATGACATAGACCTCTTTTGCATTCGGCGCCCACACTGCAAAGAACACACCATCTTTTTTGCCCTTTTTGCAAAAATGTGCACCTAATTTTTTGTAAATCTCATAATGTGTACCTTGACCGAATACATACTGGTCCGCATCAGAGATAAACACTGTTGTTTCTTCCTTGCTCATAAAATGTCCTCCATTCTGTTATATAAAATCCCTTTCTTTGAGGACAATCATGTCCTCATTGTCATACCTTCTTGCGAATAGCACATCCACAAAATTTTTGAGCTTGGACTTTCTGGATTTCCAAATTGCCTCATCTATGATGTCCCTCACCTCATCCTTTGTCACCACATGATTTCCACTCTGCATATTTGCTATTCTTGTGTAAAGGGCAAGTGTACCTAACTCATCAATGGAATATTCCAAAGCCAAGGCATAATTTTTAGCGTAGGCAACCAGAGCATTATTATCCATCTCCATCAAATCAATCCTAATATTAAAATAGTCTGTAATCATCGCTTGCTTCTGCAAAAGTTTTGAAATCTCTTTTTTGGTGTCCTCCATAATGACTACAACTCCAAGACTTTCCTGATTGAGATTTAGCGCCATCTCATATAGCTTCTCCTCGCTCATACCATTTGCCTTCTCTATTATAATACCACCATTATTCAATTTCTCAAAGATATCTTTGATATTTCTTTGATTGATTTTTTCGCCGGTAATCTTCGCAAGTCTCCCCGAAAAACTCTCATCAGATACTTGGTACTCTTTGATTAGATTTTTTGCCATTCTAACTGTATCTAACCCCGCGTCACCCGTGATAATAACATTTCCAGTGTAAGCTGTAAGTGTCATGTTTTCCAGAGCAAAAATAATCTGCTTCTTAATCTTTTTAGTGACAGCAAAATTCTCAAACAGTGTCTGCTCTTCTGCCGTAAATTCGCGTAGTTCCTCACGCTTTGCCCCACGCGCTTCCTTTTTTGTCGTGGCGACAATCTTCTCTGAAAGCGAGCTGAGATCCGCTGTGTTCATCTTAATCTCCTGCGTCTTGAGGGCATCCTCTTTTGCCATCTCGGCAATACTCTCCGCATCCTCTGGATCAAGCTCACTCTCATCATACCGATAATTTTGTTGATATTCTTTCCTATCTGAAGCAACATAGGTCTCTTCAGGATACAGCTCTTGTGTATATCCATTCGCGTCTTCTGCATATCCGTAATCCGCATATTCTATCTCAATCTCTTCCTTTGATTCCTGTATATACTCATTGCTGTCATCATAGGAATAAATTTCGTGTGTGTCATTGTAGTCTTCTGTCACATCTTCGATAGGATTCTCTTCTATCTGATAAATATCATTATACGCATCACTGTCTGATTCTATATCTAAACGCTCATTCGCCTGATATCCATCAAGGTTGCCATCATCTCCTTCTAACAGATATTCATTATTGTCCTCCTCATAATAGGTACCATCTTCTACATCTATATCTTGCGCATCCGCCTGTAAATCCGTGCTATTACTCTTCTCCACATAACCATTTTCCAGTTCTATATTATCCTCTAATATATAGTCTTCTGTATTTAATTCCTGTGTGTACCCTGCACTGACTTCTGTATTTTGTTCCGAAATTGACGTTTCACCATTTTGTATGTTCTCCTCCGGAAAATACGCTGCATTGTCTTCTAAATCCTCTTTTGACAAATACACTGTATTATTTTCTAAGTCCTCTTCTGGAAAATACGTTGCATTGTCTTGTAAGTCCTGTTCTAGCGTGTATTTATCATTATCGCGCAAATCACCCTCTGTCTCATATCCATCGTTGGATTCCCATATCTCCTCATTTGTCTGCGACATGTAAGCGGAATCACCCTTGGCTTTGTTTTCCTCCGATGATTCAGCAATTTCTAACTCCTGTTCAAATGTGTTTTCAAGTTCTGGTTGATATTCCTCCCTTACAAAAGACTCCTCTTTTCTTCCTTTTGTCTGTTCTGTCCTATACTCCACATCAAACGCATCATCCGATACTTGTTTTGCGCGGTTCTGCGGAATATCTCCCGTTACATCCGCCTCCAAAAATCTGTCCTTGCGAGGCGTTCTTTTCTGCGCGGCTTCCTCCTCCCGCTGAATTTCGCCCAATATGCCACTCTTGAGCGAATTATCAAAATCTGCTAATATTTTACCAGTCTGTGTCAGAACACGTTTTTTAATCTCCTCCTGATGCTTCTTCGCATTTTCTGTCTTTTTTCGCTCCCACTCTGCCAACACATCTTTCAGATTCATTGTACCTGTAATCTGGGCACCCAACTCCCCACTTACTTCTAAAGAATTTTGATTATGGTACACATTCTCCTCATTATTCTCCATACGATTGTGCTCTTCATTGACAGACTGCTCTGTAGTGTATCGTAGTTCCTCTATATCAGAATCTGACTTAATTAAGCGCGCATCTTTTCCCGGCACATAAACCTTGCGAATCGCCCCTGTATTGGGGGCAGGTGCAGCCTCCGATACACTTGTCACTAACTGCGCAATACTGTTTGTATATGCCATACTTTCTGACTCTTGTCCGCCTCTGTTTTGCACATTGGCATATGCCTGTGTATGCCTAACAATGTTATTGACATCTTCACTAGAATTATATTTTTCCCTATCCTCTGCAAACACATCTTCATTATCCGCAAGCACCTCTTTCATACCCTCCGCAACCACTTTTTGAAGATTGATTGTGTTGTACTGACTCATATCACTTGAATTTGCAGTAGGTGCAGGATTACTCTGGTACAAATAAAGCCCATTGCGATAGCTCTTATCTGGTTCTTTGCCGCGTCCAGAATCTTCCCAATGATTGGTATCATTTCTATTTTCTATTAAATTCCCATTTTCGTCATAAGTCTGCTCCACATAAAATTCACCAGTATAACTATTTTTATTGGAGTAATTTATATTTGCATAACCATCGTCTACATAATCATTCTGTCCATAATCAGAATAGCTCTCCTGTGGAAATGTGGCTGTATTATACGATTCACGCGCATAAGTTTCCTGATCGTATTGCGCGTTTTCGTATACTTCATTCAAATAGCCTTGTGTATTATCATACCCTCTGTTTTCATACCCCTCATTAGAATAGCCCTGCGCATCATATCCACTATTTTCATATGCTTCATTGGAATAATCTTGCATATTATATCCATTATTTTCATATGTTTCATTAGAATAACCTTGTGTATCATATCCACTGTTTTCATATCCTTCATTGGAATAACCTTGTGTATCATATCCACTGTTTTCATATCCTTCATTGAAATAACCTTGTGTATCATATCCACTGTTTTCATATCCTTCATTGGAATAACCTTGTGTATCATATCCACTGTTTTCATATCCTTCATTGGGATAACCTTGTGTATTGTATTCTGTGTTTGCATATGCTCCATTGGAATAATTTTGTGTATCATATTCATTGTTTGCATATGCTCCATTGGAATAACCTTGTGTATCATATTCACTGTTTGCATATCCTTCATTTTGATAACTCTGAGAATCATATCCAACACTATTATCATACAATTGCTGCGGATAATTTTCCTGCTCATACCCTGTACTTTCATATGTTTCATCTGCATAATTATCCTGATAATACTCTGTGTCTTCGACTTCATATCCCTCCTCAGAATCCATCTCCTGAGTATAACTTCCATTTGTCTCCGTATCATCACTATAATTGTCCGACGCATGATTCAGCATGGTCTCATACTTTTCCTGCTGTGATTTGGAAAGTGGCACATGGACCGCCTTTAGCTCCATTGCTTTCATCACATACGGACCATCTCCAAACCAGAGTATAATGTCGTCACACTCTTCCACGCATTTTGTAGACAATCCTACTCTATGATATAAATAGGCAAGTTCATATGCCCATTCCTCCTGATAATCCTTCTTTTTTAACTCTTCAAGAATCTCAATTCGCTCTTCAAGACTTGCCTCTTGCGCTTCCAATATCCGATATCGAAGCGTAAATACGCCATTGTCTTTTGGCGCCAACTTTACAAACTGTTTATAATATTCAATCGCTGACACAACATCATCTAACTCAATTGATAATTCACAAAGGGAATACACAACAGAACGGTTTGCAGGATAACGTTCATACGCCAGCATCAACACTTCCCTAGCCTCTTCATTTCGTCTGTTGATTCTATATAATACCGAAATTTTTAACAGCATCGACGCGCTCTTAACTCTTCTCCAGTCAATCGTATCTGCTATTTTTACGGCTTCTGTATATTTTTCCTGTTCGATCAAATTTGAAATTTCTTCTGAACGAACTTTGTATTCGTATTTGTCCAAGTCTCATCACCTCTGACGCTGCTGCTTCCTTATCAAATTTCTGATTTAAAAGCATATTATCTGAGCGGGAATACTTTATGAGACAATTTTCTATTCAATACACATGACAGCTTCCCCCACTCTAAAAGTCAGTTTAGCATACTGTTTTGCCCCTGTCAACGACAACGCACAGCTCGTTTGTTACGATTCATAGCATAGGAACCGCTCATAGTAACAATTCGGGGCGATATCTCAAGTTTTGCTTCGCAAAAATCGCCCATCACTTCTGAATTATATTCTTACGGAATGCGCATAAACTGCGCATTCCTAACCCGCAAATAGCAACTCTCATTTCCTTTATAATCCGTACTTTTCCCAATCTTTTATATCTGTGATAACTGGCAGCCAACAATCAATCTCAAATGTCACATTTGTAACAGGGTCTGCATAACCATCATTCACTGCTGTTCCACTGCACAAAATGTGTACCCTGTCCTCTTTGAACTCCACAATGGTAAGCTGATAATTCAACAATGGCTCATGTTCAAAAATATAAAATAAATCCTCTCTATTGTATGCCTCCTCCATATTTTTTACCTCAAATGTCATTCCAGCAATATCTTCAATCTGGCGCACTGATGTGCTAACAATCCCCAACTCCAGTTTGGGCGTTACGCGCTCCTCCTGAAACTCATTTGCCTGAAAACAACACGCAACGCTGTATTCCAGCCCTTCCTCTGAATCATAAAAAACAAAAAAAGCGGTTTCTCTTGTGTTTGCGTTCAGTGCAAAATAAATGTCATTTAATATTAATCCTGTCATTTTCCCTTCCTCTTTTCCGTTCTAATCTTTTTTGCAATAATACACTATGTAAAGTCATACCACTTTCCACTATTGCGTCCCTTTCTAAAAACAACATTTCTATCTAGCTCCAATTCAAATAGCTCCTCCAATTCCGGGAATAATTGCAATATTTGTTTCCTATCCATTTTTTCATACACATCAATATTTCCTGTTTCCGGTAACGCGCTTTGCAGTACCCAACGATCCTCCAACTCCTTAACAAAACATGCATTCTGCAATGCTTCTCCCTTCAACAACTTTGGTTCTACATACACAATTTGATTCATGCTTATCCCTCCAAACACCTCTCATAAGCAAATATTTATATGCCATTTTTGTCACAAATTATTTTTCAAACTATCTTTATTTTATCTTGTGAAAATTATGATGTCAATTATTACGTTTTTCTTGTTTGCCACTGGAAAGAGACTTAGATTATTGAAAGAATTATATAAAATTCCTTTGGCTCAGGATTTCACTGCTTACAACTGCAAAATAAATCCTAAGCCAAAGGAATTTAATGCTGTATATTCATTAATTCTCAGGGGCAAAGCAAATCGAAAAAGGTCCTGTCTATTTCCTATATTTGTTCTCCCCAAAAATCATTTAACCTTTCTTTAATATACTCCAACTTTGCATGACTAGCTGGAATCCTGATTCCTCCTTCCAATTCTACAATGCCTTCTTTAATCCTTACAATATGGCTTAAGTTCACAATGTCACCACGATCAACATAAAGAAAATCTTTTGAGTTTAACTCATTATATACCTGACTTAAACTTTTTCTTACTTTTGTCGAAGTTCCATCCATTAATACAATGACTGCATTTTTCCCTTCCCGCTGAATATATAGTATTCTATGATATTGAATTTTTTCTATTCGGCTTGGCATTTTTATTGTATAGTATTGATCTGCTTGTAACTGAATCATATTAACAGCATCCTTCAATGCATGTTCAAGCCTTATATCTAATGAATTCTTAGGAATATATCTGAATATTGATAGCTCAAAAGCATCTATCGCATACTTTAAATGCGATGTAATAAGTATGATTAATGTATTTGGAAGATGTCTTCTAATATAAGCCGATAATCTCATTCCATCAATATCTGGCATTTCTATATCGCACAAAACCAAATCAAAAAATTTTCCTTCTTGAATATCATATTGTAATAATTTGCTTTGTGTATATGTTTTTATTTCTGCAACAATATTATTTTTTTTAAGAAACATGATAACCTTACTTTCAAATGTTTTCACTATTTTTTCATCATCATCGCAAATTGCAATATATAACAATTTTCTCTCCTCCTAAAACTGTAAATTATTATAATAGTATATCACAACCAACTACAAAATCACTATTTTTTTCACCATATTCATAAATTTCATAAAAAATATTTGAATTTGTAATTCGTGGACAAAAATATAGGAATTCACGGACAAATTGTAGATCTCCCACAGTAATTTTGATAATATGTATTACAAGCAGTGTGAAAAATAAATTTTTTGCACACAACTTTGTGCCCGCAACCCAAAGTTTGCAGGCTAAGAGAAAGGCATGGTTATTAATATGTTAAATAAAGTTTCTGTTCAACTATCAAAATTTCTATTACAAAAGATAAAAGAAGATAAGCAAGAACAAGATGTGTATACATATGGTTTCGAACTAATAATATCTACAATTATTTTTTTTGTTTCCATCATAGTTATTTCTGCTATATTATCGAGTCCCATATCAGGTTTGGTGTTCCTTATCACATTTGTTCCCTTGAGATTGTTTACAGGGGGATATCATGCTGACACATATAGTCGATGTTTTATCTTAAGTAACTTAACTTACCTTCTCATCTTAATTATAAAAAATTTGCTATGGTCGTGTATTATAACTCGTTATTGGTATTGTTTATTGCTAATATCGTATATCTTCATTATGTTAAAAGCGCCTGTAATAAATCCAGCACAGCCAATTAATCCATATAAGAAAATACGCAGTAAAAAAATTACAAAAATTATTTTGTGTTTTGAAACTTTGTGGATATTTTTATTATCTTATAGCAGAAAAGAACTGTTTTGTATGGCTGTATTAAGTATTTGTCTAATAGCATTTTTTATGTTTATTGCCGATGAGCCAATATTTATAAAATTTAAGAGAAAGGGGAAAAACGAACATGCTTTTACTTGCAAAGATCATTAAATTATGTGCAATTATGGGCGCAAATTGTGTATCTATATGTGGAACATACCAGCCTAAACTTCCAGAAATTTTAAAGTAAATTGCAAAGATGTCAGAGTTTTTCTGACATCTTTATGCATTTAAAAACATTGAATATAGGTCTGATAAGTTTTCACTAATATTAATAATTTATTATAAATTAAATTTTTCGTATTATTTTAAAAAAATTTGTATAACTTAATTATTTATCAACAACTAAGGGGAATTTGAAATGAATATAATATTTGAATTTGTTGAAATAATCGCATGTTTTATTGAAATATTTGTCTTATATAAAATATATAGAGATATCCTTTATAAGTACCGCTATGCTCAAAACAACCATATTGATTTAGGTCTGGCAATTATTGGTGCATTTATTATATGGATGTGCAACCATATCTCCTTGTTTTCCTATTTTACTATGTTAATTTTTGTATTGTATATAAGTATCTCATCTGTCTTTTTGTACAACGTCAATTTCGTTGTAATTTTTTCATTAGGAAGTTTTTATTTGTTATGTTTAAGTTGTTTTGATTTTTTAGTGCTTACATTATTTTCAGAGTTTGGGAATGGGCGCGAAACTTTATCTATCATACTTTCAACAATGGGATTTTTACGTACAATAGTCATTATTGTTGTTAAATTCTTTTGGATTATGTTATACTTTTTAGTAAAAAAATATTTTGTTAAATTTTCAATAAAAATAGGTGACTCCTATACCGTTCTTGCAATTTCATGTGTGGGACTTGTGGGATTTGTTTTTTTAGTAAACCAAACTTTTAAAGCATTTTCCTACACTATATCAAGTTTATGGTTGAGTTTTATTATTTTTTTAGCCCTTCTATCCTTTATTTTTTACTTTACTATTACAACAAGGGAAGAAAAAATGAAACTTAATTTCTCAGAAATGAGAAATCACTTACTGGAAGAAAACTACAAAACAATCAATGCAATTTATATGAGCAATGCAAAGCTACATCATGATTTGAACAATCATCTTAATGTTTTATATCAACTGTTAGAAGATGGAAATACAGACGAGGCAAAAGAATACATTAAAAATATTAGTGCACCAATTATGAAATTATCAAAAACCGTTTGGACAGGAATGGATGTTATTGATGTCATAATTAACAGCAAACTTGAAAAAATGAAGGAAAAAGGAATTTCATTTGAAATTAATGTAGAGTTTCCACAAAATACTAATATTTCATCCCATGACATGTGCACCATACTGGGGAACCTATTGGATAATGCAATTGAAGCAGCAAGCGCACTAGAAAATCCTGGAAAAATATCTTTGACAATTCGGAAAATAAATTATTTTTTACTTATTAAAATATCCAATCCATGTGCTAACCACAATACAAAATTTACCTATTATCCAGAAACCACAAAAAAGGATAAGGAACTACATGGTTGGGGATTTCCCAGTGTAATAGACGCAGTACAAAAATATAATGGTTCATTAAAATGTGTAAATGAGAAAAATGAATTTGTGGTTAAGATTGTCTTATTCTTTGAAGGCACGCCTGATATTATAAATTAGTCCGAACTTTTTATACACTTAAAAATGTATAAAAAATCCCTCTTTGCATATCGTGGAAAAATGTTTCCTTTTCGCTGATCACCAATTCATAAATATCCTTCGTCGCAGCACACTTATAATAAAATATTCCGTTTTCTTTTCCTTTCACTTTTGAGATAATGTCATCTACCACTTCATCTATCTTCATTGTCTGATGTGGCGAAGGAGGCCATTTTCTTATCATACTTCTGACTTGTGTCCTATTTAGTTTAATTGTTTTTGCGACATAAAATTTATTGGGAAATGTAAGCTCCTTCGTACTTCCAGTTTCCTCAATCACAGGGTCAAATATTTCTCTTCCTTCATCATAAGGAAATCCCATTTCTAAATACGCCTGAATATGCAGGAGTGCTATCTCTAAGTAACATGCATTATCCATATTTTTATAATATTCATAAAGCTGTTTTACACTCATAAAAAATGTTTGTTTTACCGAGAGATTCTTATATTGCACGCTCCCTGTTGCTAACTTGATTGCTTCCACATACTGTTGTGTGTTACCACTATACAATGTATTTACCTCCCTGTTCCAAAAACAAATACGATTCATGTACAAGAAAAGCAAAGTCATTATAACCACATTCACTTTTTCTGTATCATACCTCAATAGTTCTTTCAACGCTTTGAGATAATTCCATATCATGTGTCACGAATATTATTGTAGTGCCAAACTGATTCATTTTCCTCAAAAGCCCAAACACAATATCTCTATTATGTTTATCCAAATTTCCTGTCGGTTCATCTGCAAAAACATACTTTGGTTTCTTTAAATATGCCCTTGCCAATGCAACTCTCTGCTGCTCTCCCCCACTTAACTCGTAAATCTTATAATTTTCAACTCCCTCTAGCCCTACAATTTTGAGTACCTTCTTTATACTATTATTTGGATTAGCATCCTTTCGATATTTTAAAGCAATCTGCAAATTCTGCCGCACCGTTTCGTTTTCAACTAATGCATAGTTCTGAAAAAGGTATGCAAACTTATATCGCTGCATCATCTGTATCTCCCTAATAGAAAAAATAGCCTTCCCATCAATCTCAATTCGTCCTTTATAGTTTTGATCCAATAAACTAATCAAATTTAAAAGTGTCGTTTTGCCTTTTCCACTTTCTCCAGTAATCGCTACAAATTCTCCTTCTTCAATAGAAAAAGAAATATTATTAAAAATTTCTCGTTGGCCAAATTTTTTTGATAGTTTACTAACCTTAATCATCAATGCTCCCCCTTTATAATAATATTAAAATTTTTTTCGTCTAATCGTTTTGCCTCTATCAATATCATAGTCAAGTCTGTCAATACAATAAAACCGCCAAAAACTAAGACAAGCATACTATCTTGATATAATTTTACAACACCTAATATAATTATATCAAACAAACACAATACTGCTAAAAATTTATTGATTCTTTGTATCAGACCAAATCCAAAAAGCTTTTTAATATAAATTTGATATTTCTTTTCCTGATAATAAGCAGAAACTATTACAAATCCAATGATAACAAATATCCCTATCATCACAAAAATTGTTATAACCGCACAATTCATACGCACTTCCAAATTATAAATCTGTTTTCCATGATTGTCATATAGTGCTGTAACACTTTGAATCTCTGATAAAACATCTGCCTCTTTAATTAATGGTGTTAAATAATCAAACACATCAATTCCTTGATATTTAAAGAAAACGCACCTAGATAAATATGACAAATAGTAGCTATAATCTACATTCCCCGTCTCCAAAACTACAATAGGATTGATAATCTTACAGCCATTATTTTGTTCAATATTTGAGTATGCGAAATACTCCTGATTTTCATCTATATATATAATATTTAATTTTAATTCGTTTTTCGATGTATTGTTTAATACGCCTCCTTCTTCTTTATTATAAATGTTTTCCACTTCTATCTTCTTAAAATAAAAATCCTCCAAAAAACGCTCTTGTATTTTATCTTCATACTTTTTTAGGTTCAATGGCACTAAAATATTACATACATCATCACTATTATCAATTTGAGACAAAATAAACTCAGTACTTCCATTGCATGTAATTGCATTTTGTTTTAAATAGTTCTCATTGACTGTAATAGTCCTTCCATATGGATCATAATAACTTTCCTCTCCCGGAGCATTATAATCATATAAATGATGTTTTTCATCCACCATCACATAATTTTGTGCGTCGATCAGAAATCCCCCACCCTGATTTATCAAATCATAAAACTGTTTCAATTTAATTTCTGAATCTCGTGACTCTCCAATATAATTTAAGTTGATGGCATAAACATCCTTTGCCTTTTTCCATATATCCAAATTATCATACTGAATCTGTAAATATTGTATCTGATAAATTAAATTGATTCCGCCAATAATTAAAGTAGTAAAAAAAACATATTTCAAAAAAATATAGGACCCAAATATTACTCCAAAAGGTCTTTTTCCTTTAATCAAAAGAACAATGTTCCTCAATTTAATTTGTAAAAAAAGAACACAAAATACAACAATACAATTTATAAAAATAGTCAGCAAGAAAGATATTAAGTATCCTTTACATATTGTAACAATATAATCTTCTCCATATTGATAGATTCCATAGCCAGCTGAAACCAGCAATCCAATTAATAACACGATTAATTGCATCTTATAAAACTCTTTAAATATATTTTGAATTATTTCTAATGATGAGAAACCATGCATCTTTAAAACCCCTATCTTTTTTCCGGATTTTATTGTATAATGCACCATAATCACCACCAAAATAAGTGTTGTCATCCCCACACAAACAATTAATTGTATACTGCCTTCCAAATAAGCTTTTATATTGGGATTATATTCATTGTATACTTCTGCGTATCCGATTCCATTATTAATGTCTGCAATAATTTTTCTGGCACCCTCTCCTGTAATATAGTAAATGCCATCCACCCCCACCTTCTGAACCTGTGTTAATGGGTAGATTGTCACTTTGAGTTTTGGAACAAACATATAAAATTTTTCTATTTGATTTTCATTGCCGCTATCATAATTAGCAAGAAACATATCAGTAGAAAAATGATTTTTAAAAGTAAGTTTTATTTTCCCATCAAGTGAGAGATCATTTGTATAAATTACCAAGTTATCATCATTTATATATACATATTTAGAAATTGTTATATTCTGGCTTATTTTCTGATCATTCATAAAAGAAATTAATTCATCTGCTGCATCTTTATTATTCTTTCCGTTATCAGCCCTAATCAAAACAGCTTTCTTGTTGTGATATAGAAGCTCTATATAATTTATATTTTTTAAAACTTGTAAACCCACAATAGTAAGTAAAAAACTTTGCACCACTAAAATAATCACAATTATTCTTTTCATGTATGCGACTCTCTTTCTCACAAAAAGATTGTCACTATATGACAATCCTTTTGTGTATTAATTCCTGAACTGTTAATAAATAACCTATCTTTTCAACGAAACATTTACATAACGTTTTTGTCATAAGCTATTTCGAAACAATCCATAAGCGTTTATTCCTTGATACGATAATTTGCCTTATTTGTGCCCCAAAAAGTCCATTCTGTATGAGCAGTACTCATCGTATCTGCTGGCTTATATCCTCCATCGACGTATACACCTGTTCCACTTGTTACACTTGCTGCACCCTGATATTTATAATTCTTGTAAGAGGAATAAACACATTTCACTCCATCTATCTTCTTGTCACCACGAATCCAGTATCCCAGTCTACTTCCTGAATCAACTTCTCCACTTGTAATTCCATATGTAACTGCTCCCACATCCACAAAGGATTCAATCAGACCTTGATTCTCATAAACAATCTCCTCACCACCTCCAATTGGTGCATCCGTCTCTGCTGCAAATACTGGAACTCCGGATGCTACAATCATCGTTGTTGCTACTGCCAATGCTGCTAATTTTTTTCTGAACATAAATACTACCTCCATTTTTTGGTGCATATAATATATGCAAATTTTTATGAAAACATATCAACATCCCATATCATTAAATTCACTCGATAGGTTTTGTTGATGTTATGAGTATAACACTTAAAAAATTATTTTGTTTCTATTGTCCGCCAACAGTTGTAAATGTGACCACCAAAAATTTAATGCTTCCTAAGACATTTGGTGACAGTGCAGTTTGTAATGTTATTAAGTTCAGTTCAAATTAGCAAATCAATAGGATTGACGAATAAAATAGAATATGTTTAAATAGGCTTAATAAGATGTGTTACAAACGCATCTCATGTTCTACCCTTATGTATCAACAACAAATCAATAAAACGATTGGAGAACACAAATGATAATCCGAGAAAATTATGCGATAACTGGCGACCTCTATCAAGAGGCATTACAATATGCAGAACGTTCCAAAGCGTTTACCTCAAACCGTCACGACTTTCATGCTGGCGGTTTGGACAATAAAAAGAAAAAAATGTTTGAGGGGAAACTTGGGGAAAAAGCTGTAAAATTACTTTTTATTGACAATGCAGTCTCTTTTATTGAAGATCATACAGGATATGACGAGCGCGATGAATATGATTTTCTTCTGGTTAACAAAACAGAACAATTGACAGTGGATGTAAAAACAAGAACAGAAGCTTACCACAAACGAACTTTGGAAATGGTCGAGCAGGCAAGAAACCACCCCAAAGATATTTTTATCTCTGTGCGTCTTTTTCGTGAGACGAACACTGTAAAGCTTATTGGCTGGTACACTTTTCATGATATGATGCAAAAAAATCAAATTGAAAATCAGGGATATTTAGACAACTATGTGATGTATGATAAGGATTTAAGACCAATTCGTGATTTGGAACCATTCGTATTAAACCGATTTAAAAAAGAGAATTAGATATTTTTTTCTAAATGCCTTTATCACATTTATTTTAGAATACATACAACGAAAATCACCTTGATAATCCCTATGAAATATAGTATTATTATAAACATAAACAAATATTTATATTTCTATACAAAGGAGGGAAAAAATGAATCACACAGAACTTATTCCAACGATCTTTCCAAACGGTCTCCCTGATGAATTTGTTTCTATAAAACAGGAATTGGATTCTTTATCGGGCGACGCGTTAGACACAAGTCTCAAACATTGGGAGGCGCTGCTTCTGTCAGATACAACAGATACATCTCTTATTCTTAGTGTATTCTTAGAAGTGTGTCACAGAGTCACCAGTTCCACACCGTCAAAGGATTGCCTTTTACTTCTGGACTTCCTTTCTCAACTTAACTACCACCGGCTGAAAGCCGGTGGGTTATCTCGGTCTAAAGCCCAAGTTTTGCGACTGAAAGTCGCTTTGGGGGCTAAAGCCCCGTCTTTCCCTGACTAAAGTCAGCTGGAAGTCCTGCTAAAGCAGTTATTCG
>JAAZZQ010000041.1 GCA_014239155.1 Lachnospiraceae bacterium | reverse complement strand
TTCAGCAGCCCAAAGAAATTTTCCATCACAGAATTATCATAGCAGCAACCTTTCCGCGACATACTTTGAAAAATATGCTCCTCTCTGAGGCGGTGGGAATACGCTTTCATCTGGTATGCCCAGCCTTGGTCCGAATGGAATGTCCTACGGTAAGGGCAGTCAGCAGTTACCTCAATTGCTTTATTTAAGGCATTCATTACATTTATGGCAGAAGGATGTCTGTCAATCCCAAAACTTAAAATCTCTCCATTGCACATATCCATAAATGGATCAAGATACAGCTTCTGCATAGCCATATGCCCTTTAGAATCCACTTCATAGTATTTGAACTCTGTTGTATCTGTAGTAATCTTCTGATGGGGTATATGTGTCTGGAAGCGCCTCTTTATCCTGTTAGGTGCAATTGTCCCAATCCTGCCTTTATAGGAACTGTATTTACGGATCTTTCTTGTAAAGGAAGTGACCTGAAGTTTCCGTTTCTGCATAATCCGCTGCACTTTTTTTTATTCACATGATACCCTTGATTGTGGAGTTCCCCACACATACGCCGGTAACCGTAGTCTTTGTTCTTTTCACGTATTTCTAATATTTTATTTTCAAGCCCTTGATCCGGATTTCCCCTGTCAAACCTTTTTTGCCAATACATGTATGTTGCCTTAGGAATGTCAACTACTGCGAGAATGTCTTTTAGTTTGAACTCTCCCCGGAGGCTGTGGACAATTCTCGCTGTTTTTTCAGAAAAGTTTCCTCCTCTAAACGCAGCCTCCTCAGTTCTTTTAAATAAGCATTCTCAATCCTGAGTTTGAGGTTTTCCTCTTCAAGCCTTTTGAGGTATTCTTGCTCTGTGTCGGTTTTCCCATGCTCTTGTTGGCAGACATCTTTTTGCAGGTTCATCACAGGACGCCGTCCTTTCTGTTTTGGTTTCAATGCGTCGGCACCAGCAACCCGGAAATCATTTACCCATTTAGTTATTAAGGGGGGATTATTCAGCCCGACTTGCAATGCCAGTTCCTGATAGGAAATTTCCGTTGTTAAATATAACTCTACTACATGGAGCTTAAAATCAAAAGAATAATTTTCCTTTTTTCTGGAACGCATTAGGTCGTCTGTTCCGAATGCATTATATGCTTCAACCCATCTTTTCACCTGCCACTTATCAGCAATACCATACTTGTTAGCAAGGAAACCATACCCTCCTGCTCCTGTTTGGTACTCTTGGACAATTTTTAGTTTTTGTTCAAAACTGTATTTCGCCATAAATAAACTGACCTCCAATTGTTAGATTTTGGTCTAACTTTTGGGGGTCAGTTCAGATTAAGAGTGTCTTTTAATAAAGTATTTTTAATAATTTTTAAGCCCTTTCTGCATGTCCGTTCTTCGCCGTGGTATTATAAGATGCTTTTAAAATTGGACTCAGTGGCTTATAAAGTAAAAATGTTAAAACAGATACACTTGTGCCCTTTAGAAGATTTAATGGTGCTACACAAAATGCTACAAAGGTAATAACATCTGTAATGTTGGCATTAATTTTGGTTCCCATTTCAATCAGCGCTTCCATTGGCATACCATACATCACTGCAAATGTCGGAAGCAAATACACTGCATTAAAAAATGTGCCAAATATTGTCATACAGAGCGTTCCGATTGTACTTCCTACTATAGCAATCAACTTTTTCTTTTTCATATGATAAATAATCGTGGCTGGTAAAATCATGGAACAGCCAACACAAAAATTGGCTAGTTCTCCAACAAACGCCGTAGAAGTTGGCTTAAACAATAGTTTAACAATAATCTTAACAAACTCTGTAAGCACTCCTGCAACAGGACCAAATGCAAATCCACAGATTAACACAGGCAATTCACTGGCATCAATTCCATAAAATGGCGGTGCAAATGGCACTGGAAATTCGATTGTCATTAAAACTCCCGCAATAGCAGAAAACATACCAATCATAGCAGTTTTTCTGGAGGTCAATATCTTGCCTTGTTCCCCACTTCGCTTTGCTATTAACTTTTCTGCCAGCACTGCAATCAGAACGAGCACTGCAACAATTCCCACAAATTCCAATACAAATGTGAGGTTTTCAACAATGTTTGTAAAAAATAGTTTCATATAGTTTTCTCTCCTTTTTTCCAATCTTCTTAAAGGCATGTAAACAGAGAGTCTGTATGTCATCGAATAAAGAAAACTTTTCCCCTACTCGCCGCGCGACCTGCGCGCCACGTTAGTGGCTTATTTCCTCTGTGTGGGTCTACGTAATCGAGTAGGGAAGTCTTATCTTCCATATTCGCGCGCTGAGCACCCGTCAGCTTTGTTGACAATATTCCTTTGGGTGCCCATGTGCAAAAAAAATCCCGAACACGTCACGCATTCGGGATTCATACACAAAACCATAGTCTTTCCATTTTCTGCAAAGACTTTGTATCTTCTCTCATCCAGACTTTACTGTCGGTTATGGAATCACACCATATCAGCCTCTTTGGGTATCCAAAAAGGGTCGCGGACTTTACCGCCGGTAGGGAATTGCACCCTGCCCCGAAGATTTTATATTTTATTTACGGGATTAAATATAACATAAAATTGTTTCAAAATCAAGGGAATTCTGAATATTTATTAGACTTATAGTAACACAAATCCGAAAGCCAAACTGTTACAACTTTCGTAAAACAATAAAAAAATCTTCTAAACACTCTAAAAAAATGCTATAATTATCTTGAAATTTCGTTACCATTTGTTCTGTTACAGTAACGAGTAAATATCCATTGGTACAACAAATTTAATTATAAAATTAACACAAGTGGGGTGTATTATGATTGATTGTAATATCTTAAAATCTAAGGCTTACAATTTCCTACAAGCGGACGAACATCTGGGTAGACACATAATCCTATTAGGACTTGCTGGAAGCTATTCCTATGGCACAAATAACGAAAACAGTGACATTGATATTAGAGGAGTAACTTTAAACAGAAAATCTGATTTAATTGGTCTAACCAACTTTGCACAATTTGTAGATCAAAAAACGGATACTGTAATTTACAGTTTTATGAAAATGATTACGTTGCTTTTAAGCTGCAATCCAAACACAATAGAGCTCCTTGGACTAAATCCAGAACATTATTTGTATTTGCATCCGCTTGGACAGGAGTTGATTGACAATGCACCTCTTTTTTTGTCAAAGCGTGCAATCTATTCTTTTGGAGGCTATGCAGATGCCCAACTGCGTCGTTTACAGAATGCATTGGCAAGGGATTCTTATTCACAGCAAGAAAAAGAACAACACATTTTTAACTCTGTCAAAAATGCAATGTACGATTTCCGAAAACGCTATGAACCCTTTGAAAACGGTGCGATTCATATTTACACAGCCAAAGCAATCAACCCTGATTTAGAGAAAGAAATTTTTGTTGATGTCAGTCTCAAACACTATCCACTGCGGGACTACAAAAATATCTGGAATGAAATGAACAACATTGTCAGAGACTACGATAAACTTGGAAAGCGCAATCGAAAAAAAGATGACAATCATTTGAACAAACATGCTATGCATTTGATACGGCTTTTTATGATGGCGATTGATATCTTGGAACTAGGTAAAATTCGCACCTACCGCGCAAAGGAGCATCAGCTTCTGCTCGAAATCCGAAACGGCAGCTATCAGAAATCCGATGGAACATTTCGGGATGAATTTTATGAACTACTAAACGACTATGAGAAAAAATTAAACAATGCTGCATTATATACCACGCTTCCCGATGAACCTGACATCCTGCGTGTACAAGAGTATATAATGTCTGTTAACGAAAAGGTCATTCGTGATGCACTATAAAACTATAGACTGTAACCAAGAAATGGAGACTGCTTAATGAAATATCAGAACTTTGAAGGCTCAATCGAAGAACTTGTACTACTAAAATTAAAAGAAATCGAGGAGGCTGAGCACATAAAAATACTACACGCAATTGAATCTGGCAGCCGCGCTTGGGGTTTTGCATCACCGGATAGCGACTATGATGTGCGTTTTATCTATGTACGTCCACAACAGTATTATCTGGAACTGCAACCCAAACAAGACTTTATTGAATGGATACTTGATGAAACTCTCGATATCAATGGCTGGGATTTGTCCAAAACTTTGCGCCATTTCCACAAGTCCAACGCAACTTTGTTTGAATGGGCAAACTCTCCAATTGTATACTACACTACACCGCAATGGCAAAAAATTTACATGGCATGCCAAAAGTATTTTTCCTGCAAATCCGCAATGTATCATTATTACGGTACTGCAAAGAAAAACTATTATGAATATCTGACAGATGAATTTGTGAAATACAAGAAATATTTCTATGTGCTGCGACCAATCTTGGCATGCAAGTGGATTGAGAAAAAAGCATGCCCACCCCCAGTTTTGCTGAAAGAACTTACAGATGAAGTTCTGGAGTCGGAATATAAAGAGACCATTTACCAACTTCTTGATGCCAAAATGCAAATGCGAGAATCCGAAAAAGCACCTCGAATTGACCAACTCAACCTGTATATTGAAGAAAAACTTGCCTACTATAAAGAAGTAATTAATGCAATGACCGACGACAGAATCGCGGATTGGACTGCATTGAACACAGTCTTTATAAATTTAAACATATAATGTATTAATAGCTCTTCAAACACGCTCTAGTGTATCAACATAACGAACAATAAATTTCTAATATATTAGCTACTATTAATCCTATACCAGACAGAAGAATGCAGTACAAAGATGGTTATAGCAATTGACAGCACAATAGAAAAATCATCAACTCAGACAATCCATAAAATAATTTTTATTTGTTGTACCAGATTTGGAAAACAAATAATAGATGGTCGAAGCAAAAACACCAGTTCGACCATCCTGCCATATATAACATTGTAAAATGCATATATGGCTTTGGTACTACACATTATAAAAACGATATAAATTAAAAAAATATTATCTGCGCTTATTTCCCACAAAAAGCTGCACCTCATATGGTTTAAGTGCCTCTTCCCGCTCTCCCTCCAAAAGTGTATACCTTCCATGTAGATGATAGATCTGTTCATCATTTGTGTGATTGATAACAAACAGCCATACCTTATCCTCACTCTCACGTGTCATCATCTCCACCCCGTCCCCTGCTGTACCAAGTGTTTCGATTTCACAGACCTCTGTGATATAGGTCATAACATCCTCCATTAATTCCTCACCCGGCTCAGTTCCAATATACCATGCAATACCACTGCCATATTTATTTTCTGTGATGGCAGGGGTCTGTTTGTAGAAACCAGTAGAGTATTCTGCAATCTGGCGCGCTCCATTTAGCGTGATAATATCACACCATTTTTCAATTTGATATTCTTTTTTTCCATAGAGCACACCACCTGTCGTCTCAAGTAGACAGTCATACTCCGGCACTTCGATACCACACAACATTCCAAGCCGCCCCGGCAATTCCATCTTTGTCATACACAGATTATTTGCGTCTTTAACCCCAGTGCGCATCGTCAAAATCAAGTGTCCTCCATTAGCAACATAATCCATGTAGTGCTGTTCTAGTTCCGGTGTCATTAAATACTGTAGTGGCGCTATCACTAGCTTATATTGTGACAAGTTATCCATATCTTGCACAAAATCCACTGGAATTTTCTTGTCGTACAGTGCCTTATAATATTTCTGAAGTTGCTCCACATAGCGCAATTGAGGATGATGTGGCTGAATATCCAGCGCATAATTTTGCCGAAAATTGTGGACAATCGCAACCTCGGGACATGGCATACTCCCTTCAAAATCCTCCATATATTTTGTAAAAGTCTGTGTCAGTTTTTTCACTTCATTATAGATTCTTCCAGGTTTTCCGCTATGTCCCAAAATTCCATGCCAATATTGCTCCGTCCCCATCGCGCATGCTCTCCACCGGAAAAAAATCACTGCATCAGCACCATGTGCAACCGACTGCATCGCCCACGCTGACATCTGTCCTGGTTCTAAGGCACGCCCCATAATTTCCCATCCCGCCATTCCTGACTGCTGCTCCATCATCCAAAACGACTTTTTCTTGTAACCACGAACCACATCATGGCTCGCTGCAAGTTCGCTCTCTGGCTGATGTGGCTGCTTCTGCCAATGTCCTGCCGGATAAATATCATTGGACACAAAATCAAGCAACCCTGCTAAATCATAGTAATCCACCTTATTATCAAAGCACATAAAATTATGCGTAATAAAGTGATTTGGACAAATGTTACGAATAATTTCCGCCTGCCAATCAGCAAAATTTACTATTAAATCGGAACAATAACATTTCCAATCAAGCATTGCAGACGGATTTTCACCCACTGCTGTAATCATAGGCGTACCAATCTGTATAAAGTCATTGTAACCTTGACTCCAGAACGTAGTTCCCCACGCATCATTCAATGCCTCGATAGTACCATATTTTCGCTTTAACCATTTTTGGTAAAGCTGTTGACAAGAAGTGCACATACACAAATCTCCATGTGAATTGCCAAGTTCATTGTCAATTTGCCAGCCAATAACACCGGGATTGTTCGCAAAACATTTTGCAAATGCTGTCACAAACCGTTTAATATGCGCACGATACACAGGATTGGATTGACAGTCATGATGGCGTCCACCAAAATACCTGCGTCTTCCCTCTCGGTCAATCGGCTGTATCTCAGGATTTTTGCGCACAATCCACGCCGGAGGAGCTGCCGTCGGTGTACCCAGAATTGTCTTAATCCCATAGCTGTCAAGAAGTGCAATTGCCTCCTCAAGCCACTCGAAATGAAATTCTCCCAGCGTTGGTTCCATCTTAAACCACGAAAATTCTGCCATGCGCACCACCTGCACACCCATTTCTTTCATGAGCTGCACATCGGTCTCCCAACGTTCTCTTGGCCAATGTTCCGGATAATAATCCACCCCAAAATGTATTCCCATGTATCATACCATTACTGAAAACTTATAAAGAGTTATATACAACTTTCATGTTTCATTCCTGATTCAACGTGTCCGATTTTGCATAATTGCTACTTTCGTTTATTATGACACTCCACAGGCTTACATTCCCGACGAACAAATCGGTACATTTCAATCGCCCTTATTTTGGTTATGCAATTGATTTTCCATAATCTCTCAAATTCACACTTGCTTGAATATCTCCGTCAATGATATTTGCACACACTGAGCAGTGATATATCTTGTCTGAAAGTTTCAAATATTTTTTGAGATTTCCACATTTACAGCACTTTTTGCTTGACGGATAAAAATCTGTCAATAGTGATGAACTTTATATTGTTCCATTCACATTTATACTGTACCTACCTGTATAATTCATAAAAGCACTGTTCCTGTACTAATTTTGCAAGGTGTCTATTTTTCATCATACCTCTTACCTTCAAATTCTCCAGAACAATAAATTTTGGTTTTCGGCTTATTATTTCTGTAGTTGTTTGATGCAGGTAGTTATGACGGATATTCGTCAGTCTGTGATTCACCTTCATAAACTGTCTTTCACTTTTTACAATATTGCATGTTTTTCAGTAACATTCTCCTTTCCTGTTTTTTAAGTATTTTCTTGATACTATACGTTGCAATCTACGCTTTTTCTTTTTTAGTTTTCTTATTCTCTTTGTTTGATTGATATTTCTGTATGTTTTTTGCCAGAACATATTGCAAGATTTTTACCAATGTCTATTCTTATGCCCTCAGATATTGAAATATCTGCACTTTCTTCATATTCCACACTAACACTAATCCACCAGTTCAAATCAAAACCGCGTCAGGTGGTCTTTTCTGTTCTCGGCAGTTTATGAAGCACACTGCTAAGCTGTTTATCAGAATCGTAATGATAACCATTTGATGTTGTATGGTGTGGTTTCAGTTTTCTGCTTCTGTCCCAATTTCTTAATGTTTGCGATGGCACTCCGAGTATCTTTGATATTTCACGTAAGCTATAATATTTCAATTTCATTATCTTATAAATATTATAGCTTACATTATAAAAATCGACTGATATTTATAATCCATATCTATTATCATACCTCTATTTTTATATCTCAATTCTTTTTGCGTTCTTGAGTGTATGAACTTCTTTATTCTATATGTATACTATATACTTTTCTCTAAAATATAAATTTATTTTCACTTTTGATATCACAACTGTGCGACTAAATTCTCCACCAACTTTGCACAATGCGCCGCTGCAGCACGCTCAAACTCCGGGTAATCCATATGGGCACTGCCATCTGCCTTATCAGAAATTGCACGCAGCACTACATAGGGAATTTTATTTAAAAATGCTGCGTGTGCAATTGCTGCACCTTCCATCTCCGCACAAGAACCATCAAACAGTTGAATTAGCTTATCCTTTACTGCACCATCTGAAATAAACTGATCTCCACTTACAACACGCCCTTCATACACACTAATCTCAGGATTTACCTCACGGCAAACTGCAATTGCCTCCTCGGCAAGTTTTCTGTCCGCTTTAAAAAATGATGTTTGCATCTGCGGAATAATACCTTGTTGATATCCAAGTGCACTGACATCCATATCATGTTCACAGGCATCTGTGGAGACAACAATATCCCCAATATTAATTTCCGTGCGCAGCGAACCGGCGACCCCTGTATTAATCACAGCATCTATCCCAAATAAATCTGCCAAAATCTGCACACAGATACCTGCATTCACTTTTCCAATGCCACACTGTACAATAACAACATCTTTTCCATTCAGCACACCTTCATGAAACCTCATACCTGCTTTATCCACAACATTTTTCAGTTCCATCTTTGATTTTAACTCTGCTACCTCTAGTTCCATTGCACCGATAATTCCTATCTTGTCCATTCTAATTTTCCTCCTAATTTAAAATACTTCCTTGCATCTGCCCTTATATTTGATTTACACAAATTTAATCACTGCACAATTCTGTCAAAAAAACTACACTCGTCGTCATTGCAAACTTGTGCCTCCTCCAATCGCAAGTTAAGGTGGAATACATGTCCCATATAATTATCTCCCTCCTTGCCATACAGCTTGTACACACAAGAAATTCCTTTCTGCTTGAGCAACTTATACATAGGCTCTGCATCCTCCTTCAGAAAATCGTATTCGGAAGTCATAATATACGCAGGCGGAAAATTTTCGTTAATGTATTTTGTGACATTGATACGCTCAAGTGTCTGTTCCCTATCCTCAGCTAATGCCTTGCCAACATATGCCAAAAACGGTTCATCTTTTTCACTTTCTATACAATTCTTCATGTCATAGCATCCACAATTGAGCGCTACTGCTTTGACTGTAATCTTGTCAAACGGCACTCGCATTGAAAATAATTTTCGATATTCATCATTACACAAAAGTGTTAAATACTGGCTTGCAAGCTGTGCTCCCGCAGAATCGCCTGTAACGCAGATTTTATCAAGGTCAATATTATATGCGCGAGCGTTCTCTGTCACCCATGTAAACACGGCATTGACATCTTCTATCGCTGCTGGAAATGGATTTTCTGGCGCCAAACGATAAGAAAAATTCACAACGGTAAAACCTCTCTTTGCCAAATCCATACAATAATATTGATAAACATCTTTGTCCCCATAAGTCCACCCACCACCATGAATATCAATAATTGTCTTCTGCGAAAATGTGACATCTTTCTTATGATAGATATCGAGAAGATTATATTTTCCAAATTCTCCATAGGAAATATTATCATGTCGCAGAATGTTATCTGGCGTTGTCAGTCCAGCATCCCTTTTTGTATCATTTGTCTTACAGTCCTTTCTAAATTTTTCAGCATCAAATTTCATATGCTTCTTCCTTTCTTTATATAATATTTTATGTTTCATAACTCTGTCAGCTATCTAAAATAGACTCATTTTTAGCAGTTCCTTCCATATCTTTTAGTATAGCAAGCATTATCTAGGTTTGCAATGTGATTTTAACAATCCCAAAAAGGCTGTGATAACAGAAATCTTAAAGGCAAATTGTTGCGAGCTATCAATAAATAAGTCTTTTTACAATATCTCACTTGGTATTGTAAAAAGACTTATTTACGACAACTCTTAAAAATTTTACTTCCTGTACTATCACATTATTACAGATACAACTCACATAACTATATTATGAAAAAACAGTATTCTGTCTCCTGTATGTTTCATTGTCTTTCTGACTTAATTCGTTTTCCACTTGTGCCAATCTTCTCTCTAGTCCCTGCACTTTCTTTGGGTCTCCATCTGCAGATTGAATCTGCTGTTCAAGCTGGTTCTTTTTCTCCTTTAGCTTCTCGATTTCCCTGTCAACCTTGTTGGTATCTCCAGTACATTTCTCCACAGAATTATTAGAGTTCTCTTTATTTGCCTTTGGCGCAACACTGTTTTTTTGTTCTGTTTTCTCCGCAGAGTTTACTTTCTTTGGGTCGTCAAAAAAGATTTTAGGATTTCCATTCTCATCTTGTCCCAGCCGATACAAACCGCTTGGTTTCTCGGTTGATTTTTCACTGCTAATATACTCGTCCTGTATCGTTGTATTCGCTATGTCTTTTTTGACCTCCTCTTCGCTTTTGCCCAGAGGCTGTTTTTCCTTCAAACTCTCTGCATAATCGGTCCGTGTGTAATTGTAATTACCGTTGACTTCCATTGCCATATGTATACCTCCATCCTTTTAATATCAGGCTAAAAACTGCCTTTCCCGTTCTTTATAATTTTCGGTATTATATGTCAGTGAATGAACCCATTTGCTGTGAACTGCTTTCTGAATGCTGTGGAATGATAAGCAACACATTGAGATAAAACGTGGTTGACTGTGTTTTGATATGCATTGCACCATGATATTTCTCGGCCACTGCCTTTATATTAGATAATCCGATTCCTCTCGTAAATGAAGTACTTCCTTGAAAGCTATTCTCAACTTCCAGCAACAAAAAATCTCCTTTCATACGCCCTGCCACATTGATATACTTCTCTACATCATCTTTCATTTGTTTGCATGCGTAAATTGCATTATCTAGGGCATTTGACAAAATAATACAAAAATCAATGTCCCGCACAAGGCAAGGATAAGGCAACATTAACGAACAGTAAACTGCAATTTTCTTGCTCTTTGCAATCCCCAGTTTATTCGCCAGCAAAATATCTACCACAGGATTATTGGTACTATATGAAAATGATAGTTCTCCTGTCATTCCTTCTATATCTTTCATATAATTTAGCGCCTGATCCAGCTTTCCATACTGCAAAAGGTCTTTTACAACTGTAATATGATTTTTTATATCATGGCGAAATGATTTTGTTTTTTCATAGTGCGCCTTTGCCTCCTCTACATACTGATTTAGCGAACGTTCTTCCTGTTCAAGAAAAAACAATTTTGTGTGAAGGCGAAAGTTTTGTAAAAGCTTTTTATAGGCAAATAAAATACAAAACAAACTTGCCATTCCTAGGACCTGTATCACAAGCATTAGATAATGACGCGTGGGAACTAGAATATCACTATGTTCTGTGGTATCAGCCACCTCATAAAATATAAAGTTAATATGCTCACCCACAAGAAATATCAAAAGAATTGGTATTAAAACCATTCGTATAGATTGCTTTTCTATCATTTCCCTTTCGTAATAAGAAAAGTATTGACATGTTATATAATAGCAAAACACTGATAACGGCAATGCCGCCAAGTATCCCAAAAACATAAACACAATACCAATGATATTTTGGTCAAAAGAACGCATTATTGGAAATAGTATCCCCAGCAGTGTATTCACAATGCCAAAACTAAGCTGCATCACCTCGATGGTTAACGCAGCATACAAAATAATCGACTTCCACTCTGCCTCATTTTCCTTCATAGAAAGTTCCCGCTCATCCATCTGCTGCGCGAAGCATTTCTTTTGGCAACAGCAAAGTTTTTGACGCTCTTTTGCACAAAGCCAAAATCCACTTGCCACAAGCAGTAGAGTATATGCACCAAACTCTGCAAGCCTGCCCTCTACACCAAAGTGTATCTCCAATATTCCACATACAAAAAACAACAGATATTCATAATATCTTACACTTTTATGCAACAACCTTGCAAAAAAATGAAAACCAATAAGCATCTGAGCACTTCCCATAACATATTTATTCAAAAAGTCCATGCAATCAATCATTTGATACCCCCATGTAAAAATAATCTACACTTTTGTATTGTATTTCCATTATTTAGTTCCTATAAGAAGTGTTCACATTTTTCTGGATGAAAAGTTAAAAATGATTATACCATACACACTCTTTTTGCACAACACAAGCATAATCTAAACACAAGTTTGTATTGACAAGAAAATCTCACTATGCTATAATTTCAACCAATTTATTAAGAACTTAGAAACTGCAGACTGATACCTCTTGACTCTTCTATTTTTCTACAGCTTTTTATCCTATGAAATAAGGAGGACTTCAAATGGAAAAACTAGATAGCAACCCCATTTACAAAATTGCTCTGGAAATATCAAATGCAGACACTACTGTTGTGTCAGATATAAACGAATGTGTATTACACATTTCAGACTATTATGCAAAGCACCGAGAAAATTATGAGAATCGTAGTATGAAAGAGAACCATGATAATGCTAAACTTCAATGGATTGGCATGGTAGATAGTCTACTTGAAAATGAGTATATCTGTGAATGCGACTACAAGGAAGAATTAGATGAATTTATCGCCTGTGTCGAGTCCTTAAAAGGCGTCATAGAGCAAAGTCTTCCGATTGATTCGGACTGGTTTGACGAAGAAGATGAAATTACAGATTGGTGTAAGATTATTGACCAAAAATGGAAACCATTTGATATGTGCATTGCTTGTATTGATATTGGTAGTGACTGCTATGACATGTTCCCTTGCAGTCAGAACAAATTGGATATGCTGCGCAAATATGCCTTTGAAGCTGGTTATCGGATTGATTTGGCATGTAAACTATAACAAACACTATCTAAAATCTAATTCCTTACAGTAAAACTACGAGAAGTTAGACCTTGAGAGATTAAAAATCCACATACGCTTTAGCGTGTCACTCTACTTTCGATAGTAGTATTTTTTCCAGATATCAAGTTCGCCGTCTCTCTCGGCTTCTCTCCTCGACCAGTATACAATAACATCATTGATATCCCAAGTTTCATATAGCTTTCTATACTGTTTTCTGTTGTAAAGCACACTTTTGTTTGACCGTCGCACTTTTTTGTTCGCTTGGCGTTTTCCATATTGCCTATCACCGCAGCATTTCTTAATTGGAATTCGTTTGTAACTTCTACTCATAGTCCATCACCTACATTTTATTCTAAATGGATCACAAATTTCTCCTTTAATATCTTTGTTCATAGATTGTATATTAATTCTATATTCATGTCAAGTCCAGTTGCTTCCACCGTTTCTACGCTGTATGTGGAATTGGTATTTTCTATGTTAAAATACTTTTCTACTGTAGCACTCTACTGTATTACCGTATTAAAACAGTTGTTACAAAAAAGCCTTGTCTTATTTCTAAAAGAGCGATACAATATCTTTATAACATATTGTGATTTTATAGAAGCATGGTTTTGTGAAATACCTTCTTGTATCACAAAGACCATGCTTCTAATATACAAAGGAGTTTGAAAATGAATCAACAAACTATAAAAACAACGGGAACTAGAAAGCGCATTGCCGATGAAATTATGATGCATATTGGCAGAAGTGTTATTTTTGTCTTTCTAATTGTGGCTGTTGTCACCATCTGTATTGTTGGATGGACCATTATGACATCCAAAGAAAAAGAACTTACACTGGAGTCCAAAGCAGCATCAAACCAACTGACAGCATTTCTTGACCAGTATACAAGAGGCGCCGAACAGCTTGCCGTCAATCCCGACATCAAACACATTATGAATGAAATCAAGCAGGGGGATAATATTCTCAAAGCAGAAAAAATGAACAGTGTTATGGAATATCTTATCAACATTGCAAATACTGATACAGAAAATGTCATGGCTGTATGGTTATCTGACTTAGATGCAAATGCTTTGGCACAATCTGACGGTTTTGTCAGCGATGAAACATGGGATATTACGGGCCGCGGATGGTATGGTTGCATCACAGATAAAAAAACCATCCTAACAGAACCTTATATTGATTCTTCCACCGGAAAAATGATTTTAAGTGCTGCTGCGCCTGTCTACGATGATACTACTGGCGCTGTAATTGGTGCTGTGGGCTTTGACATCTCACTTGACCATATGACAAATGTCCTGCAAGGGTACAAAATCGGACGCGGTGGTTATCTCCTACTGTTATCCGAAAATGGCACATTCCTTTACCATCCACAGAGCAATTTTATTGAAAAAAAGATTAGTGAAATAAATATCTCTCAGAATGTTGCAGATGCAGTTGCTTCAAAAAAAAGTGTATTTTTAAAATACAAAGCAGAAGGAGTGACCAAATATGGCTCTTTGGAGCCCGCTGGCGATACTGGCTATCTTGTACTTAGCAGTCTGCCTATGTCAGAATACTATGCTATTCTGATTGCAATGGTTGTGACTTTAATTATCCTTTTTGCAGTAGGCATATCGCTCATAGCGCTCAGCATTCGGAGAAGTGCTGCAAATGTGACAAAACCAATTCTTGAATTAAATCATACTGCTCAGCAACTTGCGGCTGGAAACCTTAATGTCCAGCTTGCAATTACATCAAATAATGAAATTGGAGAGTTGGGTGAGTCCATTGGAAAAACAGTAAACCGTCTGAAAGAATACATTGTCTACATTGATGAAACAGCCGAAGTACTCTCACAAATCTCAGATGGAAAACTTCATATTACACTGAAAAATGATTATGTCGGTGAATTTCAAAAAATTAAAACTGCCCTGCTCAATATTTCTGGTTCTATGAATCAGGTAATGGAAGGAATCAATGCAAGTTCTGAGCGTGTGTCTGTTGGCGCATCTGAACTTGCCAGCGCCTCACAAGTATTGGCAGAAGGCGCTGAGTTGCAGGCCGCATCTATAGAGGAACTTGCAGCAACCACTAACTCTGTCGCAGACCATGTGGAAGAAAGCCGCCGTGGTGCTGAAGCTTCTGCCAAAGAAACCGCAAAAGTCACTGCTATGATTGAACAGAACCAGACGAAAATGACGATGATGATGGAAGCTATGAATAAAATCCAACAAACCTCGCAACAAGTTGTTGGCATTATTCAGACAATTGAGGAGATTGCAGACCAGACAAATCTGTTGTCCTTAAATGCTTCTATTGAAGCTGGTCGTGCAGGTGATGCCGGAAAAGGCTTTGCGGTAGTCGCAGATGAAATTGGAAAACTTGCGCTAGAAAGTGCCAAGGCTGCAAACTCGACAAGAAATCTAATTGAAATTTCTATGGAGGAAATCAGCAAAGGAAATGAGATTGCCACAGATGCTATGAATGCGCTAAAAGACTCTGTAAATGCTGTCGACCATGTAAATGAAATGATTAAAAATACAGCTCAAAGTTCGGTCGTTCAGGCAGAAAGCATGGAACAACTCCGCGTTGGCATTGAGGAAATTGCCCGCGGTATTCAAGATAATTCCGCCGCATCAGAAGAAACTTCTGCAACCTCAGAGGAACTAGCAACACAAGCGAACCTTTTAAATTCAATGGTACAGCGATTTGAATTGATACATTAAAGCGAAAAAGCAACCACCTCTTTGTGATTATGCGCCTTGTCAGATAAGCAGGTAAAATATCTAAAATTTAATGCAGAAAATGCTTACATTTCGATTTGAGGTGTAGGCATTTTCTATGTATACCATTTCTCTTTATATTTGTTTTCTGAAATAAGATATTCTACTGACGTATCAGATGCCACCGCTTTCCAGTGTACTTCTGATGGAGTTTTGCAATGGTATCTGTCCTATGGATGTTCCTTGCTGTCTGTCGTTCCATTAGACTTGATATAAGCATACTTTTTCTTCTTTTTTCCGTATGGCGAAATGGATCCCCAGTTTTTCATAATGCTGTGGATTTTGTTTTTACTATACCATGTGTGATTGAAATAATTGATCTATGATAAGCTTTGTTTTATAAGTAGAAGGTAGATATTCCATAGATCCTGTATTCATTAATTCAACCTTTTAATGTTAAACAACCTATTCCATACTTATCAGCAAGAAAGCAGACAAAACCTGCCCATTAATATATTCCCGTGATACCATATCCCTAAATTCGGATAAGTATTTTGATCTTGACATGAAAAATGCCTCCAAAGTAACAGATTTCTATATTTCATTTTCCTACTTTAAAACCATTTCGAGATGCGAAGACCTCGCAGAAGAACAAATTTCTATATTTCATTTGTCTATTTTAAAAGTATCATACCAGAATGCCTTGCACTCACTAAAGCAGACATAGGCTTAAAGAAAAACACTCTTACAGTCAATAAAACGATGGTATTTAATAAAAATACACCTACAACAACACAAAGTCTGATGCAGGGAATCACACAATACCCATTCCAGACAGTGCAGAACCCTTTCTAAAAGAGTTTTTGCGATTGGTGGACGTTTTTACCTTTTAAACGAAAAACCATAAAAACACTCTCAAAAACGCAGTATATAAAAATGTGGGAACGAATTATCAGAAAGATCAATGCCGCTGTTACGTCCGATAAAGAAAAGGAAATTGGTGCGGAACCCATAAGTGAATTAACGGCGTGCATATTTGGGCATAACTACTGTACTATGCCATATTATTCCGGAATCAGCCAGAAGAAAGCCGTAGAGCCAATGGGACATTCTACTTAAAAATGATTATGGAAATATATGCGCATCTTGATGAGGGAAAAGAAGCCATGCAGAAAAAATTAATTAAAACTACAGTGTTATAATACTGCCATAAAATAGTGTTCTGCCATAGTAACTTTCTACAATACTACCCTATTTTACCGGAAATAAAAAACGCTTAAATCCATTGATTTTACACAATGTCATTAACTTAAGGAAAAATAATAATCCCGGACATCTTTTTATGCTGTTTAAGCAAAAAGATATCTGGGATTATTGCATTTTTATCCAGCAAAATCAATCGTAGGGTTTCTGCGTTAACGGCAAGAGGG
>JAAZZQ010000027.1 GCA_014239155.1 Lachnospiraceae bacterium | reverse complement strand
CCTGACAAAGCACCATAATAATCCCCTCTTAACAAGGAAATTCCTGCATTAATTGCACCACACACAATATTACAGCCTGGAATGAGTCCAATCAAATCAATACCAGTCTGTACAACGTCCATAATGGTATCCATAAAACTCTTTTGACTTTCTGATACCACTTCATAGTCACTGGAACGTATATATAGACAATAAAAATTTGCCTGATGCTATTAAAACCTTGTATTCATAAAGAAAACTGGTCTAAAGCAATCAGGCAGATAATTTTTCGTTTCTGAAAAGTAGAAATACTATTTTCGCAACTTAGAGAATACTAATTCAAAAAAGCTGAAACCATATATAATAGTTAAAGATAGGTGAAATAAAACACCTACCTTTAACTATTTATTTTCTTAATTTGTAGAAATCATTTCACATACTCAATAGTACGAAATTTTAGAGGCATTTTTTGTATCCTTTGACTGTTCTAATAGTTCGTTATTAAACTAGCACAACCAACTAATTTAATCTTTTAAGTTGATCTCCCTCTCTTATCCAACTTGCTACTGCTCCAATCTGTGGCAGTAATTCTCTCTGTATCTTATCAATATCATTACCGTAAAAAGTCCCCCCTATACCTATTTTTCCCTCGTAAAACTCATATTGTTCTAGCAAAAATGAATACTCTTGGTTATATGCGAAAAGAAAATATTCATCATTAAACCATACTGTTTCCATTTGATTTCTTTGTATAAACTCTTTTAAAGCAATATCTCTGGCTCTTTTTTGGTCAAAAGATAATAAACTTTTATATCCAAATCCAAGATATTTAGGAAAATATCCTTTCTCAAATTTTTTCACAGCACATTGAAATAAAAGATTTTCAAACGATGAACTTATATAATGGATTCCCTCGTCACATATTTTCCCATTATTTTTTAAATCTATAGAATACATCACGTCCATCTCATTCCAGAAACAATTAAGTTCATCAACAAGCAACTCATTGTTTTGATTTTCTCTTATTTCAGGCAATCTAGCTAGATAAAATTCTCCAAGTAAGACATCAGATAAAAGTCCCATCACCTTTAGCTGCATAACAGGCGAATTTTAAATAGGACTCTGGTACCTTGGGATTTTCTTTTTGCATTTCTAAATACATCTGTAATTCTTCTAACTTTTCAGGTTCTGGTGGGATTAACCTTCCTCTCCAATTTGGATCAACAGGTGAAATATAAGCATTTAGCCCTTCCATCAAATCTTTTCTTTTCTCAAAAATGTTTGTTCGCATTTGCATATTCCATAATCACCTCTTCATAATGTTTACAAGTATTACATTGGTCCATTTGATTTGTTCCCTCATAAAGTGCATGAGGAACACTACCTTCTGATGTATAATATCTTACATCCATTCCAACAATAGGACTTTTATTTTTATGTGCTGCTGTAGCTGCCTTAGGTTCTGCACACATACCAGGCTTATTTCCCCCATCTATTTTTTCGGGAGTATTCTTCATTAATTCGGTATCTGTACTAAAAGAAACTGTATATTTTTTCCACCCAGCATCCTTATTTAAAGCTTTTTGCAATTTATTTGCATAGTATCTAGTATATATGGTACCTTCGTAATATCCACTAATACCTACAGATACAGTTCCATCCTCATGTACAAAAACACATGTAACAGGACTAAATGGATTTTTTCTTGTCGCTTGATAATCTACAATCATTTGATCATTAAGTTTTATTTTATTTCCCATATCTACCACTCTTTGGCATTCTGCTTCAGCAAGAGGCGTTCTTGGAGGATATTTATTTATATTCTTTCCTTTATTATCAGGCGTATTTGCATTAGCTTCATGATTCTGCTTATATACCTTTTTCGCATATGCATATGCGTCCTCTTTGCTCATTCCCTTCTTACGAGCTTCAAGATACGCTTCTTTCATGCACTCCGAATAATTCCCACTCGGATCAACATAATACACTGGATTATTGGCACAATACGCATATAGGTTTAGCCCATCTCCACGATAGGTATCTTCCTGTGTAAACCGCCCTATTACTGGATTATAGAATCTTGCTCTTAAATAATACTGTTGCGTAATTGGGTCATACTGTTGCCCATTAAAGCGAAAACGGTTCTCAATGGTTTCCTCACAGGTGGTTGTATTTCCCCATGCGTCATACTCATAATGATTTCGTATTTGGTTTTCTTCTACCACATGGGTAATACTACCCATCTCATCTGATGCATAGTGGTAGTAGATTCTTGCACTCTCTGCGTCTGATGCTATTAGGTCATAACCTCTTATATAGCGGATTACCTTGTTATCTTTCTCCTCTCCAACAATCTCATCACCACGAAAGATAAACTGTACCAGCCTTTTGTCTTCTTCCATCTCATAGCGTAGTCCCTCTGCATCATAACGATTAATTTGTACATGACCATCAAACGTCTCCACCTTCTCTGTTCGATTAAAAGCATCATAGGTGTACTTTGCTTTGTCATCTCTTAACAGGTTTCCAGCATTATCATAAATAAAATTAGTTTTCACTCCTCCTTTTATATACTCTGTTAAACGGTTTCTTGGATCATACTTATAGAGTTCTTCGATTCCTTTTGTGATTCGCTTTGTTCGATTCCCTGCCTTATCATAATAAAGCTCTTCTGTATATGTTGGATACTGTACTTTAGTAAGCTGATTTAGTGCATCATAGGT
>JAAZZQ010000009.1 GCA_014239155.1 Lachnospiraceae bacterium | reverse complement strand
TTTCATCATCACTGAGCTTAATAATGTAAGTTTTAGGTCTTGCCATAATCGCCACCACCGTTTCTTTTTAGTATAACATGGGAGGGCAATATATGGAAGAACTATTTTACTAAGTATAAACCGGTCACTACACTAGTACAGCGTTTTTTAATTCCTCATATACTAAGCCCTCACTATTTGCGCCATTGCCGCGTTGTCGTCAGTCGACAATGCCACCGCATTGCCTCCTTCCTCCGCCTTGCACTGACCCAAATATCAAGCACTTAGTATACAAGGATTAAGAAAACGCTGTACTAGTTTTTGAGTTCTCCATTTCCATCTGATACCAGTGATGTACTTAACTGCGCATCTTTATGAAAGTAACTTGTTGGATTTATATATATTTTTTATTCCTCAAAATTCCATAATTCTGCTATCTCATACCCTATCAAATGATTCTCTGTTAATGTCTTTACAAATTCATCAGTTACAAAAATATGATACGATTCACCTTTCATTCTAAAAATAGGTGGATAATGCATCCCTTTTTTTAATACATATTTTTCAACCACTACTTTCCGATACATAGGTGGAAGTAATTTTGTTACAGAATTATCATAATCTATACAATCTAAAATTACTGTCGGATTTACAAGATATATTTCTTCCCCTTCTAAATCTAAAGAAAGCAATTCACAATAAGGTATTAACAAACCTTTAAGAATATCCTTTGCAAAAGATGTTATAGCAAATCCTACTACCCCTCCAAAATCCATAATATCTGGTTTGATCTTACCTTGTTCGCCTTCAAATACAATCTCTACTTCAACCTTTTTCCAATCTTTTGCAACGGGTATCCCATTCCTAGCTAAAAACCATTTATCTTTTATATCTACATAACTTGCATCTTTGTAATATATACTCCAATAATCCTGATCACCACATATTCCTAATACTTTCATTTAGTCTTTCCTTTCTAAACTTCCATATCACATTGTGACACAACCATAAAGATAAGCCTTACAGCAACATATTATATCAGTATTCTTGATATACTTTTAGCACTTTACAGTAAATATTTGGTACAAGTCAATATATGTATTGTTAAAATCCAAAAGTGCTTTAAACTTTAAATACAATATAACTTTATATACCAACAATAATGGACTACATTAAACCATACCCTTTGTCAAGAACATTTTTAAAAGTTTATTTCTCCTTTTAAACAGATATTTTTCACATATCCCAATCATTGAACACATCTACGGAAAGGCAGGTGATCCACTTCACATATCCGTAAATTCCTTTGCTACTTCAATAGAGTCCTTTATATTTAAATGAAGGTATTTTATATATATTTTTTCCAAACAATTAATGTAATTTACACTTTGCAAATTATGTGCAATTTCTTCAAACACTTCACTTGTATATAGAATTTCTTGATCATTTAATTGATTAAGTATATCAATAGTAAACAATTCATCTTTGCTCAATATTTCAATTAATTCATTTCTACATTTTTCAATTCCATAATCATCTTCTGTATATAATTTTGCCCTCTTATTTATTATTTCTTTTACTGTTTTTAACATAGATATTTCTCTCCAATGGTTGTTGGTAGTGTCAAGTCCACTACCATATTTTTTATGTACACGGGTGTCCAAATGAAATATGTCAGCAAGCTGACAGACACCCGACGCGCAAATAGGGGATAGAGTAAACTTACTGTCAGTTGGAGAATCGCAGGAAGCTCCTGCATAATGAACTTCTCAGACCTTTTTCACAGTTTACTCCTGACGATACTTTCTGTCAAATATTTCCGATCCGTTCCCGGATCGCCAGTTTCTTT
>JAAZZQ010000047.1 GCA_014239155.1 Lachnospiraceae bacterium | reverse complement strand
CCAAGACAGAATTTTTCATGTATAATAAGTGGTAGATACAAACTCATCTTCTTTCGTATATTTTTTGTTGACTGCTTAAATTATACAACGAAAATGATGAGTTTGTATTTTTATTTTTCAAAAAGTTGTAAACTGGTGTAAAATAAATATATGATTGCATATAAATTTTTAGTTTGAGCAAGTGATAAACTTGGCAAAAATGTTTCACGTGAAACATTTTTGCTTTTGATGTTAAATATTTTTTATAATTTAGTTTTACAAGGGTATTATTTTATTAAATTTTAAAATAAGTGTGTTAAATATGGTATTATTCTACAAGGCAAAAAAGAAAGGTATATTGGTAAAAATTATGTTGAATGCTGACAATGTGAGGGAGAATGTTATAGAGAGTACAGTTATAAGTATCCCCACTATGCCTTCTTTATTTGGATAAATCTCCTCCAAACTGTGATATAAAAAGTATTTTTCAAACACGCTCTAGTGTGAGTTAAAATTGTCTACTAAATTTTTATAAAATAAAACTTTTGCAATGAAGAAATATTGAAGGAATTCCTATATTTTAGGTGATTGTTTTTTGTTTTAAAATACAATATTTAGGTTGTTATAGAATTTGCAAAAAATTATTATGTATACACAAAGTATAAAAATAGTATTTGATTTTGCGTTGAGAAAAAACTTGAACTGTGAAAATTATTGCAAATACTGTATTTTTAGAAAAAAGCGCTCAAAATAGCAGCAATTTAGCCGTTTTAGTGTCAAAATAGTACTCGGATTTTTATAGTAATATAAGATAATATGGATAAGTATAAGAAGATACCATACTATTTGAGGGGGAAATTTATTACTTTTGTTTTCAAATGGGGTTATCTGTTAGTAGAGGCAGACGCGTTTGAGAGCGGCGGATAAAGGCTAGTGGAATGACAAGAGTGGTTATAGCTTTGTCATTCCATATGGGCTATCTTTATAATAGAAAAATTCATATATGGTTGTTACAATATATGATATATAAATCAACAGAATGGAACTTGATGGAGTTAGTGTGAAATCTGAAATTATACAATTCTGATTTGAGTATCCGCCGAAATGGACGAATGGGAGTTAATATGAAAAATAAATTTTTTACTTGCGAATTTGTGTCTGAGAGCACAAATTTATAAGTTGGGAAAGGAGCATAGAAGTTTTATGAAAAACATTATTACTGTTCAGCACACGCAATCTGTACATCATACAAATGGTATGGTTGGTTCTTGGACGGATTGGGGATTATCAGAGCTGGGGATTAAGCAGGCAAATATAATTGGAAAAAAACTGAAAAAAGAGTTATCTGGACAAAGCTTTATTATGTATTCGTCTGATTTATTGCGTGCTAAACAAACTGCTGACAGTATAGGGAAGTATTTGGATTTATCTCCTATACTGAGAGCAGAATTACGAGAAAGAAATCTTGGTAGGTGTTGTGGTAAATCGGTTCAATGGCTTCGTGAAAACCTTGAAGTGCAAGAAAAAACAATAGATGATAGGTTGTTTTCTGATGCAGAAAGTCGTAGAGATGAATGGAATAGATTGAAACCATTTTTTGATAAAATAATGGGAAGTAGGGATGAAAACATAATAATTATATCGCATGGAGATTTGTTGAGCGTATTTAATGCAATGTTTCTTGGATTGCGTGTTGAGATTATGAACACAAGTGAAATATTTGGATTTGCAGGGGGTGTTTCACATATGTTTGAAAATAATGAGGGAAAAAGATTTGTTAAGAAGATAAGTGATATGTCTTATCTCTGTTAAAGTTATAGACTAAATATTGCGTTGTTATAATTTTTGACTATTGTATTACTGTCGCAGTTTTGTCTAGCGCTGACATAAATTGTGCAGCTTACAACTCTAATTTGTGGTCAGATGAAGTACTAGTGTACTCACTGCTTATAATTCATGGTAAAGAGCATTGTCTATTTCATCACTTGTTTTGTTGTTGTCAGTCACCATAATCACCGCTACGCCTCACTTCCGTGCTTCTCATTCTGAAAAAATATGAACTATTCTTTACCATGATTATCAGACGAATAGTAAATTAGATAGATTTTGGATATTTATAAAGTGTAATTATTATAATTGGACAAATACAGATGGAGCTTTGAGTTTACTTATATTTAATGTATACAAAATACTTTAAAGTTGTATTTAGTATTTGCATTTGAGTTCGTTCATGTTTGATACACACAAAATATTCCTAAGTTGTATTTTGGTAAAAGCTCTTTTTACAATAGCGTGTTATAAGAGTGTACATTATAATATAATAAAATGCATATGAAGAAAGTATTTGGTTGATAATTTTTACTGTTTTTACAGAAAAGTAAAAACCATACACGAAAATTTTAATGTTTCACGTGAAACATTAAAATTTTATATGGCAAATACGGCGTATTAGTGATATAATATTAAAAAGATATAAAAACAAAAGAATTTTTACAGAAGAAAATACAATTATGATGGAGGAATACAATGGGGAAAATTATTGCGATTGCAAACCAAAAGGGCGGTGTTGGTAAGACAACGACTGCAATCAATCTATCGTCATGTATTGCGTCAAAGGGGAAAAAAGTATTGGTAATCGATATTGACCCGCAGGGGAATACAACGAGTGGTTTTGGCATCGAAAAGAATGAATTAGAGAATACAATATATGAGTTGATTTTAGGAGACAGTTCAATTGAAGATTGTATTGTAAAAGATACTTTTCCAAATATTTCCGTGTTGCCATCTAATGTAAATTTAGCCGCAGCAGAAATTGAGCTGATAGGTATTGATAGGAAAGAATACATATTAAAAAATGAAGTAGACTGGGTGAAGGAGCGTTATGATTTTATTATTATTGATTGTCCTCCATCGTTAAGTTTACTTACAATAAATGCTATGACAACAGCGGATTCTGTGTTAGTACCAATACAGTGTGAGTATTATGCACTTGAGGGATTGAGTCAATTAATCCATACAATAAATCTTGTCAAAGAAAGATTAAATCCTGAATTGGATATGGATGGTGTTGTGTTTACAATGTTTGATTCCCGAACCAATCTTTCTTCGCAGGTGGTAGAGAATGTAAAAAGTCATTTGAGTCAAAAAATTTATAATACGCTGATACCAAGAAATATTAGACTTGCTGAAGCACCTAGTTATGGAAGACCGATAAATTTTTATGATCCAAAGTCGTCAGGCGCGGAGAGTTATATGTCTTTAGCTGATGAAGTGATTGAAAATAACAGTTAATGAATAGCAAAAGGAGAATGTGAATGGCACAACGAGGATTGGGTAAAGGTCTTGATTCTTTGATACCTGCGTCGCGCAGTGATGAGAATAAAGAGACTAGACAGAACAATACAGTTGTAAAGATTGCAAAGGTTGAGCCAAATAGAGACCAGCCCCGCAAAAATTTTGACGAGGATTCATTACAGGAGTTGGCGGACTCTATTAAGCAGTTTGGTCTGCTCCAGCCAATCCTTGTGAAAGATAGAAAAGATTATTATGAGATTATTGCAGGTGAGAGAAGATGGCGCGCTGCGAAAATTGCTGGGTTAAAAGAGATTCCTGTTATTATTCGTGACTACACAGAACAGGAGATTGTTGAAATTTCATTGATTGAAAATATTCAGAGAGAGGATTTGAATCCAATTGAAGAGGCACGTGCATTTAAACGACTTTTAGATGAATTTCATTTAAAACAGGATGAAATGGCAGAGCGCGTTTCAAAAAGTAGAACAGCCGTAACCAATAGTATACGTCTTTTAAAACTTTGTGATGGTGTGCAGCAGATGATTATTGATGATATGCTTTCTACTGGACATGCACGCGCGTTGATTCCAATTGAAGATAAGGAGCTGCAATTACAACTAGCACAGAGAATTTTTGATGAGAAGCTTAGTGTGCGTGAAGTTGAAAAGATAGTAAAAGAGATTCTCAACCCAGAGAAGGTAAAAGAGAAGAAAGAAGAGACATCACAGGGAATTCAATATATTTATCAGGATATTGAAAATAGACTCAAGGAAAAACTAAGTAGAAAAGTGGCAATCTCGTCAAAAGGTAAAAGTGGAGTTGGTAAAATAGAAATTGAATTTTATTCCAATGATGATTTAGACCAATTAATAGAATCACTTTCAAATATGAATGTTTAACAGGAGAGATTGATGAATAGTAATTTTTTTAATATCTTAGGATTAAGAAATATTGATGCAGGTATTTTATTTGTCGGTTTGTTTGGTTTTTGTATTATACTTTTGATTCTGAATATAACTGCATTTGTTCAAATTACTAAATTTAAGAGAAAATACACAAAATTTATGCTTGGGAAAGATGGTGCAAATCTTGAGGATGATATAATGACTTTATACGAAGACAATAAGTTTATGAAGTTGAGTATTGACCGAAATCGGGAGAGTATTAAGGAACTTTCCAAAAAACAAGAGATTGCGTTTCAAAAATTAGGTCTTGTAAAATATGATGCCTTTACAGAAATGGGTGGAAAACTCAGTTTTGCCTTGGCATTATTAGATGAAAAAAATAATGGATTTATCATTAATTCAGTACACAGCTCTGAAGGATGTTACTCTTATACAAAGTGGGTGAAGGAGGGGGATTCACAGCTTGCACTTAGCAATGAGGAAAAGGTGGCAGTGGAGCGTGCTATTAATGGTAGTTCATCAGACTTAGAGTAATTGCGTGGATGAACAAAAGGTTCAAATTTGGAAAGAGAGAAGGGATTTGTTATGAAATTAGTGACAGTCGAAGATTTAAGAGAAGGTGACATTATTGCCAGTGATGTCTTGCTTGAAGATTATACAGTAGTGCTCAGTAAAGGAACTGTAATTAAAACACAATATATTGATAAGTTGCGGGAATTGGAAGTTTTTACAGTGTATATTGAAGAACCACAGGAGAAAGAGGAAATAAAGACACAACAAAAACCTCCCGTAGCAGCGAAAAAAATAGAAGAAACTCCTCCCACAGCACCGAAACCCTCCCCCACAGCAAAAGCACCTACGCCACAGACTCCTTCACAGCAAAGAGCAAAGAAACTTTCTATGGAAAAGATGACAATTCTGCGTGATGATGTGGAGGAACAGGTAAAAAACAAAATAAAAGATATTCTTGAAATGCATATTTATCAACAGACAGAAGGTTTGCAAAAAATTACGGAAACTGCACAAAATATAATAACAGATATTCTTGAGGAGGAGGAAGTTGTAGAGAAAGTTTATGATGTCAGAGAGCGAAGTGCTGATATATATGAGCATTCCCTTCAGGTTTGTACCATCGCTACTTTGATTGCATTGAAATTGGGTATGAGTAAAAAACAGGTTTATGATATTAGTGTTGGCTCTTTAATACATGATCTTGGACTTCGGTATCTTGTGGTACGATATGAAGATCAGGATATCAACCTTCTGCCGGCAAAAGATCAGGAGGAGTATAAAAAACATCCAATATATGCGTACACAGCAATTAAAAATGAGACATGGCTTTCTGAAAATGCAAAAGATATTATCTTGAATCATCATGAGAGAAAAGATAAATCTGGATATCCTCTTGGCACGGATCTTGTTTCCCGTATGACACAGATAGTTGGTGTCTGTGATGAGTTTGATGAGTTAATCTGTGGTGTGGGAAAAGCAAGAGTCAGAGTTCATGAGGCGATTAATAATATTAGAAATTATAGTGGTATCTGGTATGATTCGGATATTGTGTCTGCATTTCTACAGTTGATTGCAGTTTACCCTGTTGGGTCTAGAGTTAAGACAAACAAGGGAGAGCTTGGTATTGTAATGCGCCAGAATCCGCATTTTCCAGAAAGACCAGTGCTTCGTATTATTGAAGATAAATATGGTCAGGCAATCCATACAGAAATTATTGTAGATCTTATCAAAGATACGAGTGTGGTTATACAACAGGTTGTAAAATAAAAGTTTAGAGGAGCACAATAAAATGATTGATATAAAGTTTTTGAGAGAAAATCCTGAGACAGTAAAAGAAAATATCAGAAAAAAATTTCAGGACCATAAACTTACACTTGTCGATGAAGTGATTGCGCTTGATGCGCAGGCAAGGAAGACACAGCAAGAGGCAGATAGTCTTCGCGCTGACAGAAATAAACTTTCCAAGCAGATTGGTGCTTTGATGGGACAGGGAAAAAAAGAGGAAGCCGAGGAAATAAAGAAACAGGTGAATGCGCAGGCGAAAACACTTGAGGAGCTTGCCGAGAAAGAAAAAGAGCTTGGGGAGAAAGTCAATAAGATTATGATGACAATTCCTAATATAATTGATCCAAGTGTACCAATCGGCAGAAATGATGAGGATAATGTTGAGATTCAAAAGTATGGAGAACCTGTGGTTCCTGATTTTGAGATTCCCTATCATACAGAGATTATGGAAAAGTTAAATGGTCTTGATCTTGACAGTGCGAGAAAAGTTGCAGGGAATGGATTTTATTATTTGATGGGCGACATAGCAAGACTACATTCAGCAGTGATTTCTTACGCAAGAGATTTTATGATTGACAGAGGATTTTTATATTGTGTTCCTCCTTTTATGATTCGAAGCAATGTTGTGACAGGTGTTATGAGCTTTGATGAAATGGATGCCATGATGTATAAGATTGAAGGAGAAGACCTTTACCTAATTGGAACCAGTGAGCATTCAATGATTGGAAAATTTATTGATACCATTATTCCGGAAACAGAGTTGCCAAAGACATTAACAAGCTATTCGCCTTGTTTTAGAAAAGAAAAAGGCGCGCATGGTCTTGAGGAGCGTGGTGTATATAGAATCCATCAATTTGAAAAGCAGGAAATGATTGTTGTTTGCAAGCCTGAGGAGTCTCCAATGTGGTTTGATAGATTATGGCAAAACACAGTAGACTTATTTCAAAGTCTCGATATTCCTGTGCGCACTTTAGAGTGTTGCTCTGGCGATTTGGCAGATTTGAAAGTAAAATCAATTGATGTGGAAGCATGGTCCCCAAGACAGAAAAAATACTTTGAAGTGGGAAGTTGCTCAAATCTTGGAGATGCGCAAGCAAGAAGATTGAAGATTAGAGTAAATGCAGAAAGTGGAAAGTATTTTGCACACACATTAAATAATACTGTTGTGGCACCTCCTAGAATGTTAATTGCATTTTTGGAAAATAATTTGCAGGCAGATGGAGCTGTAAGAATTCCAAAGGCATTACAGACATATATGGGCGGAAAAACAGAAATAAAATAACAGTATAAAATTATAAGAATATATTTTTTGTATATAAAAAGAAAGGCATGATTATAGTGCACAGATATTTGAGGTCTATTGGTTTTAGCAGAATAAGAAAGAGAGAAGAACTTCAAGCACTTATTAATGAAGTTGTAGAGCGGACAATCTTGAATCCATCTGAATCCGATAAAAAAAAGATGGGCGAAAAAGAACAGGCTTATGCCTATGCGAAGGATATTGCAGCAGATGAGGATGACCGCGTGTATGCAGAGCTGTCTTTTGATTTTGTACATGGTGCTGGAATCTGTGTGCGCGGTGAGTTTGATGATGACAACAGCTTTTTATATGAATATTATTTTCCCTATTTAACTGGAAATCATATCAGCTCAAATGAAGATATTACAATTGAAAGACAAGCGGAAAAGGAATCTTATGCTGGCGTTTGTGATGATATTAAAGTTGGTGTTACAATAATATTTTATTTGAGAAATATGGTGCCATATATTAGGCTAAAAGCTCTAAAGCGCTTACCCGTTCAAGGGACATCACTTGTGTTGAGCGCGCTCTCCGTTGATGGTACAATTATGATGCCAATTATTAAAAATGAGTATGAAAAACAGCGTATTAAAAAGGTATCAAACGAGCGAAATCAACTGATTGCACAAGCTAGAATGGGCGATGAGGACGCCATTGAGAGCTTGACATTAGAAGATATGGATACTTATACCACAATTTCACGAAGAATTCATAAAGAAGACGTATTTAGTTTAGTGGATACGTATTTTATGCCTTATGGTGTGGAGTGTGACCAATATTCGATTCTGGGTGAAATTGTGGATTTTCATATAGACAAAAACCGTATTACGGATGAAGAAGTGATTTTCATGACTCTTGAATGCAATGAAGTGACACTTGAAGTATGTATTAACCGGATGGATTTGTATGGAGAACCTGCGGTAGGACGGCGTTTTAAAGGAGTTATCTGGCTTCAAGGATATATTGAATTTCCACAGCAGAATTTTTAAAAAACAGTTGAAATAATTATGACATCTGGTATAATAAAAAAGTACATGGGTTTAGGAGTTATAAGTCCTCGTAGCTCAGCTGGATAGAGCGATCGCCTCCTAAGCGGTAGGTGTTCGATTGCCGGAGGAACGTAAAATCAACAATTTCATAGCTGAATCACTTGCTTATTAGCAAGTTTTTCATACAAGTCCTCGTAGCTCAGTTGGATAGAGCGATCGCCTCCTAAGCGATAGGTCGGACGTTCAAGTCGTCTCGGGGACGTTTCAAAGCATTGAAAACACTGGATTTTTCAATGCTTTTCTTTTTTGTCACGAGAGAAAACCAGAAAGTCAGAGGACTCGGTTTTTTGAACATTTGTTATCAGCCATGCTGCTAATGGGGAATCGAACACGAAAATCCACTTTCAGAGCAGTTGCTAATAATCTGCTAATAACAGAATTAGCAGGTTTTAGCTGCTAATAGCATTTCCTTTCAGTGCCTGTGTCAGCATGGCAACCAGTTCCGGCGACTGCTGCAATGCTGAGATTAAATTTGTCAGGTCCGGGTTTGTATCTTCCGGCGGCGTCACATCCTTTAAGGGGTTCACCGAATTTTTGGCGTAGAAAGTTGCCTCAAATTTCTGGGCGTTTACCTTTCTGTCCTCATCCAGAATATACGCATATACATCCGTGATCATGTCGATCTGCGCGTGGCCGGTATCCCCCTGTGTTGCTTTTAAGTCGCCATGGTTGAGTTTCAGCTTATAAGTGGTGCTGGAGTGACGCAGGGAATGGAATACGACACAAGGCAGTCCCGCCTTTTCCCTGCGTTTTGAGAACTCCTTTTCCATAATACGGTTTTCCACGGGTCTTCCGTTTGGAAGCGTCAGCACAAGGTTGTAATCAAAATAGTCCTGGGCAAGATATTCCTTATACTGATCCTGAATCTGCCGCCATTCCCGGAGGATGTAGGCAACCGTCTTCGGTATCCATACTTTTCTGATACTGGATTCCGTCTTAGGCTTTTTCAGGACAAGGTTGGTATGCGTATTCGACATGATGGACGGAAAAATAAACATAATGTCCTTGTCGTCCAACTGCTGTCGTGCCTCCTTTGATACACGGGCAAGTTCCTGCTCGATCCAAAGGTGGGAATCATCATTTGCGATATCCTCATCCGAAATATGCACCTTATCCCATGTAAGCCCGCAGATCTCCCCATACCGCATGGAGCAGGCGAAAGCAAGATTCATTGCGACATACAGTTTCATGTCGTCACACTCATCCAGCGCCTTCCGGATCATATCCGCTGTCCAGATGTCACGTTTCTTGTAGTTGGTTTTCGGCTTGTTCGCATGGGGGAACGGATTCCTTGCGATGATCTCCCATTTTACTGCCTGCTCGAAGGCACACCTGAGTATCTTATGGATACTGTGGATGGTGCCAGGCGTGAGATATTCACTTTTTGGCTTCTTGTTCTTTTTTGCCACAGGTCTTGTCTTCTGCAGCCGCACATAGAACTCGTCCACAAACTTCGGGTTAACATCCTGAACTGCCACCGCAGCCCAGCGCCCCCAGGACCGAAGTGGTGACAAGGTCAAGGCCGTGCATCACCTGTTCGGCGATCCATTCCACAATGCCGTCTAAGATACCCATAAATAATCACTCCTTTCCGTGTGGGATGCCGGTCAGCCGTTCCACTTGCCGTCCGCAAAGAACGGGGTGATGTAGGCCATGATGAAGCCCAGCCCGTTTAAGATCGCCCAGGTGATGCAGATGCGCTTCAGCCATGCCCGGCTCTCGTCCACCGTGCGGCCGGAGCGGGAGAAGTTCATCATCAGCAGGGCAACGGAGGCGGTGACGATAGCGGCAACCGTGGAAATCAGCACAATCTGGTTATAGACATCTTTCATAATCTCCGTGGCTTTCGTCCATACATCCGCGGCGTATGCTGTCTGGGTGAACATCAGGAACATCATGGAACTGAGGAAGGCATAATAGGCTGCCTTTGTGGGGGAGAACCTGAATTTTGGTTTCTTTCCTGCCGGGGCAGGCGTCTTCAGTTTGTTTTTCAGTCTCAATTTGTGGACCTCCTTTAAATAAGATTTGGTGGTGGAAAGAAAAAACCATGCCGCAGATGGGCATGGTCTTCTTTCCTTTGGGCTGGCAGGCGTGGAAAAGCCGGATTGCGGTGAAAGGCGCAAAAAAAGCACCTCTCTGGAAAGGTGCCATGCCAGCCTGGATTGCTTTCGGATACAGTTTTCAGCATATTTAGTGTAACATATCCCTATTTACGGGGAAAGAGCAGAACCGTGCCAATTTCGTGCGGAATTGTGCCAATTTTGTGCCAGGCTTTTTTACAAAATAAAATATCCTGTTTCCATTGCATTTTGATGCATAATCGGGTAGAATAAAAGAAATGATAAAATTATGATAGAATTAAGATAAGGAGGAGCGATGTATGATACAGATTAGACCTGTTTCAGACCTTAGAAATAAATTTCCGGACATTGAAAAACTTGTAAATGAAGGGGAACCTGTATATCTTACGAAAAACGGATATGGTGCTATGGTAGTTCTTAGCCTTGATCTGTATTCCCAGTTGACCGATGGTATAGAGACGGCATTGGATGAGGCAGATCGGGCAGCCGAAGACAGCAGAAGGATGACACATGAAGATGTATTTGGAAGTCTTCGGAGGAAAATAAATGTACAGTAAGAAATACAGCTTACGGTATCTGCCGCTTTTTTATGAAGATCTTGATGAAAAGGTATCATATATCTCTGAAAAGCTGAAAAATCCAAAAGCAGCCAGTGACCTGTTGGATAAGGTTGAGAAAGCCATACTGGAACGTCTTCCGATAGCTGAGTCCTTTGAGCCATATCATTCCATACGGGAACGGAGATATTCTTATTATCGTATCTATGTCGGAAATTATACAATCTATTATGTAGTAATTGATGACGATAAGGAGAATCCCATTATGGAGGTCAGAAGATTTCTTTATAATAGGCAGAATCAACATAGGCTGGTATAAAATGGAAAATAAAAATATCCTGCAGTTTAACTTTCAAATAGTTAGAAGTAAAATTTAATGTTATATTAAATATCAGGTATATAAACTGTGTTGAAGGCAGAATATTATAATTTGTCCACAGCAAAAATAATTGTTTTTATTTGATGTAAATTTCGTAAGACGATTATAAAAGCTGATTATATGCAAAATGTAGCAAGATTGTACGGGGTAGTTGAGGGGTATGAAAAAATATCTTTTGTTTTAGATAAGTTTCAATGTGTTTTCTTTAATACAGATCCTATGCCAAGAAGCTTTATTATCCTCCCCCAAAACCAGGGATTTATTTTGGGGTGCACATCTCAAAACAAATATGTGTATATCTTTTCTAATCAGGATTTGAAAATATGGAATGAACTAACTCTTAACACCTGGGGATACTTTGTGAGCAGTTCTCCCAATATCAGTACATACAAAATCATCTGCTTTAAAGGTGGTATACTCAATAAGCTGTTTTCTCCATCATCTCTTTTATTTGAATATAGTGACAGGGAAGAGATAAAAGCTACATATCAGGATGACCGTCTGACATACCCGTTATTAAACAAAAGAATAGAAGGGAGTATCTCTATCCATTCTGAACCTCATGAAAGAAGAACGGCTGAGAATGGTGATTCAATATCAACGGGTGACATCAATTTAGAAATTATATTTGATGAAGAAAAAGAAATTAAAACCTTTCCGGAGATGTATGGATATATATTAAGCATGTGCCAGTTTATGGCATTTCGACGTAATATAAGATTTGAATCAATAGCTGTTGAAGATTATGTTGAAAAATTCCCTCAAATGATTGATTCTGTTGCAGAATGCTATGTCTGTTATGAACATACTTTTGATACAGAAAAAAGAATTCAAAATTGTTTGACTTTCAATACTTTGGGTAAATGTGTAACCAATTTATTGGACTCCATAGTGGATAATAAACCCAAAAGACCACGTTTTAACATTGGATTTATTCCTGAAGATGACCAAACGGTTACTTATATTACCAGTATGAAAATAAGGGAAATCTGTTCGGCTCTTGAATCAGAGTTGGAACTATCTAAAGTTGAAGTACAACAAGATGAAACCTTTGCAAAACTGGTCAATAGATTAAAATCAATTGTAAAAGGAGACCGTGACGGAGAGCACTCTTTAGCGGACCCTAAAGCATATGATTATATCCTTGGTTCGCTCAACCACTTGTCGGGAGCATTATCTGACAGGATTGAAAAATGCTTTTTTGAATATCAGCCGTTGATGGGAGAGTGGATATCAAGAAAACAGATTGATGAGTTTGTTAAATATCGCAACACAATTACTCATGGTAGTTTTATGCCATTGGACAACTCATTAGCAGAAACTGCCTTTATACTTATTGAACTGGTATATTGTTGCATTCTAAAAAGAATTGGGATGAATGATAATTCAATTATGGAACTTTTTAAATGGCATATTACATCATAAAATTTTATAACTAATATAAAGTTTCTATATGCTCTGTTGCCATATTATACACTTTATTGGCGCATACCAGTTACATGAGCTCGATTAAATCAAAATAATTTTTCATTTGGTATTGATACATTTATACCTTTTCTGTATAATAACAAAAAGAAGCGAGTTTCTTACCGTACAGCTACTGCTCAAGCGGCTTACCCGTTTCTTTTTTATTATACAGATAAACTATATCAAAGGTTGCTAAAATAACCTTTGTCAATAATTTCCCTTATCCCACCAATAACCGTTTCGTAGGGAAGATATGTAAACAGCAGTCCACCCGTAATTGCTTCATAATCATTCCGGTATATTTCCTTATCTACAATTTCTTGCAGAATGTCATTGATACATACCTCTTTTTGAGCAGATGGGCAAACTGAAAGAGGTTCCCGCAGACTCCGTACCTCCTGAACAAGCTCAGATAAAGAATTGTTTGGCGTTGTGTACTCCAAAATCTTATAGATATCATATAAATGTCGGGAATGCCTCTCCACTTTGTCAGACAGATAATAGTCGCAGAGGGCAAAGACCTTATCAATAAGAGTCCGCTCAATCGCCTGGGTTGTAATTTCAAAGGGCATAAGGTTGAATTCCTCTGCCAGTTCTTCCCGTCCTGCCATTTTCAGAAAACGATAGATATAGTTGTCGGTGGTCCGGTTTACTGTTGGAAATGGCAGGAGGGCAATATAGGTCTCAATGACCAATTCCGGTTTTAATTTCAAAAACGGGGAATAAATGCTGGGGTAGTTGGCTTTGTAACAGTTATAGCTGCGTCGGCTGCGGGTTTCTTCAAGGTTTGTGACAGAAAATCCCAAAGCTTCTATGGAAGAAACCACTGCCTTTTTTAACTGACGCTTGCGGCTTTCACCGGGAATGCCTTCCGATGCCGCATAGGAAATATCAATATCCTCCGAGAAACGGTCCAGAATCCGATAGCACTTTGTAAGCGAAGTTCCTCCCTTAAAGACCATTCCCTTTACCCTGGAAACCAGTTCCCGGAGAGTAAGTGTAACATAATAATCTTTCTCAATGATTCCGGGTGGTATGTGCAGTTCATTGGAAGCAGCAACAATCAGTTCGCTGAATGTTTCCCTGTCATGATGTAAATTCATAAATAATACCCCATTCAATCAGTTTTTTTGCGGTAGACCCTGTAATGCCGGGCAGCACGCCGGAAAGAAGAGCCTTGCTGTAATTTTTCTGTTTTGCATAGTTTTTTAAAAGCGCTCCGGTTTCTGCATCTGAAAGCTCGGAATATTTTTCTGCCTGGGAAACAGCATCAAGAAACTGGAGCAGGCTCACATTTTCCGATGTTATAGTAACAGCAGAATGTTTCAGCCGGACGGTCTGGGGGCCTACGGAAACATTGCGCCCCTTTGTCGCTTCTTTCGATGTTATTATTTCCAATGTAGCCGGCATCTGAGTTGTCAGGCCGATCTGGTTGGCAAACGTGGCTCCGGCAAAATAGCCGTAGACTTCTGTTGTACTTTGGATATATTTGCGTATAATCACCTTCATAGGGTCTAAATAACTTTTTTTCAGCAGACGTGATGCCTTGGGAAGATAATAAATTCCAGTATCAAACCGGGCAAGGTCGCCGGATTTGAGCATCCGTTTAAAATACTGGCGCAAGGCATTATCATTGATTCCATCCAGCCGGATTTCGTTAATGAAAATCGGTTCATTATAGCCGTAGTTTTTTTCCAGATATTCTTTCAGCATACAGGCATCCACTCCTTTCACCTCCATAATACTATATTTATACCTTAAAGGTCAATAGATGTGTCAAAATATAGTATGTATGATTTGTCAAAAATTATACATGGAGGATGATAAAGGAGTGGGAAATTTTGTATATAAGCCTGTATCCTATAATTCCCCTTTTAAAGTGTAGTTTTCAGGTCTAAGAACAGAAATTTTTACAGTTCTGCATCTGCCTGATCATAGTGTAAATGCCCTTGCGTCACTTTCGCATGGTTCAAAATCAGTATGAAATGCCTGTCCTGATTCTCCAATGCCTTTTTATATCCAGCATCCGTCAGAAACAGCCTCATCCGACAGCCTTTGTCTCCTATTGGGGATTCTCCTGAGAGTACATCAAACACAATCATATGCTTTACTTCCGGGTCAAAGCGTTCCAGTGCCATAATATCATGCCCTTCCAGTTTCCGGGCACCGGATTCCTGCCGGGCCACCGCAATCATCTCCCCAACAGTTCTTGCTTTCCAGGGCAGACGATAATTTCTCTGAATGTCACAGATTAGTTCTCTGCAGTCATCCTCTGAAAGTTCACGGAGTTTCTTTAACAGATTTTCTGCAGTCTCTTTTTTGTGTTGGTCACGGGTATACCAGCATAACACAGCAATCTCCTGTACCGCATCATATCGGCGGCATCCCTCCAGCTGGAATACCATCTTTTTTTCATCCTCTGTCAATGTTATCATATATTTCCTCCAATCCGGCATCATTGCCTGTCCTGTTATATAGCTGCCTGTTATTGTTCCCCCACATCTTTATCCTCCGGAAAGAACTGCTCCAGGATAGCAATACTGTCCTTAGAGGTGTATCCCCACAGGATGGAACTGAGTGCATCAATGGCCTCCCGTCTCCTGCGATAATAGGTGCGGAAACTGATATCCCGGATATGGGGACGAAGATTCTCTATGATTTCCTCCACATTCCGCAGCTGCTGCGGGGAAAGGAACGAGTAATACAGCAGCCAGTAATAGCTCTCCCCATTCTTGTGCTTAGTACGGAGCAGGTCGATGGAGGTGTCCAGGAGTTTCAGCATCCGGTGGCTCCGTTCAATGCATTTGGCGTGATGTTCGATACTGCGGTCTGACAGATCAATCCCGGCAACATAGACGGACTCCAGAAAATCCTCAATGGAACTGCCGTATTCAATCTCGAACCGGTTACGCACCTGCTGGACAGACAGCTCCAGGCTCCACACTACATCCCTGTATTTCTTCAACAGTTTCCAGGTATCATGGTACAGCGGGTTGTCAATGATATTCATTTCTTCCTGATCCTTTTTCATTTGCTGCATCCTCCTTCCCTGTCATTTTCAGTGGGAGAGAGGACCAGTTCAAAGGTATAGACCGGCTTATCCTCCCCACAGCATACAGTCATTCCAAAACGTGCGGCAGTATTCAGTGTATGGAATATATACTCTTCCCTGCAGGCGTTTGATAAAGGATATAACTTATATATGGATTTCGGGCACCGGAAACAGGAAATTCCCTGTGCATCAAGGACTTGCGCCATTTTTCTGATGACCGCATCCATGTCCGATTTTGAAACGCAGGATAATTCTTCTGAAACGCATACTTCATGTTCTGTGAGGGCAGAATCCGCCTGCGGTTCTCCTTCATCCGGCAGAGTGATACTGATTTTCAGAACCATAGCAACTTCCTCTTTATCCACAAGGACATCGGATATCTGGAACATGGTGGAAAGGTAGCTGTGCAGATAGATCACGCTTCCTGTTTTTCCGGGAAATGACATCAAGGAAATATAATCCATGTCAGCAAGCTTTTTCAGCACACGTCCGGTTGTGGCTTTGGAGATGCCCCATCGGGCAGCCATTTCACTGTAAGCCACCAGCGGAGAGCCGGTGCCATTGCGGAAATAGACAACCGGGCCGATCTCCGAACCCTGTACCTGATTGTCGTTATAGACAGCAGACATCCACAGATCCAGCAGGATATCCATTTCAGAGCAGCGGCCGGCACTGACCAGTTCGGTTGCAATGACAACCGGCATAAAGAAAAAGCCCGTATCTTTTTGACAGGGGCAGTTATAATCCAGTACTGTATTATGTTTTTTCCAGTCACGGATTTTGTATTTGACTATCTTTCCACGGTCAAGGAAAAGATAGGAGTCCACACCAATCTGTACATTGTATCCCGGCTTTAATTGGGCATTGCGCATGTGGTCATCCTTCATATGCATAAAGGTCGCATCAGGATCTGTCTTACAGTAGCTGTTACGCCCTTGGAAGCTTGCTGTATGCCAGT
>JAAZZQ010000023.1 GCA_014239155.1 Lachnospiraceae bacterium | reverse complement strand
TTTGCTGCCATGAACCTGAAAAAGCTCGCAATGTGGAGGTGGAAAGACCCGCATTTCAGATCATTAACCCCAGAAAACTTTATATTAACAGCAAACAACCCTTGTTTAGCTATTGCTTAACAGGGGTTCTTTGACAGTCTGGCCACCTGCAATTGCAGGTGGTTTTTAAAATTTTTTCTGACAACACATTTCGACAGAATCCTTACGTCCTGAGTGCTATGATATGGTTGAGGCAGATAAATCCTTAATATATCTAAAGGATTGGTGCAACTATAGAATGATACATGAAAGGAAAGTAATTAGAACATACAAGTTCGTTACTAAGGTAATGCATTATGGACAAACAATCAAATGTACTCTTTAATACAAGACTTCAAGAATTACATCAGAACACTGGAAATGAAACATGGAGCAGTCCGACTAGAATGGCTTCTATTCCAGTCAATACGCGGACAATTGGGGCGCCAGAAGGAATCTATATTTTATATCTGGAAGATTATGTGCACACGTTTATTAAAAAGATTATTTCCAATAAGAAAGTGATAGAGAACGACTTGCAAAAAAATGGTGAATACCAGATAGAAACAGATGCATTGTCTAACATTGCATTGTACGGAAAAGTTTTGGAGGAAGGCGGCAGATATCGGATTGTAGTCTCTGGCGCGGCACTTTTAGATAAGAATCGGGATAAGATTCAGCAGATAAATAATACATATTTTCCCTCATGTACTTATATTGGCACTGCAAGTGCAAGCCAAAACAAAGATCAGGGATTGCGACTGGAACTGACACTGCGTAGTACAAAGGTAATACTAGATGATTTTTACATATATTATGATCAGAATGAAGAGATGCAAAACTATCTTGTTGAATGGAACAACAGCAGACAAAATGGTACAAACAAAGTGATTTTATCCTCGACAGAACATGATACGCAGAATAGAAACCCTAGAAATGATGCTGCGCGCCTTAGCAGAATTGCACAGTCGTATAACCGCGAGGAGGCAAAAGTCAGCTTTATGTGGAATGTTATGAATGTTTTATGTTTGGGTTTTGTTGTGTGTGTTATGGCGTATGGCATTATTTCCATAAATAATTATAATAAAATGGAGCATATGCAGGCAAGTATTGATTATTGTATTGCATTTATTACAAAAAATTCTGCCTTTCATAATAATTTTAATGAAATAGATACAGATGAGACCCATGCAGTACCCACAATGCAGCAGACTGTTCCTGTTGGAACTGTTACACCAGAAAAGGAGACAACAGAGACCATACAAGAAAATAGTACTGATACCCAGACGGGAAAAGAGCAGAGACAAAATGTGGCTGCAAATCAGGAACAATCCACAACACAAGAAATTGCTGTGCAACAGCCCACGCAGGAACAACTTTCACGGGATACAGCCATGCAACAACCTGCTCAGGAACAACTTTCACAAAATGCAGAGATACAACCATCACAGGAACAACTTTCGCAGAACATCAATATACAGCCTACGCAGGATACTAACACACAAGAACAAGTATCTCAGGATGCGATTGCACAATCATCACAAGAACAACCATTACAGGATACCAGCGCACAGAAGCCAGCACAAGATTCTATTCCACAATATTATGTGGTGCGCAAGGGGGATACGCTTCAAACAATCTGTTATAGTATCTATGGGGATTACTCTCGTGTAGATGAGATTTGCCAATGGAATAATATTGAGAACCCAGATAATATTCTTTATGGACAAAAGCTTTTACTTCCCTGAAAATAATGTTATACTGTATCTATTCAGTTATGCAAATGGAGGTATAATTGAACTGTTTGAATAGATTGGATAGACAGTAAAAATGAGGGATGCGAATGGCAGAAATTAGAGATTTTAACAGAAGCCAATATCTTTTAAAAGGCGGAAAGAACAAAAGGATTAGAGAGAAAGAAACGGCGAATGGTAAGACGAAGAATAAATCAATGGACAATATGCTGGCTAGACATAAACAGATTAAATTGTACATGGTTTTGGCAGTATTCGGGCTTGCAGCAATTATTGCACTTAGCTCCTATATTAGCTGGAAACATAAAATATATGTCGGATATGATGTGATACGGCAGAGTGAGTGGGTTCGAGCAAGTGAATCAAAGACAATTCATCTTAAAGGAACGCTTTTGACATACAGTAATGATGGCATAAGTTGTACAAACCTAAAAGGAAAGACTATTTGGAATCAGACTTATGAAATGCAGAACCCCATGATTAAGACGAGTGGAAAGACAGTTGCAGTCGGAGATTACAATGGCAGAAAAATTTATGTATGTGACACACAAGGACCAATTGGGACAATCGAGACTACAATGCCAATCAGAGATTTTTGCGTCGCTTCCAATGGCGTAGTAGCGGCTGTTCTGGATGACTCACCTGTCACTGCAATCTACTTATATTATGCTACAGGACAATCTTTTGCGGATTTTAAGACAAGAATGAGCAATTCTGGATATCCAATTGCAATTGATATTTCAAGTGATGGAAGTCTTGTAGCAGTGTCATACATAAAGGCGGAGCAGGGAAAGTTAGTCTCCAATATTGGATTTTATAACTTTTCGGCAGTAGGACAGAACTATACAGATAATCTTGTAAGTGGCTATAAATATTCTGAGGCAGTGATACCATTTGTACATTTTATGTCGAATGACACTGTATTTGCGGCAGCAGATAATCGGTGGATATTTTTTCAGGGAAAACAGAAGCCAGAAAGCATGTTGGAAAACATGATATCTGAGGAAATACAAAGTATATTTTATGATGAAAATCATGTAGGACTTGTGTTTTATAACACGGCTGCGGGAACGACCTATCGCATAGAAATCTATGATACGAGGGGAAAAAAAGTGAGCGAAATTGCATTTGATTTGGAGTATCAGGATATTTTGTTTGATTCCTCTGGAATTATCGTATATAATGATAATGAATGTCTGATTTATGATTGGGGCAATAGGCTCAAATACCAAGGAATTTTTAAGGACAGAGTGACCTGCATTGTCCCAGGAGGAAATATAGAAAAGTACACACTTATCACAGAGGATGCAATACAGACGATAGAGCTTCAATAATTTCGGAATCTTTGTGACCAATATTGTGTGGATAGTCTCTTGAAAACAGGCATTAGAAAACGCATTACAATTTCTTATATTGCAATTTTTTAATAAACTCTCGGAGTTTCTTTGCACTTGATATTGTGAGAAGATTTTTTGTAAAACGTACATAAATTTATAAGGCGTATGCGAAATCTACATCGATTAAATTTGTGTGTATATGAAGGAAAAATTATCGCAAGAGTAGGTGCAAGACAGATTCCGGGAGATTATCTTATATATTGGAGGAGAACAGAGTTGGAGGTTAATATTTTATTTCTCATTGTTGTGATTGCGTTCGGAACAGGGATAATGTGGGGATGGAAAAGAGGACTTTTGGAGAGTGTGATACGTATTGTATCCTGCATTTTAGGAATCTTAGTGTTAGTGGTGATGGCAAAAGGCATTGGAAATTTTCTGCAAAAGAGTTATGTAAAAGTGATAATGGCGTTGCTCTTGCTTCTTGCAATTCGGATGATATACAAGCTTATAAGATTCTTGACAGACACATTTCGGTTGGTTCGGGCAATTCCAGTTGGGAGGTTAGTGGACAAACTTGCTGGTGCAATATTAGGATTTATAGAAGCAATTTTTGTAGTTTGGCTCTGCTTTCTACTTATTGGAGTGTTTGATGTGATGAATTTGAATGCATGGATTTTGCAACAAGTAGAACGAAGCCAATTGCTGACAATACTTTACTACTCAAATTATTTGATTGAACTGCTTAAAAATGTTCTTGTTTGATTAAATCATTTGTGGCAGGCTGCGGCAAGGTTTTTGCCAATTGCTAAAGCGATTAGCATTACCAATTTGAGAACGGAAAAATAAATAAGTCAAGATGTGTCAGTTATTTTTTACAGTTCCTAGGAAGTTGTTTATTTCTAAAGTGAGGGAGGAATTGCATTCCCATTGTTTGCAATTTTGAAAAAAGTGTTGTACTTGCAACAATGAAAAATGTTCACAGCTGGACAAATTGACACGTGGTTTTCACTATTCTGATTAACGAGAAAATAATAATCAATCGTTTATTATTTTTTGGTAATCGTTCAATCTTACAAACTTGAATGTACAAAATACTGTTGGGGAAGGCTCACATAAGGTATTTTGTACATTTGATTTTTATGAAGTCAATATCCAATATGAAATAAGTTGTTGAAAATAACCTAAAGAAACTGTTAGAAGGTACAAAACTGCAACTTATAAATGAGTATGGTTGAACTGTTACTATTTTTGTAATAAAAGATAAAAAAGATGTTGACAACTGAATTGCGGCGTGATATCATAGTCAACGTCGCTGACACATATCAAGCAGTTGACAAAATAAATAGTTGCTTTTTGTTGGAAAGTTATTTTTGATAGTTATATGAACTGTAGGAACATAGTTTTAACCACCTCAGTACATTTTTGTAAAGAAAAACAAAAAACTTAAAAAAAGTACTTGACAGATAGAAAAGTGTGAGATATACTAAATAAGCTGTCACAAATAAGACAGATAAAAACAAAGAACCTTGACAAATAAACAGTAATGCAACCCTGAAAATTCTAAAAAAGAATTATTCAGAGAACATGTCCTATTAAATAGGATACAACCTAAAAGTAAATGCATTGAAAAATGCAACGGATTTAGCCAGTTTTA
>JAAZZQ010000024.1 GCA_014239155.1 Lachnospiraceae bacterium | reverse complement strand
TTTGCTGCCATGAACCTGAAAAAGCTCGCAATGTGGAGGTGGAAAGACCCGCATTTCAGATCATTAACCCCAGAAAACTTTATATTAACAGCAAACAACCCTTGTTTAGCTATTGCTTAACAGGGGTTCTTTGACAGTCTGTGAGACGGTTTTATATACCGTCCGTTTTTTTGTCTACCGTTTAGTAAGAAAATCATTTTCTGCCCCTTTTTCCACATATTCTCCTGTTTGCAGGCATATATCAGATATTTTTGCAAGTCTGACATCACTCATACACTTTTATATCTTTCAATATACTGGTCATTGAGCTTCTGTAGTTCTCTGTATTCTGTAAGCAAGTTGTAAAAAGTAGCTTTTTTTAACCCTGTCTGTTCTATAAATTCTTTTGATGATATTTTCTTTCCTACCCATTCATCATAGAGTTTATCCCAATTATCAGGAAAAGCCATTTTTGTGCGGCCGGAATTTGATTTTTTACTTCTCGGGATTTCAACAGTATTCTTATTTCTGTCCTGCAGCGTCTGTGATATGGTGGTAAGGAGTGCTTTGTTCATTGGCTGGCTTATACCATATTTGTATGTAGCAGGGTAACTGCATATGGCAAGTTGCTTTGAATTGGAAATAAACCTTTGCAGTTGGTCTATGATATCTGTGGTATTCATGCCAAGGGAAGATATATCCGCTATGATTATTACATCACTGCTTTTAGCTGTGTCCCTGACAGATTCCAACTCCCTGAAACACCTTCTGTTTTCTGTACTGATATATATACTGTCCTCAGGACCGTATAAGGCATTAATGGCAGTATCAAAGGATGTTATATCTTCTGTATTTTTGGCATAGATAAAAATGTTCATATTGTCATCTCCGAAAAAATCCTGTCAGTTTGAAATTGAATCCCATATAACTCTCCAGCGTTTTCCTATCAAGCGTCAGCCTGAAATAATCGCGGTTTTTAAAATACTCTGCTTTCATTTCAGCTGGCAGAGTGTTTTTCCATGATTCTAATTTCTGTGCACTTTCTTTACTATTATACAGTTCAATTGTAACAGATTCTTTTGTAATGGTAAATGCCTGTCTGTTTTTCCTGTATTCTGCTTCAATCTCTAGGATTGCATTCCGGGCAATACAGTTTGCACCAAAATAGTCGCCATTCCATGTCAATTCACGCATATACCTAGGAATGGAATACCCATAGTGCATGAGTATGGATAGAATCACTTTTGATGATATATTAGTGATGTCAGGATACCAGTTGTCAGGAATATGTTTTTCATGAATGATATAATCAAGTAATCCTGATATTTCCTGCAGCATATGTCTTGTATACTCTCTATAAAATGCTGTTCCGATCCTTTTGAGGATGGCATTGCTGCGGCTTTTATAGGAATTCTGATCAATACTGCCTGGAAGGGCACCGTCAAATTTTAAAAATACCATTCTTTTGCGAAGGGTTTCTTCAGGTTCTGTCACATCGTTGGTCGCAAATACAATCATGGGTTGTGATTCAAGCTGGTTTTCCTCACATTTTTCAGGATGTTTGATCATATCTTTTATCCTTGAAAGAAATCCATTGTTTAACTCGTCCAGAAAAAACGGTGTCCCCTTTACCGTAGACTGGACAGACCTTAAATAATCCTTTTTGCACTCTTCTACATTTATGGGCTGAATATCTTCACCAGTCATCATCTTCAGTATGACTTTTGTGGTAAATGTTTTCCCACAGTTTGCTCGACTTGATGATTCCATCAGAAATAGCGGAAGGCTTGATGTATCACAATCTCGCAGGGCCAATGTGCACCTGAGCTTTGCAATGTGCGGGGAAGCAAAAAGGATAGTGACCAACTTATAATGCATACCTTTCAGCTGGTCATTTTCATCCACAAAATCATTAAAATTTTCAAATATGCCCAAAAGCTCATCTATATCAGCCATCACTTCCTCTTTGGATGGCGTAAGGTCCAGTTTATTTCCATTCATATATGCCTCCTTATTGCCATAGTCGTATGTTAAGGAAGGATATGGTTTTTCAATATTATTGCATGTCACCTTTGCTCTTTGTATCTGCTTTTTCTGATTATTTTCGATTTTTTCTAGTGTTTTTGCTGTAATCTCATACAAACCATTCTTCGCTTTTGTATTAACACCACCTAACAGTATACCATACTCCTCACCCAATCTTTTGCAATCGATGGTAAACTTTATCCGTTCCATTACAAATTCATCAACAGGCTGCTCTTTTAAGATTATGGTCTTGTTTGTTTCTTTTACGCCCTTCAAGACAGGATTCCCTTCAATCAGGTTGTCTGGCTCCTTTGACGATACCACAGATGCTGGTATCTCCCTTGAATTAATCCATGCATTTTCAAAATCTATTTCGTTTTCCTTATAACCATACAGGGTGTCGTCATAATCGTAAGTTTCTAACTGGTTGCCACTCCATGCTCGCCGGGTCATGTTGGCAGATGGCTTTATCACTCTGGTTCTGCCATCATCGGATTTCAAAAGATAAAGTTTCCTATGATCCAGCACAGAATCCGGTGTATGGATAATCAGGTCTTGAGAGGCAACCATATCTGCAACTCTGCTGTATTTACCGATTTCCCGTCCTGTCTGATAAATCCTAGCGAGACATTCATTAAGGGTTGTATCTTTCTGCACCATAAAATCCGCACCAAAAATAATTTCCCCATACTTAAAATACTCCATGATCTCATCTATAAACTTAATATCATATGAAAAAGTGATCGCTTTGATGGTATCAAACCCTGTAAATAATTCCCTAAAAGATTTATAATCCACATCTATCAACTGAGTTTTATAACATTTCAGTTTATTTTCCTCCATATATATGGATTGTTTTTTTCCGGATTTTCCCCCTTCAAGCAAACTCATTTGTCCCTTCATAAAAATGCTCCTTTCTGTATAAAAATATAAACTTATTTATAGACTATATTACATTATGTCCATAAATAAGTCAATTTTTTTAGACTATAATCTATCTGTCCAGTCCTACTGCCAGTAAAAGATTCCCGTTTCTATGCTAGTTAATCTGTCTTTTATCACAAATTCTATATCTGGCTGGAACCTGTAAACTATATATTTCCGTTTTTATTCGCTATTTTCGTTTCTGTATTCCTGTCCTTTAATGATGTTATTATCCTTGGCACATAGATGGTCTAATCTACGCCTGCTATGACTCTACTAGTTGAGCATTCAAAAAGGAAATATATTCGTATGAATCAATATTGTGTATATCTCCTGCCAAGGAATGATGCCGTTTATAATAACTTCAAAACGATTGAACTTTTAATAACTTTAAAGTATAATATATTATGACAGGAGGGATAATAACCTTGTACAAAATATATTTTTATAAAGACAGGAGCGGAAAAGAACCCATAATAGATTACATGAAGGAGCTTGCCGGTAAAAAAGATAAAGACAGCCGCATAAAACTCAATAAAATACAAGATTATATCGAGGCTTTAAGCGTTTATGGTACTTCTATCGGAGAACCATATATAAAACACCTAGACGGCGAGATATGGGAATTAAGACCTTTAAGGGATAGAATTTTATTTGTTGCATGGGACAAAGGCAGTTTTGTAATGCTTCACCAGTTTATGAAAAAGACACAGAAAACACCGACTAGGGAAATAGAAAAAGCAAAGCGAGAACTGGCAGACTTAAAAGAAAGGGGATTAGACAATGAATCATAGTGCTATTGGCAGCAATTGGGAAGATGTGCGGAAAGAATTATTCACGCCGGAAGAAATAGCGGAAAGCGACCTGCGAGTATCTATTATCGGGGAGCTGATTAAGGCAAGGCAGGAAAAAGGAATCAGTCAAAAGAAATTGGAAGAATTAAGCGGCGTAAAACAACCCATAATTGCAAGAATGGAAAAAGGCAGTACCAGCCCACAATTAAATACTATCTTAAAAGTATTAGCTCCATTAGGAAAAACCCTTGCAGTTGTTCCATTAGAGACAACAGATAATAAATAGATATACAGAAAGAAGCTACTTTTGTTGAGGTGACCCCTTAAAGTTAGACTTTATTAGCGAGACAGTTTCGGCTGCCTCGCTAGTTTTATGCAGCCGGGAGACTAAGCCTATATTGCACAGAACTCATCCATCCCAGTTTCTCCTTTATCCGTTCTTCATTATAAT
>JAAZZQ010000065.1 GCA_014239155.1 Lachnospiraceae bacterium | reverse complement strand
CTGTATGGTTATGGATTCCACCTTTCTTATCAATATGGGTCTCTGCAACCAATCTGTCTGCTGCATTGTATTCTCTTATTACTTCTCCACCTTCTGGCAGTCGTATTCTAGTACAGTTTCCTGTTTTATCATACGCATAGCAGGTTACTGCATACTCTGTCCTTCCTTCTTCCTCCCTTATGGAGACTGCCTCTTTTATAAGCCTTCCTGCTTTGTCATAGTCATAGACAATTGTTTGTGTTTGTGTATCAGATAGTTTTCTTTCTTCACGGGTACACTGATTTTTACAGTTATAATGATACTGTATTGATGCTCCCACTGACACAGATGCAATATATCCAAAGCAGTCATCTCAATTCCATCAGATTTCTGACGAATCATACAATTATTGGCTGTAAGGACCTTTTCCTCTGACTCACCAAAATCTGGGCTGTCCATATTGACATGATGGCTTTCCATACATACAACGGCACCATCTGTCTCATAATAACAGTATACTTCTAGGATTTTTAAGGATATGTAGACAATAAAAATCTGCCTGATGCTATTAAAACCTTCTGTTCATAAAGAAAACTGGTTTAAAGCACTCAGGCAGATAATTTACTTTCTTAATTTGCAAAAATCATTTCATGTACTTAATAATACTCGAAATTTTAGTAACATTTTTTGCATCTTTTATCTGTTTAATCGTTAATTGTTAAGCTAATACAACCGATTAATTTAATCTTTTAAGTTGATCGCCATCTCTTATCCAACTTGCTTCTGCTCCAATCTGTGGCAGTAATTCTCTCTGTATCTTATCAATATCATTACCATAAAAAATTCCTGTTACTCCCACTTCCCCTTTATGACAGTAATATTCCAATTGCGTTATCCAAAATGAATATTCTTGATTGTATGCAAAGAAAAAATATTCATCATTAAACCAAACTGTTTGCATTTGATTTCTTTGAATAAACTCATTTAAAACGATATCTAGTGCTCTTTTTTGATCAAAGGAAAACCATTCTTTATACTCAAATCCAAGATATACAGGAAAATATCTTTCCTCAAATTTTTGCACAGCACGTTGAAACAGATATTTTTCAAACGATGAACTTATATAAAAATCTCCCTCTTTCGATATTTTTCCGTCATTTTCTAAGTCTATATAACACATTAGACCCGTTATAAGATCATAAATGCAAGCAAGTCCATTATCAAGCTCATCGTTATTATTTATATGTTCTGTTATTTTAGATGGCATAATAAAACGAAACTCCTCACCATCATCTAAAATTCCTCCATCACCTTTAGCCACATAACACGCAAATTTTAAATAGGACTCTGGTATTTTAGGATTTTCTTTCTGCATTTCTAAATACATCTGTAATTCTTGTAACTTTTCAGACTCTGGTGGTATTAATCTCTTCCTCCACCTCGGATCAACAGGCAAGATATAGGCACTTAACCCTTCCATCAAATCTTTTCTTTTCTCAAAGATTTTCGTTCGTATTTGCATATTTCATAATCTCCTCTTCATAATGCGCACAAGTATCACATGGTCTCATTTGGTTTGATCCCTCCTTAAGTCTATAAGGGATATAACCTTCTGATGTATAATATCTTACATCCATTCCAATAATAGGACTTCCTGATTTATTATTATGTGCTGCTGTAGCAGCTTTAGGTTCAGCACACTCACCAGGATTACGTCCTTTTCCCCATCTTTCTTGCTTACTTATTAATTCAGAATCTGCAACATAAGAAACTGTATATTTTTTTCTTCCAACCCCCTTATTTAAAGCAGCCTCTAATTTCTTTGCATAACGTTTAGTATAATAGGAGCCTTCAGGTTTTCCACTAATTCCTACTGACACATCTCCATTCTCATGTATAAAAACACATGTAACTGGACTGATCACTTTACCCTTTCTCTCTTGATGCTCTATAAGTTTGCTATCACTAGATCTTATTTCATTTCCTATATCTACCACTCTTTGGCATTCTTCTTCAGCAAGAGGCGTCCTTGGCGGATACTTATTTACCTTTTTTCCTTTATTATCCGGTTTATCTGCTTTAGGTTTATCTGGACCATTTTCTTCTATCGTTGCCTTTTTCTTTGCCTTTAGCTGACTGTTTTTATCTTTTACCTTAGCTTTTTTATTAGCACTCTGTTTTTTCCAACAGTCTGACTCATTCCCACTCGGATCAACATAATACACTGGATTATTGGCACAATACGCATATAGGTTTAGCCCATCTCCACGATAGGTATCTTCTTGTGTAAACCGCCCTATTACTGGATTGTAGAATCTTGCTCTTAAATAATACTGTTGCGTAATTGGGTCATACTGCTGTCCATTAAATCGAAAGCGGTTCTCAATGGTCTCCTCACAGGTAGTTGTATTTCCCCATACATCATACTCATAATGGTTAAGGACATTTGTCCCTTCTATCAAATGGGTAATACTACCCATCTCATCTGATGCATAGTGGTAGTAGGTTCTTGCACTCTCTGCGTCTGATGCTAT
>JAAZZQ010000058.1 GCA_014239155.1 Lachnospiraceae bacterium | reverse complement strand
GTCCATCGGCAGTTGTCTTGATCTCTACTCCTGTTGTCTCATCTGCACGTTTGGCAAAATCCCTTGCGCTTTCATAGGGAGCGGTTCCCTTAATCCGTGCATACCCATGTGAATTGGGCGCATGGGTTATATGAAGTTCTAGTACCTTTTCAATTGGCGCGCCATCTACCTTGATATTTTCATATGTGATTGTACTCATACTGACTCTTCCTCCTTTTCCTGCTTAATCCGAAAGGATTTTACCATTTCCAATGTAAGAGGCACTAAACGCTTGGCATATTTCTGGTCAAATGTTACAGATCCAATAAGCAAGCGCCCCTCTAGTGATGCAAAAAACATAATATTATAATTCACAGAATCAATTGTCTGTGAAACAAATTGTAAGATAGATAAACTGTTTCCTTCCTGCGTAATTTTATCTTCTCCCATAAAATGCGCTTTCGGACCAATCCGCTCAATTGCCTGCTTTGCAAACTTTGTAAAATCAAAAATTGACGTATCTGGCATCACATTGTTTGTCCAATTAAATGCCACCATAAAATTTAGATAACCATTAGAAAAAACATACGCGGGTCTACTCCCAAGAAAATATACACTTGCGATCTCTTCTTCCGAACGAGCTGTAAAGTCATTTGGCATTCGCATAAGTACTTTGTCTTCTATAATGCTATGGTCACAAAAAAGCACAGGAATTCCAAATATTGTAACTACCTCGTCATATATGGACTGTTTGGTTTCTTCCTCCACTACTTCCTCTGAATGACGTACTTCTTCCAATTGTTCCCTCTCTCTGCGCGCCTTCTGAATAAATTCATCACAATACTCTTCTGCACCCATATCAATCCCTCCTCTTTATATATTTTTTACATTCAAAGTTACCTATCTGTTTTTTTGGCTTCTCCACTGTAATTGTAACTGCCCCTAACTTTGTGCGTCCTTTATCAGAAAGTTGACTGTCAAATTTCTTTAACGCCATAGAACTTTTCTTTTTTCCCATCTCATTATAGAATGTAAAAGTACGCTCCTTTACATCTGGCTTCACTGGGTCTGGACGAAAAGCGACACATCTTGTATTTTTCGTTGTTGCATACATCATAATAGAAGCATCGGCATTCACCGCCTCATTGCTGACAATCTCTGTATCTGTATCAAAACAATATTGCGTTTTATATCCCCTTTTATTGAGTGCATCTGCAATCCCAAGTGGCATAGCCCCCAATTCAGAGTGCTCAATCTTACCGTAAGGCTCCATCTGTTGTACTGCCTGCATAAAGGTCATATCTGTATCTGGTTCTAATGCCTTAATTGTATTGTAGAAAGCTACTGCTGCACTGCCCGCCATAGCAACAGTGCTGTCATAAATTTTAATGTTTTCCATTGCACTCTGATCAATAATCATTCCATCTGAGTCTATAATATCTGGGTTAGACATCATACCATCAAAGTCAAACGCATCCATTTCAGGCATTGGAACTACTGCCCGATTTTGACCAAAACTTCCGCCTTGTTGCATGGACGTGCCTTGTTGCGCAGGTATGGCAGAAGCTAATGCCAATGCAGCTTGTACTTTTCCAACAGTCTCTGCACCTGCCTCACCCAAATCAGATACCTCCGCCATCGCATCCCCTACTGCCGCCTGAAATGCTTCATTTACAATATCCTCTGACTTTGGTGCTTCCTCCGAATCCCCCACCTCTTGTTCATTAACATCAACTGTATCGAGTGGTGCAAATGTAATACAACCTCCATAGCGGCACGCAAGCTGACTGTCCATTGTCAGTGCTGGTGCTCCTTCAATAATACAATCCTTATTTGTATCAATCCACGGCTGGGGTGTATTGGGCTTACATTGATATGTCAAGATACCCAACTCCTCAAGCTTGTCCAACATTGGACCAGTCAGAAAAGCTCCCGCTGGTCCTAACAATGCCTTAACCAGCATCTCCCGAAATGCCCGTTCAGGGTTTGACTCTGACTTGCATTTTCCAAAATGAATTACATGTTTAGAAGTGTGGTCGTTTGCATTCATAACTGGCTGCGCATCATCATTTCCCCCTGCTAACACCCCGTGATCCGTATCTACATTAATATAGTTTTTCACAGTTCCCTTATCGCACTCCATCTTCATAAGACGTGTAATATATCTCGGTTCATCATTATTAATATCCATTCCTTTTCCTCCATTCTATAAAATCAGTCTATTAATATACTTCTTTGCTTCTTGCCTGTTGCTCTCTTTTGACGAACTCCTCCCTTGACTTCACGCAATATGTCTAAAAGCCCATTATATATTTCGTGATTATCCTCTTTTGGAGTTATCACACCATTATGTAGACGAATATACGCAGTGAGTGCCTCTAAACATACCGCATCTCCATGACTCAAAATCTCTAAGCAAAAGCTAATATCCATTTGATTTTCTGGTGAATGAGAAAGCATTTCTCTTGCGAATGTCCGAAGCAATTCTGGATGTACTGTACTATGTCCTAATGCAGCATATGGAACATGTATCACATTTAATGTGTCATATACTGTTCCCCAATCCTCAAAATCTTGATACTGGCACCGCAGATAAGCCCCCTGCTGGAGTGTAAAGCGGCACATCTCAATCTGCCCTTCTTTCTGTATTGGATCTTCATCCAAAGATAACTCCATCTCATAACGAATCATAGATTCTGTCTGTTCCTCCCCTAGATAATGCAGCTTTAATATCCGAAGTGCATCTGTTGGTGCATAACTGACAGACATTGGCTCCTTAATATAAAATACTTTTCCAAAAAAAAGCACAAGTCCTGGATGCACAATAATTGTATCTTCTGTCGTTGTAAGCTGGCATCCACTAATAATTCCATTTGCATACCCTGTATACAGAAGTTCACCAAACCGAAAACTATAATCTGTAAAAGCCTCTAGCATCTGCGTTCGCAGCAGATGACCTTCCCGAAAAAGTGGAAATATTTGTCCTATCATAATAGACCTCCTTTTCCTTAACTGTTATTGATGTCAATTCTTCTGACAAAAAATTAAAAAACAAGTTGATAATTCAGCAGTTCACTTATAATATAGCAAATTACATGCAAGCATTCTATTGAATTGCAACCTATCCATATCACCTCAGCATGACTATATTTCTATTAATAATTTTTATTTCAAAAACGACTTGTCTTATAGAGCCTTTGATATACATCTGTTCTATCTATTTGATCCCATTCTAAAACAGTAAAATTTTCAGATACCTGCTTTGTTAATTGGTGAGATAATATGATCTGACTTTCATTCGAAAATATCAGCACCAATCCAACTTCTCTTGGCAACGCAAAATATGTTGGACTATGCGGTTCTAGCTTGACTATCTCAAATCCGATTAAAATTTCATGAATCAAACTGGCAAAAAATTTTGTTGAATATTTCTTATCATCAGCTTTTATTGGGAATAGATCCTCTGCGTTCCTTAATTGCTCTGAACGGTACTGTCCCTCATATCTTTCTGCCCAAGTTATAACACTACATATTTCTTCGTCACTATTAAATCCTATGGCAGTTCCATTATCAAACTCTATAACCAGTGAACCTACCGATAAAGAAAAAGCGAAATTTTCATCAAGTTCATACTCTTTGGAAAAATCCTCTTTCGGACTAATCCCATATCGAATCAGTTGATCTACTTTACTATTTAGTACACTCTTTATCAATTTTTCCTGATTAGAAATTATATCTGGTTCATAAATATTAAAATGTATCATAGCTTTTTCTTCCTTATCTATTTTTTTGCTTCCTCAATAAGTATATCAAGCATCTTATTATTTTTTTAATGGTAATTGTTCAACAATCACATCTAACGAGTCCGCAATCACAATATGTCCATCCTCTTTTATTAAAGATTGCAAATCATTTATCTTTATTTTATCATTATTCATTATTTGCCTTATTTTCGTCAAATCATCTATGCTATTTTGATTCAATAAACTTGTATCTGCATTTGATTTTAACATTACTTTACCCTTTGTGTTATCTAGTGCAACAATAGACTTCGAATCTTGATCACATCTATCCATTAAAATCCCTGGTTTTCCACCTACTACATTTTCTCAGCGTTAACTACACAAAGTAATCCATATTTAAATCTTCTTCAAAATCGCAGGATGCCACAATTTTTATATTATCAGAATTTAGGTCTCTTAAAAGTTTAGCAATTTGGTTAATATAATTATATTGGTCAATTTGTTTTTTGGGTTCTATATCTATATAGTATCGCCAAAATACAAAATCCTCTGGATCCTCTATTAATCTTTGGGGATTAAATTCGCTATTTTTACGCAAATCCATTTCACACCAATCCGTTATTGTTGTTCTTATAGGTTGTAATCTTCCTAAAACCTTACAATTTATATGTTGATATAATTCTTCTATTTCTAATTCTGAGTTTAAATATACTTTACAATATAGATTATTGTACATGATATACACCTCTAAACTAATTTTTAATAGGAATAAATGCAAATATGAACTCTAAAAGAAGTAAAACTCAAACTTATCTTCAATCCGTTTTTTGGAATTTGGTCTTAACTAAATGACATGGATAAAATAGGAGCAATACCTGAAAATTAAGGTTTAGAAGGCGCCTGTACATAATTTTCATACCAATTAGCCAACGGATAAAGAAGATTCTGTTTCTTCCTAATAATCCTCTCCTGATGTTATATTATTCCTGCTGCAACTGCGGAATTTGCACCTGGTATCAGAGACACTACTGTTGTTCCTGCCGACATCGCCGCTCCTACATAATCGCCCCTTGCAAGCGACACTCCGGTATTAATCAAGTATATGGATATATCCATATATAATCATATCTTACCGAAAATGATGCAAAATCTCCTTTATTAATTTGACCACAACTATCACTAATTTCAATCATATCAAGCCAATCTATTGCAAAGCGTACATAATAATCTCCATTCCGCCGCCAAACCGGCGGCACAAATAGTAATGAAAGTCTTTCAATCCTCCATATTATTGGTAAAATAGTTTGTAGAGAAGCTACACTACAAAGTACGGGAAGGTGAGTCGTAAAGACTTTCTTCGGTTTTAGACAGCATAATAATCAGTGTAAGTTCCATCTTTCAAGCACAAATGAGTGGCTCTTTTAGACCGTACAGTAAGAATTGTTTTAACTTCTCTGTTAAATGTGCGATGGAACAGTCAATGGCTTCTTTATCTCATTTTGAAAGGAGTTTTGACTATGAAAGTTGTTTACCCAATCTGCTGTGGCGTCGATGTTCACAAATCTTTTCTCGTTGCCACAATCATCAAAACCACTTCTGGTATAGAGCCTTCTTATCAAAAGAAGCGTTTTTCCTCCTTCAACAATTCTATCCTGCAGTTCAAAGAATGGTTGACTGAAAACAAATGCCGTGACGTCTGCATGGAATCTACCGGCAAATACTGGGTTCCTGTGTTTAACCTTTTGGAGGACGAAATGAACGTCACCATCGCTAATCCCAAATGGGTGAAAGCTGTCAAAGGAAACAAAGACGATACCAAAGATTCCAAATGGATTGGGGATTTGTTTCGATTAGGTCTGGTTCCCGGAAGTTATATCCCCTGTAAACCAATCCGTATCCTGCGTGAATTTACAAGATACCGTTACAAGCTGACTTCCTGCCGTACCAGTGAGAAGAACAGATATCAGAATGCACTTACTGTTTGTAATGTCGCATTAGATTCGGTTGTTTCCGATATCTTTGGGAAATCAGCTACATCTGTTATTGATTACCTGATCGAGCAATCCGGCAATTCCATCAACCACGAAGAAATAGCCTCCAGACTCCTCCGTTCTCTAAAGAAGAAGTCTGACAGTGTCATTGAATCCATCGAAGGGTATCAGATGACTGACTCCCAAAAATACCGTATGCGCCTCATCCGCGCACATCTGGATTATATCACATCTACGATAAATGATATAGACACTATGCTTAATTCTTTGATTGCTCCTTATGAGAATGCTGTCCAGTTACTGTGTACCATTCCGGGTGTTGACCGTAACAGTGCAATCACTGTTATCTCCGAGATTGGTACGGATATGACCCCGTTTTCTAATTCCAAACGCTTATGCTGTTGGGCGGGATTAACTCCCGGTAACAATGAATCTGCTGGTAAAAAGAAATCTGTCAGAATAACACGTGCCGGTGTCTACCTCAAACCTGCATTAGTACAAGTTGCTCATGCAGCCGTAAAATCTGATAAGTGGCCTTACTACAAGCAGAAATATGAACGTATTATGAAGCGCCGTGGTAAAAAACGAGCCATCATTGCTATCGCCCGAATGATTCTCACTGCTGTCTACCAGATGCTGTCTACTGGAGAAGCGTGGAATCCGAGCGATTTATACAAAACTGATATGCCCAACCCCCTAAAAGAGAAACAGAAGGAAAAGGCTATCAGGCAGGCCAAGAAGCTGCTTATCAGCGAAGGGATAATTTCCGAATCGCAATTAGCCTCTTAACACTTTACAACAATACATTTTTTCAAAGGCTGCCATAAGACAGCTTGTTAAAGTGCGCCATTTATTGGCTGCCCTCTACTTTCTTTCACAGTACATCTTCGTCCATATCTTCAACTCTTCCGTTAAATGTAACTGTATCCTAGCACATTAATGCATTAAGAATATGCATAGAACTTTGTACAAACTTTTTTTCAAATTTCATATAAGATAATTCTACAAAGTAACCTTTATTTGCAATAGGTTGCTCTCTATACTTCCATACTCCTTTAATAGTTCCAACTTCTGTATCTCCAGTTACAATAATCATATCCTTTTCATATTCTATCTTTTTCACTCCAAATCTCATGTTAACAATTCACCTTTCTACAATCCAATACAATCCACTACTACCCTTGTGTTTATGAAATAGTGATTTCAAAAACATTTTGTATTAAACATCAAAATATTTAATACAAATCATGCTAAAACAACATTAAATTACTCTGCTAATTTCGTCAACCACATGATTCCACTTCTGGTACTGTTCCGTATAATTTTTATGTAAATAAACGGTAACATCGTTGTTCTTTTGCAGACATACCCTTTCCCATTTTAATGAACTAATACGTTCAACTGCCTCCTGGCGATCTTTCATAAAAACCACCTCAAATCTGTCAAATTTCCGGTTTCCACAGTTTTCAAACCAATTGCAGTTTACCATCTTTTCAATAATATCTTGTTTTAACTCCATCATTTCCTCCTATTTTATCTGATGCGTTGGTCCAGGTACTGTTGGCACTCTAGATTTATTCGTTAAATTATAGTCTCTTTGTTGTTCATATACTCTAGACACTATATTTGAGAATGCCACTACATTCCAAATGTGCATATAACTTTCCATTATAATAACTTAAAAATTCAAATATCATATGATTATTTTGTATTATAGAAATTTCATTCTATCCTATATTTTCTATAATTCGCTCCATATAATCCCACTATTGATATTTGGGCAATTCAAAAATATTCATTTAGAATTCTCCTTCATCCATGTAGCAATCCCTTCCCATTTATATGGTTCAGGATAAAAATCATCTACACTAATTCTGCCAACATTATGCCCCGTAGTATGGTCATTTAACTCATCTGGTATGAACGTTCCATCATAATATGTTCTTTGAGGATACTTTGGCGCTTTCGGTGACGTATTATTAGGATCTTTAGGCAGCCTTGAAACTGGAATAACTTCTCCATCTGGTTTTATTGTTACACATTATCTTCTGTTGCATTCTGTCTACTTTGAGCCTGATCTTTAATGTCTGCTTCAATGCCTTCTATATCTATCCCCATCTGCCGCGCAACATTGCGCCCCTTATCACTTGGTTCCATTTCGAGTTTCATCTCGTAATCTTGCTGATAACTGCCCGTCTTTCTTTTTAAGGATTTCCTCATTTTAGCTGTCTATTATATGCGTAAAGACACTCGAATCAAAAGCACAAAATTCCTCTTATATAGCATCAGCAGGAATATTTCTTGAAAATATCTCAATCCCATCACAGCCAACTATTACTCTTTCCTGAAGGTCTTTATCATCTTCCAATATCCATGCATAGTCAGACTCATTATAATATGCAATCGACAATACTTTTTCACCCTCTAAAAAAATACATAGGTATTTTTCTAAAAAGTCGATTTTTTGGACTCCAATCAGATTATGATATCTGATATTTGCCAGTTCATAAGCTATCATATTGTCCTCCATTTCAATAATGCCTTCCTCCTCTTGGATAAGCTTTTCCCAATTGCTTTTATCTCCTACCCAAAAAGGAGCATCTATGATCAAGTGCATTTTCTCAGGCATCCAATCATTTTCTGGAGCTTGATAGAATATTAAGCTAAATGTTTCTGCATATACTATTTCATGCATCCTAGCATCTATTAGCAGCTTTTTAAACGCCTGTTTTTCAAAGATATACTGGCTTTCTGATATATACATAATTCCTCACCCCTTGACTATATTAAAAACTTGAAAATCATAAGTTTCAGATCGATATTTTTCTATTTAGGAAGTGTGAAAAAAGTCGTAGCTTCCTACGAAAAGACAACGAAATGCCATCAAAAACTGTTGTCTTTAGAATCATAGAATGGACTTTTTTCATACCTTCTTTTAAACTTTCTCTGACCAACATTAATTATTCATAATGATGATCCATCTTATAGTATCTGACCATGTGTATGACCAATAGCTTTTCTATCACTTCTAGAAACATCTCCTGTAATAGCATCTCCATTCAGATGCATAGTGATAGTACGTCCTTGCACTTTCTGCGTCGGAAGCTAGTAATACACTGGTACGAATATATCGTAATTTATCTTCCTTGCTTTCCTCTGTGATAACTTCATCACCCTGATAAATCTAATACCCAGCAGCTTGCCGCGGGATATTAGACTCTTGTCGATCCTATCAGTAAAACTCACAATCTACTTGATTTGATTCATTTAAAAACATAAAAAGGTCCACTCCTCCCCAATTAAAAGGAGATTTTGCATCTCCGTCTCCAACTATTCCTAAAAACTTTCTATTCCCCATTTCGTCAGCAGCACACCAGCCTCCTAATTTAGACCTCTGAAGAAAAACTCCATTTTTATCTTCCAACTCCAAATCACTTTTTTCTGTAATCTCCTCCACTACTTCCTTAAATAAAATATCACCCTCTGGTATTTTAGCTGCACTGACCCCATATTTATTTATGTTTTCCTTTGCTCCAAGTGGTACTTGTACTACTACAATATCGCAACTTTCCTCATCATTTATCATAAGCTGATAAATTTGAACACATAATGTATTAGGAATGGACAGCATTTTTCCATCACAATAAAACTGACATAAAAATGTCCATCCGCCAAACTGTTCATCAGTGGGCCACTGTGGCGGCAAATGTGTTGGAAGCCCACCGTATTTATTCAATTTTCCTGTGTACTTATCACTAAATTGCATATAATATCCTGTATATGTCTGATTCTCCATAGTTACCTCCTTTCAGTTCAATATATTTTCACTTGCTTTTCGGTTTGACATATCCTTGTGGTTCTGTAATCAAAATATGTCTCCTTCCTGGAACAATCTGTGTCCAATTAGTTTTCCAGCCTACTCCCACTTGTTGCTGTGGTCTCGATGGCCTCCTATTCGGAATATTATTTAAATAGCCGCCTGCGCATGCATCTAATGCATGTGCCACATCACCAGAACCCTTTCCCAAATATACTCTTGCATTTCTTCTTGCTTTATCATTAGCATCATGCACCACCATATTAGGATCATTATGAAATAAAAATAGATTTAATTCCAGATCCGAAGTATAATATAAGGATAATCTATTTAACTCATTTTGTTGTTCACGTAGGTGCGAAACAAAAGCATCATAGCCTTTCCCTGTCAAATTTGCTGGACCAAAACGTATCTCAACAGGGGGCATCTGCCTTGCTGCAAGACCTGCATCATATGGGATAATTCCAGTGCCTGGCTTATGTGCATTCCTGCTACTCAATGACTCTTGATATGCATGAATCTGTTTATCTGATAACTCAATGCCATTTCTTGCCTTATTTCTAATATAGGCTTCATACTTTTTCCGCTCATTTAACGTTGCCTGGTTCGTCATTATCTTCCGACGGATTGTTTCAGCCGCCGAATCACAGATATTCCCACTTGGATCAACATAGCTTACTGGATTATTCCGACAATAAACATACAAGTTCAGTCCGTCCACATTGTAGGTGTCTTCCTGTGTAAATCGCCCTATAACTGGATTATAGTATCGTGCACGCAGATAGTATTGCTGGCTTATTGGATCGTATTGCTGTCCATTAAATCGAAAACGGTTTTGTACTTTCTCTTCACAGCTAGTCAGATTCCCCCATGCATCATACTCATAATGGTTAAGGATTTCCTTATTTTCACTGTCTACTATATGCGTAATGCTACCCATCTCATCAGATGCATAGTGGTAGTAGGTCCTTGCGCTCTCTGCATCAGAAGCTAGTAATACACTGATACGAATATATCGTATTTTATCTTCCTTGCTTTCCTCTGTGATAACTTCATCACCACGATAGATAAAGGTCACAAGCTT
>JAAZZQ010000057.1 GCA_014239155.1 Lachnospiraceae bacterium | reverse complement strand
GATTTTTTCATAAAATCACCTGCCTTATTCACATAAATAGACCATCAGTTATCTGTCTTTATTATACAAGAAAAATACAAAGAAAAGGAACCTTTTATACTATCAAATATAAAAGATTCCTTAAGTTAATGACATTGTGTACTAACAAGGATTTCTGAGTATACTAAGGTTCAAGATATGCAAAAAAGGAAGATGTGTTTTGTATGAGTCCGCCACAACAGATGTTAGAGTATCAGAAGGAACTGGATGAGAATCAGATGCAGGTTCGGAAAATGGTGCTTGAGAGCTATCAGGACACTACCGCAGGCAAAGGCCGTGACTGTAGCGAATTCTTCGATGAACTGGAGAAGAGATATTCCCATGCATAGTTACAAAGTGATTACCTTGCCAATGACTGAAGATGATATGCAAGATCAGACGGATTATATTGTGTTTGATGTAAAGTCTCCTGAAACCGCTGTTAATATGGCAAGAGGATTTAGGAAAACAATAAATAGGGCTGAATATAGAACAAAAAGGAAAGACGATCATGTAAGGTCAGCCTTTCTTTTTTTTATTCCGCTGATATAGGGAAGAAAGCATATTGGTTTTTCTTGCATATATTTTCGTGCTATGACATAATATAAATGAAAAACTTTTGTAAAAAAATATACGTTTGCTGATTGTGTGATGGCGGAGGTGATTAAAGTGCTGGCTGTGAAAGGAATATATAATAATGGGAAAGTAATCTTGGAGGACAATCTTCTGATAGAGATGTCAGAGGTTATTGTTGTGTTTCCGGACAATGACTTAGGAGAAACAGCGGAAGAAAACGGCTTGGAAAGAAAGAGGGAGCTTTTTGATGAGTTTTCAGGAAGCGTAAACAGGGTGATTGATTGAAAAGCGGAAAGATTAGAGGCGTTAGATGAAAAATATTAAGGTCTTGATTGACACAAACGTGATTTTGGACTGGATTATGGTTCGCGAACCGAACACAACAAATGCAAAACATATTATGGAGTAATGCCTGTTTGGAATGGTGCAGGGGTGTGTTACATCGCATTCGCTTACAGATATTTTTTATATTCTCAGGAAAGATTTTTCTGTGGAAAAACGGAAACAGTTAATACAACTTCTCTGTGAAGAAATGAATGTTATTCCGGAAACAAGGCAGTCCATTGTCCAGGCATTGAGCCGGAGAGAGTGGCAGGATATAGAAGATGCGTTGCAGATGCAGTGCGCAAAGGAAGCAGGAGCAGAATATATTGTCACGCAGAATTTAAAGGATTTTCAATCATCTGAAGTAAAAGCAATAGATGAAAAGGAATTTTGCGCGATGTTATCTTCTGGCTTCTGAAGAAGGCATGGAAGAAGCCAAGTCTAATAATAGGAGAAAGGGACGGCGGCCTCCTTTTGAAGATTGAGAAGCAGAGCAGAAATAATTTCATTATATAAAAAGCAAAAACTGGTGATTAGAGATGAATACAGAATAAAAAGGAAAGACGATCATGTAAGGTCGGCCTCTCCTTTTTTAATTTCACTGATATTGATATAGAGAACGGCAAGTTTTAATAGTAGCGGCAAAACAGATACAGGCACAGACAGGCGGAAGTTTCCGGATCTTGCCTGTCTGACAGAAAGGGATATGATGCAGGCATTGAAATATATCACTGAGCAGATACATACGGTAGTGGTCGCCACTACGGACAGAAATGGAGAACCTGTTACCTGTGCCATAGATATTATGGATTATGATACGGAAAGCCTGTATTTTCTGACAGCTAAAGGCAAGAATTTCTACAACAGGCTAAAAGAACGGGGAAGGCTTGCGTTTACGGGAATGAAGGGTGAAAGCACGCTTGACTGCATTGCGGTATCCGTCAGGGCAGAAGTCCGTGAAACAGGCACAGACCTTTTGGAAAGATTATTTGAAAAAAATCCATACATGTATGAAATATACCCAAGCAAGGAATCAAGGAAGGCGCTTACCGTATTTCAGATATACAGGGGTACGGGGGAATCAATGTCGTCAACTTAAGCCGAACTTGTCCCTTCTTACACAGAAAAAATAATTTCTAAAATTAAAAAAACACTTGACAAATACGCCGAAAAATGTTGTATCGCAATTAATTATCTTATTGATTGTGAGGTATCCTTATG
>JAAZZQ010000055.1 GCA_014239155.1 Lachnospiraceae bacterium | reverse complement strand
GAGAGCGACCGCAACAAACATGCAGCCTGCATCCAATGGCAGTTCACTGCCGATAATGCCAGGACAAAGCTGGTATCTCTATATCCTAAGTTTGATGTGGCCACAAAATAAGCTAAATATAATTTGGTCACTACACTAGTACAGCATTGCATAAATAACGATGAATACAGCACCTACCATTTGCACCAGCACTGTGTTGTCGTCAGTCAACAATGCCACCACATTGCCTCCTTCCTCCGCCTTGCTCTGGCACAAATATTAGGCACTGTTTCTCACCGTTATTTATGCAACACTGTACTAAAAGGGTGAGGTATAACAATGCAAATCAAACAAATTTCTATCTATAATGAATTTCAGTGCGTCGGTGCTTCCTGTTCTGTCAGCTGCTGCCGCGGCTGGAAAATTCCTATCAACCACGATATGTATTTAAAATATCTAAGGGAAAAAGGAATTTTAGGCACAGTACTTCGCTGTTCTATTGAAAAAAAAGAAGATATGGCCGCTTTTCGCAGCACATTACATGGCTGTCCCTTTTGGGGATTTGATCGCCTATGTAGGATTCAAAAGAAGTATGGAACAGCATATATGCCTACTGTCTGTATTCAATTTCCTAGACAGTTATATAACCTTGACTTTTTCTGTGAAGAGACACTCTACCTTGCCTGTCCAGAAGCAGCAAGGCTTTTTCTAGTATCTGTATTAGAAAATAAACCCTTTGACTTTTCAGTGACAGAAGGTGACGCCGGATATGAAGTTAACACAACAAATGATGACAAAGCGTTTCTTGACTATCTATTGCAATCAAGAGAAGCACTTATCTCTATGTTAAAAGATAATACCGCCTATAACAGTATGTCAATTTTAGATTATGGCCGCGATGCACAAAATGCATGTCTTGCTCAAAAAACACTCCCCAATCCAAAGGATTATACCTCTGACATATATGATATACTTGACTGTAAAAAAATAAACACCTTGCTTTTCAATGGTTTTTATCACATAAGCCTGCGAACAATATCACCGTTTTTATATAAACTGTGTAAAAAATATATACACCAAATTTATCATTTATCTCAAGTAAATCCAGCGGCTGCTGACAGAAAATTAATTCGATTAAAAGAAAATTTATACCAAAAACTACCAGATTTAGACCTTTTACTAAACCGATATTATGAGTATTATCTGTTTACCAACTTTCTGGATATATTTGAGGACTACAGCTTTTCAAAGCATCTATTGTATGGTATTGTCAAGACGCATCTGCTCTGGGTCTTTATCGCACTTTTTGCTGTAAACAAAAAGCAAATTACAATGGAAGAACTTGCAAAAATAATTGCCGTATATGAAAGAAGAGCACCTCAACTAGAAGATGCTCTAAAACGATTGTAATATAATAAAATTCATACAATCTATCAATAAATGATAGAAAACAGATGGTCATTCAAGCGATAAGCTGAATATGTTGTTTCGATAAAGTATTATAAACATTCCTCCAAAATAGCCACGCCCCACTTTGGCAGCAGAATTGTTTCCCTTTCCTGAAACACTTTTCCAGACAGCAATTCGCAGCACTGCCTTTGCGGACACCATACCTTCTGTTCCTGTCCAGAATAATTTAAAAGATAGTCTATGCGTTTTCCTTGTGCATTTGTGCCTTTTCGCACAATCACTGGAAAGCCATCAGAACCTGCATTGGGTGCAATTCCAGCCTTATCCATAACATCTCGCACGATCTTTTTCAACAATTTTTTAGAAAACATGCATCCTAGGTAAACCCCTGTTCCCTTTCCACAAGAATTTACAACTGCTGCGGCATATTGTCCCCAATTTTCGTGCACATAGGAAAGAATCCCCTCCCCTCCTTCTAGCCGCAAACATTCCATAAATCCTTTTACCTGTTCTCTATCTTCCACTGTACAGTATTTTCCTGAAATCCCCACTTCTTGCGCCACAGTAAATTGATTATAAGAGGCGCCAAAGCACTCCCGCAAAATATGTGGCTGCGTATCATGATACACCTTTACATTTTCATTCGCAAAACAGGACTTAAATGTGCCAACTACCACGCCGCCTTCGCTAACATACTCCTTTATCTGCATCAATGTCTCTTCTGGTGCACAGTAAAATGCTGGTAGGAAAATTGCCCGATATTTAGAAAGGCATGTGCACTCAGGAGAAATAAAATCACACTCATAATTCATCTCATATAATGCATCATAAAGCCAACGAACCACATCATTGTATGTTATGCCTTCGCAAATTGGAAACAGTTTTAATCCTGTCAGGGATTCATTGCTCACTAATATTGCAATCTTATTATCCTTTTTTAGATGCATCAAACTTTTTCCTAATCTCTGAAAATCATGTCCTACTGTCATAGCCTCCCGATAAGTCTGATTCTCCGCAAAATCATGGCTTAACAGCCCTTTCCAGTAAGTTTCACATGCATTGTGCAAAGAATGCCAGTGCCAGTATTCCACCATATCTGCACCAGAAGCGAGGTGCGAAAAGGCAAGGAGGCGCAACTGTCCATCATAGGGAGTCCATTCTGGAAACCCTTGTGCTTGTGTTTCTAGGACATAATAATTGTTCTTCTTTAGAGAACGCGCCAAGTCACCGCCAAATGCCACTTCTGCCCCTGTCAATCTTCCCTGTGATGGGTGATAAATATCGCACCCAGCTACATCAAGACATGCCGCTGCATGAAAATGATTAACATCTGGCTGTACACCGTAACTGCTGCCTCTCCATTCAAAATCAAAATTATGGGTGATAAACTGATCTTCTCGTTTGTACGCTCTCACCAAATCCGCCTGCCACGACAGAAATTTTGTCACAAGTTCCCTCTGAAACTTTTCGTACACTCCGCGAAGACTTCCATTAATTGTCCCTCGCACATCAGGAAAATCCTCCCAAGAATGCACCGCATTGCTCCAATAATTTAATCCAAATGCCCGATTCATCGCCTCCACGTCACCATGAAATTTTTGTTTTAAATAGACTAGAAAATCCCGTTGTGCTTGAAGTGAGGCTGTCCCATAATGTTTTGTCTCATTATCAATTTGGTAACCAATAACAGCCGGATAACCTGCTACATGTTCCATCAATTTCCGAATCACACGCTCACAATAAAATAAATAAGACTTATTTGTAATGTCCATAATTTGCCGAGCACCATATAGACTTCTGCCTTTTTCAGTTGTGACCATAATGTCTGGATGCTTTTGAACCATCCAGGAAGGGACCGCATAAGTCGGCGTTCCCACAATAACATAAATCCCCGCCTTCTCCATTGCATTGAGCACGCGATCTATATGATAAAAATCAAAAATACCTTCTTGGGGCTCTAAGGTACTCCAAGTTGACTCTGCAATGCGCACAAGATTGATTCCGGCCTTCTTCATCATTCCTATGTCTGTATCCAATCTGTCATAAGGCATATATTCATCATAATAAGCTACACCATACAAAATTTCATCCATTGCGAATCCCCTTCCATTTTATTATAGGCGTGCGAATCTGTAATCTGTCAGAAGAGCCGACTCACACGCCGCAGCAAGAATGCCAATAGCATTCTTCAATTGATAGACGCAAGACTATCTTTTTTACTCTATTGTGTATTGATTCGACTGCCAGATACTATTTACCAGATGCCCTACAGCAAGCTTTAACTCTCGAATGTCCAACGTGCCGTCAGCAAGCTCTTTTCTCAAATTTTCATGGTCGTTATCACAACCTGGCATCACAATATCATTTCCCGCCCTCATGCATCCGCTCGCTGTACATTTTGGTTCATTGTGTGTTGTTGCCCAGTCTGTCATAATCAGTCCCTGATAGCCCCATTCATTTCTGACAACCTTAGTGCACAAATCATAATTGTTCGCTGCATGAATGCCATTAATTAAATTATAGCTTGTCATAATTGCCATTGGCTGAGATTTTGTAACTGCAATTTCAAACCCTTTAAGGTATATCTCGCGCAGTGCACGTTCCGACACAATACTATCCGAATGCATCCGATTATCCTCTTGATTATTACATGCAAAATGCTTGATGGTTGTACCACAACCTTTGCGAGACTGCACCCCGTCTGTCATTGCTGCTGCCACAATTCCAGAGAGCAATGGGTCTTCAGAGTAATACTCAAAATTTCTGCCACACAGCGGATTTCTGTGAATATTCATACCCGGAGCAAGCCAAAGCGTAACACCAAATTCATCCATTTCCTGTGCCACTGCCAAACCACATTCTTTTATTATCTTGATATCCCAGCTCTGGGCGAGCACAGTTCCAACCGGAATCGCTGTGCAATACTGATAATAGGTTTCCCCTTTTTTCTCTAAAGTTCCTCTCGCAAAAAATCCATCTTCTATTGCCATCTCAAAAGGCATGGACATTGGTTTTCCATCAACTGCCTGATAAGTTTTGTTTAAGCGCAGCCCCGCCGGTCCGTCTGCAAGCACAATTGTCGCAAGTCCCTGTTCTATCGCGCATCCGCTTGTCTGCGCAGCAGAACCTGGCACACTGTTTCCTGCTGCCCCTATATTGCTGCCTTGTGCCTTGGAAATATCTCCTGTTGCAAGTTTAATCAACTGATTTGTTTCAAGATGTTCAACAAACGCTGCCACCTCATCCGAAAAATCATGAAAGTCTCTCTCATATGAGATGGTTTTCTTTTTTATATCAAAATTGTGTATTGTTATTTCCGGCTTGCTCTTAACTTCTTTTAACCACTCCTGTCTGCGCGCATCTACTTGTTCTGTATTTCCCTTCAACTCGTCTAAGGATTCCTGTATTGGACAGATATGCTCTGTTTCTGCTAAAATAGCATCTCCATCCATCTGAACTGAAGCGCAGAAAACCGAACTTTCCAGACTATTTCCAACAAAAATCCCATAACATCCTTCTTCCAACATCCACGCAGAACGTTCTTCATAATAAGAAGCCATTGCACGAACCGCAAATCGTATTGTTGTCTCCTCGCTCGCCCCTGGCGCAAGGGGACTTGTCTTATAAAATCCCACAAGACGACGATACTCTTTATCAAGCTGATTCTGTGGGCAGGAGACATACAATTGAACAACCTCCCTGCCAGTATAATGCGTTCCTATATTGATAATTTTTACTTTCACGCCAATTTCTGGCTCCTGTGTACCCAGATTAAAATGTTCAATTCCTATTGTCTCTATTGAAAAATTAGTGTAGGACAAACCATAGCCAAAAGAATAGCGCACAGGAACACCAAACGTATCAAAGTAACGATACCCCACATAAATTCCTTCTATATATTCTTCTTTTTCCACGTTTTTGTTATTATGCGAAAATATTAATGCATTTGGATAATCCAAATAAGAACATGGCCAACTATCGGTCAGTTTACCACTTGGAGTCACTGTTCCACAAACCAAGTCAGCCAAGGCATTTCCGGCCTCCATTCCCGGCTGATGCATATAGAGAATCCCTTCAATATTAGAATAGCGATCCGCAAAAGACAAATCTATCATCCCACCTGTGTTAAGCACAATCACTACATGTGGATACAATGCACATATTTTTTCTATCATCTGTTCTTCCTGATCAGAAAGCAGGAAATCTCCGCCTTCGTTCGCTCTGTCTTTCCCCTCCCCTGCCTGTCTGCTCAACACATAAATTGCGATCTCTGCATCCTCTTTCTCGGGAAGTGCTCCTGCTGGAAAGACAAATGGAGTAGAACTATAAGCAAAGAAAAAATGAAAGTCTGAATTTTCTACTTCTCGCATCTGAGCCTCTTTCTGAAAAATTGCATCACGCCACTCTACGCGCGCCTTCTCATAGGCATCATCATATGCATCTAGCCAGCGCTTTGTAACAATCTGATACCCAGCATTGGTCAATCCTTCCAAAATACTGACTGTTTTACGACTGTTGACATCTCCTGATCCTGTTCCACCCTTTATTGTATGCGTAGCACCTGCACCATACAGTGCAAGTGCTGTTCCTTTTGGAATTGGAAGAATGTTATTTTCATTTTTTAGCAATACCATGCCTTCTGTAGCAGCAACTCTTGCGATTTGCTTATTGTGAATCTCATAAATACGTTCCTCATCATAAGATACTCCGGGCAGTTTTCTTTGTTTCATCGTTCTATTCATTAATTTTCCTCCTGATAATTATTTTTATTGTGTGCAGGCGTTTGGCACGCAAATAAGAAAGAAAAATCTTCCTTACTTAAATTATAATACGCTTTTCGCTATTCCCGCAAACCTTTTTTATCGTTACTGTTCACTGCGTTCCAGTAGCAGGTAAAAATCCATGCAAAATCACCTTCGGTGATGGATTTTTACCTAAATGCCATACGTTTTCACACGGAATTAGCAGTAATGCGAATTCCTGTCTGAACAGTAACATGTTATCGGTTCGCCATGCTATTCATAATTCTGCATGGCTGAACTGTTAGTAAACTATTGAAGCATTACTGTGGAAATACTATTCTCAGGAACAATTAATCGCGTGCACTTTCCTTCTACTCGCAAATGCACTATCTTTTTTGTTATAGCATTGTTCATTATCACCAGCACATTGGAGCCATCTGGATTTTGTGCTGCTGTAATCTCCAATTCTTTACAGAAACTAGAACATCCAATCCGCACTGCCCCCGGCTGTATAAATTTGCTAAAATGTGCTATGGCATAAAACATTGGTTTCCGTTCTATTGTATCTGTCGTTGTGTCACAGATAATTGGAGCATTACAGAAATTTCCTACATGATTGGGACCTCCCTGTTCATCCAGAACCAAATTCCAGTCAAACCAGCTATGCATACCATGATTCAAATCTCCAATCATATCGTGCGCATACATTGCTGCCTGATGCATATCATCTCCAAACTGCCCATCCTGCATGCGCGAAAACTCCACACACCCTTCACTGTGCATCAGTTTCAAATTGGGAAAATCTTCATGCACCATCTGAAGTGTCTCAAAATGGTCCCCAGAATACCAGTGAAAAGCCACACCCGCGATCATATCTGCTGTCGTTTCATCCACAATCTGACAAGTTCTCTCATATACGCGCTCCTTGTTATGGTCCCATATATAAAGTGCAACTTTTTCCAATCCATTTGCCTGCAAAGAAGGATAGAGATAATCCCTTAAAAATACTTTCTCCTCCTCCGCTGTATACTCACAGGAATCCCATGTCTGAACTGCAAGCGGTTCATTTTGCACTGTCATATAGTCAATGGTAATTCCTCGCTTCTGATACTCTGATATGTATTTTGCCACATAATCCGCATATGCCTGATAGCATTCTTTCTTTAAGTGCCCGCCTCCATTGCGCACTCCTGTCTCCTTCATAAAAGCTGGGGGAGACCAAGGGGACAACAATAGACGCACATGCTTTCCCAAAGCCTGATCAGCCATTTTTATTAACGGCTGAACATATTTTGCATCCCGTTCCAGATTAAAATCTTGAAACTCTGGATCATCAGCTCGCACCACTGCACAGTAATTGTTGATAGAAAAATCACAACTATCCATATGGATTCTTCCAAGGGTATATCCAATACCAGATTCTCCATAATATGCCTCAATCACTTCCTGCTGCTTCTCCTTGCTCATTCGTGCCAATGTATAACCTGCCGATTCCGTAAGCGCTGCGCCAAACCCTTCAATGGTCTGATATTTCTTTTGCGGATAAAGATTTATTACAAACATTTCCTGCGCTTTGCTGTCTGGTATCAACCCTGTCTCATAAGTTGTTTCTTTTATTCCTTCTTTATCAAACGTTGTCGTGTACATAACTGCTCTATTCATTGCATTTCCTCCACTTCTTATTCTTGAACAGGCACCGGACAGGATTCCCTGTCCGATGCCTGTACTAAACTAAATAGGGAAGATTCTCTTCCTTATTCGCCACTCGCCGCACAATCTATGTGCCACCATAGCATTTTATTTCCTCTACATGCGTCTGCATATAAAAAACTAATGACTTGCTACATATGCGTCAAGTTGCTTTTGTGCTTCTGCAACAATCTTATCCAAACCTGCCGCCTTCATTTTCTCTGTGTACTCTGCCAAACCAGTCTCACTGTTTGTATAAGCCAGCTCAAGCGGCCACCAATATTGCTGCGCTACATTGCTACATGCTGCGATTTCTGTCTCGATTGAACTTGTATCAAACACAAAGCCCGCAAATCGCTCTGTCCCTTGACCTGCTGTAATAGACTGTTCAAATGCCTGCTTCTGGGGATCGTAATCGTCTGGTGTTCCAACTTGATTTCTAGTCAATTTGTCGCTGCGCGCACACCACATAGCGCCCTCGCCATAAAGGTCAGTGTCTGTAATCGCAAACTCACCCTTATCGTTCAATGTATATGTTGTGCCTTCCACACCGTACATTAACGCATCATACATTTCCTGATCAGTGGTCAAAAGATTCCAGAATGCCAGCGCTCTCTCTGGATTTTTAGAAGTGTTGGAAATTACCATACAGTCCTGTGTAAATGGAAGGTGTGCCACATCTTTTACCATATTAGAAAATCGAATATCCCAATCTGGATTTAAAATAGCCTGCGTGCGATATGTGTCAATATTGTGCACGCGCAACGCTGCCTTACCATTCTGGAATTTCTGAGAATCTGTGTCTGACAATGCGGACTTAGAGAAAAAGCCTTTTTCATTCCAACGTGCCATCATCTCTAAAAACTCTGGCGTTCCTTCATATTCGCCCATTGTAAACACCTTTGGATTTTCTTCAGAAGGGTCAAACCACATATAACGAAGTCCTTTGTCCACTGTAGTAAAGCCCTGATTTTGCATGTATACATAAGACCATTCTGGCTCTGCGGAATACTGGTCTAACGGTTCCATCTCAGGATGGGTTTCCTTGATAATATCGCAGTACTCTTCAATATCCTCATAGTTCTCCATCACGCCATCCCAGCCACTTCCTTCTACCAAATCACCACGATAAATTGGTCCATACGCTGTGTAAGTTGCAAGTTGTGTCGGCACACAATAGTAATGGCCTGATACAGTGGCTTGCTCTTTCGCGGTGTCAGAAGTTGCTGCAAAATTATCTGGTGCGTAAGTTGGCCACAACTCATCTAAATTCTTAAAAGCTCCCTTTTGTGCCAAAGAGGTAAAGTTTACCCAAGTAGCACTGTATGCCAAATCAAAGGCTTCTCCTGACGAGAATAACAATGGATACTTGTTGGCATACTCTGCCCAGCCAATCCAATTAATCTTTAAGGTACAGTTGAGTTTTTCCTTCAAAATCTCATTGACCTTTGCATCAACAATATCCTGCCCAGCCGGCCGGTCACTGATTACATACATTACCAGTTCAACTTCCTTGTCCGTATTCAGAGAACCGTCTTCGTTTGTCTGCACAGAACTGCTTCCACTTGAACTTGTGTTTGATTTTCCGCCGCATCCAGTAAGCAATCCCATTGTCATCACTGCTGCTGTACCTAATGCAATTCCTCGTTTTACTGTTTTAAATTTCATAATGCATCCTCCTTTTATATAAAATTATTATGTCCATTAACCTTTTACGGAACCTACAGTAACGCCTTTTACAAAATATTTCTGTACAAATGGATATACCAATATAATCGGTCCTGTCGCAACCACCGCCATCGCTAATTTTAATGAGTTAGAAGGCATATCTGCCATCTGAATATTTGCCTGACTTGCAATTGCTGACATTGCCTGTGTCTTCTGCATCAAACTGTACAACATATACTGCAAGGGATATTTCTTCTCATCATTCATATAGAGCATTGCATTGTACCAGTCATTCCAGTAGCCCAATGCTAGAAACAGACCAATTGTCGCCATACCAGACTTTAACAGTGGTAAAATAATACTGAAAAATGTGCGAAATTCTCCTGCGCCGTCAATCTTAGCAGACTCAATCAATGCTGTTGGAATGGCAGACACAAAAGTTCTCATAATCAGCAGATAAAAAACATTGAACATTGATGGCAGAATTAGCGCCAGCAGATTGTCTTTTAAGTGCAAATACTGAATGTAGAAAATATATGTACACACCATACCACCATTAAACAGTGTTGTAAAATAGAAGAAAAAGGATAACTGATTTCTGTATTTAAAATCTTTGCGCGCAATGACATACGCTGTCATAGTTGTAAAGAGAAGACCAAGCGCTGTACCGGAAATTGTAATAAAAATAGATACACCATATGCTCTTACAACAGTCATGGGTGTCTTGAAAATCAATGCGTATGCAGCAGTGGTAAACTCCCGTGGCAGCAGACTATATCCCTGAAAACGAATCGCCTGTTCTGATGAGAATGAACCAGATACTAACATAATAAACGGAAGCAGACACACCAGAGTGACAATCGCTATAACAACGTAACAAATCACATAAAATAGTTTTGTTGATGAACTCATTTTAATTTTGGTTGATGTTGCATTTTCTTGCATCACGGATCCCTCCTTCTTTTTAGAATAGTGCATACTCTTCATCTATCCTCTTTACAACTGCATTTACGACTACAATAATAATGAAGCAGAGCGTTGACTGATAGAATGACGCCGCCGCAGTCATACCAATGTTAGAATTTTGCAACAGAGAACGGAACACATAAGTATCAATTACGTCTGTAGCATTATAAAGCTGACCATTATTGCCAACAATCTGATAAAACATCTCAAAGTCACCGCGAAGAATACGACCTACTTGCAATAGCAACATTGTGATAATCGTCGGTTTAATACTTGGAAGCGTAATTGCGCGGATTCTCTGAAATATTGTTGCGCCGTCAATAGATGCTGCCTCATAGATTTCCGCATCCACACCTGTAATTGCTGCAATATAAATGACAGAATTGTAACCACACCACTTCCATGAATTAAACACACAGATAATAACAGGCCATGCCCCCGGCTTATCATACATATTAACTGGATCAAGCCCCATAGAGGCTAACATACCATTGAGTAAACCTGTCTCATAGTTAAAGATATTGTAGACAAATACACCGACAATAACCCAAGAAATAAAATACGGCAGAAAAATAATAGACTGTGACAGTTTTTTGAAAATCTTGCCATTCATCTCTGTAATAAAAATAGCAATCAACACTGCCAAAAACTGTGAAGTAATCAGGTTCAGCAAATTATAGAGAATGGTATTTCTGGTAATTAGCCAGCCTGTACCTGATGAAAACAGATACGAAAAATTTGCAAAACCATTCCAGTCACTTCCAAATACACCCATATCATACCGATAATTTTTGAATGCCAACACCAGACCAGTCATCGGTAGATATTGCATGACTAACACTAGAATCACTGCTGGCGCCGCCATGACAAACAAGGCTTTGTTCCGTTTTACTTCCTCAATAAAATCTTTCATGTTCTGATTTCCCCCTTCATTCATTTTTTACTTACAAACGAAAACTTCCATTTACAGCCAGTGTGCATCCGTAAATGTAAAATTATTATAATTGAATTATAATTAATTTCTTGGTTATTTTGAACATAATAAAACTATGAAATTAAGGAAAATATTACGTTTTTTTAACTTTTTATTTATTTTATAATACTATAGTACAATTATATTAGAATATTTGACGAAGTATTTTTTGTATCTCTTTCAATACCTGTACATTATATCCAAGAAAAAAGTGGCGCACGGGTCTGTGCATAAAAAAGACCGAGCTTTTGCCCGATCTTCCTTAATCTTTTATTCCATTTTCGCCTTTGCCTCTTCCATCGTCATCGCTGGAATAAGAATAAACGCTGTTGTTCCTTCTCCCAAAACACTTTCGTAATGAACCCCATATTTTTCACCAAAACAAAGTTTTAATTTAAAATTGATATTCTTAATACCATACCCGCCTTTAATTTGATCCATATTGACAGAAATTGCATCCTGCATCTGTTTCTCTGTCATTCCTGGTCCATCATCCTTTACCGTAAACAAAATATCCTCGTCTATCTTCCTTGCCCCAATCACAATACAACAGCGCTGAATTTCAGGATTTTCTCCTATTCCATGAACAATCGCATTCTCCACAAAAGGTTGCAAAATAATATTCATACAAGCAAAACTTTTAAGCGTATCTGGAATGTCAGTCTCCAGATCAATTGCATCATCATAGTGAAATTTTTCAATATTGACATACACCTGTACATGTTCGACTTCCTCCGCAATACTAATTAAGTCTTTACCATGATTTAAACTGAGGCGATAAAACCTTGCTAGATTCCATGCAATCTTTTCAATATCATTCGCGCCGTAATCCATAGCAATCCAGTTGATTAAATCCAATGTATTGTATAGGAAATGCGGATTAATCTGCGCCTGCAATGCCCGAATCTCCGCCACTCGCACATCTTTACCAAGCTGATAATGCTCCTGTACCAATCTGCGGACTTCGCCTACCATAAAATTAAAATTACGATATACGTCTTCAATCTCGTCACCTTGTTGATCAGAAGGAATCTGAACATTCAAATCTCCATCTTGTAGATGTTGCATTTCCAGACTTAATTTCTTAAGTTTTCCCACATAAAAATTAGATAAAATATAAGAGACAATCACAATCATAAGCACCATAACTGCAAGTGCCGCTACCGCCGTCAATATCAGCGGATAATACTGTTTGTCATATTCGTTCAAAGGAATGAGGGACACCATCTGCCAACCTGTATTTTCCACGTCCTCTCGATCCATATAGTAATCTGTTCCGCCAATCTGTATTAACTCCCATGCAGTTTTTCCTCCTGCCAATGGAAAATGTTCTTCTCTCCGCAGCGTCTCAAACAGTTGCAAATCAGACGCAAGAATCCCCTCCCCTTCCGTATTGACTAAATATACCAGTCCATTGGGCGTAACATTTGCATTCCGCATCACCTGCACAATCCAGTCCTCATTAATACTGATACTGCACACACCCAATACCTGACCATTCGGATCACTGCCAGCCTGTATTTCATGGTACAAGGTTACTGTGTCAGACAGATGTGTCGCTCCAATATCAAGTCGTTCTTTGCTTAACGCAATATAATCTTTTCCCAGCGCAAAGCTTTTGAGCATCTGCTCATAGTCCTCGCGCTCCTGCAATCTGCTTTCTGGAAAAATATAATAATTATTGTTGGAATAAGTTATTTTATCAGACACATACAATCCAAAACGATAAATTGAATTTGCAACCTCAAGGGAATTGAACGCTTTATTTAATGTATAAAACTCCATATATTGTTCCGCTTTCCCCCTTGTTCTAGAAAATTTATCAGAGGATAACACCGCATAGATCTGCCCATTGTTTTCAACCATCTCCGCAAGATATTCCATATTTCTAATATAGCTTTCCAGAAAGGAAACTGCCTGTGTGAGCGATTGTCCTACAGAATAATCATACTGTTTTCTAAATTTTCCAAGCAGTGCTGAATGGGATAAAATAGAGCTTAAAATCTGTACAATCAATAGCGGAACCGCAAAATATAACATCATTCGTTTCTGCATTGACAACTTTAATATCCTGTTTTTCATTTTAACGATAAACTTTCTTTATACTCTGACGGGGTCATTTGTGTTTTCTTCTTAAAAATTTTTGCAAAATAATTGGCGTCTTCATATCCTACCATACAAGCCACCTCATAAAATTTAAGTCTTGGATCTTTCATTAATCGCTTTGCATTTTCAATCCGAACATCCACTATATACTGTCCAATTGTAATACCTGTACCTTTTTTAAACAAATTACTCAGATAAGTTGGCGTCAAATAGACATACTCCGCCAGCGTTTTGATTGACAATGTGGAATCCCCATAATTTTTCCAGATATAATCCATAACCTTTTGCACCACATAGATACCTTTTTGCACCTCTGCATCTCCCACAAGTGCCATAGTGCGTTTTTTTAGATAACAATTTATCTCCTCATAAGTCTGCGCATTTTCAAAAAAATCTGTACCTGTATGTTCCACAGCACACATCTTGTCATTCAGACACATTGTCTGTTCCGCTCGTTTTAAAACAGCGTGAATATTATAGTAAATATGGCGGACATCTCCCGAAAAAAATACTTGATTTGTCTGGAGAGTTGCAGCGAAACAGTCCAACAGTTCAAGTGCTGCCTTTTCATTTTTTTGCAATACTGCTTCTGCAAACTTTTCCACAATCGTTTCATCTGCATTCAACGTATGCCTTCCTTGCAAATCCTCTGCAAAAACAATACGTTTCCACCCTGTATAGACAAGTGCCTTCTGTGCCTTCACAGCCTCCTGCCAAGATTCTGTAATATACTCCACTGCATCAGCTTGTTTCCCTATTGTCAAAAACCAATTGACATCTTTGCCAAAAATCTGTTGCAATATTTGTCCAAAAACTACTCCTACAGATTCGCGATCTGGAAATCTATTTTTCCCACCCAAGAGAAAAGACAATGTTCTGGCATCAGAAATCTCCACCAAAATATTTAGATTATTTTTATCCAACCAAAAATCCAAACACTCTGTCAACCGTTCTTTTGCCGCTGTAAGTTTATCTTGACATTCCAAATGTAGGATTCCAACACAGAATACATTCTTTCCGCTTGTATAAAAAGGCTGCGATGCAGAGTCAAGAAACAACGTATGCAGACGTGCCTCCTTCTGTTCTCTTGTTCGGGTGACACGCTGTACTGCTTCTCTAATTGCCTCTGAAATATTCTCTCTACAAATTGGCTTCTCCACATAGCGCACCGCATGTAAATCAATTGCCGCCTTCAGATACTCTTTATCCGCATAACCTGTAACAAATATAATTTCAACCTCTGGAAATAATTCTCTCAGCCGTCTACACAGCACAATGCCATTTTCCCCAGGCATAAAAATATCAGACAGCACAATATCAGGAATATAATCCTGACAAACGATGTATGCTTTCTCCGCGTTCTCAGCCACTTTTATTTCGTCAACGCCAAGGCTCTCCCACGAAATATGTTTTAACAGTCCATTTCTAATCACGGTCTCATCTTCAATAATCAATATTTTCAAGGCAGACTCTTCCTTCCCACTCAGGAATCTGGCATTATATAGTAACTTAACTGCCTTTATTGCAGCATATCTTTACGTCTCCTTTGATTATACATGGATTCAGAATAAATGCAATGCTTTCGCTTGAAAAAGAGCCTAAACTGTTATAATAATCCTGTTAAAAAATCCGCCTGTTTTCTACCATAATGATAGAAAACAGGCGGTCTTATCCCTTGATTCCTTTGGTCTCATCCGCAATATACTCAAAAAAATCAAAGTCCGCATAGTGTTGATGTTTTATGCGGTCCGCACACGTAATCCCTACCATAGTTCCTGTAAATTCACCATACTTGCAATACTCATCAGAAAACCGGGTTGTGTCAAATACCTTTCCAATTTTTTTATATTGTACATTGTCGTAGCTCCACTCAAACCAAGAATTTCTTCCTTCTATATAAAGTCGCAGATAAATCGGTCTGTCCTCGACTGGTCTGCGCGTGTCGAGAAATTCTATCTTTTCCCCATTCTCAAGATGAATAATAGAAAGTGCACTCTGCCCCAATGTCTCACTGTAATATTTACGCAAATTAATATAGTTCATATTGTCATAGTATAATATTAGTCCTGCGCTATGTTGATAGACTTGAGGCACAAACTCCATCTTTGTTGTAACTCTCACATACACGCTAGTCAACTTTCGCGCCAAAATACTCACCTTGTTCAAAGAAGTGCGCGATTCTTGTCCGCGTATCCGCACATAACCCGGGCGTACCTTCACATCTGCAAAACGCTGAGGCATTATGCGCGGAGCGTAATAATAATTGCCCAGCGTCTCGCTATCAAAGTCATCAAAATCAGGAATTTTGGGCATTGGCACTTCGCATAGCATACTCTCGGGCACTTCTAACTTTGCCAAATTACTGCCATCTGCCATACGCAGCCATCCGTCTTCTGTCCACATCATTTTCTGAATAGCGGTCTCCCTGCCTAGCGTACAGCGCAGCTCTGGCACAAAGGGCCGCGCACAGAGATGGACAAGATAAACCTCCCCCGTTGGAAGTTCCACATAGCTTCCATGCCCCGATTTTTGTAGAATCGAATCTGGATTATAATACTTTGGCTTTAAATGATCTGGGTCCTGTCGCTCATTAGAACTCCCTAGAACACTTGTCACAATTGGATTTTTAGGGTCTTTTTCATAAGGTCCCCACACATTTTTCGAGCGCCCCATTGTCACACAATGGTTATATCCAGTACCACCCTCCGCACACATTATATAGTAATATTCGCCGCGCTTTGTCAGGTGCGGGGCTTCAATGCAACCTCTGTCTGTGCCACCGCGCCATATGCGTTGCGGATAACCCACAATCTCTTTTTTCTCTGGGGAATACTCTACCATACAAATTGCACCAGGTTTTTCATATCCTTCTCTTGTCTCCCACTCCAGTGACACAATATATTTCTTTTTATTTTTATCATGAAAAATAGACGCGTCAAATCCCGAAGAATGCAAGTAAATCGGCTTGCTCCAAGGCCCTTGAATATCTTTTGCTGTAATTAGATAATTGTCCACATCAAAATAACGCGCGTTCATAGAATTCATAATTCCATAGACAACATAGAAAAGTTCCTCATCCTCACAGTATGTTAGACATGGTGCCCAGATGCCTTTTGCGCTGGGCAGCTTTTTCAAATCTACTGCGGTGTCATCTGTCAGAATATGAGTTAGCAATTCCCAATTTTTAAGGTCTCTTGAATGATATACAGGTATTCCCGGAAGCCATTCAAAAGTCGAAACTGCCACATAGTAGTCCTCTCCTTTTTTGCAAATGCAAGGATCTGGATTAAATCCTGGAAAAATAGGGTTTTGAATCATTTTGTGCTCCTCTCACTTTTTTCTGTGGGAAACCAGCCAAAATCGACACATCTTCCCAAATCCCAGCTATCCCATCCTATCCAGCCCTTATCATTTACTGTGTCTGTCAATAACTTATAGCTCCAATAAAAATATCCACTGCCTTTTTCCCATGCTGCAAGCTGTGCCTTGGCAAGTGCACGGTAAATTTCCTTTTTCTCTTTGGCATCAAGCTGCTCTGTATCAGTTCCCTTCAAACCATTTAACACACTCTGACCACCTTTTGTATCCCATCCACATGCCAGCGAATTAAACAAGCACCACTCACCACAGATAACTGGAAAATGTTTTTGCACCTCCTCAATGTCCTTCTCATAGTGTTCTTTAATGTAAGTTAGATATGCATCTAGTTTTTGTATACAGCCACTTGCCTCTGCCATCATTAAATATTGATGTGTGTCAAGCACAACATTCACATACTTTTCCTCCCGCATAAAATCATTCCACGCCATAAGTTCAAATCCGTCGTGAATCACAACATATTTTTCCTCGGGAAGATACCGACGCATTCTATCATAAGCCTTGCAATAAAATTCTCGCAAAAATTCCAATGTATTTGGTCTGGATCCCTCTGCCATTTTTTGATCCACTGCCGGATATCGGCTAGGAACATTCATGGAATCCCATGCGCGTCCTGTAATGGGCTCATTTAAAACTTCTATTCCCCAAAGACCTGTTCTTGTTCCGTAACGCTCTGACAACCTCTCTAGTACAGTCAGAACAAACTCCACTTCCTCTGGGTATTGAGACCATTTGCACACGCCACATATTCCGCCATTATCAAAACCATTTTGTCCCATTGGCGCAGTATGCAAATCAATCAAAATCTGTAATCCATATTTTTCTGCCCAACAAAATGCCTTGTCCAACTCTTGTACACACCCAATAAATGGCTCTCTGTCTCCAAAAACAAAATAAGGAACAGGGATTCTAATAGTATTCATTCCCATAGATTGAATTGTCACAAAATCTCTCTCCGAAATATACTCGGTGCGGTGCATTTGAATCCGTGCCTCGTACACTTCTCGCGAAAGCTGACGCGGAAGATAATACTCATCCTCCGCTGTCGTTCCTGCAAATAGTGCCGGACTCATCCATTTCTCCAAAACTAACCAGTTACCAAGATTTACTCCTTTTACTTTCATATGTATTAACCTCCTTCATACTTCTCTCACAGGGAACTGTAAAAAATCTTTTTGTATCGAATATTATAATGCGGTCAATCTACTCCTTTTATTATCGCTCTAAATCACTACACTTTTGTTTATCTATATTTTATAAGTGCTAACTATTTGCAATTTCTACTGTTTATGCTATCATATTTTACAAAAATGGGATAGGTTTGATATTGACTAATACATAGGTTCATATTATCTTTTTATTGACTTTTTATTGCGAATAAAATAAAATATTTCTATATTTTACAAATGCTTGTTTGCTAAATTTAGATAACAGTTGCTTAGAATCAGTTTTTCAGACACACCTCATGAAAAGAATTTAAGATAACAATTTTAAGGTAAAAACATATGACACAACAACCAGCAAATTATCTATACGAATTAATTGAAGTCCCCAAAACAACTGGTGTCTGTTTTTATACAAAAAAAGATACCGGAAGTTATGTCCCAAACCACTGGCATGACGCAATTGAAATCATCTATATGCTACAAGGTTCAGTGGATATTACAGTGGAATCGTCTGCCTATCACTTGCAGGAAGGACAATGCTTTCTAATTCATTCTAGCGTTATCCACTCCACAAAATGTACTTCCCGCAACACAGGAATTGTTTTTCAGATACCACTGGATTTTATCAGGCTCTATCTCCCAAATGTGGAACAACTTCAATTTATTCTCAGCGATCCAAGCGACAATCCTATCCGCCAGACAAAACTAGATCTCTTTAAAAAGACATTGACACAGATGCAAATTATAGATGAGCTTCGTCCAGAAGGATATATCTTGCGGTTTAACAGTCTGCTTTTTGAAATTTTATTTCAGCTTTATCATCATTTTAGCGTAAAAATTTTTCAGACCAATTTAACCCACAAGACAAAAGATTTGAATCGCTTGCATCTTGTTTTAGACTATACAAATCAAAATTATAATCGCCCTATTTCTATTGACGAAATTTCCCAAATTGCATATTTGGACTCTAGATATTTCTGTCGCTTTTTTAAAAAACATATGGGGCTTACTTTTCTGGAATACCTAAATGAAGTGCGATTATCTCATATTTATCAGGATTTGATTTCGACACAAGACACGTTACAATACATTTTAGAACGTCATGGTTTTACCAACTATAAGGTGTTTCGCAGAGTATTTTCAGAACACTTTCATGCAACACCTTCCCAAATCAGAAAACAATTGATCAAAAACGAGTAGGGAATTTCTCCCCTACTCGTCTAGAAAATGATAAACTATCGTTTATTATCCCTCAATAGGAATGTATTTGCTCTCCTCAATAACTGGCTTTGCCTCCTTTTTGGGAACCATAACTTTCAAAATGCCATCTTCAAATTTCGCCTTGATGTCTTCCTGATTGACTTCCTCGCCCACATAGAAGCTTCTGCTGCAAGTACCATAATATCTCTCGCGGCGGATATATTTTCCATCCTCATCTTTCTGATCGTTGTTCTGGCTCGTCTCCGCATTAATGGTGAGATACCCATTTTTGAGCTCAGCCTTTACATTCTCTTTCTTGCAACCTGGCAGGTCAATGTCTAGCTCATAGCCAGTATCACTTTCCTTGACATCTGTTCGCATAATACTTGTAGAACCATTGTAGCGAGAGGCTACTCGCATTGGACGAGCAAAATCCTCAAAGAAATCATCAAATAAACTCTCTCCAAAAATACTGTTCATAACATTTGCACTTGGTAATAACATAACTCATTCCTCCTAAAAATATATTATTGTGTTGCAGCTTTAATAAGCTGTTGTTTGATTTGTTATATATGTGTTATAACACACTTATTAGCACTCGTCAATAGGGAGTGCTAATAATTTATAATATTTTTACAAAGTGCGTCAAAACCTTGATTTTAGGTAATGTCATTAACTTAAGGAATCTTTTATATTTGATAGTATAAAAGGTTCCTTTTCTTTGTATTTTTCTTGTATAATAAAGACAGATAACTGATGGTCTATTTATGTGAATAAGGCAGGTGATTTTATGAAAAAATCTCAAAAGCGTACCTGTTGTGATATCAGTTACATCCATCAAGCCCCATTTGGAGATGTATGCAGGAACGCAAAGCCGTCCTCTTTTACCAGAGTCCGGAAAATG
>JAAZZQ010000052.1 GCA_014239155.1 Lachnospiraceae bacterium | reverse complement strand
GGAGAGCGACCGCAACAAACATGCAGCCTGCATCCAATGGCAGTTCACTGCCGATAATGCCAGGACAAAGCTGGTATCTCTATATCCTAAGTTTGATGTGGCCACAAAATAAGCTAAATATAATTTGGTCACTACACTAGAAATATGATAATAACCACAATTCCCCATGCCATCAATCGCCTTAATAATAACATTCACTACATCATCCACAAATACAAAATCTCTTCTGGTATCCATCACAAAACATTCTTTTCCATTCGTAAGTCTATTATAAAATGTTGGCAAAGGACCACTTAAATTTCTAGGACCATAAGAATTGGCAAGCCTGAAAGATAGAAACTCAATCCCAGACAATTCAATGTATAATTCTCCACCCGTCTTGCTAATTGCATAACTACTGCCCCCTGCGTATCCACCTGAAAAATATGGATGTTTCAGAGTAATTGGCTGTTCAATTGGTTTTAATCCATAACATAACGCAGTCTGAAAATAAATGATTCTTCGCACCCCTACTTCCTTCGCTGCCTTTACCAAATTTGCTGCACCAACCACATTCACAGTTGCATCCTCAATCCAGTTTTCGGGATCTTTATAGGAAGCCGCCGCATGCACCAAAATTTCTGGTTGAAACTCTTCAAATATCTCAAATACCCTTTTTGTATCTGCAATACTATCTTCTACAATCTGCAAATTCCTGTGTTCACACAGATTGTCACGCCTTCCTGTCTGGTAATTGTCTATTACCAACACCTCATCTCCCCTTGCCAACAGCCTCTCTACAATATGTGAGCCTATATGACCTGCGCCACCTGTCACTAATACCTTCATAATCATTTCCCTTCCTAATTATACTTTTCTTTTTCTTTCGCCATATATTCTAACAATTTCTTTGTTACTACTTCTTGCCCAACAGTATTTAGATGCCCCGCGTCATAGAAATACCAATCAGGAAAATAATCACCTGACATATCTAATATATGAATATCATATGTTTCCTTTAGCCCTTTCAAATATTCTTTAGTTTCTTCCAAATAATCCCTATTCCATGTACTTTTATGCAATTCAGAATAAGGCGGAATAAAGAAGTAAACTTCCAACTTTTTACTTAATGCACTGACTACGTATTCTTTTAAAATCTCCTTATTTTCCTGTTTGGTTTCCCCATATGGCTTGTTATATAAAATACATTGGTTTTGTTCATATGCTTTTCGTTCCTCCTCTGATAAACGATTTGCATCAAATATTGTCTCTTTGTAGTCAATTTTTTCATGTAGAGGTACATAATGCTCAAAAAAGCATTTCTGAATATCAAAATTATCTAAAAATATATCAATCAGTCGCTTTTGGTATTCATACCACCAATAATAATATGAATATCCCTGTTTCAATAAAATTCCTTCTATAACTGGCTCATATAATAATATTTTCTCTTGATTCACATTTGAACGTTTCATCGAATATCTAAGACTATAAGGACATATACCTATAATAACATTTTTTATTTTTATATTTCTTTGCTCGCACATATTGATATACTTTTTAAATAGTGCAAAATCATGCTCTAAATCTTGTCCAGAATTAGCTAAATTTAAAAAAGATTTATCTTTCAACGCATCTCTAATATAAGAAATCCCTGTTATAATACTCGTTATCTTTTGTTGTATTTGAACTTTACAATGATAAAAATACCAATTTGGATCTTTATAATAGTAATGCATTAAATACTCATATAAAAAAATAAATATATCTGACTTGCCTGCCTTTTCAAAACAATTTTTCCAATTATATGTACTGTTGTCACATACGATGTAAACTTTTTTTGTTGCAGTATGTGTAGATACTTCTTCTTCAAAAGACTCTAATTTCAATCTGTCTAAATAGTCTTTTATATACCCCCCCCCTGTAAAGATAAATTGATATTGGACTTTCTCATAAGTTTCTTTTAACTTGCAAAGAATATCTGATATATACCTTTTACATCTTTCCTTATTATAATAGTGTAGCTTTTCAAAGTATAAACTTGAGATATAAAATCCTTTTATAAATCTTATGTCTGCCAGCTTATCAATTTTGTACTCCATCTCTACTCTATTTGGAAACAGCAAAATATGTTCTTCCTTTACGTTTTCGATCAATAGTTCCTCTATAATATCCTTCCTTATCTTTTCAGAATATTCTAAAGGTACAATAAAAAAGTGTATGATTTCTCTATGATACTTATCAACACTTTCGCTTATAGAATACACATCTTTTCCACAACATATTTTTTTATTATCATCTATATCTGAGAAGCATATTTCCACATCTTGCTTATATTGCAAAAAGCGTAGACATCTTTCTCCTGCTTTTCCGCAGCCTCTTATACAAACTAACATTTTTCTTTTTTAATGTACTCCTTTCTGGCAAAACATATGCTTGTATAATTGAAATATTTTATATTTAACTTTTTTATGTTACAATGATATCGCTTGTGATTAATTTGTGTATTCTTTCCCCAATAGACTCCTTTTTTTCCATCTTCTGTTCCGTTGTTTTGATACGACTAATATCTTTTATATAATTGTGTAAGGAATAAAAATCTTTATCCTCTTCCCACACTTTTCTATGTTTATCAGACTTTTCATCTGTATCAAATATAGAATACTTTGTAATTTCATCCTGTCTTTTTTGATCCAAAATAATATCATACCTATTTACAGTGTTTTCCTGTGGATCCACAATCAACCATTGATTATTCCAACAATTAAAAGCCAAAATCTTATTTCCAATATTTTTAGCTCGTGAGAAATAGATTTCATCTTCCTTTTTTGTTGCAATCTCTTGATATTGCTCTAAAACCATTCGATCTTTATTAAACTTAAACACTCGATCTGATTGTTCAGGGAAAAAATAAATATCTTGCTTATACTCAACAAAATCACAGAATGGTCTATCCTTAACCGAATATTCTTTAGGAAGTCCGTCTAGTTTCCATACTTTGTTCTCCCTCTCATTCCACAACAAAATTTCATTTTTGTTTGCAATAATCAAAATAAATAAATCTTTTATCTTCTTAACTGCAAATAATTGTATATCTTCAACAGAAACTTGTATTTTCTCACATAAATCATTTTGTATATCATATTTAAAAATATAATTTTTTCCGACTTCTACTGCATAAATATTTGACCCTACTACATCGATATTTGTATCCAAAAACAGAATATCTTCAAACTGCTTTTCACATACTATTTTGTTATGAAAGACATCGTACTTTATAATTCGGCTTTCAAATGCTGGTAACATATAGATAAATTCATTCCAAACAAAGTACGCACCAAACTTTATAGAAACCCCATAATTCCCAATTTCCAATTGTTCAAACTTGTGTTCCTTCAAATCAAATCTAATAATCCACTTCCCACATCCTGGGATTAACACAAGATAATTCTCTATATTCGCTATACGATATGACATATATTTCCCTAGAGTATTTCCATATGGAATTTTTATTGTTTCCACCAATTCAAAAGTATCCAAATTCATTGCAAATAAAATATTCATGGTTGAAGAAAGAAACCATACAATCTGATTTATGCACACAAAATCCACAACATTAAAAAATAAATCCTTATGCCACTCTAAGATATTATCATTTTCATACAATACAGGTTTGCCCACCACTGTAACTAATTGCACTACTGAGCTCCAATCTCCATAGTAAGCATCCGATACCGCAATCGCTCTATTCAAGTCCGTACTTTCATCTAAAATGCCAACATTTTTTTCCTGGTATTGTCTGCGAATCTCCTTATACTGCTCTTCTAACTCAGGAAGCATAGACTGAATTGTACTCAATTCTAAAGGATGCGGTCGCCACCACAACACAACTTCTGGATGTTCGTTAAATACACTAAAAACCCACTGCATCTTTTCTATATGTTTTTTCCGTCCACTTAATATATTGCCGACACTTGTATTATAAAAAATTACTTTTTTTCCTTGAACGATTTCCTTCCAATTATTAGGGAAAATCTTATCAGTCTCCACAAAAATACCTCCACTGATTTTGTCTAAAGATTATATATAACAAATATACACTCCACCGATACAACATATTTTTTCATTATAAATAGGATAACCTTCTTTATTAAATGAAACTTTTCTTAAAAATTCTTTATGAACCTCTTCCAATCGGTTATCTTCTAGTGCTTGATAAATATACTTCTGAGCAATAGTTAATTCCATATGATTAGGATAACCACCTTTATACTCTATTCTACCAAAACCCGCATTCTTTAAAATACCAATAAATTGTTCAAAAACACCTTTTTTTACCGCTTCACGATCCCCCTCGTATCGTACAAAATTACTTTTTGTTTATGATTATCTTTCATAATGAACTTTTCTCCTTTAATATCATTGTTGCAGTTTTATTATTTAAGACATATTGCTTATTACACCCTTTACATATTCCAACTTGTCTTAGTACTTTCCCACACTCACAAACCCATCCAATCTGCTTTGCTGGAACTCCTGCCATCAACGCATAATCTGGTACATCTGTTGTCACCACTGCCCCTGCGGCAATCATTGCATACCTGCCTATAGTATGCCCACATACAATTGTCGCATTTGCACCGATGCTGGCGCCTTCCTTAACCAAAGTTTTCTTATATCCTGTTTTTCCTTTTGGATATTTCGCCCTTGGTGTTAAATCATTTGTAAAAACCATAGACGGTCCACAAAACACAAAATCTTCCAATTCCACACCCTCGTAAATTGAAACATTATTTTGGACCTTTACGCCACTTCCTATCTTTACATTATTTGATACATTGACATTCTGTCCAAAGGAACAGTTCTCTCCAATTCTCGCGCCCGTTTGAATATGACAGAAATGCCATATTTTTGTACCTTTTCCTATCACTACATCATCATCTATATAACTGCTTTTATGTACAAAATAGTCACTCATGTTTTATACCCTCAGATATTGTTTTATTGCATTCACTATCCGCAAAATCTCTTCCTCCTTCATGTAAGGATGAAACGGAAGTGACAATGCTGTTTGAGAAAGCTTGTTTGCAACGGGATAATCACTATCTTCATATTTATTTGTTTTAAATGCTATCTGTCGGTGCATAGGCTTTTGATAATATATTGCAGTTGGAATCTCTTGCTTTTGTAAATAGTTTTTCAGTCCGTCGCGTTGGACTTGACTAGATAATTGAATGGTATATTGTGCCCAACTAGAATAAAATCCATATTTGATCATTGGAGTCTTTACAAATTCATTCAATTGTTCTGTATATTGGGCTGCAATTTGTTGTTCCCACTCTAATTCCTTTTCACAAAAAATTGGAAACTTTGCCAACAATACTGCTGCTTGCAATGTATCTAAACGGGAATTCATACCGATTCTAATATTATCATACTTAGAATCACCCTTTCCATGTATCCGAAAAGATCGCAACAAGTCCGCCCATTCATCATTGTTTGTAAAAACAGCACCTCCGTCTCCATAACATCCCAAAGGCTTTGCTGGAAAAAAGCTGGTAGTCGATATATCGCCAAAGGAGCAGGCTTTTTTTTCTCCAATCCTTCCTCCAAATCCCTGTGCTGCATCCTCTAACAACAGCATATGATATCGGTTTGTTATTTCTTTAATTTTTCCATAGTCTGCTGGCTGTCCAAACAAATCCACAGTCATAACAACTTTGGGAATAAGTTTACCTTCTTGAACTACTTTTTGAATGCTATTTTCCAAAGAAACGCAATTTATATTATAAGTGTCTGAATCAACATCCACAAAAATTGGAGTTGCATTCACTGCTGATACAACTTCCCCACTTGAAAAAAAAGTGAAGTCCGGGACGAACACTGCATCGCCCTCTCCTATCCCCCATGTCATCAAAGCAAGCTGCAAAGCATCTGTTCCATTTGCACAGGTTACACAGTGTTTTACATTCACATAATCTGCAAGCTTCTTCTCTAACTCAACCACTTGCTTTCCCTGAATAAAACTTGTCTGTTGGATCACTTCCTGTATTCTGCTGTCTATGTCAGTTTTTAAATATTGATATTGTCTCTTCAGATCACGAAATTCCATCTGTACTTCCTCTTTTTCACAATTTTGTCTATCGAAACCGACCTGCAAAATCCATTGTTGCGCACTCTGTAAGTGGTAACTTAACACTTTTACCCTCGGCGGCAGACTTATAGATTGCCAATACGAGTTCTAATGCTTTTTTGCCATCCATTGCTGTAACATATGGCTGTCTATCATTCTTTATCGCATTGATTACATCCTCATATAATGGCGTATGCCCGTATCCATACACATTGGGGGGATTCTCATGAAACCGTACCTTGACTTCTTCGGGGTCATCCAACAAGTCTGAAAAACGCCACTCCTCAATTACATTCACCGACTGCCCCCCCGCTTTTACAGTTCCTTTTTCGCCAAATATATACAACGTTTCTTCTAAATTTTTGGGGTAGATATCTGTTGTCCCTTCCACAACTCCATAACTGCCATTCTTAAATTTTATCAATGCAATTCCAAAATCCTCAGCCTCAATATAATTGTGATTTAGTTTATCTGTCATGCCAACGACTTCTTCAATTTCACTTCCCATCATCCAGCGAAGCAAATCAATATTGTGAATGCACTGATTCATCAAAGCTCCACCATCTTGTTCCCAAGTACCCCTCCAAGCTGCTCTATCATAATATTCATGATCTCTGCACCAGCGAATATGTGCTGTACCATAAAAAAGTTTTCCGAAACGGTTCATATCAACCGCTTCCCTAATTATCTGTACAGATCGATTAAAACGATTTTGATGGCATGCGCTAACTTTTACGTGGTATTTAATTGAGGCAGCGATAATCGCATCCGCTTCCTTAATTGACAACGCAATCGGTTTTTCTATAATGCAATGAATTCCCCGTTCTATACAATCCAATGCTATCTTTGCATGTTTCCCACTTTCTGTACAAATTGCAACCAACTCTGGTTTTTCCTTTTCAATCATTTCAATATAATTTGTGTACTTCTTTACTTGATCACTCAACTTAAACTTAAGTGCTTTATCCGCCATACAGGCAGAATCAATGTCACAGATTGCTACAATTTCCAGTCCACTGTTTTGTGCTGCTGCTATATGATTTGGTGATATTCTCCCACAGCCAATTAGTGCATATCTCATATTTTTCTCCTTTTACTTCTCAATTTGATTCATTATTTTTATTAATCGCTTACATAAAAACTTATAATCATATTTACGAAGCTCTTTTTTATTTGGATTATGTTCTATCCTTCCACAGCACATAAACTCTTTATATTTTTCGCAAATATAAAGATATAAATTTTTGTAATCCGTCTCGTTATGGGATTCCTCATATGCAATTCCCAAATTTGTTTTTCTTATGATATCTGCCAGTTCACTGTGCATTATATCTCCCATTATCAGACCAATTACAGGCTTATCAGCAGACATGTATTCCAATACTTTACCAGTTATTACGCCTCCTTCATTATTCTGATAATCGTGTGATGCCACCAATAAAATATCAGACTGCTGCTGCAATTGCAGTGCATCCTTATGAGAAAGCTTTCCATGCGAAACACAATTTTTGCCTAAATTATAATTTTGTGCCTGATTCTTAAATATTTTATATGCCGAGTCATTTCCAGCAAAATGAAATTCCACTGCATCTTTGTCTATTTCTCCCTGCTCTATCCCATCTTTGACGCATTGAAAAAATATAGATAAATTGACAAGCCCTCCATACATAGATCCTGTATATGTAAATATTAACTTTGAACAATCCAGTCTTTGTGTATTTAAATGATACCGATCTGACATATCATACCCATTTGTCAAGCAATATGTTTTCTTTCTATATTTCAATGGCACTTTTTTGCATATTCCCTTTGATACTCCCAGAATACAATCTGCTTTTTTCCAAACCTGCCTTTCATATCTCTTTGCCAACCATTTCACATAATCTGGTGTAAATTTATACCGATAAATTGCATCGCGTATGTCAAATATCCACAAAATTTCTTTATGACACTTACGATAATACTTCCCGGTAAAAAAGCTAAATATATCCCCATAGGAAGTAATCACATAGTCAAAACCATCAAGTTTTCTTAGCGTTTTTTTCACACTTAAATATAAATCATATTGTTTTATCAATTGCACTATATAATCCAAACTTCCCAAAATAGGATATGCTGCCTCATAAGTATAAAATTCTTCATGTCCTGTTTTAGGATTGATTTTATATCTGTTTTCTAAATTATCAAAACGTTTCTTTTTGTGCGGTTCAATTATTTTATGATATATATTATAAAACCTCTTATAGAACTTAGACTGATATGCATAGTATACTTTGATACCTTCTGTATCTAACTTTAAAAGTTCATCCTCTATATTTATCTCTTTTTTTTCTGTTATTACTTGTACTTCATATCCATTTTGACGCAAATACTTCGCCAATTTACTTGTTCTAACTGCCGCAATTGTATTATCTGGTGCAAAATAGTTGCATATTAATAAAATTCGTTTCATAAATTATCAATTACAAATAGTCCTCTCTTCTTGTATTCAATACTTTATCAATCTTGGGAGAACCAAGTCCCAGTATCTTTTCCTCCCAATATTTTCTCGCTATCTCTGTATCATTATTTGTCGCCTCCAAAAGTACTTTAATATATACTTGTTTCATATCCTCAGACTGTACAATCACTCTGTCTGCGTTAAATACTGCTGGCACAGTGCAGAAATGTCTCATACCCTTTATTTTTTCATCTTCCTCTGGCTTAATCTCATCTAGTACAAAATATGGTATATAAACCAGCTTGTCAGTGAATTTTTTTAGATTCTCTGAGAAAAAAAATGGAGGTACACTTGTCACAAGATTTATATTATCATATGGATTATGTATATAAATAACATCCGGCTTCCGCATTTTAAAATCATAATCCTCATAGCTTGTAATTGGTACATAATCTGGATACTGATTGCCTTCATAATGCATCTCACGGAAGCTTCCATCTGGATTTTTATCGTAATATGGAATTGGGACTACAAAAGCATCACATTGTTCATCTGCATCTGCTGCCTTCCAAACACTCTCAAGGCTGTCCCACATACTGGCTTTATAAGGAAGAAAAACAACTTCTTTTTTGGCAACAATGTCATTTTTTACACTATTCTCTACTTTTAGTAATTGCTTTCTTAGCTTTTTATAAATTTTATTTTCATTGTATGCCTTGCTGTCTAACTCATTGTAAGCAAAAAAAAGAGTATTACAGTATTCTTCAACAAAAGACACTGTAATATGTCCCGGCCCTTCTAGTCCTTCAATACTTTTTCCTAGTGAAACTGCAAATTCCTGACATTCGGCAAGCATATTTTGTGCTAAAATACAATTATTTTGACTTAATGCTTCTTTAATTTCCTCATGAGCCTGATACAAACTCTGAATAAACTCTAATACTTCCTGTTTCTGTGCTTTTCTCATTTTTTCCCAACCAATCTTTTATTCAAACACTTAAATATATTTATTCTTATATCGACATTAGTCTATTATGTTTTTACTAAAATGACAATTTTTTGTGAACTACTCCACCTCTTTTCTAATTTGAGTAAAAAGGTGGTATTTATCTTCCACTTTAAAAGGCAATACTCTATTGAGATTGAGATAAATTATAACAGAATTTTTATGTCATGACAACTGGTGACTGTTCCCACCAGTTGTCAATATTGTTCATTGCTGTAACTATAACACTTTTTGTCCAAAATTGCAAACAATTTAAAAGTGTTAACTAACCATTGCCCGTAGGCAGTAACTTCTTGCTCAAATGATTAAAATACAGCTATAATATGTAGCAGTTTCATGGTATGCTTTCTCTCTTTTGCATATATCAGAAGTCATCCTACCAAATTTTATCAGATACGCTTTTCGTCATTGAGTTTAAAAGAATTTATCAAGCTCCTTAAAAGACTCGAATGAGAGGACAACTCCTCGCTGACTGCAGCGCACTCCTCACTTGTAGCGGAATTTGACTGAACCGCAGCAGAAATCTGTTCAATGCCCTCATTGACCTGCGCAATCGCCACAGTTTGTTTCTCCACAGCATCCACAACAGTTGTCATCTTATCCGTCACTCCATCTGCAATCTGATTGGTCTGTTCTAGTGCTTGCGTAACTTTTATCATTGCTTGGCTGCCCTCGCCAACAGTGTTTATAGAACTTTCAATTAATTCCTTCGTTGCCTTGGCTGCCTCGTCAGACTTTGCAGCCAAGTTCCTAACCTCCTCTGCAACCACGGCAAATCCCTTACCCGCAGATCCTGCTCTCGCAGCCTCCACGGCAGCATTGAGCGCCAAAATATTAATCTGAAAGGAAATACTTTCGATTGTGGCAATAATTGTGTTGATTTTTTCTGAGGAATCCGAAATATGTACCATTGCTACATTCAGCTCTTTAACGCAATCCATGCTAACCGCCAATTTCTCACTAACCTGATTGACAAACTCTCCGGCTTCCTTTGCAGCAACTGCAGTCTGCTTAGCGCTCTCAGAAATATCTGTGACAGTTGCCGAAATCTCCTCGACTGCGCTCGCTTGTTCTGTCGTACTCTGTGCCAGCGACTGCGCAGTATGGGACATTTGATCTGCTCCTGTCGAAACCTGTCCGGCGCTGGTAGCAACCTTTCCCATAGTATGATTTAACGCGGAATGAATGCTCTCTAAAGACCGCCGAATGGACTGAAAATCCCCTGTATAATTTTGTTTGGCACTTATTGTTAGATCACCGTCTGCAATCGCCCCCAGCACATCAGAAATCTCACCAATATAAACCTGCATTTGTTGTATTGTTTTCTCAAAAACCCGCGCCAGAAAGCCAATCTCATCATGGGAATGAATACCAACCTGTATCTTTTCGTCCTTTGCCAATCCAAGATCGCCCCTCTCTAGACGCTGCGCCATACGGGCAATCTCACGCAAAGGTCTGGATATTCTCTTTGTCAGGTAGATTGCTAGAAACAATACACAACAAGTGACAGTGATAATACTTAAAATAGAAATAACATTAATCACGTTGGCGGTTCCCTGTTTCGCTTGTGTTGTGGGAAGCCCGGCAAAAATCAAACCATTAACCTTTCCGTCTTCTCCTTTTGTGGGAACATAGGAACATAGATAACTAACACCTAGAATATCTGCTTCTCCTACATAACTCTGCCCCTGATCCAACACAATCGCTTTCAGCTCTGAAGACAACTTCGTCCCTACCACACGTTCTCCATTTTGCATCACCGTGCTATATTTGCGGATATCTCCCTCAAAAATAGTAAACTCACAACCCATATGCTGCTTCATCTCATCCAGCATCTGGTTTATATCCTCACTGTCAGAAATCCTTCCAAGTTCATAACCCAGCATATCTGTGCCATTAATACAGCGCTCCTTTTGCATATCCGTAATTAAGTTCCGAAACATAGAGACACATATAGTAAGTGCCATCACAACAAAGAAAATCTGCATAATAGCCATTACACATCCTATCTTTAGTCCAATCCCTATGTATTTTCTACTTTTCTCTCCATTCTGCATTTGATTGTTACGCATCATTGGTTCCTCCGTTTTTCAAAATTACATTTCTTTTTTAATAAAGTCTCCAATCTCTTAATTTATAATCAAAATTTATGAACCTTTTTGGTGAATTTCTCCATTGTTAAAGTTAAAGTAAAGCGTTATTCTATCCTATAAAACATATTCTTTTTTTCTTATAAATGATACAGGATTTTTCTTTTTTACAATGACAAAAGATAAGGACAACGCACTACTCCCACTTAAATAGTACAAATCCTCCAATGGCAATCAGGGCACCAATAACTTTCCGCCAACTAAATGGTTGCTTCTCCACACCAAACAATCCAAATAGCTCTATCAAATATGCGATAATCAGTTGTGCTATGACAATAAGCATCACTGCCTTTGACGGTCCGAGGGCATCCATGCTCTTGATAACCGTCAATGTAATAAAAGCCCCCATAGCACCACCAAGTAAAACATATTTGGGTTCCACAGCGATCACTTCACGAAAAGACGTTCTATCTACAAGCAGCCACGCTATAATACACACTAGAAATGCGGTGAACTGTACAAACGCATTTGCCGCCCATAGGCTGGATGACTCTGTCACCTTTGTGTTGAACACTCCTTGCACACTCATCAGTGTCCCCGATATCAGCGCGATTAAAATCCCAATCATAATTATAAATCTCCTTTACTATTCTGACAACAGTAATAACAATTCAATATTCCAGTTACTATTTATGATCTAGAAAACCACTTATAGTAACTATTCGGGGCGATATTTGAAATTTTGCTTTGCAAAAACCGCCCCTTATACCTGAATCATATTCTTATGGAATGCACAGTATATGCGCATTCCCGACCTATGAAAAGTAACAGATTCCATAGTAGCTTAGAACTAATGTTTAAAACCGTTGCCACCAGTTTACAATTATAATTGGATTATTTTTAAAAAATTATTCTAAGATTCACAAATATTCTGTGTTGTATGCACAACTTACAAAATACTGCTCTACGCGAACGCTTATTGTGTCTCAGACGTTGGACTAGGTGATCCGTTGTTAGGTGCGACATCCAGTTCTCCTGTACCCTCCTCGTACTCGACAGCAGGCAAAAGTTCCACTTGAGGGTCCTCGAGTGGCATCTCTGTGACAGGCTCCCCCGCAAGCTGAGTTTTTATCTGCTCGGAGAGTTGTCGTAACTGGGTATTTGCATCCTCACCGCCCCAGACCTTTGCAAAACAAATTTCCAACTCCACCCAAAAGTTTGCAGTCTCTAACATCTTGGGTATTGGCACGGATTCCCGATAATTTTGCATAAACACGGCTTCGTTTGCATTTTCATAGCTATCCCGATTTACCGCCGAAAGCTTCCCTGTCATATTGTACAAATCAGAGCTTGCATTTTTAATTAAAAACTCCATCAAACGCCCCGCGGACTCTTTGTGATCAGAATATCCATTGATAACCAATGCGTTTGTCACAGACATCCCTTTCGTCGAAAGCTCCTGATTAATGTCAGGCAGTTTTGCAAGCCCATATTCATATTCAAATTCACCATTCTCAGCTGCCTTGTCAAGCCGCCCAATACAGTCACTTGTCGCAATCGTATAGATGATTTTTCCCTCTTGAAACTCCTGCATAATTGTGTCGTAATTCGTCTCCTTGGTGTCAATGGAAAAGAATTGATTCATATCCTGATACACTTTCAGGCTAGAAATAGACTCTGTATTGTAAATATCAATCAATGATTTATCATCCCCTGCAGCACCGCCTGCAGATATATAATTTCCTATAAAAAAATAATTATAAAAAATATCTGACACATCCCACCGAAAGAAATACTCCACATTTTCCGGTGTCGAATACTGATCTGCAAAGGTCAAGATATCTACAATTGATGTGGGAATCAACTGCTCTGCAGTCACTGCATCTGTCACGCTTGTATTTTCTTCCTCTGCATTTTCCCCATCGTCTGCCTCACTCCCTCCTGCGCCATTTGCCTCATCTGCAATCTGCTGCAAATAGGTCTTATTGTAAAGCAAGGCACTTGTCTCATAGTACATTGGACACGCCACATACTTTCCATCATATAGTACTGCATCTTGCGCTGCTTCATGAAACAACTGTTCCTCGTACACGGGCGCACTATCCGGCAATTGTGTCGCAAGTCCTGCCAAATATGCTTTCTCAAGAGAATTGTTACTCAATATATAAATGTCCGGTGTATCTACTTCATCATCCAGACTTGCCGTGTTGATTGCTTCGAGATACTCGAGTCCCGATACTAATTTTACATTCACTCGAATATCTGTACTATTATAAAACTCTAAAGTCTTACTATTTAAATAATCTGTCAGAGCGTCGTCTGTGTACCACAAATGAATCGTTTCTTTCCGGTTTACAAGTTCTGTCAAAGAGTTATTTATTTTTCCAGAATCTGTGTGATACCAAAATACGACAAACCAAACGAGCACTATCGCTACAAGTGCTGCTGCCACACCAAGCATTCTCTTTTTTATCCTATCATGTTTCATTAAAACTCCTCTTAAATTATCTATATTGACATTTGCTTTTATTGCAAACAGCATTTCACAGAGCTTTATCCCATCTGAGGAACTGTTAAGAAATAACTTTTAAATAGTGCGTAGGATTTTTTCGAGAGTGCCACTCGAAAATCAGGCGCATAGCAGGCTATGTAACTGATTTTTGAGTAATTGCTTTAGCAATATGATATCGTAGAAAAAGACAAGCAATATTAAAAGTTATTTTTAAACGGTTCCTAATAAGTTACCCTATCACTGTTGCTCTGCAAAGCAAGCATCTACAATTTCTATCATATTGTCTACATCTGCCTTTGACACAATCAAGGGCGGAATAAATCGAATAATATTTGCGCCTGCGTTAATTAACAAAAGTCCTTTCTCAATCGCCCTGTTGATAATTTCATTGACTGACATGCCACACTCCAATCCCTGCATCAAACCAATACCTCTATGTGCCTTGATATGGTCATACTTTTCCGTCAACGCCTCTAATTTTTCGTATAAATAAACTCCTGTCTCATTTACATTCGCCAAAATATCCTGCTCCTCAAACAAATCAATCACTTTTGAAACCGCCACACACGCAAGTGGATTGCCGCCGTAGGTTGTCCCGTGATCCCCGCTTGTCAGCGACTGCTGTGCCACTTTCTCTGTCATCATAAACGCACCGACTGGAACGCCACAACCAATTGCCTTTGCGCTTGTCAGAATATCCGGTTTCACGCCGAAACGCTGCCACGCAAACATCGTACCTGTCCGTCCCATACCACACTGGATTTCGTCCAGAATCAGCAGGATTCCCCGCTCATCACAAAGCGCCCGCACCTGCCGCATAAACGCCTCCGTCGCCGGATAGATACCGCCCTCGCCCTGAACTGTCTCAAAAATAACCGCACACGTTCTATCCGTCACCTGTTCCTTGACACTTTCAAAGTCATTGAAATCCGCAAATCTAACATTGCCAATGAGCGGCTCAAATGCCTCCCTGTAATGTGGATTTCCTGTCACTGAGAGTGCACCCATTGTGCGTCCGTGAAAAGAATGATTCATAGCAATTATCTCATGGTCTGTACGCCCATCTCGCAAAAATGCATACTTGCGCGCTGCTTTCAGCGCCCCCTCAACTGCCTCCGCACCGCTATTAGTAAAAAAGATTCTGTCCATGCCCGAAACCTTTTTGAGTTTCTTTGCCGCCTCGATTGCGGGAATATTGTAATAATAATTTGATGTGTGAATTACTTTGTCAATCTGCGCCTTGAGCGCGTCATTGTACGCCTTGTTGTTATAGCCAAGCGCAAACACTGCAATACCTGCCACAAAATCAAGATATTTCTTTCCCTCGATATCGTACATATACATACCATCACCCCGATCCCACACAATCTGGTACCGATTGTAGGTGTGAAGCAATGCTGCCTCGGCCTCGTCAATATATTCCTTCATACTCATAACCGTCGAACCTCCCTATGTCCGCAGACCCTGCTTTTTCGTCAATATCAGCCCTGCTCAGTACATGCCTCTTACCATCATGTTATCATTCTATATCCATATGCTCCAAGTCCTCGTCCTTGACAATCGCTGTACCAATACCATTTCTGGTAAAGATTTCCAGTAATAGGCAGTGAGGAATCCGCCCGTCTAGGATATGCACACGGTTGACGCCGTTGTTGATTGCGCTGGTGCAGTTGCCAAGCTTCGGCAACATGCCACCGCCAATAAAACCATCCTCAATTAGCTTCTCTGCCTGCGTCGCCGTTATCCTTGAGATAAATGAGGATTTGTCATTGATATCCTTGTATAGACCTTCAATATCCGTCAAAAAGGCAAGCTTCTCCGCGCCGACTGCCTTCGCAATCGCACACGCCGCGTCATCTGCATTAATGTTGTAGGTCTGAAAATGCTCGTCAAGACCAATAGGTGCAACGATAGGCAGAAAATCTTTTTCAATCAAGTCAAACAGCACCTTGGGATTCACCTCTTTGATGTCGCCCACAAAGCCAATGTCCTTTCCTTCTGCATACTTCTTCTCGACCTTTAACAGACCACCGTCCTTGCCGCTGACACCAACTGCTTTCACACCAAGCTCCTGAACCATTGTCACAAGACTCTTATTAACCTTGTTAAGCACCATTTCCGCAATCTCCATAGTCGCGTCGTCTGTGACGCGCAGACCGTTCACAAACTGCGCCTCCATGCCGACTTTCTCCACCCAGCGGCTAATTTCCTTGCCGCCGCCGTGCACAATAATCGGCTTAAAGCCTACCAGCTTTAAAAGTGTCACATCCTTTATGACATTCTTTTGTAACTCCTCATTGCTCATAGCGCTTCCACCATATTTTACGACAATATATTTTCTGTTAAATTTCTGTATATAAGGAAGCGCCTCAATCAGCACCTCCGCCTTTGACAAAACCTTGTTCATATCTTTTTCGTTCATCTGATTTCTTTGCTCCCTTTTTCTAACTTCTATAATCTGCATTAATCTTCACATAATCATATGTCAAATCACATCCCCACGCGGTAGCAGTCTCTGTTCCCATCTTCATATCAACCAGAACAGTCACCTCCGGCTCAGACAGAATCTTTGTCGCTTCATCCTCGCTGTAGTCTGTCGCCGTGCCGTCTTTATAAATCAGCATCTTTCCTGCCTTACTCTCAAAAAAGAGCGCAACTTTTTCTGGGTCAAATGCCACCCCCGAATATCCCAGCGCACATAAAAATCTGCCAAAATTCGCGTCATGCCCATAGATTGCTGCCTTGCACAAGCTTGAACCAATCACCGATTTTGCTAGAATGCGCGCCTCCTGTTTTGTCGCGGCATTGATGACCGTCGCCTCAAACAGCGCTGTCGCGCCCTCGCCGTCTCCTGCCATCTTTTTTGCAAGATATGTATTGACAAAATTGAGCGCCTCACAAAATGCCTCATAATCGGCGCCTTTTTGTGTAATTTCCACATTGCCTGCCAGACCATTTGCCAGCAAAAGGCAGGTATCGTTTGTTGAAGTATCCCCATCTACAGATATCATATTGTAGGAATCAATAATACTGCTGCTGAGCGCCTCCTGCAAAAGTGGTTTGCTAATTGCCACGTCGGTTGTGATATAGGCGAGCATGGTACACATATTAGGGTGAATCATGCCAGAACCTTTGCTCATGCCACCAACAGTCACGGTCTTTTCGCCAAGTTCTATCGTCACAGCAATTTCCTTGTTGACCGTATCGGTCGTCATAATTGCTTTCGACGCTGTTGTTCCTGCCTCGACAGAACCATCTCTTGCTGCTGCAAGCTTTTCGATTCCTTCATTGATACGCTCCATAGGAAGTTGCATACCAATTACGCCTGTCGAACCCACAAGCACTGCATTCTCAGGAATCTGCAAAAGCATTGACGCTGTCTGCGCCTCCTCGCGGCAGTAATCCATGCCCTGCCTTCCCGTACATGCATTCGCAATTCCAGCATTGACAACAACTGCCTGCACATAAGGGCTTTTCTCCACAATCTCCTTATCCCACAATACGGGTGCTGCCTTCACTATATTGGTTGTGAATGTTCCCGCTGCTTTACATGGCGCAGTACTGTAAATCAGTGCCATATCCATTCTGTCTTTATATTTGATATTTGCTGCAGTGCCTGCTGCCTCAAATCCCTTTGCAGCAGTTACGCCTCCTAGTATCTGTCTTATCATTCTTATTCCTCCTGTCAGGCAAAACATTTATCTAACTCTCTCTCATTATCTGTTAAACGCCTCAATATTTTCACTGTTGAGCACAAAGTCATAATAGTTTAAATCCTCACGCTGTTTCCAGCCGACACTGTGCCAGAATGCGTTCCCTATATCATTTTTGGTAAATGCAATCAGACTCACTTTATTAATCTGTTCTCTTTTTAGAGCATCCATGCAAAACACTACCATTGCCTTACCAATGCCGCGTCTGCGGTACGCCGGATTTACGCATACATGATACAGACTGCCGCGCCTGCCATCATGCCCGCACAAAATTGCTCCCACTACAATGCCGTCCTCCACTGCCACAACACTTGTTGTCGGATTCCGTCGCAGAAAGCGCTCCACACCCTCCCGCGAATCATCTATACTTCTGATGCCAAATCCCTTGATTGTCATCCACAATGCCCGCACCTGATCGTAATCCTCAATTGTCATCAATCTAACCATACCAAAATGCCACCTCTCTATTGTACAAAATCTATCCGACCATATTGCCTTTTCCATCGCCGCGATACGCCAAAAGACCTCTTACCATCATAATTTATTATAAAAAGAAATACAACCATTTTCACCAAAATATTCTAAAATCAGTAACAGTTCATCCTTCGGCTTTCTGTTACAGACATCAAGCCTTGCAAAACCACTTCATGGTGGCTTGATGGATCTCTGCCACGACACAATTTTACGGACTTTGCAGCCTATATTCCGCAAAATAGTAACCAATAGTCGCTTCCATTAATCTCCAATCGCCTTGACATACAAAATCGTTCCTAATTCGTTGCTATAGACAGTAGTATTCATTTTTCGTGTGTCTTTAATCCCGGTCTGAAAAGCAAAGGGTGCGTCCTCAACAGCCCTCCACTTCTGCCCCTTCACTTCATCTGGCATATAGTACATATCAAGTTCTGCCGCCTCTTTGCTAATTGTCATCTCATGTAACTCGCCAGTGACATCTTTGTCATAAAATGCAAAAATATAGATTGTTGTGGTCACTAAGCCAATTCCCCCTGACGATTTACTACACCACTTTATCTCTGATGTCTCTGGCAAATCTGGAAAATGATTATAGATCGGCTCTGTCTTGGTACTTGTCATAACAGAATCTTTACCTGTCGCTCCCAGTGCTGCCAAAACAAACAGCGCAAAGCAGGCTCCACAAACTGTCAGCACCAACAAAATAATATAAATTTTTTTCATTCTCTTTTTGTACCTCTAAAAATCCAAAAGCACATCCATAAGCAATTCCTTGGCTCGTGACGCGCTAGAATCGCCTCACCACTCTACAAGTATATCACAGCTAACCCATCTATGGAATATAACCTGCAAAATAACCGCACAGCAACATTGAATGTTTATTCATCTTTTTTGTATATTATTCATCTTTTCTCTATATTTTACATTTTTATTCCTTTTTGTCAACCTAAAACTGTATAAATTTACACTTGATTTATACAATACAATGATGTATAGTAACAATAGTGTATTTATAGTTGTTTGCCCATCTATAAAAAGAGTGGTTCTTATTAAAACCCTCTATATTAATAATTAATTTTTGAAACCATTTACCAAAAGGAGGATATATTATGAAAGAAAAAGTAGTACTTGCCTATTCTGGTGGTCTGGACACCACTGCAATCATTCCCTGGTTAAAGGAGAATTTTGACTATGAGGTTATCTGTGTATGCGTTGACTGTGGACAGGAGGAGGAGCTTGACGGACTTGAGGAGCGCGCAAAATCTTGTGGCGCAGAGAAGCTCTACATTGAGAATGTAATTGACGAATTCTGTGACGAGTACATCGTTCCCTGCGTGCAGGCAAATGCCATCTATGAAAATAAATATCTTCTGGGAACCTCTATGGCAAGACCCCTTATCGCAAAGAAACTTGTGGAAATTGCAAGAAAAGAAGGTGCCACTGCTATTTGCCACGGCGCTACTGGCAAGGGCAATGACCAAATTCGTTTTGAGCTTGGCATTAAAGCATTGGCTCCTGACATTAAGATTATCGCTGCGTGGAGAAATGACAAGTGGACAATGGATTCCCGCGAGTCTGAAATTGAATATTGCAAGGCACATGGTATCCACCTTCCATTTTCTGCGGACAGTTCCTACAGCCGTGACAGAAATATCTGGCACATTAGCCATGAAGGGCTTGAACTAGAAAACCCTGCAAATGAACCAAACTACGACCACTTGCTTGTACTTGGTACCACGCCGGAGAAGGCTCCCGAGAAGGGCGAATATGTGACCATAACATTTGAGAAAGGTGTTCCAAAGTCTGTAAATGGCAAGGAAATGAAGGTTTCTGATATTATCAGAGAATTAAACAAGCTCGGCGGCAAGCATGGTATTGGCATTGTAGACATTGTTGAGAACCGCGTTGTAGGCATGAAGTCCCGCGGCGTCTATGAGACACCAGGCGGAACAATTCTGATGGAAGCACACCAGCAACTTGAAGAACTAATTCTTGACCGTGATACATACACCTTAAAGAAAGAAATGGGCAACAAGCTCGCTGATACAGTCTATGAAGGAAAATGGTTTACACCAAAACGTGAGGCGATTCAAGCATTTATCGAAAAGACACAGGAGTATGTCACTGGCGAAGTGAAGTTTAAACTCTACAAGGGCAACATTATCAAAGCTGGCGAGACAAGTCCCTACTCTCTCTATAATGAAAGTATTGCTTCCTTCACTACTGGCGACTTGTACGATCACCATGACGCAGAAGGTTTTATCAATCTCTTTGGCTTATCCTGCAAGGTGCGTGCAATGAAAATGCAGGAAAATGAAAAATAATGACAGTCTATAATATCCTTATACTTTATCTTACTGTAATAAATCTAATTGGTTTTGCTGTGATGGGCATTGACAAGAAAAAGGCAGTCAAAAGACTCTGGCGCATACCAGAGTCTACGCTCTTTATCATTGCTATTATTGGTGGAAGCATTGGTTCCATTATCGGCATGAGGGTATTCCATCATAAAACCAGACACTGGTATTTTGTGCTTGGTATGCCATTCATACTGATTGTGCAACTAAGTCTTGCAGTACTGATTTATCGCATAATAGGTTAAAGTAGAAAGTGAGTAGAGAAATGTCTGTTTCCCTACTCACTTTCTATTTTAAATGCCACTTGTCAATCGGCACGTTCTCCTTCCTTTCCATAAAACTCACAAAATCTTGCATGAAAAGCAGGTGGTTCATCTGCCACATATAAATGCGAGATATCACCAAAGGAACTTACGCGGAATGAAGCAATTCCCTTTCTTCGCTCCTCCGTATTAATCGTGGTAACAGATGTAGGCGCCGCACAAAATCCATGCCATAATACCATTGGTGAGATGCCAAGCAAATGACTCAACATAACGCACTCCACGCCAAAATGACAAATCAACACAATGCGATCTGCGTTTGCCTTTTCAACACGATAGCAGTTTCCCTCTCTAACATAACCATGTTCAGCAAGCAGTTGGTCCAGTCCATGAACTACCCACTGATACTCTTTTTCTATCGTGCTATTCTGCATAATAGGGGTGTCTAACCATCTTTCTTTATCATAATACTTGTTCTCCACGGTCCAGTCCTGTGGTAGCCAATCCCATGCAATCGTTCGCTCTTTTACATCTGGTCTTGCGATATCCGCACGAAAAAATTCCTGCATCCAAGGAAGCTCTACTGCCTCACGTTTCATTTTCTTTAAAGTCAAGGAAGCAGTATCCTTTGCCCTGCCTAATGGAGACACATAGAATGCTTTGATATCTAACTTTGACAGTCGGTCTGCAAGAAGTTCAGCTTCCCTCCATCCCTTTTTTGTCAATGAGTCAATAGAATAATCCGGATCGCCATGTCTTATAATCAATAATTGCATTTTGTCATTTCTCCTGTTCTTATATCTTCAACGCAAATGATAGCAGCGATGCATTCCCACTTCCCCGATACGTGAGATAAATCGCGCACACACCATCTTCAATCGCAAGCGGTGTGCTGTACTCCTCCCAGACATTGGTATTGTGAACTGGGATTCTTGTAAGCACATCACCGTCCCACTTGGTCCGTACCTCGAAATAACCCTCTGCATATCCGCGTGTTTTAATGGTAATTGCAGTTACATTTTTACAGTCAAAATACTTAAATCCTGCTGTTGCTGAATCTTTCATATTGCCAATATATCCCGGATTCTCGTCACCGTCGCGCCCGTCCTGCATAATCTTGGGAAATCGATCATCGCCTACATACATTGATGGGGTATCGGTAAACAGATTGCAAGCAATATACGCCCCGTACTCGCCTTCCCCTACAAGCGGTCCGTCATTCAAACCGCAGGAAGTCATCTCCGCCTGCACAATTGTTCCATCTGACAACAGTTCAAGTTTCTCCGCGCAGCCCTGTCGGCTATACCATGTACCGTTTGTATGACGGTGATAAAAAATATACCATCCCCCGTTAATTTCAATCACGCTTCCATGATTGTTTGCTCCATATGCCATTGGGCGATCTGCTGGCTTGTAACTATCTATGTGCAGGTCACAGTTGCTGACAATGACACCTCCATAAACAAAACCCTCATCTGGCTTTTCGCTGACTGCATAGCACAACTCATGCATTACAATAGAGGAATAAATAAAATAGTATTTCTCTCCAACCATACGGATTGAAGCAGCTTCAAAGTACTCATGCCCTTCAAATCCTGAATTTTTGCTGTACTCACAGCCCGGCACCACAATCTTTGGCGCCTGTACCACCGTGAGCATGTCTGGTCCTAACACTGTCACCATAGCACCACTTCTGGAACGGTCTCCCCGCGGACAAAACCCCGTGTACAAATACGTTTTATCTCCACTTGTCAGCACACCTGGGTCAAACTGTGGCTCATCTCCGTCCCGCTCTCCCAAGCGAATATTATCACTATAATGCACATATCCATAAAACTCAAACTTTCCCGCTGGTGTATCACAGACTGCAACGGACACAACACATACCTTGTCTAGCACATAATATAGGTAATATCTGCCATCTGGTCCTACTGTGATATCTGGTGCATACAAACACATTTTTCCGTCTTTGTTAAGCGGATCTGCATCTTTCGGATAGATAACACCCTCATAACGCCAATCTCCTAAGTTGTCCACTGGCGCTGACCAGCATACATAATCTCCCATGCAGAATACATACCCATTATAATAGTCATGTGAACCGTAGACATAGACCCTATCCCCAAATACATAGGGTTCCCCGTCTGGTATGTACTCCCATGAAGGCAAATATGGGTTAAACGCCTGTTTATGTGCTGCCAATTGTACTGTTTCGTTCATAATCATACCATTCCTTTCCAGATTTTTAGTACCTCATCCAAACAGAAATTGGAATATGTAGCCGACAACTCCAATTTCTGACCAGATGAAGTACTAATGCTCTTTTAAAATAACGCAACCAATGGGTCCTGTCAATGACATCTAATTACTTTTGCTTTGTTCTTTAAAAATCCTCTGTGCACACAAACAATTGCGTACACATATTCTTTGTCAAACCATGTAACATTCTATCTATCGAGATATTCAAATTTCTCCCTTTTGTTACATCTATGATACTTCCATTGTCCCACAAAATACATGGTATTCGCACGTCCTCCTTTGTCGGCAGCATGTTTTCATCTTTCTCCCAAACTGTGCGCAACACCAGTCACAGGAAAAGTGTACTATCCTGTCGTATATGATATCGTATACGAGGGATAATGCATACGCACTATCCCTCGTAAAATGACCTATTTGATTACTGTTTGCTGTTTGCATTATCAACATAAGACTGCCACGTGTTCTTAATCTCCCCTGCTACCTGCGCAGCTGTTGTGTCCTTGTTAAGCTTCCACAGGAAGTCATCACCTTGCTTCAAATCAGGTATTACTTCTGCATAGTTTACTACACCATTCTCCACCATGCGGGCAAGTGACAAATCAACGGACTCTGTGTCACGAAAGTTGTTATAATATCCTGCTTTCCAGCCCTCGTAGTCCTCATATCCTGGTATTGGTGCTGTGTAAAGATTGTAAGCAAATGCAAGATTCCATGCCTTCTGCTTATCATAACATGCCGGAATAACAACTGGGTTGTTGCTCCACACATTGATGTAGTCAGATGCTCCAGGTCCCTTTGGATAACAGATAAAACCAAAATCATCCTCCATATCCTTAAAGTCCTGGCCTGCCATGTAAGCGTTGTCAAAGCAGAATACGGCATCACCATTCAGAAATGCCTGTTTGTAATAATCCCACTCTGCGTCCGCAGGTTTTACAAGATCGTAATCATTTAGAATCTCCTGCGCCCAGTTTAAGCCTGCCAGTGTCTTCTCACTATCCGCCTCAAATATGAACTTGCCGTCGGGACCTTTTGAAATCAGCTCACCGCCGTTTGAAAACACAGCCGCCTTGTAGAAATCCCCTGTATTGTTTGTTGTGCCGTACACATCGACCACGCCATCATTGTCAATATCTCTTTGAACTTGTCCCATGACTTCCTTGCACTTGTCAAAGGTCCACTCCCCGTTCTCCTGCCATGTGTAGAGATCATCTGGATTGATACCTGCCTCCTCCAACAATCTTTTATTAAAATATGTACCAATTTTCGGTTCCGGAGTCAGCGCATACATTGCATACTTAGAATCCCCAATGGAGAACAAATCATCCACGCCGCCACTCCACTTATCATCATTGAAATCAAGGCAATCTAAGGAAGCAAGGTCGTACATCAAACCACTATACATTGCTGATACAAGAGAACCATCCATGCGGAGTACAAAAATGTAATTCTCATCGCCGCCCGTTGTGGCATAGTTGACAAAATCCTCTGGCACAGATGACCACTCGCTGATTCCAAGCTCTCTGATCTTGAAATTGTAGGTCTCTTGACACCATTCGCGCCACTCAACAACCGCCTCCTCATACGCGTTATTCGGCTCGTTCGGCTCCTCAGGCGACCACCAGTCCCGAATAATAATTTCCATGCCATCAAGATCATAGACATTGCCGTCTGCATCCGTAAGTACAGTATAACCGTCTTCTTCATCTGCCTCATTATCTACTTCTGTCTGTGTATCCACCGCATTTGTTGCTGGCTTTGCTGTATTTTGCTTTTTCTCGTCCGCAGGTGCCTGTGTACCTGTGTTTGCTGCGGGTGTATCATCACTGCCATTGTTGCCCGATCCACCACATCCTGTCAAGCCTACTGTGAGCATTGATATCGTTATTGTTGCCGCGAGCATCCTTGTTACACTTTTTCTTTTCATAGAAATATCCTCCTTTTTGAATCGTCTCCCAAAAACTTTTCACAAGATTGTCTGTGACTTCACATTGGGAGTTTTTATTCTGTACGCATGTACTGTGGTGCGTACATATAAACCCCATAGACATAGAGGTTTATAACACATCATAGATCCAATTACATCTTGATTCCCGAGCTGCTGATACTCTCAACAAACCCTTTTTGGGCAAACAAATACAGGATTAACAGTGGTGTGATGACCATCAAAATCCCTGTTGAGATCATACAACTTGTGTAGCCCACCGAGGCACCTGATGCGTTTCCAACCACATTCACCACATATTTGTTCACACGATCGCCGATCGCCGCAAGCTGTGTAGCAAGCAAGCTCGTGTTTCCCATAAACATGCGTGCGTAGAAACTGTCCGTCCATTCCCACACAAACGAGAACAGAAAACAGGAAGTCAATATTGGAGTCGCGTCGGGAAGCATAATCCGCACAAAAGTGGAGAGGATTCCGCAACCGTCCACATAAGCCGCCTCCTCAAGTTCTTTGGGTATATTGCGGAAAAATTGCCGTATCATGTAAATATAGAGACCATTCTTAAGTCCCATACACCCTGCACTCATCAGATAGTACGGAATCTTGGAACCTCTCAGATTTAACCCTTCACCCCTGATCGCCCCGATGATACCTAGAATGTCAAAGTACCTAAAATGCAGATAGAGAGATGTCGAGATTGTCTGCGGGGGCACGATAATGACAAGCAGCACACAGGCAAACCACATTTTCTTAAGCGGGAAATCAAATCGTGCAAATCCATATCCAACAAGTGTGCACACGGCAATTTGCAAAAGGGCAATTGTGCACGAAATGACGATGGTGTTCAACAGCGTTCCTCCGTAGTTCATCAGTTCCGCGGCAAGTCTATAGTTCTCTGTCGTGAAATGCTCTGGCACCGCGATGACTGTACTCTTGTACAGATCTTGCTCCTCCATGAAACTGACTGAAATTTTATTCAGAATTGGCTGCAGGATCAGAAAACACATGCCAAACAGCATAAACACCCGAATAATTTTGTATATAACCTCTCTAATCCTTTTTTTGAGAAGATATCCACCCGACTTACGATTGCGCTCCCAGAAGCTGCTTGCCTCAGATTCTTTTCTATGCACTTTTCTATGTTCCATGTTGCGTCCGCCCTTTATAACAGCATCAGTCATAATAATATACCCCCTTTGATATGATCAGCGACGTGATGCCTATGATTGCGATTACCACCCCGAAGTACACCCATGACATCGCTGACGCAAAACCGTAGTTAATCTGGACTGTAATCTCCTCACTAATTTTCTCGATAACCTCATTGTCTGAACGCATACAAAAGTCAACAATAGTATAAATCCAGTTCACCAAGAACAGGGAACTCACCATCGGAAGCGTTATTTTCCACAGACTCTCCCACTTCGTACAGCCCTCGATGTCCGCCGCTTCATACATGCTCGTTGAGATAGTCTGTAGGCCAGACAGAAATATGATAATTTGTATGCCCGAAGCAATTGCCACATCATAAATACTGTCCACAATCTCAAACACTGTCTCGAACGCTCTTGTACCGATGCCAGCCGTCTTGAGGATCTCCTCGATCGCACCTGTAACGCTGACACCACTCGCTGCTGTCTCTCCGACAGCAGCCTCAATGCTCGCCATTAATGCATTGTCCGTCTCAACACCGATAATAACACCCGATGACAGTATGACCGGCAGAAAGAAAACAGCTCGCACTAACGCCCTTCCCCGAAACTTTTGGTTTAGTATTAAGGCCACGAAGAAACTAAATACCATAATTGCCAGCGAATTGATAAACATGCGTGATATCTCCTCCGACAACAGGCGAGTAAACTCAGGATCAACTGTGAAAGCACGCACATAGTTAAACAATCCTCTAAACTGAGGTGAGAAACTTCCCGCCCCCACCTGCACATCACAGAAACTCATGTACAACGATTGCGCGAGGGGTTGTATCATAAAAACAAGAAAGCCTACGATAAAAGGCAAAATAAACAAGTACCCTGCGATTGCCTTCCGCTTTTGAAGACCTGTTAATTTCTTCTGTCTTTCCATAATCCACTCCCTTCCTATCTCACTACAAGATAATCCCTTGCTGGAATTACCACGCCATCTGCCGTCTCCGCCTCTTCATAATCATAATTGACATACACTTTCGTGCCATCCTCGTATGTCGTACATGATGTCTTTTCTCCCACATATGTATGATCTGTCATCTGCTGGTTGAAAATATGCCCCAACTCTTGATTGTACCGCATGTAAATTTCCATCATTTTGTCATGCCACTGGGAGAAGTCCGCACCGAAATATTCTGTGTACAATGTTTTCTGCAAGGCAAACGCCGACTCGCTCATCGCAGCAAACGACAGCCCTGCGCCGTACTCCGCCGATCTTAGTAATTCCTCCTCGTAGTTTTGTGTTAAATTCAATGCTTCACCCATATAGTTTACATATCCGTGTACTGCAAGCTGATAAAAAGGCACGCTCTGATCGAGAATTGTGTACGCAGAACCGCCGAGATCCATGTTGGTCACAACATTACTGTATGCTACGGCATAGTCATTTCCCTTGTTAATCATGACCAACATACCACCGTCAGACAGTTCCTTAAGTTTGTTCTTTTGGTTGTTAAGTGCTGCTTGCCTGCTCACAGGTGCCTTTCTGTAAAAATCACTTGATATTGTATCACCGATATCCCGGAAAGAAACACCTGCACCATACTTATCAGCAACTGCCTTGAGGTTATCCGCCATCTCGAGGATCTTATCTGCGTGGAGCAGATAGTATGCGTCGCTGCTATCTGTATCCTGAATGTATGTAACTACCCTGTAATCATTCAACTCAGCCTTCTCCTTTGTCACAAACCTCGCAGAATCCGCAAACTGCACAAATCCGTCAAATAGATTGCTGTCAATCGCATAATTGGTGATCCCATCCAAATAAAAACCAATTCCATTGTCCACTGCATAGGAGGCCAGCGTTTTCAAATCCTTCTTGCTGCCCAAATCCGATATGGTGTCTGCCTTGTTCAATATCTGTTGGCGCACGCCGCCATTCATCCATCCAGTCATCTTAACAGAGAGGTTTGTCATCCCCTCCTCTCTGAGTTGCTTTACAATATTGAGTGCTTCCTTGTAGCTTGTGAGTTTGAGCGGTCTTGATGTTGGAACACCAAACACCTGCTTTACTTTATCAACCGCGCCGATTATCTCAACTGCCACCGGCACCTGCATATCCGCATTGACCGTGAGATAATCTCCGTATTGTTCCTTTAGATATCCCTGGTATGTCTTTGCCATATCCACATAGCTGTTGCTGTCTATAAAACGGTATCTCTGCCGCAACGTCTCATTAGGAAGCTCGGGCAAATACACAAAAATTTTACCGTTTACCTTACTTGACACATCGTACTGTTCCCTCTGTGCAATACTATAGACTGCATTGACAAAGTTATAGCTGTGGTTCTTGCCGCTAATATCCGCCTGAACTGACGCGTATGGTGCTCCCTCCTCCATCATGCACAGGAAGGAATCATCCCCGCTTGCAATTCCGTATGTGGCAAAATATGCCTCTGTCTCATGTACAATATATTCCCTGTTGAGTGCCATATCCCAGCCATAGATATTGGAATAATAATTGTTTTGTGAAACTTTGCCATTGTTAAACCGGATCAACGCACCACCGCCCTCTGGCACAAACAAGAATCCCTCATCATCAATGCCGCCCGCGCCAAAGTACGGCAGCAGAGTTAGATTGTATAGTGGATAGTCTTCCCGGTACTGGATTTCCGACAATGGCACTTCCACAATAAAATCACTACCATCTAGCCGATATACCACACTGACATTAAAAATAGGCTTATCAGAACTCTTACTGCTTAAGTCCAGCACCTTATCTGCCTCGTGTTGTTCTAAGGTGTACCCCGCCTCCTCGAAAAACTGCTCAAATTTCGTCTTCATGTTATCCTTGGTCGTGTCGCGCAAGATATAGAGCACCTCATCCGCAAGTGCTGGATAGTTTGCCAGCAATTCTTCCTTGTTATCTTTCTTGCCAAGCTTGTTAATATCGTACCTTTTATAATAATCCTGTACCATCACAGCATTGTTCTTGTTCATGCTGTCTAACAGCTTATCCATATCTGCCTCCCGGATCACGGTCGGTATTAGATATTCTTTTTCCACATCGCCGATGGAATAGTTCACCTTAACATAATCTGTACCTGTTTCAATATTGTAGATACCTTTCTTAACACTGTATCCATAGCTGGAGTACACGGCATCAATACCATTGGTGTTGCTGTAAGTGACAAGGAGCGTCGAATCGAGCTTATCTTTCTCTGCAGCAAGTGCAAGCGCATCTTCCTCCACTCCCTCGGGCGTGGAACGCCACACCTTTCCAGTCTCCTTGACTGTCAACTCAAACTGAGTGGTTGCTGGATCCATCTCAAAACGCAGGGCGTTATTTTCGAGTGTGACAAGCTCTGTTTCTCCTGTGTAAGCATTGACTTCAATGAGCTTCGGTTCCTCCTCCTCACCCTGGTACAGCACTATTATCAAAACAAACACCCCGACAACCAGCAAACCGATAACAGGAACCACCATGCTTTTTATTTTACTTTTGATATCAATTTTCATAGTTAGTTCTCCCATAACCTTTCTTCGTTACATACTGCCGCATATCATATCACATTCGGAACAGAATTTCCCTGCCGATAGAGATAAAGTATGCAATCCCTTGTGAAATCATACTGAAGAACAGCAGCAGGATAAAAATCATAACCAACATCGCAAATCCAGTCGCAACTGTAAAAAAAAGCGTTTTTTTCACTGTGTACTCATGAATCTGTATCATGGCCGCCAGTATAAGCAACGCTGCCCAGATCAGGGATATCGCACTCAGCACACCATAAAATTCCGCCTCGTCATACGTCACAACATTGCTAAAGAGAATCAGAGGAAACTGTATTAGCGGATACGGTGTCAGTCCATAACAAGTCGCCATATATATCTGTTTCAATGTTCCCTTGCCGTCAAAGAGTGTTGTAAGCCCCCAGTTGCCCACGCACCACAACGCAAGCGGGAACAGGACACTCGCCAGATAAAGAAGAATGTTGATTCCTTCCCAATATACCTGCAGAAACACAAAGCTTGTAAATTGCAACTTCATGATGCGCACCAGCAGCGTCAGGAACAAAATTGTATTTGCCGCCGCGATAGAACCTCTCTTTTCATGTGTTAAGTCCCAGAATCCGTCAAATGGGTGTGTGATCACATACAACGCATATTTCAGCGTACCCAAATAATGTGTAAAGCCTTCCTTCTTATTCAAAAAAGCTGTCATCATTCCCTCCGATCTATACCTTGAAGATATCTGCTGTATCAATCTCGTGCTTGATTTTTTTAACCTTCCCAACAAACAATGGCAGGCAAATCACTAGAAACAGCACTAGCAAAATCATCACGATATGTTCTTCCACCCATTCCTTACGATACTGCTTAAACGCCTTAGAATAATTCTTGTAGTCCCATTTTAGCTCGAAATACTCCATTGCCTCGTGGTACTTTTCTTGTCGCAGCAGTGAACGCCCAATGCCGATGTAAGCAAGATCGTAGTTGCCATTCTGCACCATAACTTGTTTCCATGTCTCACCAGACTCATAGTACTTGCCGTCCTGGAACTGCTCGATCGCATCATACACCAGACCGCCAAATTCGGTTGGGGCAAATAGCGTAATACTGCAGTCCACAGAATCCAGCACTAACAAGTCATGCCCCATGTGATCGATCGCCGCTGGCTGCCGGAAGTAACCGTCCATATTTCCGTTTCCGCCAAAAACAAACACTAGATTTCCTTGGTCATTATATCCGAACATACGCCCCCGCACCCGATCAAGCCCGACATAGATATCATTGTCAAGCGCCGTAATGTCAGTCATCAACGATGGTCCATCATAACCAGATGTGCCACCGTTCCACCACAAGTCTCCAACTACGGGGAACGAACCATTTCGGACCAAGATATCATCACCCATCAGATTCAGTTTTCTTATGGGTGTCGCATTACCCGCAGCCAGATCCTCCTCTGTAACGTTAACCGTACACGCGTAGATAAAGCCCTCCGTGTCCATGTAGAGATTGGAGTACTCTGTCGGTACAAAGGAGGCAAGCTGTGCCCTCTGCTCCTTTGTTGCAAGGCGTTTCCACAAATAGTCCGTCCAGTCGTAAGTTACCTTGGTCGCCCCCACAAACCCCGAGAACGTACCATCATTTTCATATTTGATCAACCCCTGGTTGATGTTTGTCGCCACACAGTACACACGCCCCGCCGTATCAATGGAAATCTTGCTTGGCAGAAAACTCGCTGACGGGTCAATCGTAGAATCCACTGGCTTGTCAAACTGCATGACATAGTTCAGATCCTGGTCAAGCTTTAAGATACGCCCATTATTCATATCTGCAATATACAGATATCCATCCTCCGAAACGGCAATATCTGTGGGCGATGCAAATGTAGTCGTTTCGACATCCCCCTGAAAACTGTCGATGATCCGCTTGCAAGAAAAATTGTTGAACTTCGTCCGCTCCATCTCGACAATGCGGTTGTTCCCTGTGTCACAAATATATACTGTGCTACCGCACACATACAGTCCTTGTGGTGAGCTGAACTTATCTGTAATGCCCAGGTCGCTTGCCGTAAATACACCGATCACTTCATACAGATCCGGAGAGTATTGCACATCCTCCCACCAGTCGTAGTTGTAGGTATAGCCCTTTTCCGCACACACCTCCAAGGGCTGACTGCAGAGTACCATGACGCCCGCAAGTAATGCGCTGATTCTTTTTATGATATTTTTCACGCTTATTCCCCCTGCTCCATACGCTCTTAGTCTTTCAGCCCAGAGCTTGCCATTGTTTCCAATATCTGGCTCTCAGACAAGATAAAGATAATAATTGGCACAATCATGACAATGACTGTAACAGCAGCCGCCTGTCCTGTCCTCGCAATGCCACCGCTCTGCACCTGCTGCAGCGCGTACACCAAAGTTTTCTTCTCCTCTGAGTAGATAAAGGTCGATGCCCTATTGTTCCAGAGTCCCTGCACCTGAAAGATGATCAATGTCAGCCAAGCAGGTTTCACATTCGGCATCACAATCCTCATAAATACCGTCCACTCACTCGCACCGTCTATCTTCGCTGCCTCGATCAAGGACATTGGAAGCCCTTCCATAAATTGCTTCATCAAAAACAGTCCGATTGGAGCCGCAAATGACGGAATGATAATCGCCCAGTAAGTATCGATCCATCCTAGCGCATTAATGATTAGGTAGTTTGGAATTGCCGTTACATATCCGCTAAACATCAGTGCAACCGTAACAAGATTAAAGAACATCTTCCCACCTGGAAAATCATATTTTGCAAGCACAAATGCCCCCATTGATGCAATAATCAGATGTCCCACAGTACCAACAAAAGTAATGAACACTGTGTTAAATATGTATCTCGAAAAAGTCACCCACGACTTGCCCATTGTGACAAACAAATCGGAAAAGTTATCCAATGTCGGGTTCTGCGCAAAAATCTTGGGAGGAAACATAAACAACTCGTCGAGTGGCTTCAGCGCACTGTTAACTGCATACACCAGAGGAAACACCATCGCAACCGCAACAAGAAACAAAAATAGATAAACAAAGAAGTCCCCTATGCGCGAACGGTTCGGCTGGCGCTTTTTTAATATTTTTATTTTATTTTTTACTTCTGCATTTTTCTTTTTTTTACTCATATCAGGTTCCTACTCTTCTTAACAAACTTTGGATTGCCTTGTTGCAAAGGATCATAATCAGAAATAGCAGTGTTGCAATTGCTGACGCATAACCCATCTCAAAACGCGAGTAGCCATAGTCAAACAGATGTGTCACAACCGTCCGCGCCGCGTAATCCGTACTTGGATAGCCGCACAACTGCATGGTGACATCACATACGCCAAAAGACTGTGTGATCGCCATAACAGCTCCAAACATCAGCATAGGTTTCATATTCGGGAGCGTGATAAACCAAAGCTCCTGCCAGCGGTTCTTGATACCATCCATGTACCCCGCCTCATACTGGCTTTTGTCGATGCCCTGCAGACCCGCCACAAACGATAGAAATCCAGTTCCAAGGCTCATCCACAGAATAACGATCATACATATTGGAAGCATGTAAGTCGGGTTTGTGAGCCAGAGAATTGGCGCATCTGTGATACCCCAGCTCATCAGAAATGCATTGACATAGCCATATGCATCACCCCGAAAGAAAATGGAGAAAATGACGAACACATTCCCTGCAATAGACGGCGCATAAAACACAACGATCGCAATTGTCCGAATCCAGCGTGGTATCTCATTGATAAGCCATGCAAACAGAAAGGACATAATATAGCCGAGCGGTCCTGTGATGACCGCAATCATAAATGTGTTCTTCACACCAGTCAGGAAGATGTCATCCTCGAGGATCAGGCTGATGTAATTCTGCAGCCCCACAAAGGTTGGTGATTCCAGAATATTATAGTAGGTAAAGCTCAGAAAGATCGAGCTCACAACAGGAACGATATAGAACATGGTAAACAGTATTGCGTAGGGCGCGAGGAACAGATAACACATCTTGCTCCTCTTTGCCTTCTTGACATTTACCTCAAAGTTATGCCGGCGCAATATGAAATATTTTTTGATGTATTCTTTCATATAAATCCTCCAAGCTGGTTATTTTTTGACAGGAAGACCAAACTCATTGCGTTTTTTAGTAATCTCCTCGTCGATCGTAATACTGTAATCCAGTATTGTTTCACGTGGATCCTCCTTGTCATTTACAATCTTTCTAATGGCGTTTGTGATATGGCGCCCTGTATAATATCCGCCCGGTACTTCTCGGATTCCCGTTGTCTGCAACCACTGCTGTGAAAGCACCTCGATGTCATCTGCATTCCACGCAAGCTGGCTAAATGCGTCAAAATTCGCCGTTGCGTACCGCGCTGAGGATCCGAGCAGCGCCTCCATCTCCCGTCCGAAACGCACCTGTGTGTCCACCTGCGCCCACCATTTCATAAATTCCCATGAGGCATTACGAAGTGCCTCATCCTCCGTTCGCACCATCATTGTCGCATTTCCGGTGATAAAATCCGAGCGGTCAATGTGTGTCTTTTTGTCTGCACCTACCACCTCTGTTCCTGGTATAAGTGTAAAATCCCACAAGCCGCGGATCTCAGGCGCTGATACCATTAGCGTGTTGTACACACTGTACGCCGCAATGCCAATCGGCATCTCCCCCGAACGGAACCGACTCACAAAGTCGAAAAATACCGGTATGCCGTAATCTGTAAAGTACTCCGTATAGTCTTCAATCGCCACGACACCTGCCTCCTCGTCGACTGTCGTCTGCATACCCTCGCCATCATACAGGTCACCGCCATTCTGGAACAACATGCTGAAATACATACTCAGATCGGGCATATTCGACGCTACCGACGTACTCGCTGTCGTGTTGCTGCTACTGCCTGCCGCTGATGGAATACCAATGGACATATTGTTTCCCTGTATCGTTGGAAGCATCTCGATCAATTCCTGCCAAGTCTGTGGTATCTCAAGTCCAAGTTCATTCAGAATATCTGTCCTGTAGAACATCACATTGAAAGTTTGTGTCTCAGGAATACCATATATTTTGTCACCCAGACGATACTGCTCATAAGAACTCTCCGTATAAGATTTGATCACCTCATCAAAATCCTCAAACTGTGTCAAGTCCTCCGACGCGTTTCTAAGTGCGTAGTTGACTGGTTGGTCTGCACCTACAGAGAGCACGACATTCGGTCCGCGCCCTGCCACAACTGCACTTAAAAGTGCGTCTGGCGCAACGATCTCGACATTGACCTTAACCCCCGTATCTGGTGTGAACGTGTCATCCACCATACTCTTGAGAATTGTACCTTGATCACGCCCCGTCAGCACCCACACACTCACAACATCATCGCTGTTCTTGTCGTACACATCACCGACTGCGTCATAATCAACATAGAATGAAGCGGCGAAGGAACGAAGCTCATGCACTACCTTGTCAAAACCGTTTGCCACATCCTTCTCAGGGGTTGCATTCTTGCCTGTGACCACTAAATAATCGATATCGAGCTTCGTCTCGCTCATATTGAGAATCGCAGTACCAAGCGCGGTAATATTGTCCTTGAAAGTTGGGCTAAATTCCAGCGTGATCTTCTCTGGTCTGTCCACAAACCGCTCTAATTGTTGTGCCAGCGTCTGCGCTGTGGCAATCTTATCCGCCTTCTGCCCAGTATAAAGAACCATGTCATCCACAACCTTGTAGAGCCGCTTTGACTCCAGCGACATCGCCTCCACAATCTCAGGATAAACCTTGTCAATATTATAGTCCCTGTACTTGTCGGGATTTGGTCCTGTGTAGATCAAAAGCCTCCTATAAATCTGGTTTAATCTGTAGGTTGAATCCTCCAACGCTTCGAGTATGCTTCCCATACCGCCAAGTGTTGCTTCAAGACGAATCGTATGTTTTCCTGCCGTGAGATAAAAATCATATGGTGTTTTGGACTCATCAGCAAGTGTCATCAATTTCCAGTCATTTGAATACTCAAAGGATATTTCCTTCACCTCATCAAACGGAACCGCACCGTCTATGTAAAGACATCTGCTGGATACACTTCCCCGCGCGTAGTTCTGTCTGCCCTTTACAGTGATATTGTAATAGCCATCTTCCGGCACCTCGAAATCCCATTCGATCCACTGTCCAGAGGAACGCCACGCATCGCCTCCAACATAATTTAGCAACGTGTTAGTCACGCTGTAAGGCTGTGTTGTGGGAGAAGAGCGGTCATACTTGGCATACAGCGAAGATTCCGAGCGGATCGTTGAGTCCTCACCCTGTATCTTCTGCACATATGATAATCCCTCTCCAGAGGCACCTTTTCCCGCATTCTCCTGCACGTAATTCTGATAACTCCTGCCCTGCTCCAGCCCGCGCACAGAGAGGGATTTGAGCACGAGCGGCTCATTGACTGCTTCGAGTGTCAATGTGTTTTTCCCTTTCTCGAAATAAAAGCGATATGGCTCAGTAATATAACCCATATCATCCCGGCAGTACGCCCCCTGCCATGCAAACTCCTCAATCTGTGTCGCGCGGATCTGGTTACCTTGATTGTCCACCCGTGGCTCACCGTCATTTTTCCAGATGCGCGTGAACATGATATTCGCCGCATCCGAAAACGGAAGTTCGCCATTGATGCGCACTGCGCGCTCCGCTGCAACACCTCTGGACTCCACAGCCATGTATTCCATATAAATATTGTAGAATCCAGTTTCCGGAATTTCAAATTCCCAACTCACCTCAGAATCCACCCCAGTGTACAGCACATTCTGTTCACCCTCATAGTCAGCGTAAACTTCAGCATCTATCCCCGACACATATTCTGTCACCGGAATATCCACATCCTGTACCGGGCACACCGCGTCCTGATGCTCACTTAGATAAATTGTATAAGTACCCTCTCTTCCAGTACCATCTACATCCACATCCAGATCATAGCCAGCATACTTCTCATGAAAATCATCCTCACGGAACATACTTTTGATAATTAGAACCACTGCAAGCACAACCACCAGTCCGCCTAGAAAAATACCTTTTTTCAAAGAATCTTTCATACCCACAACCTCCCTTTTTACAGTTCCGTTTCATGAACCGTAACCCTTTTTTCTATACTTCATTATACTGTATAAGATTACCCGTCACTTCCCATATTTTGCTCTACACTTTTCATATTTTGCTTATATTTGATTTTCCTAGTTTAAAAAGCTTTGGGTATTTATACTTTTATTAAGCATTTTTGCGCGAATCTTTGTATAATTTGTATAGATATTGCAAATTGATAATGCAAGAGTGCTTGAGAGTAGATTACTGAGTAGTTATCATAATAAATATAAAAAAGACACCTGACAGGTATTCCTGCATCTCATGTCTTTTTGTGTTTCACTAATAATTTATAATATTTTAATTTTTCTTGTTCTGTTGTACAAACTGTGAATAATACCCATTTACATTTGTTTGTTTCAATGCTAGAATAATATCATAAATGCTACGAACGATTGATAAACATAATTGATTCGTATTCGCAAAGGACTGAGAAATATATGACAAATGAAGAGCCAAATGAAAAGCAAACAAAGAAGCATCAGACAAACTTGGTTTCAGCGGGGCACGCTAAATCCATTGATTTGGAACAGATTAATGGCAGTGGCTTTGATTTCTACAGCGCAAACAGCGATTATATCGGCTTCACAATGGTCAATAAAAATCATGAAATCGTCAATTACCGCAACAGCTCCACAGTCCGCATCTGGTACAATGAACAACTGGAAACCTTCCCACTCCACTGGCACAATTCGCTTGAGATCGTATTGCCGATCAGCGACTGTTATTATGCCCTCACTGGCGAAACCACAAACCGCATTCAGGAGGGAGAAATCTTTTTTATACCCCCAGGGACTCTGCATTCCGTATACCCCCCCCCGGGTTCTAATGGCGTGCGTTTTGTCTATCTGCTCGATCTGAGCGTTATGACCCATTTAAAAGCCTATGCAGGTATCCAACCGCTGCTCTCGACCCCATTTCTGCTGACTAAAGAGAATTCGCCTGATATTTATAAGGATATTTTTGATCTGCTGATGCAGATGCAGGTTGAGTATTTTCGTAAAAATTTATATAGTGAACTCACCGTATACTCGCTGTTGATGACTATGTTCGTAAAGCTTGGCACCGACTACTCGAATAAGCTTGGCACCGCTGATATCCGGGCTGGAAAGCAGCGGAAGTATCTCAAGCAGTTCAACGACCTGCTGGCGTATATCGACGATCACTACATGGATGCGCTTACACTCGAGAGCATGGCTTCGCTGATGGGATTCACCAAATTTCATTTCTCCAGACTATTTAAGAATTACACTGGATACACATTCTGCGACTACCTTAATTACAGGCGTATCAAAGCGACAGAGGAACTACTGCCGCACGTGGAACTTCCAATCACAGAAATTGCAATGCAAGTGGGATTTTCCAGTATTTCTACTTTTAACCGTCTGTTTCGAGTATACAAGAAGTGTTCTCCAAGTGAATACCGCAGTAAACTTTCCGTTCATACATTCAAAAAGGGCTGACTGTACTTTTTGCTGTCTGCAAAATCCAGTCCACTGCTGCCTCAGCATGTGTGGGTAGATTTCCAGAAATAGAATCAACTTCTGGTTCTTCTATTCCTGTATAAAATGCCTGCAAGGCATACTTTGCCAGCAGGGTTGACACACGCCCTCTTTCTATGGAATCTTCTGTTCCCAACACCACAACCACCAAGTCATTTTTCATTGTTCCATTGTCCACAGTTAACGATGTAACAAGACAAGCTCCCGATTTGTTTGTTGTCCCGGTCTTTAAACCTGTAACTTGAGGTATATTGCGCAACAGTGGATTCAAATTGTGCACCTCAAGATTGAGTGATTGTAATGTTGCCTTTTCCATAGAAGTAATATCTTTTATCTGCGGATAAACCTTCAAAAGATAAGAGCACATCCGAAACATATCCTTTGCACTCATGCGGTTTTGGCACTTTGCAGGAACAGGAGTTTGTGTATAAAAGGGCAAACCATGACTGTTAAAAAAAACTGCCTGCGATAATCCTAAATCCAACGCTTTCTGATTCATGGCTGAAACAAAAGCCCCCTCGGAACCAGCAATTGCTTCAGCCAGACACAGTGCGCATTCATTGCTAGAAGGCAGAAGGGCACCTATTAAAAGTTCCTGCACTGTAATCTGTTGTCCAACTTCTAAAGGAATCACCCCATCACCAGAGATAGACAATGCATGTGCTGCCTCGGAGACCGTAACCGTCTGTTCTAAGGAAAGCTGCCCAGCCGCAATAGCTTCCATTGTCAACAGACATGTCATTAACTTAGACGTACTTGCAATAGGATAGGACATATCTGACTGATATTGATAGTAAAGTTCTCCCGTAGTAGCATTTCCTACAAAGACGCCATTCACTCCATAAAAATAACCTGTCTGCTCCAAAGTTACAGGGGACATGCTAAATGGAACTTGTGTATTCATCTGCAAAACACCAACATTAGGAACCGTGATATCCATATCCAAAATCATCGCCAAATCTACTGCCATCATAAAACAATCGTAGGCGCCAGAAGGAAATGCCACTATCATTGTATAGTAAGATACCTTTTGCCCATTTACCTGAAACTCATTTCGCCGCAGCGAAACATTGGGATTCTCACTATTTTCCCAAGGAATATTCTCTCCACCTACAGGTATATAAGCATTTCCTAGATTTAAAGCGACAGCATTTTTTGTGATTTCCAAAGAAAAGGACTTGCTCGTATCTCTTAACACCATAGCAATATCCCGCAAAGAAAAGTAGGTGTTGTAATCATAACTGTAATCGAGTGTTTTTACTGTGCCAGCCGTGCCAATATCCGTTTGTACCTGATAGGTTCTTGGTATTTGATATGCTGCATCAACCGGAAAAGGCAACATAAAACATATCAAAATTACAGACAGAATGAAAGAATTTGTTTTCTGTAAGATTGCTTTCATAAAACTCCCTTCTTAATTAGGAACTACAAAAAAATTAATTTTTTCCTTGTTGTAATGTGTATATCACAGAAGAATGGTCTGAAAAATCCTCAGATAAAATTAAAGTAGAATCTTTGCGAATATAGCTTTCTTCTTGTACACGACTCGTCTCGTCATCAAACTGTCTTGTTAAAATGCCGTTTGCAGTCTGATAAGTCCCACTGCCATTATATTGCGCCTGCAATTCCTCCAAAGAAGGCAACAAGTCTGGTGCACAAATTTTCAAATAAGAAACGGTGGGCATTCCAAAGGATTCTGTCACAAGTGCCTCAACTGCTTCCTCGTCTGTGCTGCCTGTATAACCTGCCATATGAAGTCTCTGCGTTAACAACTCCCGAAAAGCTGTGGCAAATGCCTCATAGGCTGCTTGACTACAGGCGTCATAACTTTCTGGCAATATAGAACACTGGAAAGTCCCCTCGGAGTGTGCAGTCTGTTCCAGCGTCAGATTCATCTCAACCGCCACCCCCTGCATATTGGTCTGTAAATCCTGCATTGGGACAGAGACTGCTTCTATCTCCTGTAGCCAGTCAAGCGCTGTGACAGCCGCCTGATTGCTCATGTCCAATTTCGCAATCCATTGACCAGAAAGATTCCTGTCATTAGATGCAAAAAACTGCAAGTACGCTAAAATTGCAGTAGAGACAATTAAAGCAGGAAACAATATCGCAAATAGGATAAACTTTAAGCCTTTTCTCATAAAAGTTCCTCCTCATACTACCATGCAATTCAGTCCACTTGTATCACAATTCACAAAATATGTATCTTCTATGGGAGCTCTTACTGTCGTATCACAAAATCTTACTGTGTTGAATTGATTCTCAAAAAAGCCAATGCTGTCTTCGTCTTCCATCTCCACTTCCATATGTTCTATCTGTATATCTGAAAAATCACTGTTGGAAATATCATTGGTCGTATAAAAAATATGTTGCATTTTGCCCCCCTTTATTTTTGACCGAAAAAAGACTCCGCCCCCATTCCACTGTATCCCGCGAAATACACAATCCAAAAAATTATTTCTGTTTGCGTTAAATATCCCTTTTTCCATGCCAATGTTCTCAAACACACAATTTTGAAACACACTATCTGTCAATTCCACAAAACTATCACCGAATGTATCATGAAACATACAATTGATAAACACGCACTGCTCTATCTGAACAAATCCTGTCTCAAAATGATTTTCAAAGGTTACATTGCGAAAAAGACAGCTGCGCATCCTCAGATCCGCTGTCTCAATTCCTTCCACAATATAATTTTCTATTTCCATCTTAATAAAACGGATATTTTGAGACTTTATTTCTGTAATTGCCCCATTTTCCATTCTTTGTTTCAAAAATCGCTTGCACTCTTTGGGCTGGTACAGTTCCTTTTCATACTCTTTTATTTTTTCTCTTGTTTGCATGATATCTGTAATCATTTTAGGGTCGTTTATTATTTCTAAATCCGTTAACCGATTATCAATTTTGGGTACGCCAAGACAGACAAGCAGGTCTGGCGAAACAAGGTAATGATAATGCACAACATAAAATATATCATTATAGTCATAAAAATTGTGGGGATATCGCCAATAATAACGCTCATAGTCCTCTTCTAAATAATAAATAAAATCTGGTGTGCCCATTTTTTTTATGATTTTATTAAGACGGTCTCCCATTTTAAAGTCCAATCCTATATCCGCCATTAATTTATTTGCAGTATGAAATAGTTTTTTGTCATAATTTAAAATTGCGCGAAACCTCACTGCACAGACATCCTTCTCACCTTCTTTTCTAAAAAGAATTAAGCTGTCACCCTCTTTATAGAGCTCTGCATTGCCAGAAACATCTGCATAGCAAAAATCCGGCTCAAAAGTCCAGTCTTTGCCCAATATATTTTTTAATGTCAATTTTTTTATATCCATTTTCTACAATTCCATAAACTTATGTGTAACAATTCCAATACCTACCTAAATAATTACAATAGTCTATCACTTTACTGATCTTTCTTTGCAGGTGTTACAGAAAGTGCGCTTCGTATTTTCGCGCGGTCCCACGCCTCCCCATACTCCCGCACAATGGTCACAATTGCCAAAAGGCGCAAAGGGTCAAGCGCTGTAAATGTTTTTCCTTCTTTTTGTGCATTCCATTGAAAATAATCCTTGCCATCACTTCCATTTTTGCTCGTTAGAGAAATACTGTATCCCCAATCAGTCAACTTATTCATTGCATATGGATACATTTCAGGATGGTCTTCTATCTGATTTGGAAACAATTCTGGATATGTTCCTAAAAATCTAAAATATCCAAATTCATCGTTTTGTATTTCCTGAATTTCTCCCTCATATTTCATTCTGCCAATAATAATAACTGCATTATATTGTGTATCAAATAAGTTGGGGTAATCTTTTTTCAATAAACTGACATCAAACACTGCTGCATCCGCAAAAATCTCATCAATATCATTTGACATCTGCGAATTTACAACCGCAGTATAATATTCATCATCATAATAATTGATATGAAAATCAATCCCAAACGAAGAACCAATACAGTCCATCTCTAATAAAGTTAAATACTGCTGCAAATAGCGCTCAAGCGTGTTTTTTGACTCACAAATTCCCACAAAAACGGAAAGATATAAATCATTTCTAAAATCATATTCCTTTTGTTTTACTTTTTTCATCTCTATATCCTTTTCCCTCTCTGACGGCATTCATCATCTTGCTCAATCTGATCCAAATCAAGCGTTTTTCCCCATATTAATTCTATATCATCCAACCTTCCTGGTATCGGATTGATTGAAAAAGATTTTGCTACATCGCTGCAAGTCCAGTCTTCTCCATACGCTCGCATGATTGTAACAAATCCCAGCAATCCAAGTGGGGCTTCCGCCGAATATGTCTTTCCATCTTTTTCTGCCAGCCATTCATATACTCCAAAATCAGCAGAATCCTCAACCCGTGAAACGGTATATCCCCACTATACCAACTTACAAACTGCATATCGATATGTATTTCCATCATCTGCTATCACAGGAATGTAGTCCTTATCAACTTCCCTATCGGATACCCAGTCGTCCCGAATCATATATAATGCAACCAATCGAATGGGATCTGTTGCATATAATATTAAGTCCTCCCGCTCTGCTTGCCAATTCCACTCAGACCACTCATTGTTAGGCTCTATAGAAAGCTGAAAATTATTTTTTACTAAGTAATCAATACAAATATCTGTCAAAGTACAATTTATCTGTTTTTCCATTAGCATTACCCTTCTTAAAAGTCTTATGATCTGTAAAAAAATTACTATTTACATTTGAGTTTCATTCCTAAGCGCAGATGCAAGAGGGGGTTTGGAGGGACTAACTTAATCATACAAATCGTAAAATCCTTTTGCTATAATTTTGCCTGCTATTTCCATATAGTCATCAAAACTTTTGCTTTTGTCATCAAACCGCCGAATCCAAACCTGTTGAATATGTTCTGCAAGTTTTGTTATATCTTTCATTTCATATATCACTTCATTCACTTCACAAAGCGCATTATAGTATGCTTTATTTTCCCATGATTCACAAGGACTTTTATTATTACATAGCCATTCATTAAAACAATTCGTCAAAATCTCAAAATCTTGTTCCAAATCGGCAGAACTTACAAATCCCTCTTTCCAACAACGGTCCTCGTTTACAATATATTCATCAACCACAAAACACTCTTTAGAATAGTTCTTAAAACCTGCCAGTTTATAATACCGTTCTATTGCTTCCTGTGCTTTCTGTTCAGAACTGTAGATACCTAGAATTTTAAGTTCCTCATATTCACAATGCTCACCATATTCATACTGATGATATAACAAATATATTTTACAATTAAAATCTTTATTCATATGCTTGTATTTTACAATTCCTTTCGTAAAGCACTAAAAAATAACTAACTTAATTTACCTACAAAAACCATTCTGTTGTTTCCATTCTCTCCATCTTTCATCGTCCATCAGCAGCTTCCATGCTCCCCTATAATCCAGTCCAAACAAATCAAACTTACGCATCAAATTACTTACAAGTTGTCCTTCTGATCTGCTGGCACCAATGCAGCTGCCGTCTTTTAAGACCATCTGACTACCTTCATAGTCAAGCTTTGCATTCTGATGCGTTTTGTATTTGTCCAACAGCTTCACATAAAGTTTCTGCAATCGACAATCCTTCACTCCATCCATAGCCCAAATACCATAAATCAAAAAATAAATCTATGGCTACATATATACTTTATGGTAACAAAACTTAGAAAATCCCGCCCTGCCGCCTACCTGCTCTGTGGCATAGGCAAACAGACCAAACCGACAGCCCGCAAAATGATCTAATTTAAAATACAGTTTCTGCGCGATGCCAATCGGTCTCCATGTGCCGCTGTCCCAATCATGATTCTGAGCATTATTATCATTACCGTAATCGTAATAGAAAAAACGCGCCTCATCTTTCATCTGGGTAAAATCCACTTCCAGCCGAAGGCGCACTGTGCTCTGCTTGATCGGTACTGCCTCCCACTCTTTTTCTTCTATGTTCTCTTCTGATGATGCACGCAAAGAATCCTCTTCGGCTATTTTACTTTTCATCACAAGATAAAATCCATCGTCCCGCCGCGTCACCGCAACCATGCCATAACAGCCCTGAAGAGCACAAATTCCTGCATAATCTCCCACCTTCAGCGCAGCAGCATCCACTGTCACCTCCCCCGCGCACCGCGGAAAGAGCATACGCTGCGTCAACACATTTGCCGCCTGTAACAAACTTTGACATCGTTTTCCTGTCTCTACCCAGAGGACACCATTCTCTATATCCTGTGTAATCAACTGCATATTTGGCTCATGATTAAACTGCCATACACTTTTTAGGCCATAACAACCATACAACTCGCGTTCTTTTTCCTCCAAAAGACCAGATTCTCTTCTAAAATCATCACTTTGTACCAACGGCTTATAACGGTAAGATTCCTTTCCACAGGGCACTTCAAATTGCCGCGGAACCCGCTTGTCTTTTCCAAACACGGGATAACCTGCCTCCCATGTAACGGGGACCAACACTGGAATCCTGCCGACAGCACCGTAATCCTGAAACAACACTGCATACCACTTTCCATCCGGCGTATCAACAATTCCCCCTTGTGCCACACCCTGGCCGCAATATCCTCTGTCATCAATCAAAATATCACCGCCAGTAAATGTACCATCAATGGAATCAGCCACAAAACATGCCTCTGTGCGCATCCATCGGTCCCGCAGTGAATGAATAAAAAATAAATAATATTTCCCATTAACTTTATAAAAATGCGTCCCTTCATACCCAAGCCCCGGGTGCCCCGCATCACTGACTGCCAGACGGTGCAAACCGCCCTTAAGAGGCGCTGTTAATTCCTTGTTTAACTGGGTAATATAAATATTCTTGTTTCCATATGCAATATAGACATTATCTCCATCAAACAAAAGAGAACAATCGTGGTAAAACCCTTCAATGTGATGCTTTTTCCACGGTCCCGCAATGGATTCTGACATATACAGATAAGTCTTTCCCGTATCATTTGCGACAAAGCACACATAAAACACTCCTCTGTGAAATCGTAAGGAAGCCGCCCACATGCCCTTGCCATATATGTTCTCTGCACCCTCAAGCCGCTGCCCATCTGTACTATCCAAACGATTATACACAAAGGCTGCATGCTCCCAATTTATCAAGTCATATGAGCGTAGTATCTCTCCACCCGGCATAAAATGCATGGTTGTTGAAATCATATAATAGGTGTCGTCAATCCGAATCACATCAGGGTCGGGATAATCCAGCCTTGTGATAGGATTGACTTTTGTATCTTGTTTCTGAAGTTTATTATCAATATTCATTATAATGACCATGCCTTTCAGTGCACTTTTAACTCACAACGCCAAATCCAAGTATTGTAAATTCCTTGTCCTCATCACCCGGCTGCATTCTAACCTCAATATGCCATATTTTGCGATCTCTATTTTGGAAACAAATAAGCGGATTGCAGTGTATCCAACCGTTGACCTTTGGATCCACCAAAAGCACCATCTCTCCATCTACAAACACCTGTGCACAGCCCGCATTCGGCGCACCCGAATCTTTGTTCACCATTATAAGACTGGTACAGCAAATATCCATAACAAAAGGTTTTTGCCCCTTTATATGTTTCCAATTATACGAAAACTCTTTGGTCTGTGTCAAGTTCTTATCCATCTCAACACCTTGCAATTCATTGTCCGTCTCTGAGAAATCTCCCGTCGATACTACTGTTACAGTATCTGTCTTGCTGCTTCGGTCAAAAAGCCAAATCTGTTCAAAGGCTCCACCAATCACAGATGGAACTGTTTTCAAGTCCAGTGTGTCTTCGTCCTGTGGACTCCTTTCCACCTCTTGCATTAGATAAAGCAGACCGTCTGCCATAATTTGATGCCCTATGTTCGTTGGATGGAAACAGTCATAAAAAAACTGGTTCTTTGTTACAATTCTACCTGCACCCGTCTTTTTGTAAAATTGTTCTACCACACAATCCCGCGTACTAACCATTGGCAGCTGATAGTGTTCTCCCACAACACAAAGTCGCTCCTGCAAATTCCAATCGTTGGCAAACACGGCAAACAGCAATATAACAGCAGGCTTGTTCTTTGCTGCCAAAATCTTTCTGACTAGCGATTCGTAACAAACGCCTTTTGTCTCATCCCCCTCGTCGTTCACCGCAAATTCCACCACCACAATATCTGGGGTCACTGCCCCATCTCTGCACACATCGCGTTCATAACGTATCATTCCAAGCTCAGAGGGTGTTCCTCCCACGCCTGCCTTGATATAGTGAATGTTCTCGTCCACACCTTTTCCTACAAGGCGGCATAATCCCTCAAAAGTACGCCACGCATAGCATTTCGTATTGATAGGCACTGCGCCCGCCCCCTGTGTAATCGAACCACCAATAAAAGCAATGGTGGTATCTTCTCCCCGTTTCGCCTGCTCAATAGCAGCCTTTAAACGCGCGTTGTTTCCAGTCTGCACAAGCGATTTTTGCAACATTTTTTGATATTCGCTGCACGCGAAATTAACTTGTTCCTCCTCCTCCGGTTCTGGCGCTGTAAATCCATCGTTTAGATAAAATTTTACCGTTGTTAATGCCTGCGCTGCCACACCATCCTTTTGCGGTTCTTCAAATACAAATCGAATCTGCCCCGGAATGCTGTCATCATCCGACCAATCACAGTTTGACAGGTTTAGTATATACTCCATACCATCCGCCGGAACCTCCATACGAAGCGTCGTTCCAGACCCATACGGATCAGATTTTCCATACATTTGAAACTCAAACACTGCCTTCTTATCTTGATTGTCCATTTCCACGCTGACGCCAATGCTGTGAACCAGACGCCGAAAGCCTTCTGTTGTCAAGAGTAGGTCAAGAATCTCCTTGTCAGTAATATTTCCTACAATGCGGGCGCTAGATATCATACGTCCATCATTTAAATAGATAAACTGAACTCCCGTTCCATTTGGCTGCGCGGAACCGGAAACTTGTTTGTTTCTCATAATGTAAAATCCCTGCCGTTTCTTTTCAGGGTCTTTTGGTGCTTTTGGTCCTTCCATAGTTATAATCTCCTTTATTCTTTAAAACTTTTTATTCTTTAAATTCGCCAGCTCTCGACAGGTCCCAGATAGGATTCTGGCAACATAGTATTCTCAGGATACAAGACAATACGTTCAAGCACAATCCCGGGATCCGCCGCATAGAAATACAATTGATTCTCTCCTCTTTTCACTGGAACAACCGATTCGGCCACTCGGATATTGTCTAGGACGCCTTGATTCCACTCCTCGCACGTGCAATCTGTATGGAAGGAATTTGACACAGTATCAAGCACCTTCCTGCACTCTCCGTTAACCGAGAAAGAAAGACACATGCGCTTTCCCTTCTCGACCGGATTTCTGGGTAGCAGATAAAACCGCACAATATAATCCCCCGCGTTTTGCGCTGCAAATGTATACCGCAAATAAGGCGCATCTATTATGTCAATCCACGATTTTGTAACGGGAAAAGCCTTTATTGCAGATCCCATTCTGCCAAGGTGCGCAATAACCTCAAAGCCTTCATCTCCTATGTCCTTCTTCTCGGTAAAGCCATCTGCATTCATAGCAATATAACCTTGCTTCTCAATGTAAGTGCCTGCCATATAGACAGTCTTCTCTACCTCCTCCGCCACAAGCTCCAGCCTTCCAACTGTCTTTTCACCATTTTCAAACGTGACTAAAACCTCGACTAAGGCGCGTTCCCTGCCCTTTAATTTTTCCCTGTTACAAGTAACCACAATGCTTTCCTTACCCTTTGCCAAGCTCTCAACACTTCCCTGTGTTCTGTCAAAGTATACCCACGGCTTATCACACTGTATGCGATATAGGAAATCCACATCTCCGCGGCTGCCAAGCTCAATAACCACGTTTTTTGTATCTGGTCTGGTAAAATCATCGTTGTATGGGTAATTGTTATCCTGCCAGTGTGCACCCAGATGATATGCTTCCCCACCGCGGAAACCGACAATCATTTTCGCCATTGGAAGCGGTATCACTTCCTGCACGATTGGATATGTCCAGTTGTGTGCATCCCAACTACGAAAACCTGTATGTGCAGAATCCATCATATGATTCCATTTGCCGCCCGCCAGCGCATGATACTCCTGCACATATTGACGGTCTTTTGCTGCCCGCCACTTTACATTGGCGGCATAGGCATTTGCCCCCATGTTGCCTTGCTTTGCATAATACGCATTCCAGCCCGCCTCAATGTGCATTAGTATCAGATTTAGAGATGCTATTGCTGGGTAATAAATCATACTTCCATATGCGTCCATACACTCCTTCGGCATATGTTCCTTCAACCGATTTGCTGTCTCCATCAATTTATGTACTTCATTCCAGACACGCTCCCCTTCCCGGAAGTGGCAAGGATGATAAATATCTGGTGTCATCGCCTCCGGACGTCTTGCCGCATTCCACTTAGTATAACCATCTAGCAAAGCAAACATATCCTGTTTGTCCTCCTTGTCAAGACGATTTCCAAACTGCTGTTCAATCCATATTTTTACATATTCCTCTGTTTTATTTTTCTGGCTGTAGGTTTCATAATCATATGCAAGATTCATAAAATAACAAAGTGGATACTCTGCTCCCTTCAAATCACCCACATTGACAATCCAAAGCTCTCGTACTCCATATTCATAAGCCTGCGTCATCTGTTCCCACGTCTTGGTCAGCCGCGCTGTATTCTGCCACTCATAACTAATCGGACCACCGTGGTAATCAAAATGATAGTACATACCATAACCCCCGGGGTGCTTCCTATCTGCCTCATTAGGCAATCCTCTAGTGTTGCCAAAATTATCCTCACAGAGTAGCAGAATCACGTCGTCGAGTTCCTCCCACCCCTTCAATCCCGCACAGGTCACATCTCCGTAATAATAGTCTTCCACTTCTTTGTAGATGGCAAGCATACGCGGAATATCCTTTAGGTCCTTGTCCATATGCTCACGCAAAAGCGCATGCTGTGTCACAATAGCATCCTTAATGACCTGCACATTATCCGCAAGTCCTGCATCCTCTGGAAGTAACATAGAATCACTCTCGCCGCGCATACCGATTGTAATCACATTCTCAAATGGCTTGTTGCGCAAAATGCCATCTTTCCAAAACGCTGTGATTGCATCGCGGTTTGATACAAAACTCCATGTATTGTCTGTGCCATATCTCTGATAAATCCGCTGCCACTCCGCACCAGCGCGACATAATGGCTCATGGTGTGACGTTCCCATAATAACACCATAAACATCTGCTAACTCTGCGCTTGCAAGTCCCGGTCCCTCCTCAGAGAAAACAGAGTCCCACATTGCAGGCCACATGTAATTGCCCTTGAGACGCAACAACAAAATAAAGATTTCCTCATACGCCTTTGCGTTGACACCGCCAAATGTCTCCATACACCAATTCCCAAAAGCAGGCCACTCGTCGTTGATAAAAAAACCACGGTACTTTACAGATGGCTCCTTTGAGACAAGTTTGTCTCCAATTGACAAAATTACTGTCTCCTTTCTCTGTGGAACAACGTCTCCCCAATAAATAAGCGGCGACACACCACACAGTTCTGACAGTCGGAACATTCCATAAATTGTCCCTCGCTTGTCACTTCCCGCAATAACCAGCGCTTCCTTCACTGACACTACATCACCAAAAGGCGCACTTACAACCTGCATCTGGTAAACCTCCCGCTTACCCTGAATCTGTGTGCTGCTCCATTTGCCCGACACCTCGAGCTTCTCAAGAAACGAACTTTTCCCAAGCGTTGCAAATATAACAACCCTGTCACTTTTGCACTGCTCTGGCACTGTGAAAAGCTCAGGCTTGACACCGGTTACCAGCTCAATATCACACGCCACACGCGCTCCAATTTTCTTTACGCCCTCATATGACTCATTTTCAATAAAAAGCGACACTAGCTTATTATTCTCAAATATGGTAAATGTGTTCATTTGATTTTATCTCACTTTCTGTTATCAATACAAAATTTGCAAGTTGTGCCTAATAATACTAAAGTTTCCTTCTCATCTGCTGCATCTTTCTTGGCAAATCCAGCTCTTTATCTCATAACCCTCTCCATCAAATATCAAATATAAATCATGAACTCCCTGGACAGGCATTAAAAGCTGTGTCTTATATTCTATAAACTTTTGTTTTTCTGTCAAATCTTTTACGGAAAGGATTGCAAGAAGCTCTCCCTCCAAATTGTCAATACGCACCTGTATCATACCATTCGCTACATGCGCTCCATTACACCGCAGTGCTGCCGCAAAACATTCTGGCGAGTTCTCCGAAAAATCCACACCTGCAATCTTGATATAGTCACCACTGTCAATCCCCGTCAACACCATGTCACAACCATTATTTTGATTGCTGCTTTTATCCTCTGTGATGTCCACACCCGCCATAACAGCAAAGTTGACTGCCAAATTCTGTTGATATGCGTCCACATATCGAATCTGTTTCCTGCCGCGCAAAGTCTGTCTGATTTCTCCAATTGTACCATCCTTTTGCATTTCAAACGCATCAATATGGGTGCAACGGTATCCCTTCTCTACACCCATAGCTTTCTCGAGAATTCTTGTATGATAAGCGATATACCACTGATTTTGAAAGTTAAAAACACAGTGATGATTGTTTCCACTCAGTCCAAATACACTTCCCGGATTCCTTAGAATCGTCTCCTGATAAGTAAATGGTCCCATTGGTGTATCACTGACCAGACAAGCAATTTCCCCGTCGTGAAAACCATACTGTTCTGTGCCCGCCACATCAACTTGCCAGTTTGTACAGTATGTATAATAATATTTCCCACCAGCCTTATGAATACCAGAATCCTCAAACAGATATGGCACATTAATCACTTGTGGATCCCCGACAATATGAATCATGTCTGCGCCAAGCTCAACCACCCTCGCTGTACCCGGTGCAGCCGCCTTCCCTTCCGGAACGCCGCCGCCAAAATACAGATAAGCCCTCCCGTCATCATCCACTAACACCGCCGGATCAAACAGCCAAAACACATCTGCACAATTTGGCGTCTGTCTTGTAATTAACCCCTTTCCCAACGGATCATAAAATGGTCCCGTGGGACTGTCCGCCTGCAAAACACCAATCCCTCCACCCCCATCTGCAAAATAGAGGAAAAACTGATCCTTTCCATCAATCTTTTTCCACGCCGCAGCTGGTGCCCACGAATTATTTGCCCATTTTGCAATACCTGTTTGAGAAGCCGCATTAATAGAACCACAATCCCTAAAGTTTACCATATCATTTGTCGAAATGACATTAATTTGATGAATCTTGCTGTATGTATTCTCTTTGACATCTCCATTCGCATCGTACTCAAATGCGTCCCCAGTCATATAAATATATACGCTATCCTTGTAAACCATAGCATATGGATCTGCACCAAACCGCTGTGTTATTAGCGGGTTGGTGTCCTGCACTCCTTTGTAACCTATATTAATTGTAATTTGTTTTGTTTGCATATTCTCTTTTTCCTCCTGTATCTCTTTTTTGGCTGTCACCGCACTTATCATCCTATCCAAATACCGCACGCTCATAATCATAACCGCGGTCGGATTGTATATCACATTTCCAAACTTCAAAATAGACAACTGCATTTCGCTTTAGTAAAAGCGTAACTTCCATTGTGACAGCCTCGCACTTCAACCTGCATGTCTGCACAAAAGGCTGCGCCGCCTGCCGCAAAAGTTTTTTCTGCATGTCTGTGGGATTTGCAGGTTCTCCTATATCATGCCATACCCGCAACGGATTGCAGGTCTTTTCATCCACTGTCTTTGTCAGAAGACTGTATATCCCCGCATCAGCTTCTAAGGAAAGTACAATGCGCTTATCTTCCTCTGCATTTGATTTCACAGGATTCCAGCCTATTCCTAAATAACTTCCATCCATCTTTCTTAGCACCACGAAACAATCGTCTCTATAGACACATATCCCACCGCTCTTTTGCAACTCCTTATAAAAAACAAATGTCCAAAAGGTTGGCTTAGGAATACAGCCATTTGCTATCAATCCAAATCCGCCGTGAAACGGTGTAAATGGCACACCCTGCTCCTCAAACACATCTCCAAAAGTCCAATAAGAATACGAAGCATTTCCATCACCGAGCCGTGACAACTGATGTGCAATAAACGCTGCATTCAGATTTGTATCATGAATTACGCTCTTAGGCGTATAGGAAGTATTAAACTCCGTAATGTGAATTGGCAAATCTCTATATTCTGCAAAAGAATCAATGATATCCCGCGAAGTTTTTAGATTTGCAAATCCATCTTCTGGGTTCATCAGTGTAACATAATCATAATGCCCTACACATTTTGGTGATTCGATTGTATAGTGATGTCTGGTCACAAAATCTACCGTAATTTTGTGCGCGCTGCAATACTCCATAAAGGCACGAATCCACACTTCGTCTGTACCACCGCAGACAGCAGGGCCACCCACACGAAATCTGCTGTCCACCGCCTTGATTGTATCAAACGTTTTATGAAAAAGGCAAAAATACTCTTTCATATCGGCATTTTCCCAAAATCCACATAAATTCGGTTCATTCCACACCTCAATCGGCCATGTCACAACTTCCTCCACACCATAGCGCTCCATCAAATGACGCAACAGACTTTGCACCATCTCACACCACACTTCATAATCGCGCGGCGGAGTCGTATTTCCCTTCCAATAAAAAATTGTCTGTACACCACTTGCGAGCTCCTTTGGCATAAATCCTAATTCTAAGAAGGGACGCAACCCCACACTCTGATAAAAATCCATTACTCGGTCCAAATAGGTGTAATTAAATTCTGGCTTCCTTATGCCATTCTCCTCATATTCTTGATATATTGCCATATTGTCACTAAACAGCCCATGCCCCCTAATATGTTGAAATCCTATCTCTTTCTGCACCAGTCTTAGCTGCTCTTGATATTCTTGTGTTAGCGCAAGCCCCATATGCCCTGTTCCAATACAAAAATCTACATTATTGTAAAAAAACACTTCTTCATTTTGATTCACCACAATTCTTTTCTCTTCCAATATCTTCTCCTCCATTATGTTGAAGAATGCCATCGGCATTCTTGCTGTGGCGTGCAGGTCAGCTCTGCTGACAGATTACGGATTTGCACGCCTACAATCCTGCCAGAGACTTATTTCAGTCGGAGATTGTACTCCCACTGAGACAAAATTGTATTTTACTCGCCACCTATAGAAGCGCAAGTCTTCTCTGGCCGAGATAAAACTATATTTTAAAACAGATACTATTATTATATTTTTCCGTCATACCAGACACAATGATTTTTACTCACAACTTTTTGACTTATCCTCATATATCTTATTGATATTATTCTTCTACAAAATACCTGCAAAAGCAAAGAAATCTACCACACAACAATTAAACAGAAATACACAAGTTACTGTTCACACAGGACTTAGCATTTACTGCTAAGTCTTGTACTAAAACATGTATATTACAAATAAAAATCCATTTGCGATGTAAATTTTGCATGGATTTTTACTTGTTACTGGAACGGAGTGAACAGTAATGCATACAAAAAGCTCATTATAAATTTTAGAAACAATAAATTGATTTCCATTGAAAATATTGGTATTATATAAAAGAATTTGGAAAGAAAGGAGATTTTATTTATGAGACGATATATTATGTTTGCATAGCACTGGCTATTGCAATAAAACAATAGAGGCTGTCACCTGACGGTTTATCTTTATATTCATTAAATTGTTATAGCCAATGCTATTCCTAAAAAATATTAGTTTAGGAGGCAAACATGGGCTATCTAAGAGCGGAAGAAATTCTGCCTATTGAAGTGATCGAGTTGATACAGCAGTATGTTGACGGAGAAAATATTTATATTCCACGCAAGCCAGCAAACAGACAAGCATGGGGCACAAGTACACAAATTAAGCAGGCGCTTTTGACGCGTGACCAACAAATCTACAAAGATTATCTTGACGGAAACAAAACCTCAGAATTAGCCTGCAAATATTATCTATCCCAAAAAAGCATACAACGTATTCTAAGAAAAATGAGAGCATAACAACACGAGCTAATACTATGTATTGGCTCATATTTTTTTATAAAAATATGTAAGGTGGTATGCAATATTAAAATATGTTATCTTAGAAAAAAAGATATAAAGTGAAAAACAATTATAAAATCAATAAAATCCCTCATTACTTTGTTCTAAAAATATCAAGAAAGGAAAACTATATTTTATGACTACACCAGTTTACTATGCATAGCGTGGCTATTGCATATCATAGAAAGTCTGCTTTGTAAGCTTTCTGTTATTATACTGGCGGTCGAAAAGACTGACCGCTCAGTATAATGTGATGCGCACAACCGCATGAGGAAATATGCCGCTTTGCGGCTGCGGTTGGCGCGATACTCACGGCAGATTTCATCTGTCGTGAGTATAACTAAAATAAACAATGTAATAGCCTGCGCATCCTACTACAAAATGAATAGGAGATGCACATGAGCTATTTAAAGAAAATTGAATATGAAATTGTTCTAAAAGATTCCTTTTGGGTCATTCGGAATTGCCCCAAATGTGGTAGAAAAACATATTTTAAAAACACAAAGAAGTTTCGTGTCAATGCCAACAGTAATAAGCTGGATATCTGGCTAATCTACCAATGTGAAAACTGTAAACATACCCTTAACCTTTCAATTTATGAGCGACAAAAAATCTCTTGTATCCCAAAGGAAGCGTATCAATATTTTTTGGAAAATAATGAACTCTTTGCAGAAATGTATGGAAAAAATATACAGTTATTTCAAAAAAATAAAGCAGACATTGATTTTGAAAAGCTAAATTATAGCTTTGTAAAACTACACGAAACTATTGAATATAGTGATTTTCAAGAGCAGATTATCGTTACAATCAATAATCCTCACCAACTGAAAATCCGTCCAGAAAAGCAAATTGCTGAAGTTTTAGAATTGTCCAGAAATCAAGTCAAAAGTTTGTTAGCAAAGGGCGAAATAGAATTCAAGTTACAACTACCACAGCTCCTTAGAGCATGTTTAAAACATACTCTCTAAACAGATATGTGCCACACTTTGTGGAAGGTTAAATCATCTTATCAATAATTTAAGTCGTAGCGGGCTACGTCAATTAAACTTAACACAAATCTCCCACAAAGCGGAACACATAATAGTAAGAATGATGGCAATATAAAATATTTGTGTTTTTAGACGGATTTTTTACAGCCTTGTGTGAAATCAGAATTTTTTATATCTAAAAACAACGCCTTTTTCGGAAAATATTCCATTTGAATTTTCCTCATATCCTTCAAAATACCCATAGCCACAATCCATCTCTTTGTCTCTATCAATTCATTTTTGCCTACATACCATGATTTTTTATCGCAAACGACTAAAGGCTTCGTCAGAAATCACGTTTCCATCTGCTGTATAAATACTAGAATTTATTTTCTTTAAAAACGCAATCAGCTCTGTGCCAGATTCCTCAGAGCATTCTGCTATGGCGCGAACTCCCTTTCTGCTCAAAAGCATAATCGTAAGGAAATCATGATCTTTATGTATTGGCATACTGTCTACTGATACAGTCTGTTTGACCAGACAAGCCGCTGAAAGATCGCAAATCTTTAAGATTGCATGATGTGCGTCTGCCAGATAGATGTAATCTCTAGTCAAAATACCATCTGACTGTCCGTTTGCTACCGCTTGCGCTGCGCCAAGAAGCTTAACTACACGGCACTCCATATCCATAGTCTGACGCTCGAACTCATCCATATCACTTACAGTATATCCATTGTTCTTTGCACATAATTCTTTCCATTTTTTCGTTCCCCGCTTGTGACGAATGAATGTGATAATAATGCACGCTAGTGCAATAACGGCAAAGAACGCACAAACTCCCATAATAACATAACCAGCGCTAATCAAATCCTCTTGTCCTTCCAGACGATAGTCTTCTATCCTTCCGCGCGACCAATAGACACCATACGCACCACCAAAAAACAAAATTCCGAAAAAAATATAGATTCCAAATGAAATCTTTGCCGTTTTCTTCTTGATGGAAACAAACACACCTTCTGCATAATGCTTCCTCTTATAATCTTCACTCATAACAGGTAAATACTTTTCCATCTAAAAGCCCCTTTCCTAAACAAAACATTAATATTTTTCTGCTAATCTTAAATAGTTTAGCATAAAATTAACTAAATGTCACTCATTTGTTTATGAAAGTTTACTTTTAAGCAAAAAAGTTACTAGTCATACAATATGTTCCTTGTGATATTGAAGAAATTCGTCCTTTGAAAACTCTGGCAGATGTCCATACTCTTCTAAAATTAATTTGATTATTGAGACTGTTCTTGCCTGAGTATTAATACTTTTGGCAGGATTAAACACAATGTCTGTAAAATAATTGTAATTTAAAATTGTTTGGATTTCTTCTGCTGTCAACGAACTTTTTACAGCAGCTATATAAATATAATCATAAAATACGGTCTTGGGAGTCAAAGGAAAATCCTCGCCTTGATAGCGAAACACCTTTAAGTTTCCTGAATGCTGTAATCTCTCATCCTGTTTTGCTTCCTTTGGCAATACGTCAAGTAAATCAAGATATGGACCACCTCTCTCAAAAACTTTTGCGCTCTGAAAAATATTCTCAAGAGTATATCCATTTAATTTAAGATGAAATGCACTTAACTTCTTGCCAAGCTCTTCTTTACTTTTTGTACTAACTTCCAATGGATTTGCAAATGGGTCTGTCTTCAAAATCGCATTGTGCAGACTTTCTATCGATTTTTGCTTCTGAGACACTGCAAAACCGGAAAACCATTCAAACGAGTATTCTTTGCTGACAATTTTTCCATTGTAACTATAAAATGCAGGTCTTTTGGCCATTTTTCCTCCTAACCTAGCGCTTCATTCAGACAGAAATTTTAACAACACAATGGTGCGTAACAGGCAATTTACAATTCTAATTTCTGACCGGGTGGAGTACTAGCACATTGTCATCTAACTAAAATGCCGCTTCCTAATCCTCTAATGCACTTATTATCTCTTGTATCTCAAGCACAGCATCTTCCACACGCAATCCAATTTCTTCGCTCCAAAATTTACTCCCGCCAGCCAAATCATCTATCAAATTAAAAATAGGGACTGCATCTGCAATTGGTATTGCACCTTTTGCTTTCCACTCATCTAAGTGCACATTGAGATAATCTGTGATATTTTCAAATATCTGCTCATTAAAAGAATTCTGCATACGCAACTCTACCAATAATCCATTTTGACCTACAACCAACTCGTAAAGATCCATTTTCCTCTCTCCATCCATAAAAACTTTTCATTCTTTTTACAGAGTCATGAAAAGCAACCTTAATTTTATATTATTTTTCTCTATTTTACAGTATATATTGCGAATAGTAAACGCTTTCTGCTATAATTGTATAAAGAATTACAGTTTCATCTAAGATTCTGGCTCAATCACTATAATTATAGATAAATAACTGACGCATTTTGACTTACCTACTTTTGTACTATTTGCATTTATTGTTTTTACAACTCCTAAGAGAAAAATAAAGGAGAGCTTATGAATTCCATTCATTTTACTGGATACAATGCTCAACATACCAAAGATTTTGTCTTTGAAGTAGAAGAAGGCTACAATTGTTATCTTCTTCTGGTCACTCACACACCAGCTCGTTTCTATATCGACGGGATAACAGAAGAATATCCTGCCCATTGCGCCATGCTCTATACACCACATACACCGATCTGGTATAGTGGCACCACAGACAACTACAGCGATGACTGGATACGCTTCTCGTCCGACGAAACATTTGTACAGAGCTTTCCGCAAACCAATCGTCCATTTCCCATCTCAGATCCGGATTACTGTCATAACCTTATACAGCTACTCACATGGGAAACCTCCCTGTGGACAGGCACTTCGCGCTCTTTCCACCACGCAAAGACAGATGGCTGCACAAATGAGTCAAACGAAAACAGTAATTCAGTCACCGCCCAGTTACTGCGCATCCTGTTTTTAAAACTGCGTGACGACGTACTACACCATGCAATCTCTCCACATAACCATGCGCTTCTAATGCTGCGCAGGCAGATTTCCAATAATCCGCAGTATTCATGGACCATACAAAATATGGCAGAACAATTACATATTAGTTCTGGGCATCTGCAATTACTATACAAACAACAGTTTGGTGTTTCCTGTATGAATGATGTCATTGACTTTCGTCTCCGCAAAGCAAAGGATTTGCTTGTCTACACAGAGCAGAGCATCGCTGAAATTGCCGAACAGTGCGGTTATAAAAATGTTGAACACTTCTGCCGGCAATTTCACAAAAATATTGGAGCAACTCCCGGAAATTTTAGAAAAAGTATAACTTCTCACCAAAACCTTGAGCGATTTCCCTTTCCTTAATTTACCACAAATAACACTTGTTTTGACTATAATTGTTATGTTATCATAGAAATAGTGAAATTGTCACAGATATTGCTTCAGGAATCAATTACAGAAGAAAAGGGTTACAGGAACTGATAAGAGGAATGGCAAACAGAAGCATTTCCAAAGTTGTCGTTCTTTATAAAGACCGACTGACAGGATTTGGATTTGAATTGATTGAGTATATCGCTGAATTATAGGACTGTGAAATTGAAATTGTTGATACGACAGAAAAGACAGAACAAGAAGAACTTGTAGAAGATTTGGTTTAGATTTTTACAGTATTTCGTTGTAAGCTTCAGGAAAAACGTGCAAGTAAAACGAAGAACATGATAAAGGAGCTTATGCAAAATGATTAAATCCATAAAAGTAATGTTAAAACCAAATAATAAACAAGAAACAAAACTGTTTCAATGTGCAGGTACAGCAAGGTTTGCTTACAACTGGGCATTAGACAGAGAACAGGAAAATTATAAAAATGGTGGTACTTTTTTATCTGATTAT
>JAAZZQ010000033.1 GCA_014239155.1 Lachnospiraceae bacterium | reverse complement strand
TCCAAGTGGGAATATTTGTGGAAGACGTGCCAATACCCTAATGGATAATGTGCTTAATGGAAATCCGCTTACTAGAAAAGAAAGACGGCAGTTATCAGCAAGACTACGAGATGAAGCTCGAAATGGAACCATCAGTGATAAAGGGCGTAATGTTGCGCGGCAGATGGGGATAGAGCTTCCAGGAAGAATATTGTATCATTATACTAATGAAAGAGGAATGAAGGGAATCATAGAATCACAGCAATTAAATCCATCTTTTAAAGCAAATAATCCTAAAGATGCTAAACATGGGGATGGTCAATACCTTACAGATATAGAACCAGATAACCAAACTCCACAAGGATTAGCGGCGAGATTTATTAAGAGACCAAATAAGTATAAGTATACACATTATGTTGCAATTGATGTGACAGGTTTGGAGGTAACATATGGTCGCAAAGGTGTATTTGTAATTCTTAATGATTCCCCACTGGATTTAACTGGAAGAATTGTTGGTACAGGAAAAGTTGGTACATAATAGCAGTGTCAAGGAATCTATAAAAATGGGCTAAAAGATAGGCTTAAATGAGCTTTGAAAATTGTGGAGATTGATTCCAATAGACTCTCTGAGAAATAGAAGAATCAATAAGGGGTTAGTCTTTTCTTTTGCTGATAAAGAAATTGAATTATAAAGAATAAATAGGAAATGATATTTATAAGTAATGACCTTTCAATATTTGTATGATAGGTAATGATATTGATATAAAGAGGCATTGCTTAAAAAAGTGATATGTTTCTTACATTTATAAGGTCTGTAAAAATATAGTGGTAGATTTGACCCTACCCATATAATAAATGAGGTGAAGAAAATGAAATACTTTTTATTAGAAGTAGATGCAGAAAAAAATTGGTATGAATTGGACGATGATAATTATGCCAATAGGCAGATAGCTTTGGACGAATTTAATGAATTTCATATTTCATGCTTAGAAGATTGGCTGGCAGAAGGAGAGATTAGTGAAATGGAAATAGAGGACTGGAAAGAAGAAGGATGGTTTTTCAACTTAACAAAAGAAGAATTTGAAAATCTATGGCAATCTATTATAAAAAAATATGAGAAGCAATGGAAGAAAGTGAAAAAGAGATATCCTATTGGAACTATTGTGCGAGGGATAAACAGTTATATTTACCCACAGGGAACAATTATTACAGGTGAAGATTTTTTGGCGGTGTATACAGGAGATGATCCTTTTTACCTTCATAAAGAGGTTTGTTATAAAGTAATATCGTATGATGAGATAAATATGTGGTTAGTGGTTGTGTAATTTAGAGAGTGAACATATTCGGCAAAAATAGTGGAGAACAGTTTGGTGAATAGACATTTTTGTGTCAGTTTACTGTGATGGAAAGATGTTATCCATTCCTGATACACTATGTGTTCAAATTTATCAGCTTATGATAAATGATGAGAAGAGTTGTGATATTGTAATAGTACAAGTACCACTTGACGCAAAGAAAAACACAGAGAAGTATGGAGTTAGTGTAGCCAGAATACCAAAAGGTAACATTTTATTTAAGGAAAAGTTGGTCGTGGCTGGACGCTAAGTTTGTTCAGTACAGCATACATCTATGATGACAGGGTGGAGATTGTGCTGCCAGACAACCCCACAGAAACATTTCTTCTGACAGAAGAAGGTTACAGGAACCGTAGGGGTGGCACAAAACGCATGGAACTGCGTGCAGTAGATGACGGGTATTTGATGACAGAAGCGAAAACAAAAATCTCCCGTTTTTATGATGTACAGGGGAAGCTTTTGTATGAGGCAGACCAAAGTGGAAACTGTAGGCAGTACCATTATACAGGGAAAACATTAAGTAGAATTACTTTTGCCAGCGGTCAGTATCTT
>JAAZZQ010000035.1 GCA_014239155.1 Lachnospiraceae bacterium | reverse complement strand
GTTACAAGGATAAACTGCAGCAGTTGATTCAGCGCGTCAAAAACATAAGATCCATTATTCGTCCAGACAGACATTTTAAGAGGAAAGTGAGTCATCACGGAATAACAAATGGTTTTTGTATACGCATAAATTTATAGTTACCAGATTTTCGGCTTAAGTTGACGACATTGAAGGGGGACAAAGGACAATTTGGGGTGTACAAAAGGAAGGTGCCTCTGGGGACTTTCTGCCATTGTTATAAGGGGGGAATAAAAATGTTAAAAATAGCCATAGGGATTGGAATCTTATTGGTAAAAAGTGGGTTGCAAGAGTGGTGCAGGGTATAAAATCAAGTAGGGGAAAATTTTTCTCTTTACTCGCCGCGGACCCGTGTGCCACGGTAGTGGTATATTTCTTCCGCGCGGGTCTGTGCATATAAAATAGAAATTTGGGTCATACTACAAAAAATAGTAAAAGGAGAGGAACAAAGTCATGAAATATGTATGTGATGTCTGCGATTGGGTGTATGATGAAGAGAAAGGATATCCAGAGGGAGGGATCGCGCCGGGAACAAAATGGGAAGATGTACCAGAAGATTTTGTTTGTCCATTATGTTTTGTAGGGAAAGAACTTTTTTCTGCAAAGTAAAACAATATAAAATCGAGTAGAGGAATTTCCCTACTCGATTTTTTGATGCACACGGACGTCAAAATAAAATATGTCAGCAATCTGACAGACGCCCTATTCAATCAAACATAAGTTTATGGCAATTCTACGCAGAAGTTTCAGCCAGTTGAATAATTTTTTCCATATCTGCAATCAATTCTTTTGAATAATTTAAAGTCTCTCGATAAACATGCATTGCTTTTCCGTAGTCCTGATTATTGATTGCATTGATGACTGTCTGCCCATATGTATGGAATTTCCTGTGTTTGTTCCCCAGTTCTTCCCAGATAGGGAGGACACCCGGAATATCAGGAGTGACAGCATAGTAAAAGTGACCAAAGCCACATTTGGAAGAATCTAGCTGTAATGGAGTGACATTGCGACTGTCCACAATCTTTTTAAGGTTGCTTAGCCATGTCTGATGGGATGAGATGGCAGTGCGCATATATTCAATAAACTCTTGATTTTCAATATGATAAAATGCATCTTTTGACATTCGCCCCATTTTCTTGACAGATTCATCAAGCGTTTTTTCAATATTGATAACTGGTTCTATGGCATGCCTTAAATCCCGGCCAACATTGCGCATAAAATCTGTGCTGTCGTTGAGCTGATTTTCCATCTCTGTCATGGAACTGCTAATCTCTTCGCTGACAGATGCCATTGAGCTTATGGAGTCATTAATCTGTGACACATGACGTTTGCTTTCGTCATTCAATTCCCAGACATTGCCAATTTTGTCAGCCATTGAATTTAGAGATTGAATTGTGATTGTAGAACTCTGCACACTCTTTTTGGAAGCATGTTTCATATTTTCTACAAATGTTCCCATGTCTTTTGTCAATTTCTGAGTTTCTTCCGCAAGTTCTCGAATTTCGCCTGCAACGACAGCGAATCCCTTTCCAGCTTCACCTGCTCTTGCCGCTTCCACAGAAGCATTTAGGGCAAGCAGATTTGTCTGGAGAGATATGGTATCAATGCCTGAAAGAATAGAACTAATATGTGTGATAATGTTAACCAACTCATCCATATCTGACTGCATTTCTCCAGCAGAGAGAATTGTTTGAGAAGATAGTTCTTTGATGGCAGTCAGTTCATCTTGCCCTTCTTCGATCTTTTTATACACTTCGTCTGTCTCGCCTGAGATTTGAATGATTGTGTTGGTTAATTCTTCCTGCGGATTATTAGTGCTTCCAGTGGTTGTTCCAAAGATGGTTTCGGTCGCCTTTGCAATTTTTTTGGAGATATCAATGATCTTCTGTGTTTGATGTTGCATGGTTAGATCAAGAGAACTAATCTGCATGACTGCGTTAATATTTTTATCAAATACTTCCGCGAACTGTTTTCTGCCGTCAGATAATCTGTTGTATATATTATTTAATTCTGGTTCTCTGGAATAATCGGCTTTTTTTAATTCTGATACGGCTTTCATAAGAACTGATTTACTTTTTTTATTAAACATTTCGGTATCCTCATTTCTTCATAATAATAAATTGATACTTATATCTTACGTGATTTTTCAGTTTTTTCAAGTATTTTCTCGATTTTCTTTCAGGAATTTATTTCATTTTTTGCAGAAAAATCGAGCAGGGAAAATACTCCCTGCCCGTTGGTATGAATGGGAAATTAAAATTTTTCCAAATTGTGTTCTGCAATTCGTAGAGTTTTTGCAATTGGCAGAATTAGTATTCCACAGAAGAAATTGCTAATGCCATGAATACAGTCGAAAGGAAAACCTGCGATAATCCATGCAATCATTCCTTTAAAACTTAACCCATATAGAAGTGCCTGTGCAGGTGCGTACAGTGTTCCATATAAAAATCCATGTGCGGCACAGACTGTCATGTATACGAATGGTTGTAATTTTTGAGGCATTTTTGTGGGGAGAAGCATAACAGCGCCCCAGAGGATAGTCCATAAGTACAGATATGGTATCCACCATGTCGCAAATCCATAGAACATTCCTGTCAAAAGGACATAAATGTAAATTGGATAGAGTGCCTTTCTGCGATAGACAATGGTAAAAGCGACAATAAATATGCCAATCAAATGGATATTGGGTGCAAATTCCATAATGATCTTAGAGGCATACATGACGGACCCTAACATTGCAAAAACAACGATTTCTCTTGTTGAAAGTCTCATAGTTACTCCACTTGAAAAGAGTAGTTTGATCCGGCAGTAATTGGAGTGGTATCTACGCCGGAAGTAGCATACTCCCCATCGACATAAAATCCCCAGTATTTTCCGTCTTTATCGTAATCAACTGTAATATTGTTGACGGTTTTTACAAATAGGCCATATTCACTGTCATCGCCGTCAATCAATCCAAGTTCAAGCAGTGCGCTGCCAACAGTGTCTTTGTCGGTGTGAATTTCAAATGCAGTTGTGTTTCCTTCTAAGTCAACAACTGTGAAAGCAAAGCTTGTACTGCCCTCGCCAAGAACAGTGACATCCGATGTTGTGCTTTCTTGGGAACCATTTTGGGATGACTTGTTTTTTGGATTGCCATTACAACCGGTCGTAGAGAGTGCCATAGCCACAATCAGCACCACACAAAGGATGAATGACATTGTTTTTTTTCTGTGTTTCATCTGCATGTTTTGTATCTCCTTTGAATATTTTAATAAATTAAATTTTCTCTACAACCGGCACTCGCGGTTGGAAGCAGTGGATAATAATCACGCTTCAGAGAATCAGGCTGATTCGATATTTCGGCTTGACACTGCATTGACCAGCCTTCTCAGAGAGACTCCAATGGCTTGTCCTAGAATTGTGGCATTCCAGTGAGGACAATGACAAGGATGTGCCTTACGGCGACGGGCTCGCGCAGGAGTTACACCTGCTTCCCGAAACAGTCCAGTTTTTATAATAATCGTTCACAGCATTTTCGTCAAGTATTAGAAGCGGATTTATGGCAAGCTGATTTTACACGTTTTCGTGTAATATAATACAGAGCAGCAAAGAGCAGAAGACTCAATATAGAGACAGTCATGCCAGGAATAAGACCCTTTGGAAAATAGCGAAGTGCAATTGTGTGGGAACCCGTGTCGAGCGCAATGCTGATAAAGGTTTCTTCAAATAAATTTATATCTGTTTTTTCACCATTCACATATAAAGTCCAGCCCGGATCATATGGTATAGACAACACGAGATTCCCGGGAGTGGTAATATCAATATGCCCATTTAGAGAAGTCTCATCATAAGAATCAACTGTCATGGTTTGATGGTTTAACTGGCTGACAAAGGCACTAAGTACAGACTCGTTGATTTTGTAAGCTGTCAGATTAAGGTCTTTTCCATTTTCGGATTTGAAGGATAATGTCTCGCCTGCGTTATGATAGCCAAGATCGAGGATGTATTTTTTCTTAATTTGGCTAAAACTTTTGGACTCTTCTTCATACTGCATCTTAATTGTGTCAATCTTTGTATTGGAGGTATAGGCATAGTAGTGCCCATCTTCTTCAATGTAAAGATCGGCTTGACTGCCATAAGAGCCAATAGAAACTTCTGAAAAAATATCTTCTTCAATACCAAGGCGGTGGACCAGATTGATTTGACGTTGTATCGGGTTTAAGTTTTTTTCATCAGTGTCTTCCTCGTGAATATTTTCTGTGACATTTTGTGCTGTGTCAAAACGGGCTTCAGAAGAAGTAACCACATATCCAAGAGGAAGCGAATAGTTATTTTTGTACAAATATAGTTTTCCCTCTGTATCAACGAGTGTAAAGAGATTGTCATATCCCCTATCTAATGTATATAACATATACCGATTGGCAAGAAGCGCCGCAGTAACTGGGGTTGCACCATCATAACAGTAATTGACCCGACTGCCTTTCATACCATATTTCTCATAAAAATCTGATACCAATGAATTTAAAGTTGATGAGAAATAAGAACCGCCTTGAAAGCCAATGAGCATAGCATCATTCTGTGTTCTGCGCGCAAACTTTTCAAATCGGAAAAAATCATTGTTTTCGTTCTCCACTGTTCGATTCGTCAAGGTTTGATAGGAATCGTAATTAGAGAGATAAGTGGTTCTTGACACTGTGGGTACGCTGGTGAGATAGGTGTTCATACCGGACTCTGTTATTGTGATAAACACTGTGCAGACACAGAATAGTGTGGTAAGTGTGCCACAGTTTCTACGATAGTAAATTAGGAGGGCATAGAGCGCTAGATAAATGCCAGTGACTAGAAAACATGTGCCTGTAATTGCGTCATCATCGGATAGTTTCTCACTTAGTAGGAGAAAGAACAGTACTCCTGCAAAGACAGCGGCAAGTTCTGCACGGCTGTATTCCTGCAAATATAAGAATGCCTCATAGCATATGGTAAGTAGCAGTAATATATACAAATAGGATTGTCTTGCAGGAAGTGAATCTGGATAGTTTAGACCATGCCAGATAAAATTTAGGGTATTGGTGGAGAAACTAACTAAAATAAAGGCGAGCAGCAGCAGCTTAGGTGCCTTTTCCCGCAGGGGGACTTTTTTCTGTAGGACGTACAACGGAAGTAGTACAAACACAAGAACACCACAGTAAATATTGGGCCAGTGGTCCAATCCTGTCTCAACAGTTACATTAAAACAATGTCTGGCGAGCATGTCAAATACAGGGAAGTATGTTTTTACTTTGCTTGGAAAGTTGATATCGCTAAATTCTGTAAAGCGAAGTGCGGCAAGCGCGGGCAGCAAAAGAACTGCCGCCATACCTCCTGCAAGCAAGGAGTACACGCCAAAACGAATGGTTGCCTTACCATAAAAGTTTTTGATGTTGTCCAATCCCGGGAATGCAAGTGGCGCGGAAGTTTTTTCTTGCAAAGGGTTTCTAGCAATTAATAATACAATAAAATAAAGTACAAGAAATATACATAACATTATAGAAAGATAATAGTTTGACAAGATAGACAAGCCAAGAGTAATACAATATAGATAGCATTTTCCCTGGTTTACAAGCCGTTCTACACCAAGAATGACGAGTGGTGCGAGAACGACAACATCGAGCCACATAACATCCCAATTATAGGCAGCCATAAAACCAGACAGTGCATAGAACAGGGAAAAACACAAAATACCCCATGAATTGCTACTAAAATGCTTACGAATATAATAGGTGAATGTCAAACCGCATAATCCCGTTCTTACAACAACCATATACGACAGAAATTCCATAAGATAATGCTCAGGAATCAGCACGCAGAGCCAGTTAAAGGGGCTTGCTAGATAGTAGGCATAGAGTGCGACAAAATTGGATCCAATGCCAGTGTGCCATGAGAAAAATAGATTTTCACCGCCTTTTAGTTTGTGATAAAATTCCACCAGAAAAGGAAAATACTGATGATACATATCAATATGAAGAAAAGAGCGATCACCAAACGGATATATTTTCTGCACGATAAAAATTGCGAGCAGAATGAGTGCTGGCAGAAAAAAAGAACATAGATACAACAAATCACAGTGTAGTTTTCCGATTTTAAATCGTTTGAAATTCATAATTGTCCTCCGTGCCGCTTGCAGCGGCGATAACAGTTTCCAATCTATCTTTTGCCAAAGATACAGTCATATTGTAAGATTGCATAGTTGTTTAATTCGCCCATTACATTTTTCGTGTCAGTACTTTTGCCAGTCGAATTTTCTGTGCGAATTGATGTAATTACTGGATAATTCTCGGATAGCTTATGGAGATATTGCTCATATGCAGTCATTGGAATGCCTGCGGCTGCAAGGATATTTGATGCGAGAAAATTTGCACTGGTTTCCGCGTCGGCTTTTGTTTCAAGTGCATAATTACACCAGATAAAATAAGGGACTTTATATCTGTTTGCCTCGTCCTCGACAGATAGTTCATTTCCGTTTTTTCCATTGAGTTTCCATACATTTGAGACGACGGAATTTGTCGGCTGGTGATCTCCAAAAAAGACAATAACAGTGTCCTCTGGCACTCTTGAAAAGTAATCTGTCAAATATTTTATGGAATTATCCGAAATTTTCATAAGCGACAGATAATTGTTAAGCGCTTTTGACTTGCTGTCTGTCACTTTGATATCTGGACTAAAATTATCAAATTCCTCTGTGTAGGAAGAGTGATTTTGCATAGTGACATTAAAGACAAAAAATGGGGTTCCATCAGGTTTGGATTCGTACATGTCTATAATTTTGTCGTAACATGCGCGGTCACTTACATATTTGCGGATTCGTTCTGGGTTTTTGTAATCTTTGATAAAATACATTTCATCAAAACCAAGCAGTGGATATACTTTATTTCGGTCCCAACCCGTACTGTTGTACGGATGTGTAGCAATTGTCTGATAGCCAAGTGCTTTTAAGTGTGAGGCAAGAGAAGGAATCTCCCGCTTGAGATATTGTTGATATGCCACACTTCCATGTGGCAAAAATGCCATTGTATTTCCAGTAAGAAATTCAAATTCTGTGTTTGCCGTGTTACCGCCAAGGACAGATACATTTAGATATCCCGATATGGTGTTAGGAATTTCTCCATTTAAGATTGAATGTACATAGGGCATGTAGTCCTCATTGGTTTCAAAGGAGCCGAGCACAGCAGGGTCTGAAAAGGCTTCATTCATAATCACAATAATATTTGGAAGTTTCTCAGAAACAGTTTGTGTCTTGTCTGGTTCGCTGTAGGGGGCAAGAATCTCGCTGACAGCAGAAGCACTGTAATTAGCGGGCTTGTCCACAGAAATATATTGTAATTCCATCAAAAATGCGACAGCAGTGCCATCGCGCTTACTCATGACAGTCGGTGTAAAAAGTTTGTCATACATGCCATATTTGCTGATGGTGCTTTCTTGATGGAGCATGTTTGTGAAGCTGCACAGCAATGCGAAAAACAAAACGGTTCCTACAATACGAATTCCCCAGAAACGTTTTTTCCATTTGTCAGTACTTTTTAATTCCAGATTAACGACAGACTCTGCGATTATCAACAGGACAAAGCCAATCAGGACAATAATTGCTTGTCGGTTGAGCGTGTACTTAAAGTCTCCGGCAACGCTCAATGCAGTTTTGACAGAATAGATATCCCACGGCATAATTGGTGCAGAGCGGAAACTTAGGACGTAGTAGTTCGCCAGTCCGACAAACATGAAAAAAACGCTTTGCAGGCGCAGAGACCATTTTAGGCGTCCAAAAAGAAAGAAAAACAAAATCATTAGCACTTCAAAAAGGTAAATGTTAAGAAATTGGATTGGAACTTTCATGGACTCCCACGGATTGTGTGTGTACCATTCAAAAAGATAAAAATTTGCAACTGGAAACAGTAGCATTGGAATCAGGTTTCTAATACACCATATGATTTTATGATGTTTTGATATAAAATTTTTCATTGTAATCCCCTTTTCATCTGTATATCATTTACAAAATACTTCTTTTCTATGATATATTCTTGTTTTTATAACAGTCCCCACAACGGCAACCCTGTATAACAATAGCATCTTTTTCTAGTGTTTTCAAGTTTGTTTTTATGGTTGGGGCATTTACGAAAGGAAAGTTGTTGACGTGAGGAACAGATTATTCTATAATACATAGGAATCAGAAACGAATAATCAGGAGGAGAGGCATGATTAAAAGTATGACAGGTTTCGGCAGATGTGAGATTACAGAGGGGAATCGCAAGTATACTGTTGAGATGAAGTCCGTAAATCACAGATATCTTGATGCCAATATCAAGATGCCCAAGAAGCTCAGTTTTTTTGAGAGTTCTGTCCGAAATGAGCTAAAGAATTATGTGCAGCGTGGAAAGATCGACCTGTTCATCATATATGAAGATTTTTCCGAGGATAATGTGTGCATTCGCTACAACAAGGATATTGCGGCGGAATATATTGGATATCTAAAGCAGATGGCAGCGGATTTTGGATTGGATAATGATATTCGAGTTTCAACGCTCTCGCGCTATCCAGAGGTTTTCTCGATGGAGGAGCAAACTGTGGATGAAGAAGAAATCTGGAAAGGTCTTGCAAAAGCGATTCAGGGTGCTGCGGAAGGGCTGGTACAAACACGTATTAGAGAAGGAAAGAATCTGGCGGAAGATTTAATTGGCAAGTTGGATGGAATGCTTGAACATGTCGCATTTATTGAGGTGCGTTCCCCACAGATTATCGAGGAGTACAGAAAAAAACTTACAGAGCGTGTACATGAGTTGTTGAGTGATGCGACGATTGATGAGGCAAGAATTTTGACAGAAGTTACTATTTTTGCGGACAAAGTATGTGTCGACGAAGAACTGGTGCGTCTCAGAAGCCACATAGAAACGATGAAACAGTCTTTGACGGACGGAGGCAGTATTGGAAGAAAGCTGGATTTTATTGCGCAGGAGATGAACAGAGAGGCAAACACAATTCTTTCCAAAGCAAACGACCTTGCAGTCTCCAACCGTGGAATCGATTTAAAGACTGAAATTGAGAAAGTAAGAGAACAGATACAAAACATTGAGTGATCTACAGTGAGGTGGCAAGTGAACAGACTGATTCATATAGGCTTTGGAAATATTGTCAATACGTCAAAGATTATAGCAATTGTTTGCCCTGATTCGGCTCCTGTAAAGAGATTGGTGCAGAGGGCGAAGGAGAATGGTACTGTCATAGACGCCACGCAAGGAAGGAAAACCAAATCGGTTTTGGTGATGGAGAGCAGTCAGATTGTGCTGTCAGCACTTCTTCCTGAGACAATTGCCGGAAGAGCACAGGGGGCGTTGACAGACGAGGAAATGGACGAGGCAACAGAACAATAAATATAGAAAAAAGTGAGGAAAAGATTATGTTACATCCATCTTATACAGATTTAATGAAGGTAGTGAACAATGGAATAGAACCAGGGGAGGCGCCCGTTGTCAACAGCCGCTATTCGATTGTTATGGCGACATCAAGACGCGCGCGACAGATTATTGCAGGTGAGGAGCCGCTTGTGAACACAAAACAGACAAAACCACTGTCAATTGCCATCGAAGAGTTAAACGAAGGCAAAATTAAAATTACACATGAGGAGTAGAGTTTGAAGATATTATTTATTTCCCTTGGCTGTGACAAAAATTTGGTCGACACAGAGAAAATGCTCGGTATACTGGTGCAGCGGGGATTTTCCATTACAGATGACGAACAGGAAGCAGATGCTGTGGTTGTCAACACATGCTGCTTTATTAATGATGCTAAACAGGAGAGTATCAATACTCTTTTGGAGATGGCACAACTGCGCCAAAACAATAGTGTGAAGGCGTTGATTGCGGCAGGCTGTCTGGCACAGCGCTATCGGGAGGAGATTCAAAGAGAGATTCCAGAAGTAGATGCGATTCTAGGAACGACAGCGATTGATGCGATTGCAGATGCACTGGATGATGTGTTTTCTGGAAAAAGTAAAAATTATTTGGAGGACGTCAACCGTAATTTAGCGCATACAAATAATTTAAGAAAAAGAATTGTTACAACAGGAGGACACTACGCGTATTTAAAAGTTGCCGAAGGGTGTGACAAGCATTGCAGCTACTGTATTATTCCAAAAGTACGGGGAAATTATAGAAGTGTTCCTATGGAGGATTTGGTTCAGGAGGCACAGAAGCTTGTTGCATCTGGGGTAAAGGAGCTTATCCTTGTGGCGCAGGAAACAACCTTGTACGGAGTGGATTTGTATGGAGAGAAACGCCTTCCAGAATTGTTGCGCAGACTTTGTGCAATTACAGGACTCTATTGGATAAGGCTTCTTTACTGTTATCCTGAAGAAATTACTGACGAGTTGATTGAGACAATAAAGAGCGAGCCGAAAGTTTGTAATTATCTCGATATTCCTATACAGCATGCTTCCAATACAATATTAAAGCGTATGGGAAGGCGCACTGATCAAAACAGACTTGTCAAAATCATTGCGAAATTAAGAGAGCAAATACCAGATATTTGCTTGCGGACTACTCTTATCACAGGCTTTCCGGGTGAGACGCCAGAGGACCATATCGCCCTAATTCAGTTTGTGGATGAGATGGAGTTTGACAGGCTTGGTGTCTTTTGCTACTCGCAGGAGGAGGACACGCCAGCGGCATTGTTTGAAAATCAGATTGACGAGGAAGTGAAATTGGAGCGACGGGAGGAACTTATGGAACTCCAACAGGAAATTGCGTTTGAGAAAGCACAAGATGCGATTGGAAGCACGTTTCTTGTCATGGTGGAGGGCAGTGTGCCGGAGGAGCACGTTTATGTGGCCAGGAGTTATAAAGATGCGCCCAATGTGGATGGCTATGTGTTTATACAGACTGGAAGAGAATTGATGACAGGGGATTTTGTGCGAGTGCGGATTACAAACGCGCACAGGTATGACTTGATAGGAGAGATAGAAGATGAATTTGCCGAATAAACTTACTGTTTTCAGAGTGATTTTAATTGTGCCGTTTGTGATTTTGTTGTTGGGCGGACATGCACAGTGGGGGTGGTTTCAGGCGGTGTTTGGAGGAATTGCAGGCATTACAGATTATATTGCGCTGGGAATATTTATTATAGCAAGCCTCACAGATATGTTAGATGGAAAAATTGCCAGAAAGTACAATCTAGTCACTAATTTTGGAAAATTTATGGACCCCTTAGCAGATAAGCTGTTAGTTTGTGCTGCGCTTATCTGTCTGATTGAGCTTGACAGGATTCCGGCATGGATTGTGATTATTATCATTAGCAGAGAGTTTATTATAAGTGGTTTCAGGCTGATTGCTGCGGATAACAGAGTGGTGATTGCCGCAAATTATTGGGGAAAATTTAAGACTACGTTTCAGATGATTATGGTTTGTCTGATGATTGTGAATCTGGATGCTTTGACAGTACTCACACAGATTATAATGTGGATTGCGCTAGTGCTGACTGTCATATCACTTGTGGATTATATCCTAAAAAATAAGGGCGTATTGTTTGATGGAAAAATATAAAGGAATGAAGGCGGGCAGGGAAATCTGTTCGCCTTTATTTCTCCTGTAACTTTGTGAATTTTATGTTCGATAAAATGTAAAAAATCGCACTTGTTTTGTTATGGTTCCTATGTTAAGGTTAATAAAAAATAATGTTTGAATTTGTGTCATCTACCATATAAGCAGGGACAGCCTTGCTTGTCAATAGCGAGTGAAGCTTATTCATCTTAACCGTTGACAAGTGTGGCTGGTTTTGCGATTGTTACTATTTGTAGGATGGAAGCCGTTCATAGTAATGATTCGGGGCGATATTTAAAGTTTTGCTTCGCAAAAATCGTCCCTCGTTTCTTAATTATGTTCTTATGGAATATGCTGTTTATGTGCATTCTTGACCCGTGAAACAATATTGGCTAGTTAAGAAGATTTTCCAAACTATGGTCCCATAAAAAGTTCTAGAACAAAAGTAAAACACAAAAAATTCAAATTTATTTTCAGCCTGTTTTTTTGAATTTGGTCTTAACTAATGATATTGCCCGTGAAAAGTAATTTGCAATTTTCATATAGGGTAGCATTATAATTGAAAAAATTGTTATAGTTCAGTCTGGAATTTTGCGCTTACTGCAAAGTCTGTAAGATTGCGTAGTGACAGAAATGCATTAAGCCGCCATGAAGTGGTTTTGCATGGATTGATGCTTGTAACAGAAAGCCGAAAACGGAACTGTTACAAAATTACTATCGTAGATGGAAAAGAGTGATATAAGAAGTATAAGATAATTTTCGTCTATAAAAAATAATGAAATAGGGCTTGACAATTGCGAACAAATGTTTTAAAGTAGAGATATCAAAAACATTCGTTCTGAAAAGGAGAAAAAGTATGGAGAGAGAAGAAAAATTAAAGGCATTGGACGCCGCACTTTCGCAGATAGAAAAGCAGTTCGGAAAGGGAGCAGTTATGAAACTGGGAGACCCTGCGGCACAGATGAACGTGGAGACAATACCCACTGGCTCACTGAGCCTCGATATTGCACTGGGGTTAGGTGGAATTCCTAGAGGAAGGATTATTGAGATTTATGGACCAGAATCCTCCGGTAAGACTACAGTCACGCTCCACATGATAGCGGAAGTACAGAAACGAGGCGGAATTGCAGGTTTTATTGACGCAGAACATGCGCTTGACCCTGTGTATGCTAAAAATATTGGTGTGGATGTAGATAATCTGTATATATCACAGCCTGATAATGGGGAGCAAGCGTTGGAGATAACAGAGACGATGGTGCGTTCTGGTGCAATTGATATTGTGGTGGTTGACTCGGTGGCAGCACTTGTTCCAAAGGCGGAGATTGACGGTGACATGGGAGATTCCCATGTAGGACTTCAGGCGCGTTTGATGTCGCAGGCACTTCGGAAACTGACAGCGGTAATCAGTAAGTCAAACTGTACAGTGGTTTTTATTAATCAGCTTCGTGAGAAAGTTGGCGTTATGTTTGGAAATCCTGAGACAACAACTGGTGGGCGGGCGTTGAAGTTTTACTCCTCAGTGCGTCTTGATGTTAGGAGGATAGAGTCCTTGAAGCAAAGCGGAGAAGTGACAGGAAATCGGACGCGGGTTAAAGTAGTCAAGAATAAGATTGCGCCCCCTTTTAAAGAAGCAGAATTTGATATTATGTTTGGAGAAGGAATTTCCGTGGTGGGCGATATTCTTGATTTGGCGGCATCACAGGGGATTGTTGTGAAGAGCGGTGCATGGTATGCGTATGAGGGAAGTAAGATTGGTCAGGGACGTGAAAATGTAAAACAATATTTAAAGGATAATCCTGAAATATGCGAAGAAATTGAGAGGAAGGTGCGACAGCACTTTGGATTGCAAGGAGCGGAGGAAGAAACAACCACAACACCTGAAAAATCCGAGGGCAAGAGCAAAGCCAAATCTTCAAAGACAGAGGCTACAGAAACAACAATTGCTGAGTAGAGTCAGGACAAGAAAATGATAATTACAGATATTGTGGAAGTAACTGCAACAAAAGCGAAAGTTTGTGTTGACAATGGAGTAACCTTTGTGCTTTATAAAGGCGAGATTCAAAAATTTGCGCTTGAAAAGGATGGCAGTCTATCAGAGGAACTCTACAACAGGATTATAAATGAAGTACTGCTAAAGCGGGCGAAGCTTCGGTGCATGAATCTGTTAAAGAGCAGAGATTATACAATGTACCAACTTGTGTCAAAGCTTCGTCAGGGAGGATATCCAGAGATCGTCATTGAAAATGCGACAGCATATGTTGTTTCGTTTGGCTATGTCGATGATTTTCAATATGCCAAGTCTTATATTATGTCTGCAGCACAGACAAAGAGCAGAAGGCAGATAGAGAAAGCGCTCTTGCAAAAGGGTATATCTAAAGATCAAATTAGTGAGGTATATGCACAGTGCTCGGAGGAGGAAGACATAATACAAGAGCGAGACTTGATGGAAAAGCTTCTTGAAAAAAAGCATTTTGACAGGCAGAACGCCACTTATGCAGACTGTCAAAAAATGGCGGCATTTCTTTATCGCAAGGGTTTTGCAATGGAAGATATCAATCATGTAATTGGCGCGGTTCGTGGAATACAAGATAGCTTTGACGCTTAAAAAAGAATAAATGCTTGACACAGCCTGATTAAAAGAGTAAAATTAGTATGTTGTAGTATCTGTAAAGATACAATACAGTGACTATTCGGAATACTTTATAGATTTCAGCGTTGAGCAGGAAACTGTGGAGGCACTGAACAGTTGCACAATGAAAATTTAATAAGGAGGTGCTCCTGTACATGCTATACTACGTACTAGAAGCAGTTGTCATCATTGCGGTATGTGTAGCAGGCTGTTTTTTTGCATTTTCAAATTACAAGAAGAATGTAGAGACTACTATTGGAAATGCTGAGGACAAGGCGAGGGAAATTGTTGATGAAGCTCTAAAGACGGCTGAGACAAAAAAGCGAGAGGGACTTCTTGAGATTAAGGAGGAATCCATTAAGACCAAGAATGAACTTGACAAGGAAATCAAGGAGCGCAGGGCGGAAGCACAGCGCTACGAGAGACGTGTTCAGCAGAAAGAGGAGAGCATTGACAAGAAGGCAGAAACAATTGAAAGGAAAGAAGCCACCCTTGTTGCACGGGAAGAAGAGCTTGCAAAGCAATCGGCAGTTGTTGCAAGACTGAACGAAGAGCGGATACAGGAACTGGAACGGATTTCAGGATTAACCTCTGAACAGGCAAAAGAGCATTTATTAAAAATTGTTGAAGACGAAGTAAAACATGAAACAGCAGTGATGATCAAGGAAATGGAAAGCAGAGCGAAGGAAGAAGCTGATAAGAAGGCAAAAGAGTATGTTATCACAGCGATTCAAAAGTGTGCTGCGGACCATGTTTCCGAGACGACCATTTCCGTTGTACAGCTTCCAAACGATGAGATGAAAGGCAGAATTATTGGCAGGGAAGGACGTAATATCAGGACTTTGGAAACACTGACAGGTGTTGAACTGATTATTGATGATACGCCAGAAGCAGTGATTCTCTCAGGGTTTGATCCGATTAGGAGAGAGATTGCCAGAATTGCACTTGAGAAGCTTATTGTGGATGGACGCATTCATCCAGCAAGGATTGAGGAGATGGTTGAGAAAGCCCAACGGGAAGTTGAAGTGATGATTAAGGAGGAGGGCGAAGCAGCGACCTTGGAGGTTGGTGTACATGGCATTCATCCAGAATTAGTAAAACTTCTGGGCAAAATGAAGTTTCGGACGAGTTATGGTCAGAATGCATTGAAGCATTCCATTGAGGTAGCGCATCTCACTGGGCTGCTTGCTGCAGAAATGGGATTTGATGTCAGAATGGCAAAGAGGGCTGGTTTGTTGCATGATATCGGCAAGGCAGTGGACCATGAGATGGAAGGATCGCATATACAATTGGGGGCAGAATTGTGCAGAAAGTATAAGGAGTCTCAGATTGTTATCAATGCGGTCGAATCCCATCATGGTGATGTGGAGGCTCGCTCATTGATTGCCTGTCTGGTTCAGGCTGCGGATACCATTTCGGCTGCGAGACCGGGAGCAAGACGTGAAACACTCGAAACATATACAACTAGGTTGAAACAACTGGAAGAAATAACCAACAATTTTAAAGGTGTCGACAAATCTTTTGCTATTCAGGCAGGTAGAGAGGTTCGGGTAATGGTAGTTCCTGAGCAGATTAATGATTCCGACATGATATTGCTGGCACGTGATATTTCTAAGCAGATTGAAGCAGAGCTTGAATATCCGGGACAGATTAAGGTGAATGTTATCAGGGAATCACGTGTCGTTGAGTATGCGAAATAATTAATATGAGCATTATAAACCATCAAAATCGAAAGAGATTTTGATGGTTTTCTTATGCGTAAGCCGATGTGGAGAAAATACGTCATTACATGACATTGCAGCGAGTAGGGAAGAAAGCCACGGACACTGAAAGGAAGATTTGTAAGCAAAGTTTAAGATTGGTATTACTTGTCTTTTACAGTTCCTTAAGCGCATGCGATATATAGAAAGATTAGAGGGTTTTATATGAATACAGAAATAAAGAGGGTAAAAAGAGAACTACAATATAAGGGAAGTATTATAAATTATTATAAAGATACTGTAATCCTGCCAGATGGCAAGGTAGAACAGTATGATTTTATAGGGCATAATGGCGCTGCTGCGGCGATTGGTGTGCTGGATGATGATAGAATTGTGATGGTTAAACAGTATCGCAATGCTTTGGACAGGTTTACATTAGAGATACCTGCTGGCGGATTAAATCCTGGGGAGCCAACAATTGATGCTGCGGTGAGAGAGTTAGAGGAAGAAACTGGATATCGGTGTGGAAAGATTGAGAAATTGCTTACAATTCGTACAACAGTGGCATTTTGCAATGAGAAGATTGATATTTATCTGGCTTCAGAACTGCAAAAGACAGCGCAACATCTTGATGAAGATGAATTTGTAGATGTGGAGATTCATACGATTGAGGAACTTGAAGGTATGATATATGAAGGAACAATTGAAGATGCAAAAACAATTGCGGCGATTCTAGCATATAAAAATAAGAAACAGTAAACTTTCATAAAGTGGCAGAGTAGTCCATATATTAAAGTAAGGAGTAAATATGGGTGAAATGTTGGATGAATAAATTTGACGTAGAAGAACAAATGGAGGAGCAAGTAGTATATCGTGTCGAGCAGGACAATGACGCATATATTGATTATAGAAAGCTGCATTATAAAAATACGATGCTTGATAACAGAGTACTTGTATTTCTTACAGGATTTTGTATAGGCATGGTATTTTTTTATTTATCAGGAGGGCAAAGTTCTGATGAAAAAAGCCTGCTAGATAGAGAACATTTGTTATTAATGCAGAGCTTTGAGGTCAATCAGTCAGGATTTCTAATGTATACGTTAGGACTTCGGATAAAACAACTTCTTTTTATTGTGATTTGTGCATTGAGTAGTATTGGCGGTCTGCTGGCATATTCTATTATGGGCTGGTGTGGATTTGAAGCTGGGTTGTTAATATTTTCGCTGGTATATCAATATGGGATAAAAGGTATTTTTTTGATGTTCTCAATGTTTTTACCACATGGCATCTTTTATTGCATGGTTTTTTTGATTGTGTTTCGTAAATACTGGTTAAGTAACACAAAATGTTGTCATAATGAGGAGACCATAAAAAATAAAAAGCTACATCAAAGGATAGAGTCCTTCAAAACAATATTGTTAATATTGCTAATTTTTGGCATTGGTATATTATGTGAAATCTATATAAATCCTGAAATTATGCGGAAAATGGCATTATTTTTTTGATGAACAAACAATTGTAAAAATAGGAACAATAGGCGCAATTTATGCTTAAAAATAAAGTTGTTTGAAAAAAATTAAAAAAAATTTGAAATTTTCTGAAAAAACATTTGATTTTATGTAAAATTCAATATATAATAAAAACAGGCATAAGGGGTAAATTAAATCTTTTAGGAGGTTTTTCAAAATTTATGGAAAAAGAAATTAATAGTTTTATTTCTTATTTACATAATATAAAGAAAACTTCTAACAATACTGAATTATCGTACAAGAGGGATTTAGGCAAGCTGCGCCAGTATTTAGAAGAAAAGGGTATCAATGATGTGAATGGCATTACATCGGAGGACCTGAAATCCTATATTGTGTATTTAGGTGACAATCATTTTGCGGCTGCAACCATATCCAGAAATGTCGCTTCTATAAAGGCTTTCTTTCATTATCTGTGCAAGGAGGGCATTCTAGAAAAAGATGTGTCTGATGGGTTGAAAGCACCAAAGATTGAGAAAAAGATGCCTGAGATTTTGACTCCAGAGGAAGTAATTTGGCTTCTGGAGCAGCCAAGGGGAGATACTCCCAAAGAAATTCGTGATAAGGCAATGTTGGAGCTTTTATACGCGACAGGAATCCGCGTTACGGAACTGATTACCCTAAAGGTTTCCGATGTGAATATGCAGATGGGATTTATTATCTGCAGAGATGGCAGCAGAGAGAGAGTGATTCCGTTCGGAGCTGCTGCAAAAAAAGCAATGACAAATTATCTGGAGAAAGCGCGTGATGTTATGCTTTTTGATTTGCATTCGGATATCTTGTTTGTAAATTGTTCGGGTCAGCCGATGAGCAGACAAGGATTTTGGAAGCTGATTAAGTATTATGCAAAGAAAGCTGGTATTGTGGCTGACATTACACCGCATACACTCCGCCATTCTTTTGCTGCGCACTTGGTAGAGAATGGTGCAGATTTAAGAAGTGTTCAGGAAATGCTTGGTCATTCTGATATTTCGACAACACAAGTGTATACGAATTTGACACACAACCGTATTCGAGAAGTGTACGCAAAAGCGCATCCAAGAGGATAAGATGGCATTGAAAATCCACTCTTTGACAATAAATATATTGCAAAGAGTGGATTTTTATGCATATGGGCGTCCAAATGAAGTATGTCAGCAGGGTTGACGGACGTCCGGTACGTGAGTAGGGAAGATGAGACTTCCCTACTTGAGTGTGCAGACCCGTGCACGTGTTAAATAAAATCTGCAATTCTATAAATTAAATCTTCTGTATCTTTCCAGCCAAGGCAAGGGTCTGTGATAGATTTCCCATAAATATGTTCTCCAATCTTTTGACATCCTTCCTTAATATAGCTTTCGACCATTACTCCCTTCACTAGATTTGCCAGCTCGTCGTTTGTACGGCGGGAGTGCATAATCTCGTGGACAATGCGAATCTGTTCTTTAAATTGCTTGTTGGAATTACTATGATTTGCGTCGACAATACATGCTCGGTTCACAAGGTCGCGCTCGTTGTATTTTTCTAACAGAAGCATTAGGTCCTCATAGTGGTAATTGGGAATATTATTGCCGTGTTTATTAACTGCACCACGCAAGATTGTATGCGCGAGTGGGTTTCCAGTGGTATTTACTTCCCAACCGCGGTAAATAAAAGGATGAGGATGTTGCGCGGCGTATACAGAGTTAAGCATTACGCTTAAATCGCCACTTGTTGGATTTTTCATTCCTGCGGGTACATCAAAGCCGCTGACAACAAGCCGATGTTGTTGGTCTTCAACAGAGCGAGCGCCAATTGCCACATAAGAGAGAATATCGGATACATAACCCCAGTTTTCGGGATAGAGCATCTCGTCCGCGGCAGTGAGCCCAGATTCACTCATAACACGCAGGTGCATTTTTCTCATAGCAATAATACCTTTGAGGAAGTCAGTGCCTTTTTCCGGGTCCGGCTGATGAATGATACCCTTGTAACCATCGCCAGTTGTCCGTGGTTTATTGGTGTATATTCGCGGGACAAGGATTAGCTTATCATTAACTTTGTCATTGACTTTTGCAAGTCTTGACACATACTCACATACAGCGTCTTCATTGTCGGCAGAGCAAGGACCTATAATCACTAAAAATTTGTCTGACTTGCCGGTAAAGACATCGCAAATTTCTTGATCTCTCTTTTTCTTTAACGCTTGCATCACATCAGGAACAGGATATTCCTCCCGAATTTGATCAGGCGTTGGAAGTTTTTTTATAAATTCAAAACTCATTTGTTAAACTCCTTTCGTAGAAGCAATAAACGCTAGTACAGCGTTGTCGGTGGCATTGTCTAAAAATTTTAACGACGCAATGATGCAAAACAAGGGGTTCGCAATTCTAATTTATGATTGGATGAAATACTAGTTTTTATCATATAACATATAGCGCCGTAAAGCAAGAATAATTAGAAAATCAAAAAAAATCTGACTACAGAGCGTGCCATAGATATAGCCGGAAAATCCAACTGTAGGAACCACGAAAAGTACAAATACAAGACGTAACGAGATACTTGACATATTGAAAAGAAAAGTGATACCAGTTTTGCCAAGTCCATGAAGAATGCTGCAAAGTGTGCCTGACATATACAGAAAAGGACATACAAAAGAAAGTGCGCGAATCTGGCTTGCGGCAATATTGCTGCCAAAAAGCATTTCTCCAAGCAAATCTGCAAATGTAAAGAAAAATAGAAAACAGCAGACTCCAAGCAGAAAACAAAAACCAATTGTCAGATAGATGATCTTTCGTATTCGCCTATTATTGCCTTGTGCTTGTGCTTCCGATACAGAAGGGAGTAGAAGGGAGGCAACAGAACTTGTGAAGGCACTTGGAAACATAATGAGCGGAATTGCCATTCCTGAGAAAACGCCATATAACGACAGCGCTGAGGAGGAGCTTAGACCGCTGGCAACAAGCATTTTAGGAAGTTGTATCGTTTCTACAGAGGAGATAAAGCTAATACAGATTCTATTGAGACTGATTGGCAGCGCGAGGGATACTATAGATTTACCCTTTTGAAAAGAAAGTGCTCTGCGGATGCGAAAGTCTGTTTTGTCCTGTCGGATTGCAAGCATGAAGCAGGAGAATAATGCAGAAGAAAATTCGCCTACAAGTAGCCCTATACAGATAAATGACAGTGAGATATTTAGGTCAGATTCAATAGAAAGACGACATAAAATATAAACAGTGACTACGCGACAAGTCTGTTCTATAATCATGGACCACGCCGGGATAGCGGCTCTTTTTTGCCCATAGAAAAATCCATTAATGCACGAATGGAGCGTGGCAAGAGGAAAGGAAAGCGCACAGATGCGTAGTAGAGGAATGCATCGCCGTTCACCAATTAACTGGATTGCGATATAAGGTGCATGGTTAAAAATAAGATAAGCCATAGTGCCAGAGAGAATAGCGGATATTGCAATTCCAGTGAAAAGAAAGCTATAAGCATCCACAGTTCTGTTCTTCTTTGAGGCGGCGACAAACCGTGTGATGGCATTCTGGATACCAGCGGCACAGACAGCGTGCACAAGCATCATCACAGGACCAATCAGACCGAAAATGCCAAGACTTTCTTCATTAAAAGTTCTTGAGAGGAAGATACGATAAAAGAATCCAATCAATTTTGTGACAATGCCTGCAGCAGTGAGGAAAAAGGTACCAGTGACAATGGGATTTTTTAGATATCTGGGATTAAGATAACTGCGGAGTTTTGGTGTAGATATGTTTGACATAAGGTGACTCCAACATGTGTATTTTCTATAATGTATGGAAAAATTTTATAAATATGTCTCTGCCTTGACAGGATTGAGAGGGAGTGTTATTATCCATGAAAGAAAGGCGGAAATGGTTATGGGGAAAAAAGTAGTAGTTGGCATGTCGGGCGGGGTGGATTCATCCGTGGCAGCATATCTGTTAAAAGAACAGGGATACGATGTCATTGGGGTGACAATGCAAATTTGGCAGGATGAGGAGACACAAGAAATTGAAGAAAATGGAGGCTGCTGTGGTTTGAGCGCGGTGGATGATGCGAGGCGAGTTGCCGCAAAACTTGAAATACCATTTTATGTGTTGAATTTCAAGAAGACGTTTCGAGACTGTGTTATAAATCCTTTTGTGGAGGAATATCTGCGCGGCAGAACACCAAATCCTTGTATTCTTTGTAACAGGCATGTAAAGTGGGAGGCATTGTTGCGGCGGAGTTTGGAATTAGGAGCGGATTATATTGCGACAGGACATTATGCGCGTATTGCACAGCTTGAAAATGGCAGATATGTAGTACGCAGTTCGGTCACTGCCCGAAAAGACCAAACTTATGCGCTTTATAGTCTCACACAATATCAACTTGCGCATACGCTAATGCCAGTAGGTGAGTATAAAAAAGACGAGATTAGAGCACTTGCCAAGCAATTAGAACTTCCTGTCGCAGCAAAGCCAGACAGTCAGGATATCTGCTTTGTGCCAGATAACGACTATGCGGCAGTGGTTCGGAAAGAGGCGGGGGAGCGTGTGCCACCGCCGGGAAATTTTGTGACAGCATCTGGGGAAAGCCTCGGTCGGCACAAGGGAATTATACATTACACTGTGGGTCAACGCAAAGGGCTGAATCTTGCGATGGGACACCCTGTTTTTGTGACAGGGATTCGGCCAGAAACAAATGAGGTTGTGATAGGGGAAGCAAAGGAAGTATGGACGGATGTGCTGTTGTGCAATGATTTGCATTTTATGGCAGTTGAGGATATCACAGAATCTGTGGAGGTGATGGCAAAGATTCGCTATTCCCATGCAGGGGAAACTTGTGTGATTGAGAAGCTGGCGGACGGAAAAGTAAAATGTCATTTTAAAAAGCCCGTCAGGGCAGTCACACCCGGACAGGCAGTTGTGTTTTACATGGATGATTATGTTTTTGGTGGAGGGACAATCATACAGTGATTTCCAAACAGTTGTTTAGAGTTTTAAATATTCTGGTATATGAGATTGAAAAACACAATAGTATTTAAAACCACATGTCAATAGAAGTTCGCATGTTTGATTAAACTCATGTGCGATTTCGCTAGACTTGTGTGCGTCAGAACCAACAGTAATGATTTCTCCGCCCATTTTGCGGTATTGCTTTAGAATATCAATACAAGGATTTGGCTGATTGAGTCCGGCGCGGAACCCATTTGTATTAACTTCTATCCCTTTTTCGTTTTCAATAAGGTGAGATAAAATTTTATTGATAACATCAGCATGCTTTGCGTAAGTGTACTGTTCGTTTTTGGTAGGACCATAGCGCACCACATAGTCCAGATGGCCATAAACATCAAAATAAGGAAGAGTCTTAACACATTCTAACACAGATGTAAAATATTCGTGATGTGCCTCGTCCTCGCTGCGTCCTTCAAAAAAGGCAGGATAATAGGGATCTTTTCGATTGCACAAATGTGAGGAGCCAATAATAAAATCAAAATCATGGGACTTGGCATACACTGCTAGAAGACGTTTTAAATGGGGTTGTAAGCCAAGTTCGACACCAAAGCCCACGGTAATTTGGGATTTATATTTTTCGCGCAATTTTAAGAGTTCATATAGATAGGAGTCAATATTGAGTTCAAAAATTGCGTGCTGTCCTGGTACATAGATATAATCGGGATCATAATGTTCGGTGATGCAAATATGTGTGAGTCCAAGTGCGATAGCACGCTGTATCATTTCTTCCATTGGGACGTTACTGTCCCCGGAAAAACTTGTGTGCATATGAAAATCGGCTTTAATTGCCATGTGAAATCCTCCTTTGTCAAATAAATAAACTCTTGATGGTTCTTCTATTTGTGTTGCGAGAAAATTTTTGCACAAAAAGCATATATAAGAGTGATTCTATAGAGAATATAAAAGTCTATTTCTCATTTTAACATAGAATATAATAGAATCCTATAAAAAATATGATTAAAAAATATTAAAATTTTTTATCAAAAATTTTACACAACTTTTTAGGATTTTTTCAAAATATGTCTTGAATTTTATGCCATAATTAGGTAAAATAAATTTGTTGATAAAATTTTGTCAAGCATTTTACACAATCTGTCAAAATACATGACCTTTTTAACAGTTTTTCTGTATAAAATTATAATTGGGTCAGAGACTAAGTGATATCTGTGTGTAATTTGGGGACAAGAGAAAGATGATAAAATAATATTATCTATTTTAGGAGGAAAATAACATGGCAGTAAGAGTAGCAATCAATGGTTTTGGTCGTATTGGTCGTCTTGCATTTAGACAGATGTTCAATGCAGAGGGATATGAAGTAGTTGCAATCAACGATTTGACAAGTCCTAAGATGTTGGCACATCTATTGAAGTATGATTCTTCACAGGGAAAATATGAGCTGGCGGACAAGGTTTCTGCAGGCGAGGATTCTATCACAGTGGATGGAAAAGAGATTAAGATTTATGCTTTTCCTGATGCAAACAACTGCCCTTGGGGAGATTTAAAAGTTGACGTTGTATTAGAGTGTTCAGGATTCTATACAAGCAAGGATAAAGCTCAGGCACATATCAATGCTGGTGCTCGCAAGGTTGTTATCTCTGCTCCGGCTGGAAACGATCTTCCTACAATTGTATACAATACAAACCATGAGACATTGAAGGCATCTGATACAATTATTTCAGCAGCCTCTTGTACAACAAACTGTCTGGCACCTATGGCAGATGCACTTAACAAATATGCACCAATTCAGTCTGGTATCATGGTGACAATTCATGCTTATACAGGTGATCAGATGACACTTGACGGACCTCAGAGAAAGGGTGACCTGAGAAGATCTAGAGCAGCAGCAGTAAATATCGTTCCAAACAGCACAGGTGCTGCAAAGGCAATCGGATTAGTTATTCCGGAGTTGAACGGCAAGCTTATTGGTTCTGCACAGCGTGTTCCGACACCGACAGGTTCTACTACAATCTTGACAGCAGTAGTAAATAAGGCTGATGTGACAAAAGAGGGCATCAATGCAGCAATGAAGGCAGCAGCAAATGAGTCTTTCGGATACAACGAGGATGAGATTGTTTCTTCTGACGTAATTGGAATGAGATTTGGTTCCCTGTTTGATGCAACACAGACAATGGTAAATAAGATTTCTGATGACCAGTATGAGGTACAAGTTGTATCTTGGTATGACAATGAGAACAGCTACACATCTCAGATGGTTCGTACAATTAAGTACTTCTCAGAGTTAGCTTAATTTGTTAGAAAAGACCTATTAAGGGTCCGGTCTTAAGGACCGGACCTATTTTTGTACAACATAAGGATTCATAGGGAAATTATTCTACTATAATGATAAAATGTACTTGCTTGATTTTATGTGAGAGGTGGCAATAAAAGGGTATCACTGCCCAAATGTAAAAAGATATTGGAGGATATTAAAATGGGATTGAATAAGAAATCAGTTGATGATATTAACGCAAAAGGAAAAAGAGTGCTTGTGAGATGTGATTTTAATGTACCACTCAAAAATGGTGAGATTACAGACGAGACACGTATTGTAGCAGCACTTCCCACAATCAATAAGTTGATTAAGGACGGCGGAAAGGTAATTCTCTGCTCTCATTTAGGAAAAGTAAAGAATGGACCAAACGAGGGTGAGTCATTGGCTCCAGTTGCAAAGAGACTCTCAGAGAAACTTGGAAAAGAAGTAAAATTTATTTCTGACTATAATGTAACAGGCAAAGATACAACGGATGCAGTGGCAGCAATGAACGAGGGTGATGTTATACTGTTACAGAATACACGGTTCCGCGGCAAGGAAGAGACAAAGAACGGTGAGGAGTTTAGCAAAGAGCTTGCAGAACTCGCTGATTTGTATGTATGTGATGCGTTTGGTTCTTCTCATAGAGCACATGCATCTGTTGAGGGTGTCACAAAGTTTATCACTGCAAAAGGCGGTGAAAATGCTGTTGGATACTTAATGCAGAAAGAGATTGATTTCCTTGGCAATGCAGTGGAGAATCCGGTAAGACCATTTGTGGCGATTCTTGGCGGCGCTAAAGTTGCTGACAAGTTAAATGTTATCAATAACTTACTAGAGAAGTGTGATACTTTGATTATCGGTGGCGGTATGGCATTTACCTTCTTAAAGGCAAAAGGTTATGAAATTGGAAATTCTCTGGTAGATGATGAGAAGATTGATTACTGTAAGGAAATGATGGAAAAGGCTGAAAAGCTTGGCAAGAAGCTTCTTCTTCCAATTGATACTACAGTTGCAGACAGCTTCCCAAATCCTATTGATGCAGAAATTGCAGTAGAAATAGTTGATGCGGACAAGATCCCAGCAGGCAAAGAAGGTCTTGACATTGGTACAAAGACAGCAGAACTCTTTGCAGATGCTGTAAAATCAGCAAAGACAGTTGTATGGAATGGACCGATGGGTGTATTTGAGAATCCAACATTGGCAAAGGGAACAATTGCTGTGGCAAAGGCGTTGGCAGAGACAGAGGCTACTACAATTATCGGCGGTGGTGATTCCGCAGCAGCAGTTAATCAGTTAGGCTTTGCGGATAAGATGAGTCATATTTCTACGGGCGGCGGCGCTTCTCTTGAATTTTTGGAAGGCAAGGAGCTGCCGGGTGTTGTTGCAGCAGATGACAAATAATAAACCCAATGTAAAGAGAGCATTTGCTAAATCGCGAAACAGTGCAGAATAGTGAGGAGAATATAAAATGGCAAGAAGAAAAATTGTAGCCGGCAACTGGAAGATGAATATGACTCCCAGTGAGGCTGTTAAGTTGGTTGAGGAATTAAAAGATTTGGTAAAGTCCGATGATGTTGATGTAGTATATTGTGTGCCGGCAATTGATATAGTTCCAGTTGTAGAAGCGGTTAAAGGTACGAATGTCGAAGTCGGCGCAGAGAATATGTATATTGAGGAAAAAGGCGCGTTCACAGGCGAGATTGCACCGGGAATGTTGGTAGATGCAGGTGTGAAGTATGTTATTATTGGGCATTCTGAGCGTCGTGACTATTTTAAGGAAGAGGATGCATTTCTTAATAAGAAGGTTGCAAAGGCATTTGAGCATGGTTTAACACCAATTCTTTGCTGTGGAGAATCTCTTGAACAAAGAGAGATGGGTGTGACAATGGATTGGATTCGATTGCAGATTAAATCTGATCTTGTTGGTATTACAGCCGACCAAGTAAAGAATTTAGTGATTGCATATGAGCCAATCTGGGCCATTGGTACAGGCAAGACCGCAACGACAGAACAGGCGCAGGAAGTTTGCAAGGGAATTCGTGACTGCATTGCTGAGATGTATGATACTGCGACAGCAGAGGCGGTTCGTATCCAATACGGTGGTTCTGTCAATGCAGGAAATGCAGCAGAACTTTTTGCACAGCCAGATATTGACGGTGGGCTTGTAGGTGGTGCAAGCTTAAAGGCTGATTTTGGAAAGATCGTCAATTACAAATAAGTAACAAGATACACAATAAAGAGCACCGGATATGGGGGATAAAACCCTTATATCTAGTGCTTTTTTGTTGCTTTCTAATAATATATTTTCATTGCACCTAAAATATAATAATGTCAAATTGATACAGTTATTGATTTTTTTGAAAGTAAAGTATTTTATAGTATTATTTGGATTAAATACAAAATTAAAAGAGTCAAACGGAGTATCTATTTAGCTACTTTTCATGGACAATGTCAATTAGTTAAGCAACCTTGATAAATGCCGGGGCTATTAGCACCTTTTACATCATTAAAAAGGCATTTTCAAGATAACTGACATTGGATATGAATGATAACTCTATTTATCAAAATATTGACATTCGTTTAGAAAAATGGTTAAAATAGTATTGTTAGATACAAGTTATAATGTCAAACAAAGTGAATGAATCAACGTTTTGATGATATTTTTGACTTTTAAGAGGCTGTATTTATAAAAAGGAGAATGTATACAATGGGAAAAATGTTAAGTACGGAAGTAAAACAGGCATTGCAAGATATTTATTACAATGAGAGAACAGGGAAAGGAAAAGAAGCACTTGCACTTTTGGAAAGAGCATCCGCTGCCGGCGATGGAGATGCGACTTGTATACTAGCACGGTGTATGTGCGGCCATCAGTATGTATGGAGTGGGCATGGTTTCCCAGAGGATGATGACCGTGCAACTGCTCTGATGCATAAATCGGTGGAACAGGGAAGTGCATTAGGAGTGTTGGTAGCGATACGCTGTGGAGAGTTGACACCAGAACTGGAAGCGAAAATGCCGTTTGCGAATTTGAAGGAGGCATTTGATGAGGTATTGGAGCTGGCAGAGACAGGAGATGCGTTTTGTCAGTATGTTGTGGGCAATACATATTTTTGGTGGGATTTTATTCGAATCCAAAATATAGATATGGAATCATTTTCCGATCCAATTGCTTTAAAATCATTTATGAAAAGCAATATTTCTAAGTGTGAGGACTGGTTTTTGAAAGCGTTGCGGGGCGGAATGTACTCGGCTGCAAGTAATTTGAATCAGTATTATACTAAGGGGGATGAGGATATTATTTTACCACAGCCGCAAAAAGCCAAGGATTTATGGAAGATTGGGGCAGAGTATGGCCATCCGCTTCATCAGCGTATTTACGCAGAACATTTGGAGGAGGCAGGAAGGAAAGAAGAGGCATTACATTGGTACAGGGAGTCAGCAGAAGGCGGGCAGCCAGATGCATGGTCTGAGGTCGGGCGCTGTTATTTTGAAGGAATTGGCACGCCAGAGGATGCAGTCTATGCTGTGGAATGCTTCCAAAAAGGCATTTCTATGGGAGACATTGACAGTTATGATAGAATGGGTAAAGCATATTATAAAGGTAAGGGCGTTTCCAAAGATTATGAAAAAGCGTTTCAGATGTTTTCTTATGCATATGAGAAAGGTAGCAGATGGGGCGTATTTTATTTAGGGGAGTGCTGTTTTGAAGGCTGGGGTACTCTTCAGGATTATGGCAGAGCAAGAATGTATCTGGAACAGGTAGATTGGAATAATACAAATGCATTTTATATGTTGGGCTTTATTTATGGTCGAGGCTTAGGGGTTAGCGCAGATATTCCAAAGGCAGTTGATTATTTAAGAAAAGCGGGAGATAATGCACGGGCAAAAGAAGAATTGCGTAACTATAAAAAGACTTTATTTGGGAAATGGGTACACCGCTAGAGAAACGCTATGTTTGTGCTTTCTAGGTTTTTGGAGGTTTTATGTTTTCACAAAGAAATAAGAAATTGTTCAAGAATTCTAAGAAATTTGATTTTTGTAGTGATAAATCCAAAAAACAGGAAAAACTAGAAACAAATAGGTATTTTATAGAAAACCAAGCAGTGCCGCGATATATGTTTGATAAGGAGAATGAAGAAGCACATTTGCCAATTCAGCGATATGTGAAAAATAATGGCTATACGCTATCAGCACCAGCAGAGGAAGGAGCAGAGGAGGGGCACAGATGTTTGATGGTAAAAGATGGCGAGCCAGCATCGTTGTATATCAATAGGATTGTTGGTGATGTGGATTTAAAGGATAATTTAAAAAAAATAGGTATTGAACCGAAAGGAGAGATAGTAGATTGTCCTGAAGGACATTTTGTAAAATATGGGCAAGGGAAAATCCCGAAAATTTATCAAAGACCAGTTCGTAGAATAACGGAAGTAATTCCTTTTGGAGAAAGAAGTTTTGGGCAAATGCTAAGTTTTTTTTGGTCTTCTGCTCCTACGCGGGAAAGAGAGATATACGGAAATTTGAAATTGAACGAAGAAGGGCAATTGATTCGTTCTGTGGATAATAAACAAAAGGCAGAAGCGCGTTTGCGGATACAATATAATATGCTTGAAAACGTGATATCTATCGCTAAATGGTATTTACAAAAATTGGGGTCAGAAAGCTCAGATGCAACAGAGGATGAATTTCAACAAAATAAGACGCGATTAGATGAACTATTTAATCGGTATCAAGTTAATGAAGAAGGCTTATCATTAGTAATGATGGGAACAGATACCTTCCGTTCAATTAGATTGATATATGAAATTATAAATGGGAGATTAGAGAATTTAGATAGAGGGGTTGAAGCAAGTCGCTTGAAAGAGGATAAAAAGATAGCACTAGAAATGGCTATAGAGGATTTGCAATACCGTTTTGAACAGATTAAAAGTGAACAGAGCGTATTGAACACATTAGCTTTGGAACCATATATGCCAACAGGATGTAATGCTTCAGCCGATAGACGCTTTGGGCTGCTTGGTTTCAATGCGAGCAATAATGTTGCAGTAACATTTGAGAACAAAAATGTTTTTGGTAACCTGATTTCTTGGGCATGGCATTATGCGACAGAGATAAAGCAACAACTGACAAAAGATTCATTATTAATTGAAGATGCTGTTGGTAAGTCGTTAAATGAAGATGAGATGATGAATGCACATTGGTCTGCCCATATTTATGGAGCAGATGAAGGGGCGTCAGATGAATTTGGGCTTGCACTCCTTGATGGTGGGAATGCAGAGCATAGGATGGAAAAAATTATAATGTCTAAATGTCGATTTAATCGAATGTCAGATAATTTTCGGTCACTTTGCTTGGAAAATGTGGACAGAGATAGAACATGGAAACTTAAATATCAAATATGGAATGAAGTAATAGGAACATTGGAAGTTCTTATAGAAAATAATTTGATAAAGTATAAATTTATACCACAGGAAGGGAAACATTTTACTGCTGCAATGCAACATTTTCTTTTGGAAACAGCAGATTCAATTGTTGAGGATTTTGTGATTACGACGATTGTTGGGAAAGTGGACACAATACAAAATCGACCATATGAAGAAATTATTGCTCATATCTTCCTTTCTGAGCGACCGGGTACAAGAGTAAGTATTTCTAATTATTTAACAGAGGAAGTGAATATAAGAAATAGTTAAAGTTACTTTTCATGAGTATGCAAAAGCTATGAAAAGCATGTGCCAAATAGATGTTATTTAGCAATTTGTGTGCGGCATGAGGAAATATGCCGCTTTGCGGCTGCGGTTGGCGCGATACTCACGGCAGATTTTATCTGTCGTGATATAATAAAATCCTGCCTTGTGATATCGTTTCAATCATGATAGAATAAATGACAAAGCGAAAAAAGATCGAAAGACTTTAAAAGTTTATATCATATATTTGGAGGCAGAGCATTGTGGGTGAAAGAATTTTAGTGGTTGATGATGAGAGAGAAATTGCAGATTTGATAGAAGTTTATTTAAAAAATGATGGATATACTGTCTACAAATTTTATAATGGCATGGATGCGATAAAATGTATTGCAGAAAAAGAACTTGACTTAGCAATATTGGATATTATGCTGCCAGATATGGATGGGTATCACATCTGCCAAAAAATTCGAGAAAAGTTTTTCTATCCAGTGATAATGCTTACAGCCAAGATTGAAGATGAAGATAAGATTATGGGGTTGACACTTGGTGCAGACGATTATATCACAAAACCATTCAATCCACTGGAAGTAGTGGCAAGGGTCAAAACGCAGTTGCGGCGATACACTAAATATAATATTGAAAGGGGAATAGTGGCAGCACAGAAAGAGATAGACATTAGAGGATTACATATTTCAAAAGACAATCATAAATGTCTGCTCAATGGAGAAATTTTGACATTGACACCAATTGAGTTTGAAATATTGTGGTATTTGTGCAGCAGACGTGGTACAGTCGTTTCCTCGGAAGGGTTATTTGAGGCAGTTTGGGGAGAAAAGTATCTTGACAATAACAATACAGTCATGACACATATTGCAAGGTTGCGCGAAAAAATGAAAGAACCTGCGCGGCGCCCCAAATATATTAAGACAATTTGGGGAGTGGGGTATACAATTGAGTAAGCAGTTTTGGTTTACGAGGTTGAAAAAACAATGAAAAAGAAGGACGACAGCTATCAGCAACTAAAGATCAAGCTTTTTCTGGTTTCGGTTATTGTAATGTTTTTATCTATTATTGGTATAACTGTTTTATATAATTTTGTGATTCGTGGACGATTTGCGGATTTTGTAGTGGAGTTTTTGCGCCGTGTTATTTATGCTGGGCAAAAAGATGCGTATGACAGGGCTTTGGAAACATATCGGCAAGTGGTGCGAAATTACAGAGAATGGTATTTTATGGGGGGTGTTTTGTTCCTGCTGATGGTTGCCCAGATGATTTATCTCAATAGTTTTATTAAGTATTTTACAGAAATTAATCGAGGTATTGATGCGTTGGTTACAGAAAATACAAGCGATGTTATTTTACCACAGGAACTTGCTGCGACAGAGCGAAAAATTAATACAATTAAGCATATGTTAGAAAAACGTAAAAGTGAAGCACAGCTTGCTGAGCAGCGCAAAAATGATTTGATTGTCTATTTGGCACATGATCTAAAAACGCCTCTTACAAGCGTTATAGGGTATTTGACATTGCTTCGAGACGAGCCACAGATTTCGCAGGAGCTGCGTTGTCGGTATACGAATATTGCACTGGAAAAGGCAGAGCGGTTGGAGGAGCTAATTAACGAGTTTTTTGATATCACGCGTTTTAATCTGACGACGCTGACTCTTGACAAAGAGCAAATCTACTTTAGCCGTATGTTGGAGCAGCTTGCAAGTGAATTTCGTCCCATTTTGGCGGAACGGGATTTGGAGTGGAAATTGGAGATTGCGTCAGATATTATGTTGATAGGAGATGTGGACAAGTTAGCACGGGTTTTTGATAATCTGATACGAAATGCAGTGAATTATAGTTACACAGGAACGGAGATTCTTTTATATGCACAGATAGAAGGGAACCAACTAAAAGTGATGCTCAAAAATCGAGGAAAAACGATTCCGCAGGATAAGCTGGAACATATCTTTGAGCAGTTCTATAGAGTGGATGCGTCGCGCTCATCAGTGACTGGGGGTGCGGGACTAGGACTTGCTATCGCGAAGGAAATTGTAGAGTTGCATGGAGGAACAATTACGGTGGCGAGCGCAAGTGAGAACACAGTATTTATTGTCATGCTTCCAGTAGATTAGAGTGCGTTGGAAGAACTGTAAGAAAAATGTAAGATTTTGAGAAGAAAAACTTTATAAAAAAGAGGGAAAATGGAAAAACATTAAGAAACCTGCTTTGATACAATTTTAGTATCAAGGCAGATTTTTTATGCACGAGTTTTGCAGTGAGCAGGGGAGGATAAACCTTTCCTGTTTGATTTAGTATAACCTTTTGAGGCTTATTAATTAAGATAGAGGAGTGACAGAGAATGGGAAACGTAAAAAATATTGCAATTCTTTTTGGTGGTGCATCATCAGAATACACAGTGTCTTTGCAGTCGGCATATGCAGTGATTGGTAATATGGACAGGAAAAAATATAATCCAGTGACAGTCGGTATCACGCAAAAAGGGCAGTGGTTTTATTTTACAGGGGAAATGGATAAAATTCAAAACGATACTTGGTGCAATGAGACGGACTGTGTGCCAGCAATGCTTTCGCCCGATAGAACGTTACAAAAGTTAATGGTGTTCTATGAGAAAAATACACAAGTAAAGATAGAATCAATTCCTATAGATGCTGTTTTTCCAATATTACATGGGCGAAATGGCGAAGATGGGACGATTCAGGGTATGGTGGAGCTTGCAGGAGTTCCGCTGGTGGGCTGTGGTACACTGTCCGCCGCGTTATGTATGGACAAGGATAGGGCACACAGATTGGTGGAACTGTCTGGTGTACGTGTGCCGCGTGCAATGGTACTGATGCAACATACTGCGGTCAATAAGGCATATGACTTTGTTAAAAATATTGGTCTTCCAGTCTTTGTAAAACCTGTTAGAGCAGGTTCGTCTTTTGGCGTGACAAAAGTGGTTGATATGATTCACTTGGCGCCGGCTATTACGCTTGCTTTTAAATATGACAATCGTGTCATTTTGGAGGAAGCGATTGACGGCTTTGAGGTGGGGTGTGCAGTGTGTGGACTTGACAAGTTGATTGTTGGGGAGATTGATGAGATTGAGCTGGATAAGGCAGAAAATGTCAGTGGATTTTTTGATTATACGGAGAAGTACACACTAAAAAACGCTGCAATTTATGTTCCAGCAAGAATTTCAACAAAAAAGACGCAGGAGATTAAGGAGGCTGCAAAACGGATATATAGAGTATTAGACTGTGCAGGGTTTGCACGGGTGGACATGTTTCTGACACCAGAAGAAGAAATTGTATTTAATGAAGTTAATACAATACCGGGTTTTACACAACATAGCCGTTATCCAGCAATGATGCGGGAAGCAGGATATGATTTTGCGGAAATTATAGATAAGATTATTGGGCAGGCATTTGTGTGATGTATCATATCTCCTATTTGATTATGGAAGTCAAGCGGAAGATGCATTAGAGATTTGATGAAGATAGAAAGGACAAATCATGAAGACAGTAAATAAAAGTTATATAGGAATTGATTTGTTTCGGATTGTTGCGGCGATTCTTATTATTGTGATTCATACTTCGCCGCTTAGTACGTATAGTGAGTGGGGGGATTTTATTCTGACCCGTGTGATTGCTCGCATAGCAGTTCCATTTTTTTTTATGACATCAGGTTTCTTTCTAATTTCCAGATACCAATATAACACAAAAAAACTGAGAATATTTGTCAAAAAGACAATGTTAATCTATGGTATAGCAATTATACTTTATATTCCAATTAACATATACAATCATTACTTTCAGATGGAGAATTTATTGCCCAATTTTATTAAGGACATTGTGTTTGATGGGACATTGTATCATTTATGGTATTTGCCTGCTGCGATTATTGGTGGGGTAATTACGTGGTATCTGGTGAGGAAGCTAGGTTATTATAAGGCGTTTGTGGTGGCGGCAACACTCTATTTTATAGGTTTATTTGGGGATAGCTATTATGGATTAATAAAAAATAATTCTATTTTGAATGGTTTTTATATTCTTTTATTTCAGATATCAGATTACACAAGGAATGGTGTTTTCTTTGCGCCGGTTTTTTTTCTATTAGGAGGATGGACTGCAGATTGCCAGAGCTGTTTGGGACAGACAACTGCAAGGATAATGTTTGTTTTAATGATGCTGTTTATGTTGGCAGAAGGAATTATTTTACATCAGTTTCATTTACAACGTCATGACAGCATGTATTTTTTTCTGGTACCAAGTATGTACTTTTTGTTTCATATCTTATTGCATTTTAGGGGCGAACGTCATAATTGGATGCGGAATCTTTCGCTTTTGATTTACATTATTCACCCAATGATAATAGTGATAATTCGTTTTACTGCAAAGACATTGCATGTACAGATACTTCTTGTAGAGAATAGCATTGTGCATTTTGGAGCGGTAGTAGTGATGTCTGTACTTTTTAGCATGGCAGCAGTGATGCTGTGGAGCAAAATTACAGGAAAAAAGAAAAAGCAAGGTACAGAGATAGACAGGGCTTATATTGAAATCAATCTGGATAATCTGACACACAATGTAAAGGTATTGAGCAAGGCAATGCCGCCGAAATGTGAGTTGATGGCGGTTGTAAAGGCGCAGGCATATGGGCATGGGTTGTATGAGATTGCAACGCACTTGGATAAAATTGGCATCAGGGCATTTGCTGTAGCGACGATAGATGAGGGGATTGCGCTGCGCAAGTATGGCATTCAAGGGGAAATTTTAATATTGGGATATACACCGCCTGAGCAGGCAAGAGTAATTCAAAAGTATAACTTGACACAGACATTAATTGATTATGACTATGCATATAGGCTAAATGCCCAAAAATGTAAAGTTAAAACAAATATTAAGTTAGACACTGGAATGCACCGACTGGGATTTGATGTATGGACTGACAAGCACCTTGAAAAAGAAATGCAAAATGTTTTTAGTGTATTTTCAATGAAATATCTTAAAATTAATGGCATTTACACACATCTGTGTGTGGCAGACAGTCTTGCACAGAAAGACATTCTTTTCACGCGGCAGCAGATAGCAATCTTTTATAAAGTTATAAATAGATTAAAAAAACAGGGAGTACCTATTCCTAAAATTCATATTCAAAGTAGTTATGGGCTGTTGAATTATCCAGAACTTAAATGTAATTATGTCAGGGCAGGTATCTCTTTGTATGGCGTTTTGAGTACATCAAACGCACAAACAAAACTGCAATTGGACCTAAAACCAGTACTTGCACTCAAGGCAAAAATTGTCTTGATTCGGAAGGTGCAAGAAGGGGATAGTGTGGGGTATGGCAGGATTTTTGTGGCAGACAAGGACTGTTGTATTGCGATATTGTCAATTGGTTATGCAGATGGATTTCCGAGAATGCTGTCTGGAAAAGAACAATATGTACTTATTAATGGGCAATTGGCACCAATTATTGCAAGAATTTGTATGGACCAACTTGCGATTGACATAACAAAACTTTCTAGTATTTGTGTTGGCATGACTGCTACGCTGATTGGCAGGGAGAATGACAAGGAAATCACTGCGCCGACTGTAGCGGAAAATGCAGAGAGTATTACCAATGAGCTATTGAGTCGCATAGGAACAAGAGTGCGTGTGAAAGAAATTAAATCGTAATTCTTGCATTTTAAGGGATTCCTCGTTATGATAAAACTATAATTTTGCAAATCTTTTGTTTTGTTTGTAATTGGAGAGGAAGGGAAGTTTCTAATAATAATGAAAGTACATAAAATTGCAATTATATCAGACACACATGGAATGCTGCGCCCAGAAGTTTTGGAAATTTTACAAACTTGTGAGGCGATTCTTCATGGCGGGGATTTTAACAGCCAACAGATATTGGATGCATTAAAGGAAATTGCTCCAGTCTATGTAGTGCGCGGAAATAATGATAAAGCGTGGGCGAAAAATCTTCAAAAAGAGCTTGATATTACCTTGTATGGCGTGCGAATTTATATGGTGCATGATAAGCAGCACAGGAGAAAAGAGTTATATGGAATTGATCTGTTTGTCTATGGCCATTCACACAAATATGAAGAGAAAATCATAGATGGTGTATTTTATCTGAATCCGGGCAGTTGTGGACCAAGACGTTTTCGACTGCCTGTAACAATGGCTATTTTAGAGGTTGAGGAAAGTGGTAGTTGGCGGGTTAAAAAAATAGATTTGATGGAGCAAAACAGAGATAGCGAGATATTTATGGAAATGAAAGAAAAAAATCTAAAGGCAACAGTAGAGACAATTATTCGAGAGATGCAGGCGGGACGCAAGATAGAACAGATTGCAAAAAAGTTGTGTGTTGATAGTGTGTTTGTGGAACAGATATGTCGTATTTATGTGACACACCCGGGAGTGGATGCACAAGGGATTGTGGATAAAATGGAAGTCAGTGCACTATTTGAGCGAAAAAACGGGTAGCGGAAGAGACCCACTACTCAAATCTTTGTATTTCAATTTCTATCCGGCCAGACTCAATTTTAATAGCTTTTTCAATAGTATCTTTATCAATAATTTCCATTGATAAATAGTTTGTGCCGGGACTTGTGTATACATTAATCTGTTCGATAGAATCTGAAACATTTATAGAAGCTTGTTCTGTTACGCTTTGTTCAATAGAATCTGACTCCAATAATTCTTGTTGGAAAGTTTTTTCAGTATTGGATTGACAGGCGCAAAAGAGGAGTATAGATCCAACACTGAAAAAGGTTATTATTGTTTTTCTATAAATTTTTAACATAAGCTATCTTCGTGATGATACAATTTATTATATCAGATGTGCCTATTAATTGGAATACGCAGGATTAAAAATATAGGATTAGTTGCGCACACAAGCAATAAGAACACGCACACAAGTTCCGTCAATAGAATGAATTTGGTATGCTCCGGCAGCCTCGGGTATAATACACGTTTCTGCATAGTGTAGCTCTAAGGGAGCGAAGTGCTCATCTTTGCTAATAAGTTTGACACATGCGCCTTCCACTAGATTAAGCATATGAACACTGCCATTTCTGTGAATTGGGAGCGTTGCCGATGTACTGACGCGGTAGGTGTCCAGAAATTCCCGCTCATGTAGTCCAGTGCGCTCAATGGTACCCTGTTCACTCTGATGTACAAGTGTAACAACATTGACAAGATTTTCTTGTACCCACTCTGTGTTGCGGTACCACTGGATATTTGCTGCGCCGTGGTCTATGTGGATTGGCCGAGGTCTGCCGTCGAGATCAAGGCGTCCCCAATCCCACAGTTTAAAGGTAAAGATATAAGGTGTGGCGCTGACTTCCAGAACCATAGTATTTGCGCCAGAGCAGTGGACAGTTCCAGCGGGGATCAGTATATGGTCATGTTTTTGTACAGGGATGCGATTAATATACTTTTCGGTTGGAAAAGGTTTGGTTTCTGTTTGTGCTTCTTTTAAGGCTTGTATCATTTCATTGGGAGCAGTTCCTGTCCGAATTCCCAGATAGACACATGCGTCGTCTCCCTGTGTGTCTAGCAGATAGTAGCTTTCATCTTGCGTGTAGTGCATGTGGAAATTTTGTTGAATATATTCTGTTAAAGGATGGACCTGTAGGGATAAATTTTGCCCATTCATAGTATCTAACATGTCAAATCGAATAGGAAATTCTTTGCCAAACCGTGCGTGAACACGATCGCCCAACAGTTTCTGTGGGTGGGAATAGACTAGATTTAAAGCTGGTGTCTGAATCATCTTTCCACCAAAATCCAATAGAAGACTGTTTTCTTCTGGGACACCGTCAAAACTCCACGCATAGTTGCTACCATTTTCGGGAAGATCAAAATGCGTTTTCATCCAGTTGCCACCCCATACCCCTGGATCAAAGTAAGGCACCATGCGAAAGGGTTGACCTGCTACTTGTTCTAAAGCATCACGATAGGCGTCGCCAGAAACCATAGCAGGAGCATTCTGTACTGTCATATCTAAATAAAAATCTATTTTAGGAAGAATTCTATCCTTAATGCAGTCTGCCCAGCGCCATTCGGCAAAAAATCCTCTTTTATATTTTTCATTGCGTGGAAGGTCTGTGTGCGTTGTCCGCCAGTTGGATAGCCCGTTTCGATAACGCTGTTGGATTTCCCAGCGCGTGATATCTGCCAAAATAAGGATGTCTCCTTTACATATAAGAGAAGCACCCACGCCATAAATGAATACAATACCAGATTGGATATCATTGATTTTGCTGCGGGCTTTCTCTAGTTTTTTTGTTGGAAAAAATTCTTCTAATCGACGGGTAGTCATAATGCCAAAAACCGGGTCCTCTGTCAAATCATGTTTTATTTGGGCATCAATTTCTGCGGGCGGTAATGCGAGATCGTCGCTGTGGATGAAACTGTTAATTTTAAGTGGAGAAAATAATGATTTTAATTCAGTCTGATTTACGCCCGGATAGCATTCTATCACAATAATAGTCTTAGTGTTCCGCTGACAAAGCAAAGATATTTGCGAACAGATAGCATTGCAGTCTATAACAGCATCCTTGTCATGACCATTTATTTTAATAGAAGGGAAACGTCGAAATGCGTTTTTCGATTCCATAAAGCACCTCCGATTTTTAATGTTAGGAATTTTTTATTTTCTAAAAAATTAACGATTAATTTCAATCTGAAAGCTACTTCGGCTTGCTGGATAGTAGCTTTCTGTGTATTCTATTACAAGTTTGTCTTTTGTATACCCGAGGGAAGTGATATATGCAGTAGGTTCAAAAGTAGTGATGCCAAGACTCGCTGCAATCTCTACAGGAGGCATAATAATTTCCAGTTTGCGAGAGGCGTGGAGGACAGATAGTTTTCTGCTATCTAGTGCATCATAGAAAGAGATGTCTGTGAAATCCAACTGAATCATTTCTGGAAATAGTTTTTGTGGCACATACACTGTTGTGTATACAACAGGTGCATTGTCATACATATTTTCTAGATGTCGGATTCTTGTCAGACGTGTAACAATTTCATTTGCATTAAGATTTAGGGCTGCGCCAATCCGCTCTCCAGCTTTTTCTGCTTGAAGACAGATTACTTTTGTATGTAGAATACGGTTCTTTTTTCTGCTCTCTTCTCGATAGCCAGTTACAAAGCTAGTGGATTCATGGATTAACTTTGGTTGTGCCACAAACGTACCGCTGCCTTTTACACGCACCAATCGCTCTTCTGCAGTGAGCAAATCTAGTGCATGACGTACTGTGGGCCGACTTACCTTTAGAGATTGCGCCAGTTTGTTTTCTGTTGGAATTTTACTTCCGATAGGATATTCTCCGCTAATAATCTGGTGGCGGAGCTGTTCAGCGATTTGAATATATTGTGGGGGCATTGTGTCAAACCTTTCTTTATATGTTCTGCGATTGTGATTATTACTTTTTATGTCTCTACAAAATTGCTGTTGTTTGTACTAACAATATCTAAAACTTTGCTAAAGGCGGATGGATAGAGGCAGCGTAACGATTACATATCACACATTATATAATAATAAATTAAAAAAGTAAATATGTAAATACAAATTATAAAAATTATATATTTGTATTTACATATTCTATTGACTTTTTTATGCAGGTTTTGTATGATGGCGAGTGAGGAGAGCATTAAAAAGTTGACAGTGTTATAGAATGTAATGATTGTAAGAAAGCGAGGAATGTTTTATGGGAAAACAGATTAAAAAGGTGTACATTGTACATCATTCTCACACAGATGTAGGGTACACGGATTTGCAGGAACAGATTATATACAATCAGGTGAATAATATTCGCAGTGTGATATCAGTTATTAAAAATGGATATCAGAACAATACTTTTGAGAAGGATTTTAAGTGGAATTGTGAAACCTATTATTGTGTGGAGCAGTTTTTGAAGACTGCCAAAGAACAGGAAAAAGCAGATTTTTTTCAACTGATAAAAAGAGGTAATATTGGTATCTCTGCCACATATTTGAATTTTAATGATTTGGTGGATGCCAATATGCTCAATCGTAAAACTGCAAGGATGCAAGAGGTGTTTCAGGCAGAGAATATTTCTATAAAAACGGCAATGAATGCAGATATTAATGGGATTTCCTTAGGGGCAAGAGATGTCTTGATAAAAAATGGAATTGAATTTTTATTTACGAATATCCATACACATCATGGAATGTATCCGCTGTATCATAATCAGACCCCTTACTATTGGGAAGGTAAAAATGGCAACAGGATTTTAGTGTGGAGTGGAGAGCACTATAACTTAGGAAATGCATTAGGAATTGTAGTAAATAAAAATATTAATTTTATGACTGAAAGTTATTTTGGTAAAAATGTTAATATCACTGCGTTGGATGCTTTGCATGACAAGTTAAGTAAGAGCATTGCGGAGTATGAAGAGAGCGGTTATCCTTATGATTTTTATATTACGAGTGTCAGTGGTGTTTTCTCTGATAATGCACCGGCCAATCCAGATATTATTACGACAGTAAATGACTTTAATCTGCGTTTTGGTGAGGAAGTGTCACTTCATATGGTAACATTACAAGAACTTTATGATTTAATCCGAGAAAAAGTAATAGATGCACCAACATATCAAGGCAGCATAAATGACTGGTGGGGAAATGGTGTAGGAAGTACCCCATATGCAGTTAAGCATTATAAGGAAGGTTTGCGTCTTGCGCATATTTGTGAACAGTTGGAAAAAAAGACTGGTAAATGTAACGAAAAATTACGGGAAGTGGGAGAGGAGAATGCATTGCTCTATGCGGAGCATACATGGGGACATTCTGCTACAATTACAAATCCATATGATACAATGGTAACAAATTTGGATATTCGTAAGACAAGTTATGCATCAAAGATACATGAGGCCAATGCATTGCGCAAGAGTGAACAGTGCCATCTGATGGGAGATATTCTGCGCTATTATAGCACAAAGGGACAGGTAAAGGCGGTTTCCATGAGTAGCCAAAAAGGGGTGTATCCAGTAGAATTTTATGTAGAGACAATGTCCTTGTCGAATGTAAAGGTGACGGACACAAGGACAAATAAGGAAGTACCAATACAGCTTTCTGCGCATCCAAGAGGGGTATTAGTAAGCTTTCTTGCGGAATTTGATGCAATGGAGGAGTGCGTTTTTACTTATGAAGAGCAAGAAGCACCATCACAGAATTTGTATACGCGCACTGCTTGGATAGGCGCAGAGAGGGTTCGTGATATTGTCAATAACTATGATCAGGAGTCGTATCAGCTTCCATATCGTTTGGAAAATGACTGGTTTTGTATTCGTTATCAGATTGGGCAAGGAGTGGTATCATTTTGGAATAAAAAAGATAATACAGAACTGTTGAAGGAAGGGCTTGAAAAATTTTTTATGCCAGTTTATGAACGCACAAAGATTAATAGTGGAGTCTATGAGGAGCGCCGCTTGTTGGGACGTAATATCAGAGGACTTCACGCAACACAACATCAAGGAAAATTGCAGAATATCAATATATTGGAACATGGTTTAATATTTGACAAAGTAGAACTTGTATTCGATTTGGAAGGGACATATTATACAAGTGTCATTATAAAAATGTACAAGCAATTGCCGCGGTTGGAATTTACTTGTCGCATTGCCAAGACTCTGAATGAGGATATCGAAAGTATTTATTTGCCGCTTTGCTTAAATTTGGCAGACAGTACACTTTATATTCATAATGGAGGCACGTCTATGCGTCCCGGTGTTGACCAGCTTCCGGGCAGTAATATGGAATATTATATGACAGATGAGGGGGTGTTGTATCAGAAAGGTACACAGGGAATATTAATTAATACATTTGATACACCCCTTATTTATATGGGACAGATGCAACATCATCCAATTCTGTTGTGCGACAATAAAGAGCAGAATAATCACAGGTCTGTGTACAGTTGGATTATGAATAACACATGGGAGACAAATTTTAAGATGGATTTGTCTGGATTCGGCGAATTCCGTTATGGGCTGGAACTGCGAGAGGGTTCGTTAAAGGAAAATATACAGAAACTTCAAGAAAATGATATGGGTATCCTATCATTTATTGTTGGCTGAGTAGACAGGACTGGAAAATTTATTTGGATTTTCCGGTCCCGTTTGTGTATACTATTCCTTGATATGTGGTATGATAATAGAAGGTTTTACAAAGGTTAACTCTTGTGGGGCTTCTGGGTGTTCAGAGCGAAACAGCAATTGCAGAGCAAGACGCTTTCCAAGAAGGGCTGTCGGTACATTGGCAGTGATAATGCGCCCTGCAACATTGGTATATTCGCCAGTGTTATCAAAACCAGTCAACACAACAGGATGCGGAAGGCGAGCTGCATTGTTGTCAAGGTAAGCCTGCACAAAGTTCGCAACGTAATCACTAGCACACACAAAAGCACTGGGCCAGCTTTTTAGCTCATCTAGGAAAGCGTGCAACTTTTTATCATAAGAGAAGATATCAATACGTCCAGTTAGACAATACTCTGAGCGGACAATCAACTCATGTTTGTCCATACAATCACAATAACCAAGATAGCGTTCTTTGTTTGTCATTGCGTAGTCGATATCCCCCAGAAATCCAATTTCTGTATGCCCATTCTGTATCAATAAATCTGTAATTTTGGCTTCTGTGCGGAAGCCCTCAATTAGAATTAGATCACCGTTGAGCTGATTGTCTGTCAGGGAAGGGATTGTGTCCAGAAATACTTTTGGAACAGAGAGATCATTTACCATACTTAGAATTTCCGGGTCATAAACATTTAATACAACAACGCCATCAACGCTTCCATTTAAAAGAACAGAAGGCAGATTGAACGTCCCTGTGTAAACGGAAGGAACATAGGTGTAAAGCAAGTTTACATTGTAATTGGCAAGTTCTTGTGCCATGCGATGAATAATGTTAGTCCAGAATTGGGCAGAATCTGGTCTTGATACAATCAGCGAGATTGTGCGTTGTTCCTCTTGTGGTTGTTCTATGATCTGATAGGGAATTTTAGCATATCCAAGTTCTTTTGCTTTTGCAAAGATTAATTCCCGCAGAGTATCTGAGACGCCCGCTTGATTGTTAAATGCTTTACTTACGGTAACTCTGGATATATTGAGGGCATCTGCAATATCTTTCATTGTAATTTTTTCCATAAATAAAATGCTCCTTTCTGTCAAGGTTTCTATATATAAAGGTACATTGATAGAAACTTCTTATTTGTTTTATACATTTGTAAATCTGATACAAACAAGTGAAAAGTAAATTTGTCTGTACAGCGTGTAGTTTATTGTTATTATAGCATAGCAAGGCGCAAAATACAATCGAATAGTTTACAAATGTTAAGGCAGAGGCAAAATTTGATGAAATATTATGATATTCTGATAATTTTTCGTCAAAACGTATGCCTTAACGTTGCTTAAACAGATATATCCAAAAAGATTTTATACAAATCGCTGACACTTATGCAGTATAATGGAGAAAATATTGGTATATTTTATGAGTGCCCAACAAAATAAACAGTATAATTTAGAATCTTTATTGGTTAATGTTAATAAATGTAATTGTGCATGATGTGTATAATATTTATGGTTATAAAATAAAACAAGGAAGTTTTTACAAAATTTAAGGTTATAAATTGGATAAAATAATGAAAATGCTAAAATTTGTTGACATCGCAATTTATAAATGTTAATATTGTGTTAACAAAAATTAATAAAAGGAGGTACAACAAATGGGAAATCGCAAGACGACTGATGGAGGGAGGATAAGTGGTAAACCCTGGTGGAAGCGATGGTCGCGTGACGACACGGAGTTGTTTGTACTGTCTCTGCCGACGTTAATCTGGTTTTTAGTATTTTCATACTTGCCAATGTTTGGTGTTATCATCGCATTTAAGAACTACAAGCTGCAACCCGGCGGACATGGTTTTCTCTACAACTTGCTGCACAGTGAATGGGCAGGAATTGGAAATTTTAAATATTTCTTTACTTCCAACTCATTTACAATGTTGCTGCGAAACACCATCCTTTACAATATTGCATTTATCATTATCAGTGCGAGTGTTGCAGTAGGAGGGGCGTTGATGCTCAGCAGTATGCGCAACAAAAAGGGTTCCAAAGTTTATCAAACCATGATGTTTCTGCCTTATTTTATGTCATGGGTTGTTGTCAGCTACTTTGTATATGCGTTGTTGACACCAGAGAGAGGATATATTAATGGAATTATCACTTCTCTTGGCGGAGAGCGCATTATGTGGTATCAGGAGCCAAAATACTGGCCAGCAATACTAATTTTCCTAAATACATGGAAAGGTATGGGATATGGAATGGTACTTTACCTGGCAAGTATCACAGGAATTGACCCTTCCCTTTACGAGGCGGCAGTGATGGATGGTGCCACAAAGAAACAGCAGGCTAGACACATTACACTGCCAGCGATCAAGCCAGTGTTTATCATGATGTTGATTCTGGACTGCGGTAAGATTTTCAACTCAGATTTCGGTTTGTTCTATCAAGTAACTGGACGTATTCCGGCATCATTGTACACGACAGTATCGACTTTTGATACCTATATCTACAATGCGATTCAGTCAACAGCGCCGATTGGACAGACAGCCGCTGCTTCATTCTTCCAGGCGATTTGTAGTTGTGGAACAATCTTGTTGGCAAACTGGGTTGTGAGCAAATTGGACAACGAAAACAGAATTATCTAATAAGGGGGTGCTCGTGTGGCAAAAGAAGAAAGTGGTCAGTCATTAAACCAAATAAAACAATCCACCAATGTCATTTTCAATATTATATTTTTGATTTTGGCAGTGATGTGTGTGATTCCACTATTGTTCGTATTTTCAATCTCTATTACAGATGAAGAGGCATTGCGTACAAATGGGTATCAATTGATTCCTTCCGTTTTATCCGGTTCCGCTTACACGTTTTTGTGGAACGAGCGCGGCATGATTCTGCGCGCAGCATTTATGTCAGTGCTTGTTACAATCGTTGGTACGATTATTGCAATTGCGCTGGATACATCAATGGGATATGTTGTTTCCAGAAGGAATTTTAAATTGAAAACGCTGTATACATGGCTGATATTTATACCAATGGTTTTTAATGGTGGTATGCTTGCAAGCTATGTGGTAGTAAACAATATTTTAGGTCTGAGTAATACAATATGGGCATTGATTCTGCCGCTGGCATGTTCTTCTTTCAGCGTGACAATCTGCCGTACATTTTTTAGAACGACAGTGCCCGACTCCATTATAGAGTCCGCAAAGATTGACGGTGCAGGACAGTTTCGGATTTGGTCTCAGATTGTAATGCCAATCTCTAAGCCGGTTATCGCAACAATTGGTATGTTTGCAGCATTCGGATACTGGAATGACTGGTTCCAGGCTTCCCTGTACATACAGGATAAGAACTTACAGACACTGCAATCTTTATTGAACAATATACAAAAGAATATTGAATACATTGCCAATAACCCTTATGGCGGTTTGTCTTTACAGCAGTATAAGGCTTCTATGCCAACTGAGAGCGTGCGAATGGCAATAGCAATTGTTATTATTGTACCGATTGCATCTACGTATCCGTTTTTCCAGAAGTATTTCATTTCCGGCCTAACCATCGGTTCGGTGAAGGAATAAATTAATCTTAGAAGGAGGAAGTTATTATGAAGTTAAAAAAAGTATTGGCATCGGGTCTTGTAGTAGCGATGATGGCAGGAATGTTGACAGGCTGTGGTGGCGGCGGAGACACTGGAAGCACAGGGAACACTGGAAGCGCAAGCAGTGACAATACAACATCTTCGTCAAGCAACCAAGGCAGCAGCTCAAACTCTCAGAGCACAAGCAGTGGGGAGATTGTGAATCTAAAATGGGTGACAATCGGAAATGGTATGCCAACAAACTATGATTCTTGGATTGCATCTGTCAATTCTTATATTGGTGAGAAGATTGGTGTAAATCTGGAGATGGAAGTTATTCCGTGGGGTGACTGGGATAACCGCCGCAACATTATTGTCAGCACAAATGAGCCTTATGATATTATCTTTGGAAATGGCAATAACTATATTGCAGATATTAACTTGGGCGCATATGCAGACATCACAGACTTAATCGATGCAAATATGCCCGGTTTGATGGAATTGATGCCAGAGAAATATTGGGATGGTGTTCGTGTAAAAGATAGGATTTATGGCGTTCCTACGTACAAGGACAGCTCTATCACAAACTATGCAATCTGGGATAAAGAGCTGGTTGATGAGTATAGCATTGATATCAAGTCTTTGACTACACTGGATTCTTTGACAGGAACTTTTGAGACATTGAAGGCTGACAAAAATGATTATCCAGTTTATATAAAGAACGATGGTCTGTACTTTATCTTTGACGTTTATGATCAGATTGGCGGCGGTACACAGATTCTTGGTGTGCGGTTTGATGACAAAGAAGGCAGAGTATGTTTCACTTTGGAAGAGCCAGATATTATGAACCAGCTCAAGATTATACATGAGTGGTATCAGAAAGGCATTATCAATCCAGATGCAGCGACATTGACAGAGGGACGTGTTTATAATATGTGGCGTGTTGCACAGGGTTGGGAGTCCGCTGGTGTGACCTCATGGGGACCACAGATGGGCAAAGAGGTTGTAGTACAACAGATTGAGAAGACAATTCTTTCCAACGAGACAGTGCGTGGTTCTTTGAATATGGTTTCTATCAATACAAAGTATCCTGAAAAATGTTTACAGCTTTTGGATTTGGTAAACTGTGATACCAAACTCCGTGACTTGTTCTATTTTGGCGAGGAAGGCGTAAACTTTGAGTACACAGCAGATGGAAAGGTACACAAGATTAACAATGACTGGGCACTTGCAGGTTATACACAGGGTTCTTTCTTTACTGTAACTCTGGAAGATACTGCTGAGTTTAATCAGTGGGATGAGGTAAAGGCTCTGAATGAAGCAGCAGAATCCTCTGTAATGCTTGGATTTACATTTGATACAAATCCTGTATCCGATCAGCTTGCAAACTGTCGTGAAATTTGGCTTCGTTATAAGAGTGAGGTTATGACCGGTGTTCAAGATCCAGAAGTTGTTGTACCAAAGATTAAAGAGGAACTGTTAAAAGCAGGATGGCAAGACGTTATGGATGAGGCTCAGAAACAGGTTAACGAGTTTATGGGGAAATAAAATATAATATGGAAGACAGAGGTGTCAGAGTATGGCGAAAATAATCGGAAAGAATCTGCCGAACATGCCTTGGCAGGAGTCAAAAAATGTGGAGAATCTGCCAGTGTGGCGTTATGATGCAAACCCAATTATAGAGCGATTTGCAACGAAAAATTCCAACAGTATTTTTAACAGTGCCGTTGTTCCTTTTGAAGATGGATATGCAGGTGTATTTCGCTGTGACAGTAAGTCAATCAGCATGGATATTTTTGCGGGATTTAGCAAAGATGGGATTCATTGGAATATCTCTGACACCCCACTTACATTTCAAGGGGCTGATCCAGAGGTCGCAAAAAGGGACTTCCGGTATGACCCTAGAGTTTGCTTTATAGAGGACAGATATTATATTACATGGTGCAATGGCTATCATGAATATCCGACAATCGGTGTGGGATATACCTATGATTTTAAGACTTTTTATCAGTTGGAAAATGCATTCTTGCCATTTAACCGCAATGGTGTGCTGTTTCCGCGGAAAATTCGGAACAACTATTATATGTTAAGCCGTCCAAGTGACAACGGTCATACGCCATTTGGGGACATTTTCCTAAGTGAGAGTCCAGACTTAAAATATTGGGGGTGTCATCGCTATGTGATGGGGACAATCAAGGGTGACGCCTCGGCATGGCAGTGCACAAAGATTGGTGCGGGAAGTGTGCCAATTGAGACAGATGAAGGATGGCTGCTTATCTATCATGGCGTTATCAATACATGTAACGGTTTTGTTTATCGAATGGGTTGTGCGTTGCTGGATTTAGAGGAGCCGTGGAAAGTAATAAAGAGAACAAAGAATTATATTTTGGGACCTCATGAAATTTATGAGTGTGTCGGGGATGTGCCCAATGTAGTATTCCCATGTGCGGCGCTTACAGATGCGGCAACGGGAAGGATTGCTATTTATTATGGTTGTGCAGATACTGTGACAGGGCTTGCATTTACGACTGTAGACCGTCTGATAGATTATATGGATTGAGAAAGAATTTTATAGAAAAATTCATATAAAAACTGACAGGCTGCCGCAAAAAATTGAAAGCAGAGAACAAAAGTTCTCGTTGCTGAAGTGTTTTTTTGCGGCAGCTTTTTTGGATAATCGGGATAACTGCGCATTTTGTAGGAACATGATTGGGAAGTGAGGGGCGATTTTAGCCAAAATGCCAACACATTTTCTGTTTACATGATGGAATATTGTGATATACTAGGTACGAGATTGTGCGAAATCGGGACTGACAAGCGAGGACCAATTTTCAAAGCTACTGCTGACAGATGCCAGCGCGATACTCACAGCAAATTTTACGGGTTGTGAGTGCAAACAAAATAAATTCTGCATTGAATTGCAGATATGGAGGGAATTATGCATTTTTTAGACAAAAGGGTTAACGTGATCTGCGAGGAACTCAAAAAATTAAAAGTGAAGCAGAAATTTGTGATTGATAACTGGATGTATAAGGAAGGGAATTTTATTCGCCCAGAGGAAGCCGAGGCAGACACTACAGCATGGGAAAAATTTGACTGTCAGAATATGCATTGGTATGGAAAAGATCGTCATTATTGGTTTAAGACGACTTATCAGGTGCCGCAGGAATTGGACGGGAAGCGCATGTGGCTTCATGTCCGCACGCAGATTGACGAGTGGGACGACGCAAAAAATCCACAGTTTTTATTGTTTGTAAACGGGGAAGTCATTCAAGGAATTGATATGAATCACCGCGATGTATTGTTATCGACAGCCGCAAAAGCCAAAGATACATTGGAGATAGGTCTTCAGTCTTATACCGGAATCCTGCACAAAGAATTTAATCTAATTGTAGAGATGCAGGAAATTGATGCGCTGATAGAAAAACTTTACTATGATTTGTGGGTTCCTCTTGCAGCGTTTTCCAGAATGGAAGAGGATGACAAGAACCGCAAGGATATTTTGGAAATTTTGAATAATACCATTAATTATCTGGATTTGCGCACACCGTACTCCGAGGAGTTTTATCGTACTTTACAGCAAGCATCTGACTATATTGACAAGGCATTGTATTCTGATATGGCAGGGTATCAGGATGTGATTGCGACTTGTATTGGACATACACATATTGACGTTGCTTGGTGGTGGACTGTTGCACAGACAAGGGAAAAGACAGGGCGAAGCTTTGCGACAGTGCTGAAATTGATGGAAGAGTATCCGAATTATAGATTTATGTCAAGTCAGCCACAGTTGTACGCCTTTTTAAAAGAGCGCTATCCTGAACTTTATGAGAAGGCAAAAGAGCGCATTCAAGAAGGACGCTGGGAGCCAGAAGGCGGCATGTGGGTTGAGGCGGACTGCAATTTGACTTCTGGAGAGTCTCTGGTGCGTCAGTTTATGCATGGCAAGCGCTTTTTTAAACAAGAGTTTGGCGTGGACAATCGGATTCTATGGTTGCCAGATGTGTTTGGATATTCTGGTGCATTGCCACAGATTATGAAAAAGTGCGGAATTGACTATTTTATGACCACCAAGCTGGCATGGAATCAGTTTAATAAAATTCCATATGATACAATGATGTGGAGAGGAATTGACGGCTCAGAAGTATTGACACACTTAATTACAACATTGGGAGTAAATCAGCCAATTAAGGATTTCTTCACAACATACAATGGAATGCTTCACCCAGATGCAATTATGGGTGGATGGATGCGCTATCAGAACAAAGATATTAACAATGATATTTTGATTTCTTACGGTTATGGTGATGGCGGCGGCGGCCCAACGAGAGAGATGCTTGAGACTTCTATTCGTATGGAAAAAGGAGTGAAGGGAATTCCCAAGGTGCGCCAAGAATTTGCACGTACTTATTTTGACGAGTTAAAGGAGCGCGTTGGCGACAGCAAGCGTCTTCCGGTGTGGGAAGGAGAACTTTATTTTGAGTACCACAGAGGCACACTGACATCTATGGCAAGAAACAAACGTTCTAATCGCAAATCCGAACTGGGATTGATGGATTTGGAATTGTTGTCTGTTTTGACACAGGAGACAATGGGGTATCCGCAGGAAGATTTGGATGCAATGTGGAAGGTTGTACTGTTAAATCAGTTCCATGATATTCTGCCTGGGTCTTCGATTCATGAAGTTTATGAGGTGACAAAGAAAGAATATGATGCGCTTGCAGCGCAGCTTGCAGAGATGACCGCACAGCGCAGAAAAGCAATTGCTGGAGAGGGAGACGCAGTTACTATCTTTAATACTACAGGTCAGATAAGAGATGATATTGTAAATCTAGGTGCTTTGGAAGGAAGTGCATTAATTGATACAGACGGAACAGTATATCCTATTCAAAAGACTACAGATGGAAATATCGCATTTGTGCGCAGTCTGCCGTCAAAGGGCTATAAGTCATTCCATGTGAGCGATACAGCAAACGGCGCAGACGATAAGGCACCGTTTACACTGGTTGGCGTCCATCAGTTGGAGACACCATTCTATACAATAAAACTTGACGATCAGGGAATGTTTACTAGCATTTATGACAAAGAGAATGATCGTGAAGTGATACAGGAAGGACAGCGTGCAAATCTATTGCGCATGTATGAAGATAAGCCAATTTATTTTGACAACTGGGACATTGATATTTATTATACAGAGAAGTTTTGGGATATAGACAATGTGGAGCACATGGAATGGACAGAGATTGGTACAGTGCGTGCAGTGCTTGATATTACTAGAAAAGCGTCACAGTCTACCATTCAGCAAAAAATCGTTTTCTATGCGGACAGCCGTAGAATCGATTTTGTGACACATGTGGATTGGAAGGAACATCAAACACTGTTAAAAGTACATTTTCCGGTTGCTGTGCATACAGATGAAGCGACATTTGATGTGCAGTTTGGTAACTTGACAAGAAAGACACATCAGAATACAAGCTGGGATGTTGCGCGTTTTGAGAGTTGCGGACAGAAATGGATGGATTTGTCAGAAGGCCATTATGGCGTATCACTCTTAAATGATTGCAAATATGGGCATTCTGTAAAAGATGCAAACATGGCACTTACACTGATTAAATCAGGAATTGAGCCAAACCCAACAACAGACCAAGAAGAGCATGATTTTATCTATGCAATTTATCCTCATGCAGAAGGATGGCGTGCTGCGGGAACTGTTGCGGAGGCATATAAGCTCAATCAGCCGCTGTTGGTACAATCGCAGGCGAAAGCATTAGAGGCATTTTCTTATGCGTCTGTCTCAAACGCAAATGTTATTGTTGAGACAATCAAACGCGCTGAGGACGGAAAAGGAACAGTTATTCGTATGTATGAGTCAGAGAATGCTTATACCAAGACAAAATTGACTGTAAATGCGGATTTCAAAAAGGCATTTATTTGTAACTTACTTGAGGAGACAGAGTGTGAGGCTGCTGTGTCAGGCAAGCAGATTGAAGTGGTGTTGAAACCATACGAAGTGGTGACTGTAAAACTCGTATGAGTATAATAGCCTTTCAGGTCTTTTTGCAAGGAAAGGTCTGAGAGGCTGTCATAGAAAAAAGAGGATATGCTAAGTAATTAAAAATAATGTTATATATAAGTAAATAGACTTAAAAGTACTCAAAATCCAGAGTATAGTTTGTGCTGACTTTAAAGCAGGCAAAACTGCGGAAATGATTCCCTTACTGGCTGAAACATTACAGTATAACAAAGATGGCAGTACATCTGTGGGTGCAGTTGGTCAATGGATAAGTCCCAAAAACCAAGGGCAAAAAATAATAAAATCTAGGAAAGGAAAAAGCTATTTGAGATGAAAACCTATATTAACCATGAAAAGGATTTATGGGTATGTACCGATGGCTAGTCGGGAATTTACGACTGTGGAGTGTACAATGTGTTCGATAAACACATCGAACTTGCGAGTAGTATATTGATACAATTATGAAAGCATACACGTGGAAACAGTAACCACAAATCGTGAGATTGTGGCGAATCATCTAGTATATACACTTTTGTATATATTTTTAGTAGCAGACACAAAATTATGATACGAAAAAAAATATATGGGAAGAAAATAATGAGTATTCTTCTGGTGGCATCGATGATGGTTAGCCTAGCGGCTTGTGGAGGCAATAAAGGGCAGGATACACCGCCAGCCGCATCGCAGGAGCCGGTTCAGACAGAGGCAAATTCAGAGGCAGCGGCGACACCGGAAACAGAGGCACCGCCAGCCACATCAGAGACCACAAAGTATTCTGTGACTGGAGAGAATGAGAATAAAGAACTTACAATGACACGCCAGCCTGAGGCTTCCTATTGGTTTCCAGCGCAATTATTGGAGTGGGAAGCCGCAGAGGATGAGGATTTAATTTTTAATGTGAGTACTGTGCCACTTGCAGAGCGCGCTGACATTGCTTCTCTTGAAACTGTAAATTCTACGCAGAATAAAGAGACAAAAGTGATGTCTATCTCTATTATGAATGGCAGTACAAGCGGAAATTCTCCACATGGATTGAATAAGGCGGAGTCCAACGCTTTTACCTACTGGCAGTATGTTGACACACTGGTGTACTGGGGGGGTTCTTCCGGTGAGGGATTGATCGTTGCTCCTAGCCCAGATGTAGTGGACGCTGGGCACAAGAATGGCGTAAAGGTAATTGGCACTGTGTTTATGCCGCAGGCAGCACATGGCGGAAAGACGGAGTGGCTTGATGATTTGTTACAACAGACAGAGGATGGCTGCTTTCCAGTTGTGGATAAACTGATTGAAGTGGCAAATACATATGGATTTGATGGGTGGTTTATCAATCAGGAGACAGAAGGAACAGACGAGGCACCATTGACAAAAGAACATGCAGATTTGATGCAGGGATTTCTCGCTTATTATAAAGAGAAGGCACCAGAGTTAGAACTGGTGTACTATGATTCTATGACAGTGGATGGTGAGATGGACTGGCAGAATGCATTGACAGAAGAGAATGCAGCTTATTTGAAGTCGGAAGAAGGCGCTGATGTAGCGGATTCCATGTTCTTAAATTTCTGGTGGACAACGGATACCCTTGCGCCGGAAGAGCTGTTAAAAACTTCCGCAGAATTGGCGGCAGAAAAGCAGATTGATCCATATGATTTGTACGCAGGAGTTGATATACAAAGCAATGGCTATGACACACCAATCAAATGGGATTTATTTGAAAACCCAGATGGTGGAACCTATACTTCCTTGGGAGTTTACTGTCCAAGTTGGGCATATTTTTCTTCCCAGATGGTGCAAGATTTCTGGAAAAAAGAAAATAAACTGTGGGTAAATGGAGCAGGAGATCCTTCCGCAGATGTGAAAGCGACAGAAAATACAGACTGGCGAGGTGTATCGACTTATGTTGTGGAGCGTACTGCGCTCACAGAACTTCCATTTGTAACAAATTTCTCTACAGGAAATGGTTACGGTTTTTATAAAAATGGAGAGCTAATCAGTATGCTTGACTGGAACAATCGTAGTATTTCTGATGTGCTTCCAACCTATCGCTATATTATTGAGGATGGCGAAGGTAATAAGCTGGCAGCGGACCTTGATATAGGCGACGCATATTATGGTGGCAACAGCATGATTTTGCGCGGTACTGTAAAGCAGGGCGTACCTTCCACCATTAAGATGTACAGTGCAGATATGCCGGTCTCTGACAAAATGACTTTTACAACGACTGCTCGGGCAAAGGGGGCAGAGGTTGCACTAGATGCAGTGTTGACCTTGGATGACGGTTCTGAGCTGGTACTTGAGGGTGATAAAAAGGTTGTAGATGAATGGACAACTGTGAACTATCAGACCGCGGACCTTGCAGGAAAGACAATCAAAACAATTTCCTACAGATTGACATCAGATGCGGACAGCAGTTCTTTACAGTTCCGTTTTGGAAATATTACAATGATTGAGGCAGATACAGTGCAGACAGCGACTGTTAGCAATGTACAAGTGCTTGACAGTGAGTTTGATGAAGATGGAATGTACGCAGGCGTGCGTCTTTCATGGGATAGCGATGTTGCGTCAGATTACTATGAAGTATATCGCATTAATCAGGACCAAACAAAATCATTGTTAGGTGTATCAAATACAGATAGTTTTTACATCAACACATTACCGCGTACAGACGAGACAAATAAGTCTACATTTGAAGTAATTCCAGTGAATAAATTACTGGTTGAAGGTACTGGCGCGACTGCGACAATGGATTGGCCGGACAACAGCATTCCAAAGGCTGCATTTACAGCAGATATTACACTGGCAGCACCGGGAGAAACAATTACATTTGAGAGCTTGTGCTCACAGAATACACAGAAAGTAACTTGGACCTTGACTGGATCAGACACAGAGACCGCAGAGGGGAACAGTGTGTCTGTGACATACCCAGAAGCGGGTGTCTATGCAGTTTCTATTAAGGCAGAAAATGCGTCTGGCAGCAGTGAGACATCAAAAGAAGGCTACATTGTTATCACAGAGAAAGCTTCAGAAGGTCTTGTATTGCTCTCACAAGGTGCTGGCACAGAAGCAGATACCTATGTCAATGATAATGAGGCGCCACAGTTTGCAGTAGACGGCGATTACACAAAGAAATGGTGTGCTACAGGAAGTGCACCACATGAGATTACTTTGGACCTTGGTTCTGTAAAGACTGTCAGCGCAGTGGATGTGTATCATGCAGAGGCAGGCGGAGAGAGCGCAGATATGAACACGAAATCTTACGCAATCTTAACTAGCGAAGACGGTGCATCTTTTGAGGAAGTGCGCAGTGTAACGAGAAATACAGCGGGAACAACTCATGACGCGTTTGCTCCAGTTCAAGCACAGTTTGTCAAACTTGTGGTAAATAAACCAACACAGGGAAGTGACAGTGCAGCGCGTATCTATGAGGTAGAAGTTTTTGGTTTAGAGGAAACATTAGAATAGTTTTATATCACAGCCCGGTTTTCCGGGCTGTGACAATATAGGGGGATGAACGATGTCAGACAATAAAAAACAGGTAGTCATTGCAATTGACCTTGGAGGAACCGCTGTAAAAATGGGAATCCTAGATACATCTTATGAAATTTTGGCGCAGACATCAATACCGACAAATGCGCAGCGGCCATATGAAGAGATTATAGCAGATATTGGAAAGACAGCAGCCACACTTTTAACAGAAAATGGGTATGCACTATCCGATTGTCGTGGTGTTGGTGTGGGAAGTCCGGGTATTATTGACAGTAAGAATGGAGTTGTGTTATATTCAAATAATATACGTTGGGACCATGTTCCTTTTTCGGAGACACTACAACAGTACCTTCCAGTTCCAGTCTATATTCAAAATGATGCGAACTGTATGACGCTGGGTGAAGTGTTAAAAGGGGCGGCAAAAGGATACCAAAATGCAATTTTTCTAACACTTGGAACCGGAGTTGGCGGTGGAATTGTAATTGATGGAAAGATATTTGAAGGCGGACATTCTGGAGGTGCGGAGTTGGGACATATCAAAGGTGGTTCACAGCGACGCAGATGTACTTGCGGCAGATATGATTGTCTGGAAGCATATGCGTCCGCAACGGCGCTGATTGAAGATGCAAAGAAACTTGCAGAACAGCACCCAGAATCACTTTTGTGGGAGTTGTGTGGTCATGATTTGGAGACAATGAATGCGAAGATTCCATTTGACGCGGCGGATGCTGGTGACAGTTGCGGCAAAACATTGGTGGAACATTATATTGGTTATCTGGCGGATGGCATTACGGACCTTGCAAATATTTTTCGGCCAGATATTATTGTACTTGGCGGCGGTGTGTGCGCGCAGGGTGAGAAACTTACAAAACCGCTCAACGAATTTTTACAGGAAAATTGTTTTGGCAGTGAAGTTACCTACATTCCAAAGGTTGTGATCGCTCAGAATGGAAATAACGCAGGAATGATTGGGGCGGCAGGCCTTGTGCTTGGCGCTGGTGAATAGTGCTTGCGTGATATATTGGGGCAGAATAAAAAAATCTAATGCGGATTATGGTCTGTATTGGATTTTTTCGTTACTGTTCACTACGTTTCAGTAACGGGTAAAAATCTATATAAAATCACCTTTGGTGATGGATTTTTACTTGAATGTGACACATTTTTGCACGGAATTAGCAGTGAATGCGAAATCCTGTCTGAATAGTAACTTTTTTGCATGAGTCACATTACAGTTCAGTCTAGGACTTTGCATTTACTGCTAATTCCGTAAGAAAACATAGTGGTTGAGATGCAACAAGCCATCGCGTAGCGATTTTGCATAGCTTGTTGCGTTACAATTCGGCAAGGCTGAATTGTAACTGAGTCACTTTATAGATTGCATTGACAGTGGTTTTTTTGGGTGATATGATAACAATATAGGAAGAACGAACAATTATTTAGATAGTTTAATGTATTTTTGCTGTATTTTATGTGCAGAATGTATACTTGAAAATAATTTTTAAGGCACAACAGAGAGGGAGATTATATGACAAATAGAGAGGCACAGATATTTCAATGGATAACAGAGAATCCAATGATCTCGCAGGAAGAACTTGCAGCAAAGGCCGGCATTGCCCGTTCATCGGCAGCAGTACATATTTCAAATCTGATGAAAAAAGGGTATATTCTTGGAAAGGGATATGTCACAAGTGGTCCGAGCTATTGTACAGTAATTGGAAGCGCCAATATTGATATTGGAGGAACGCCCGAGGAAGCACTGACAGAAGGGGATTCTAATTCTGGAAGGGCGATACAGTCTCTTGGCGGCGCAGGAAGAAATACAGCGCATAATTTAAGACTTCTTGGTATAGGGGTAAAACTGATTACCGCAATTGGCGATGACCCCAATGCGCGCAGTATTATTGAAAGTTGTGAGGAACTTGGCATAGACATTGCACATTCCTTAAAGACATCCGGCGAGTCCACGCCGGTTTATCTGTATATAGCAGATGAAAAGGGGAATATAAAATTTTCTGTATCGGATATGCGGATTTATGAAAAGCTGACAACGAAATTTATTTCTTCTAAGATGGAACTGTTAAATAAGTCGCGCATGATCATATTGGATACGAATATACCAGCAGGGACAATTCAATATCTTTGTGAAAAGTGCAGAGCGCCAGTGTTTGCCTCCGCAGAGTCGCGTAAGAGAGCGGAGAAACTGCTTCCAGTTCTTGACAGACTTTGCGTTGTGATGGCAAATGAGGCGGAGGCAGAGGTTTTGAGTGGTATTCGGATTCAGGATAAAGATTCGCTGGAACGGGCGGCGGATATTATTTTGGAAAAAGGTGTGAAGAATGTTTTTATTCTGCCAGAAAAAGGCGGTGTTTACTGTGCTTGTGACGAGGAGCAGTTTATGGTAAATAGCTCTGGAGGACAGCATATTCATTGCAATGGAGCAAATGATGCGTTTATGGCAGGCGTGGTGCTTGGATATATGAAGCATTTGAGTATCCGCCAGATGGCAAAAATTGGATTGGCCGCTTTGAGTATTACAGGCGAGGGAAAAATGGCAGTAAATCCACAATTGTGTATTCCTGCGCTTGTGGAGAGAACGAGAATAGAATTATAAAAAGCAGGCGTACAGCCTGCTTTTTGTTTTATGCGCAGACCTGCGCAAAGGAAATATGCCACTAAAGTGGCGCGCAGGTCGTGTGGCGAGTAGGGAAGATTACTTCCCTACTCGATTAAGGAATTGACCAGAATGATCCAAATGGATTAAAGTATCCATTTTCGTCTTCTCTGGATTCCTGACGCTGTTGATTGGATTGTGTGTTATCGGCGTCATCTCCGAAAATATCTTTTGTGCCAAGTGTTAACTGAACAGTTTTTTCGACATAGCCCTCTGAACTTTGTACCATCACAACGACATCGACTGTCTCACCAGCACTGTAATAAGTGAGCAGAGACATCAGCTCTTCCCGGGTTTTCACGGTTTGACCATCAAATTTTGTAATGATATTGCCCTTGACAAGCCCGGCAGCTTCCGCTGGGGAGTTTTCATAAACGGTGTTAATATAGATACCAACTGGCATACCATAAGTCTCATAAATATCATTTGTCACATCAATCGGCTGAATACCCAAATAGCCTTGCCTTTCTTCTGAAACCACATCTCTCGTCTCCTTTAGCATAAGTTCTTCAATAATGGATTGAACATCTGAGATTGGAATTGCATATCCCATGCCTTCAACAGAACTAGAGGAAACTTTTACGGAATTGATTCCAATCAGTTCTCCGTTCATATTTAAGAGTGCACCGCCAGAATTACCCGGATTGATTGCTGCATCTGTCTGAATCAGTTTGTTTGTAATACTGCTGCCATTATCGTCGGAGACAGTGACATTTCGACCAAGTGCACTAATAATGCCTGTCGTAACAGACTGACCATAGCCAAGCGCATTACCGATTGCTACAACTTCTTGCCCAAGCACTAGATTGGAAGAATCCCCGACAGTTGCAATTTTAATTTTAGATCGCATTTCATCTGTGATGTCGTCAAGAGAAACGGAGATAACAGCAAGATCTTTGTCTGCTTCATATCCTTTGACGCGTGCGCTGACCAGTGAAGGTTCATCGCTGTCCTCATCATAGCTAAATACAACGCTCAGTTCATTGCTTCCTGACACAACATGATAGTTTGTCACAATTAAGAGTTCTGTGTCGTTCTCGCCAATTATAATGCCAGAACCACTATTTTCTGTATCTTGTTGGTAAGTACCAAACATTGTGCGAACTTCTGTTACACCTTTGTTGGTAATTGATACAACACTTGGCAGACAACTGTCAACAATTGCAGACACGGTAGCAGATGTATTACTGTTGTGAAGTGCGTTGGAGGTTGTCAGAGAGTCCGCTGTAGTTGTGAGCGATGGCTTGCTAGAAGTAGCGCTCTGACTATCTTGCATCTGCTGCATTTCAAGTTTGGCTTGCTTTAATTCTTTTGTGGCAATCGATGCAGGAATGCTAAAAGCTGCGCCAGCAGAAATGCCAAATACTAGACCAAGACAGACAACAGACACTGCTTTTTTGCCAAAACCGTTTGTCTTTTTTTGTTTTATTTTTGGCGCGTCTACTGGAGGGCGCTGCGTCTGCTCGTAGTTGATGTTTGGAGCACCTGTAGAATAATAATACTCTGGATATCCATTGCCAGTGCTTCCTGCGTTATTTGACTGCTGTGAGTAGTTATTGTTGTTTTCGTACATAATAGAATCTCCCTTCAAAATTAAAAGAATGTTATATTTATCATTACAATATTTTTGCTGTTTTATTGCAGGCGTGCAAATTGGTTTTATGTCATGGTTTCTACGCCGAGCAAAAATGTCAATAACATTTTTAAATTAGCGTTGCTATGGGTTACAGTTCAGTCTAGGACTTTGCATTTACTGTAAAGTCCGTAAAAACGTGTAGTAGTAGAGATACATCAAGCCATCGCGAAGCGATTATGCATGGCTTGATGTCTGCAACAGGAAGCCAAAGGCTGAACTGTTGCTGTTATGGTTATACTATAAAATGAATTTGTGTTTCAATTGTTATCTAATTGTGATAAAATTGTGAAATTCATAAAGATTTTTATTTGATATTTTTGTTTTTGTATGTTAATATATACAATGTAAGAGCTTACATCAGTAAGGAGCAAGAAATATTCTAGTACCCGATCCCGACAGAAATTAAGGTTGTATGTTGTATCATTCTAATTTCTGACGGAATGAAATACTAGGAACGTTTCAGAGATAAGGAGCTGAGCATATGGATACAAACGCAAATACAAATAAGGAAGTATTCAAGAGACGAGAATTTGACCTGCTGGCATTAGGAGAGATTTTGCTTCGTCTTTCGCCGCCAGTAAACGAGCGGCTTACTAGAGGAGATGTGTTTCAGAAGCAGGCGGGTGGCGCGGAATTAAATGTGGTGTCAGGAACTTCGCTGTTAGGGTTAAGGACAGGAATTATTTCACGGGTTCCTGCAAATGATTTGGGAAGGTATATTCAAAACAGAGTGCGTTTTTGCGGTGTGAGTGACGATTATCTAGTATATGATAACACAAAAGATTCCAGATTGGGTATTTATTATTATGAATATGGTGCACATCCAAGAAAACCAAATGTTGTTTATGACAGAAAAAATACTGCATTTACGGAGATTTCCATTGATGATTTTCCAGAGAAAATGTTTACTTCTGCACGTTGTTTTCACACGACGGGAATTACGCTAGCACTTGGAGAGAAGACGAGAAATACTGCGGTTGAGATGATTAAGCGCTTTAAGGAAAACGGTACTTTGATTTCCTTTGATGTAAATTTTAGAGGAAATCTATGGACAGGTGAGGAGGCAAAAGCGTGCATTGAGCAGATTCTTCCTTATGTAGATGTATTTTTCTGTTCGGAAGATACTGCCAGACTAACCTTTAAAAAAGAAGGCACTGTGCAGGAGATGATGAAAAGTTTCACAAAGGACTATAAGATTAGCGTGGTTGCATCAACACAGCGCATAGTGCATTCTCCAAAGGTTCATTCTTTTGGTTCTTGCATTTATGATGCAATCAATGACTGTTATGTGCAAGAGCCAGCATATGAAAATATTGACGTGGTGGATCGGATTGGAAGCGGTGACGCCTATATATCTGGTGCACTGTATGGATTGCTTGCGCACAATATGGACTGCACGAAGGCAATGGAGTATGGAAATGCCACGGCAGCGGTTAAAAATACGATTCCGGGAGACTTACCTTCCTCTGATTTAAAAGAGATTGATGGAATCATCAGGAATCATCATGCCACAGGACCACAGCTTGAAATGAATCGATAGAAAACAAGATGAAAGGAGATGACGACATATAGCGTTGTCTCCTTTTTTCTGCACACAGGCGTTTGATTTTATAGAAAACGAACAACTGATGATGCGATAAAAGTTAGTTCGTAGGGAGCATCTGAATGTTGTGTGCGAAATAATAACTGTAGTGCGAGGCGTTTGCCGAGCAATTCGGTTGATACATTGGCTGTGATAATGCGGCCCGCGATATTGGTGAACTCACCCGTGTTGTCAAAGCCCGTCAGTACAATCGGATGTGGCAATTGTTTTGACTTCTCATCTATGTAAATCTGTACAAAGTGCGCTACATAGTCGTTGACACATACAAATGCGGTCGGCCAGATGGTCAAAGAATCCAGAAAGGTACGCAGTTCTCGGTCATAGGAGAAAACACCGATGGACTTGGTGAGACAGTATTCGGAACGGATTGGAAGCCCATGTTTTTGCATACAGTCGCAGTAGCCGCGATAACGCTCCATGTTGGTGCGCGCATAATTAATATCTCCCAGAAATCCGATATTTGTATGTCCTTCTTGGATAAGAATTTGGGTGATATTCCATTCTGTTTGGTATCCTTCGATTAAGACTAGGTCCCCTGTCAATTTTTGTTCAGACAGCATGGGAACTGTGTCAAGAAAAATTTTAGGAATCGGCAGACAATTAATCATCTCCAAAATTTCAGGGGCGTACACATTTACTGTGATAATGCCATCTACATTATCGTTTAACAAAATAGAAGGCAGCATAAAGTCCTTGGTGTAGATGGAAGGAACATAAGTATATAAGAGATTGATATTGTATTTTAAAAGTTCTTGTGCCATGCGGTGGATAATATTAGTCCAGAATAGGGTAGAATCAGGTCGTGAAACAATGAGAGAAACAGTGTGCTCTTTCTGGACAGGTGGTTTCACAAACGGATAGGGAAATTTGGTGTATCCCATTTCGCTTGCTTTTGTAAAGATTTGTTCTTTTAAGATCTCGGACACTCCCGTCTGGTTATTGAATGCCCTGCTGACAGTCACTCTCGAAATATTGAGTGCCTCTGCAATATTATTCATTGTCACTTTTTCCATAGAAAAACTCCTATCTGCTGGTACATCATTTAATCAATGAAACACACGAATAGCGGTGTGCAGCAAGTATTAATTTATAAATGTAAAAAGTAGGTAACAGTTCAGATAGGTCTTTGCAGGTCTTGCAAAGACCGTAAGAAAGCGTAAAATACAGTTCAGTCTAAGACTTTGCATTTACTGCAAAGTCCGTAAAACTGTGTAGTGGCAGAGATACATCAAACCACCACGAAGTGGTTTTGTATGGCTTGATGTCTGTAACAGGAAGCCAAGGGCTGAACTGTTACAACATAAAGTTTGAGAGCAAAAATCCCATTGCCAAAGACGATTTTCAATGGATTTTTGCAGTAACAGGCCAGCTTGCCTGAACTGTTACAAAAGTAGTAATATTATATGTTTACCATACCATAAAAAGGTAGAAAAAACAATCATAAAGTAGAAAGAAATGTTTGTTGAAATACACATTTTGTAAGAGTAGGATTGTTATTTTATATTACTATTTATACCATAGAAATTGTGAATAGTAACAAATATTGAAGGGATAGCGGCGTAGATAAATTGGCGTTGCGCACACAAAATAGACATATTTACTAAAAAATAAAAGAAATAAGAAATTCTACTTGCAATATGTAAAGTAAGTTGTTATAGTATGATTAACAAAATGTAAAGTATTTTAGTTACATTTCAAAAAAATTTTCGTCATAATTTATAATTTAGGAGGAAACGGAAATGGATCAAATGGTCACACCAGTCCTTATAGAGAGGATATTGGCGTATTACCAAAGTGGGATGCCATATTGTGACAAGGTTGATGTACCCGAGAAAGTGTTGTACGCTTTTGCGGAACATGCGGCTTGGCTGCGGGAGCATGTGGCATGGTGCAGTGAACTGCCTGAAGAGATTTTTTTGGAAAATGTGGCAGCATACAGAGTAAACAGCGAGCGTATTGAGGATTGTTACAAGTTATTTTATGACATGGTGATGCCTGTTTTGGATGGGCTTTCTTTGGAGGAAGCGATTCTGCGTGTAAATCTCTGGTGTGCCCAGAATGCGACATATCATCAGGCAGATGCGCGCACAGCAAATGCAGTAACGGTCTACAAGAGTGGCTTTGGGCGTTGTGGAGAAGAAAGTACCTTTGCGGTGACTGTGTTGCGCAGTGTGGGGATTGCTGCCCGTCAGGTGTATGCGCCTTTGTGGGCGCACTGCAATGACAACCATGCATGGGTGGAGGTGTACTGTGGAGGTCGCTGGCAATATTTTGGAGCTTGTGAGCCGGAGCCAGTGCTCAATCAGGGGTGGTTTAGCCTTCCTGCCTCCAGAGCGATTCTTGTGCATGCGCGAAGCTTTGGTTTGCAAGAGCATGGTGATGATATTATTTCTCACAATGGTGCTGTTACATATCATAATGTCACAGCGCATTACGCAAAGACTGTCACGGCAGTTCTGACGCTGTGCGCTAACGATGGCAGTTTGTTTGCTGATATGCAGGTACACTTTAAAGTGCTTAACTATGCCCATTATGGTTTGATTGCTACGCTGCACACCAATCAAAACGGTGAGGTGCAAGTGCAATTCGGACTAGGGAGTGTGCAAGTGAGTGCAGTGAAGGATAATGTATATTATACGGGAATAATACAGATGATGAAGTCTGGTAAACATAGGGTAGTTTTGGAGCCTGTCACTTTTAATACATGGCAAAAAGGGGAATTTATTGCACCGGAAGGGGATAAAAGCATAGAGGAGAATCCGCATGTGCCGGATGCATTTAAGCAGGAGCTTGAACAGGCGAAAAAAATGCGAGAAGAACGAATTGCATCTTATTATGATGCAGTGCGCGGTGCACAGTTTCCACAGGCAGAAAAACTTTTGAAAATGGCAGGCGGTAATTTTGAGGAAGTGATAAGCTTTCTGGAAAAGGATAAAAACCCTTGTCGTATGAAAATGCTCAAGGCATTGTCAGATAAAGATTATTATGATCTAAATGCCGCAGTGTTAGAAGATCATCTGACAGAAGCGTTAGCGTTTCAAGACAGCATAGAGGAACAAATTTTTGTAGACTACATATTAAATCCACGCATTGAACATGAGGAACTTTTTGCATGGCGCAGCGGCATAAAGCAAATAATGGGAGCATGCGCACCAGCATTTAGAGAAGAGCCTGCACGCATCTGGAAGGAAGTGTGTGCGAAGGTGAAGATTCCGACGGAAGATGCATATCCTACACTTCGCATGAATCCGCTTACAGTGCTCAAAGGAGGTAGAGGAAGCGCAGCAGACCAGAAGATATTGTTTGTGGCAGTTGCACGGAGCTGTGGTATTCCGGCGCGTTTGCATCCTGTGACAGGAGAGCCGCAATATTATCAAAATGGTGTGTTCCATTCTGTTATGGATTCTGATAAGTGTTCTGAGCAGGAATATGGCAACATTGTATTTCTAGCAAATGGAAATAAGTGGGTGTACCTTACGGATTGGAGCGTAGAATATATGGAAGACGGCACATTTCGTGTGCTGGATATGGAGGAGAGCCCTTGGGAAGAGGAGCAGCTTGTGTTGGAGGCGGAGCCAGGAGCGTACCATGTGACAACAACAGTGCGCTTGACGGGTGGCAGCCAACGTTTTATGGAATACTTTTTTACACTTTGTCCAGGAGAGCGTAAGGAGATTGCACTTGAGCGGAGTAATGCAAACCAAGATGCACTGCGTATTAAATTGCCTGAAGTGAGGTTGCATCTAGCAAATGCAGAACGGAATGTTATGCATACACTGGAGTCACTGCGTGATGGACAGCGTGCGATCTGTATCTGGATTTGTGAGGGTGAGGAGCCTACAGAACATATTTTAAATGAATTGCTTGAGCGTATGTCAGATGTGTTGAATTGTCAGAAGCGTATTTTCTTATTGAGTGGGCAGAGACAGAAGCAGGATGGAACACTTGCGAAACTTATGCACGCCGCGCCAGACATTCGTCTTGCATATGTAGATGATACGGAAGCAGCCGTGCAGATTGCGGAGGCAGCAGGGTTGACGAAGAAGACATATCCTCTTGCGGTTGTACTTGATGAAGGTGGTAGCGGAATCTACGCCACTTGTGGATATAATGTAGGAAGTATTGCGCAGATGTTAATGCGGATTTCGTGTTGATTTAAAGAAGAAAAAGGAGGTAATAAGCATGAATCGTTTGATAGGGTACGTAGGCGAAAAGGAACTGGCAAATATGCTGGAGAAGGACGTTCGAGCACTCGATGTTATTAACATTGCGTTTGGCCATATAGTTTCTGGGCGTGTTGTGTGGGAACATCCTGAGTGCTGTGATGCGATTGAAAGGATTCGGACAATTCATCCTGAGGTGAAACTGGTATTGTCCATTGGAGGATGGAGTGCGGGCGGATTCTCTGATATGGCAAGTACGCTGGAAGGAAGGGAGACTTTTGCAAAGGATTGCGTGGCGCTAGTGAAAACGTATGGGCTGGATGGTGTGGATCTGGATTGGGAGTATCCTTGCATGGATTTTGCGGGTATTGACGCGAGGCCAGAGGACAAGGAGAATTTCACATTGCTGTTGCAGAGGATCCGAAAGGCATTTGAGCAGGAGGAGTCAGGGCGTTATCTTCTAACAATTGCGGCGGGAGGAGATACTTATTATCTCAAGAATACACAGATGGAAAAGGTGGCAGCCTGTCTTGATTATGTACAGCTTATGACATATGATCTGCGCGGAAGTTTTCAGGTGCTCACAGGGCATCATACCAGCCTGTTCGCAGACCAGACAGATTTGTTTGACCCCTGTGTGGAGAAGGCTGTGCGGACTTTTCATGAGGCGGGCGTGCCACGTGACAAGATTGTAATTGGCGCTGCATTTTACAGTAGGGAGTGGGAAGGTGTTCCTGATCGAAATCATGGTTTGATTCAACATGCAAAAAGTCCTGTTCCAGGACATCCATTCCATGTGCTAACGGCAGATTTTATTAATAAAAATGGCTATACTCGCTACTGGGATGATGAAGCCAAGGCGCCTTGGCTTTTTAATGGGGAGCGGTTTATTAGCTATGACGACGAAGAGTCTCTTTCGTGCAAGATTGCATGGCTCAAGGAGCAGAAGCTTTACGGAATTATGTTTTGGGTTTACGAGGATGACGGCACACGCACGCTAGTTTCTCATATGCGTAAGGAGCTTGACAAGGAATAAGAGAAGGATTGAAAATTTAGGAGGGATATATTATGGATTATAGAATACCAAAACCAGATATTAGCTTTAACCCACCCATATATTATTGTAGGCGTGCCACAAAGGCTTTCGAGTTGAATGGGCGTTTGGATAAGGAATTTTGGGAGGACGCGGAGTTTACAGATGCATTTGTTGATATTGAGGGAGACAAGCGGGAGAAGCCTCGTTTTGTGACACGTGCCAAGATGCTATGGGATGACAATAATCTTTATGTCGGTGCGGTGCTTGAGGGAAATGAAATTTGGGGACATTTGACAGAGCGCGACAGCGTAATTTTTCAGGACAATGATTTTGAAATTTTTATTGATCCAGACTCAGATACACACCAGTATTATGAATTTGAGATGAACGCTAAAAATACAGTCTGGGATTTGTTCCTGACCAAAACTTATCGCGATGGTGGCAAACCACTTAATGGATTTGATTTGCATGGTATGAGAAGCGCGGTACATATTGATGGTGCGTTGAATGACCCATCTGCGGACAATCAGCGTTGGTCAGTGGAAGTGGTAATTCCATTCTCTGCTGTAAACGAGTGCGCAAAAGAAAAGAGAAGCCCGAAGCCTGGCGAGTATTACCGCGTTAATTTTTCGCGCGTACAGTGGAAAGTGGACATAAAGGATAACACCTATGTAAAGCGCTGTGACGCGAATGGAAATACATTGCCTGAGGACAACTGGGTCTGGGCGCCTACCGGAGTTGTAAATATTCATTATCCTGAATTGTGGGGATTTGTATTTTTTACAGACGGAACAGAGACGTATGAGATTCCACAGGATGAACGTGATAAGTGGGAGCTGCGTCGCTTGTATTACGATGTGAACTGCTATTATGATGAAAATGGTCATTTTCCAGAAAACTTGTCTTCCTTTATGGACGGAAAAGATTATACGATTAATCCATCTTACGCAGCGACATGCCACACTTTTGAAATTTGGTGTGACAGCAAAGACAAAAAACGTCAACTTGCTGTACAGGGAGATGGCAGAGCTTATGTGTATGAGAAGAATTAACAATGTGTACAATCGCATAGATTTTACCTCAGTCAGAGAATCTTCCCACTTTTATAAGTGGTGAGTAAAATACAATTTTATCTTAGTGGGAGTACAATTTCCAACTGAGATAAGCTTCCAGTAGGATTGCAGGCGTGCGAATCTGTAATCTGTTAGCAGAGCTGACTCGTACACCGCAGCAAGAATGCCGATGGCATTCTTGAAATAAAATGATAGAATGATTTCAGAAAGGATTATAGATATGGAAGCTTTAAAGAAAGAAGTGGATATGGAGGAAACACTCTCTGGTACAGAGCAGAACGGTGAGCAGGAACCGGAGAAGGAGATTGTGGAAAATGGTGTTCATAACTACAGCACAAAGGACCGCTATGTATGGACCAAAGATCCCAAAGTGCTGCAAAAGATTGAGTGGTTTCGTGATCAAAAGCTCGGATTGATGATGCACTGGGGTGCTTATAGTCAGCTTGGCATTGTGGAGTCGTGGGCGCTCTCAGACGCAGATGCTTGCTGGTCAAGACATTGTATTGACTGGGAAGTGACAGGAGAAGCGTTCAAGAAACAGTATTTTGATTTAAACAAAACCTTTAATCCAATTCGTTTTGAGCCAGAGAAATGGGCGGATATTGCGAAGGCAGCAGGCACAAAATATTTGTTGTTTACAACAAAGCACCACGATGGCTTCTGTATGTGGGACAGCAAATATTCTGACTATAAGGTAACAGCGCCAGATTGTCCGTTTCATACCAACCATTATGCAGATATTTGCGCACATTTATTTGAGTCTTTCCGCAAGCGTGATTTAGGCATTATTACATACTTTTCAAAGGCGGATTGGCATGTGGACAGCTATTGGAGTGAGAATTTTGAGAGAGGAAGTTATCAACACAGGGGACCATCTTATAATCCAGCGGAAAAACCAGAGGAATGGGAGCGCTTTGTTACATTTACACAGAACCAGATTCTGGAGTTGGGCAGTAGATATGGGCAGATTGACGGAATGTGGTTTGATGCAGGCTGGGTGTGTGCGCAAAACGGGCAAGATATTCGTTTGGGTGAAGTGATTGAGCGAGTAAGAAAGTTTCAGCCAGGAATGCTTTGTGCCGATAGGACAGTGGGTGGTGTGTATGAGAATTATGTCACGCCAGAACAGCGCGTGCCTGACGAACCGTTAGATATTCCGTGGGAGAGCTGCATCACACTTGGAACTTCGTTTTCCTTTGTGTATGAGGACACCTATAAGACACCACGAGAAGTTATTTGTCTGTTGGTAGATATTGTGGTGAAGGGTGGCAACCTTGCGCTGAATGTGGGACCGCAACCAGATGGGCGTCTTCCAAGGGGGGCAGTGGAAAGCCTGCGCGGAATTGGCGAGTGGATGAATGTATATGGTGATGCGATTTATGGTACACGGCCATGTGCTCCATACAAAAAAGACGGAATTGGCTTTACACAAAAAGAACAAGTGGTTTACGCGATTGAGACATTTGGAGCTGAGACAGACGTGGTTTCTGAGACAGTCTGGATTCCCTACGAGGGCAGTGTGCAGCAGATTACGGCGCTGGATACAGGTGCGGTGCTTCCTTTTGAGTGCAAGAATGGTGGTTATCTTGTTACGGCAGAGCCGTGGATAGGTGACAAGGCGCCAATTGGAAGGGTATTTTGTCTGTGCTAGTACAGTGGCACGGTGGCATTGTTGACTGACGACAACGCAGTGCTGGTGCAAATGGTAGGTGCTGTATTCATCATTATTTAAGCAATGCTGTATTAGTTTGAGTGGAGGATTATTATGGTAAATATTATAATGAAAGAGACTGTTCCAGAGCAGTTACAAATACAGTTTTTTACGAAAGAGCAGGCAAAGGCAAAAAACTATGGTAAGTTTTTTGAGGGCGATTACTTACAGACCTGTATCATTCCGGCAGTTGGCGGTAATTTTTGCCTGATGGTTGGAGTTGGTGATGGTGTGGCAGACTGGATGGAAGTTAAGAATGTTTATGCGAAGGCGGTTAACGCATCAAAAGCATATACGGACACGCTGACGATTCCGCTTCTGACATCTGACCAAGTGGCGGAGGAGCTTGCAGGAAAGGAGCGAGAGCTTATAGGCGCAGCATTTGAGGGATTGTTACTTGCGTGCTATGAGCCTGCAAAATACAAGTCGAATCCAGACACGTCTGGTACAATGCGTGAGATTGTGTTGTGCGGTGTCATGTCAGACGCAGAGAATGCGCGCATATTGAACGAAAAAAAGGCGTTTACAGAAGGAATTTATTTTGCGCGTGATGCTGTAAACAGCCCGTCAAATTTACTTCGTCCTATGGAGTATGCAAGGCGGGTGAAAAAGCTTTTTAAAGAGTTGCCCGCACAGGTAGAAATCTACGACCGGGCGGCGCTTGTAGAACTTGGCATGGAGGCGCTTTTGACAGTGGGAAAGGGCAGCAGCTACGAGCCATGTCTGACAGTGATTCGTTATTTGCCGCAGAAAGACGGTGTGATTACTGCGCTCGTTGGTAAGGGCGTCACTGTGGATACAGGCGGTTATTGTGTAAAGGCGTCAGGTTCTATGGAGGGAATCAAGGGGGATATGGCGGGGTCTGCCGCTGTAATTGCTGCCATGTACACGCTGGCAAAGGCTGGCGGTACGAAAAACACGGTGGCAGTGATTCCTATGTGTGAGAATCGTATCTCATCGGATGCCATGCTTCCAGGGGATGTGATTTCTTCTTACAGTGGCAAGACAATTGAGATATTAAATACCGATGCAGAGGGGCGTCTGATACTGGCGGATGCAGTGGCATTTGCAGTTCGACATGAGCAGGCGCAGCGTGTATTGGATATTGCGACACTGACTGGGGCAGCAGGAACAACTTTTGGCAAACAGATGGCTCCTATGCTGGCAGATGGTGAGGAATTTTACGAGGAGTTTGTACGTGCACAGCATATTTCCGGCGAGCATTATGTGCGACTTCCGTTTTATAAGGCACATGAGCGCATGATTGAAAGCAAGTGGGCAGATGTTAAAAATACAGGTGGGGACACTTGTGGCACGATTACAGCAGGGTTGTTTATCCGTGTGTTTGCAGAGGGGCGTCAGTGGATTCATCTGGATATTGCGGGTACTGCGGAGTCTTATGACTCTGAAAATTCCCCTGCATTCTACGCCTATGGCGGTACTGGAGCAGGCGCTTCTACAATGTATGCGCTGTGCTGTTAATATTTGTATAGAGTAATGTAAATTAAAAATAGCGGTCTTTTGACAGAAAAGACCGCTATTTTTTAGTGATTTTTTCCGAAATAATAAATAGATGAAAAAAATGCTATAAAAAAAGACTAAAAAAATACAAAAAAATGCTTCCAAAAGTTAATATTTTATAGTATAATAATAAAAATGAGATAAACGTTTGTCAACATGAAACTATTAACAAAAGTAACTTAGTGTTACGCTTTAAAGAGCAGAGGGGTGATTATTTGAAAACCAAAACAACCAAAAGTTTAAATCAACCAGCTATTCCAACCAAAAAGCGCAGTCTCGTTGAGACGATTAAGAAAGATGCGTCTCTCTATATGTTCTGTGTGCCAGGAATTATTCTGACATTTATTTTCAGCTATATTCCAATGTATGGTGTGCAGATTGCATTTCGGCGTTTTAATGCGAAGCAAGGAATTTGGGGAAGTCCTTGGGTGGGTCTGCGTTACTTTCAGCGATTTATAGAATCTCCGTATTTTGGACGCACAATCACAAACACACTGATTTTGAGTCTATATGGTCTGCTGGTTTCATTTCCAATTCCGATTATTTTGGCTTTGATGCTGAATGCATTTCGGCACAAACGCTACCGAAAAGTCATCCAGACCGTTACATATGCACCCAACTTTATTTCCACCATTGTTATGTGTGGTATGTTGATTCTGTTTCTGTCTCCGAGCGTTGGTATTATTAATACAGTGATTAAGATGTTTGGCGGTGATGCAGTCAACTTTATGGCGAAGAAGGAATATTGGCGACATCTGTATGTATGGTCCGGTATTTGGCAAGGCATGGGGTGGAGTTCCGTTATTTACTTTGCTGCATTGTCTGGGATCAGTCCAGAGTTACATGAGGCAGCAAAATGTGACGGTGCGACGAAATTCCAAATTATTCGTTATATTGATTTTCCGTCTATTCTTCCAACAGCGACAATTCAGCTCATTTTAAGTTGCGGCAGCATTTTGTCTATTGGCTTTGAGAAGGCATATGCTTTGCAGAATGACCTGAACCTTTCTGTATCGGAAATTATTTCTACCTACGTGTATAAAGTCGGTTTGATCGATAACAATATGTCCTACTCTTCGGCGATAGGTCTGTTTAATACTTTGATTAATATGGTCATGCTGATAATTGTCAACAAGATTGCGGATAAGATGTCCGGAACAAGCCTATTCTAAAGGAGGGATGCAGCATGAAAAAAGAAAAAGAAGTGGAAGTTGAATCCAAAATCAAACGTTGCAAAGAAGATGTGATTTTTGATACAGTCATCTTTATTATCTTAACAATTTTGCTTTTGATTGTCGCGTATCCACTCTGGTGGGTTATTATCTCTTCTGTCAGCAATCCCAAAGCTGTGTCTGGTGGTCAAGTAATTTGGCACCCAATCGGTTTTACACTAAAGGGATATGCAGAGGTATTTAAGGATGACTCGGTTGTGCGAAGCTTCTTAAACTCTGTGTTGTACACGGTATGTGGTGTGCTGGTAAATTTAGCTGTAACACTTCCCACTGCGTATGCGCTCTCAAGAGATAAATTTTCAGGCAAGAAAGTTATTACAATGTTTTATGTAATTACCATGTTCTTTAGTGGTGGTTTGATTCCTACATATTTAGTAGTACAAAATTTAAAATTACTTGATACGATGTGGGCTTTGATTCTTCCGGGATGTCTAAGCGTATATAACATGATTGTGGCGAGAACTTTCTTTAAGACCAATATTTCAGAGGAGCTTTATGAAGCGGCGGAGATTGATGGCTGTACACAAGGACGGTTTTTCTTCCAGATTGCGTTACCACTGTCCGGTGCGATTACCGCAATTATGGTTCTGTATTATGGTGTAGGCCATTGGAACTCATATTTTTCTGGTTTGATCTATCTGTCTGATCAGAATAAATATCCATTGCAGCTCGTATTGAGAAGTATTTTGATTACAAATGAGTCTGCACTGCAACAGGCGGCGACAACAGCAGAGGCAAGAGCAGCGCTCAATGAAAAGAAGGAACTCATTGAGGTTATGAAATACTCGCTCATTATCATAAGTAGTATTCCAGTGCTGGTATTGTATCCGTTTATCCAGCGGCATTTTGTAAAAGGTGTTATGATTGGTTCTGTGAAAGGCTAGAATATGAAATATTTTATAATAAGGAGGATATATATATGAAGAAAAAGTTAGTGGCAATGTTGCTGATAACAGCAGTGTGTGGAACAACACTTGCAGGTTGCGGAGGTAGTGGTGATACCAGTGCTAACAAAAAGGACAGTTCCGATTCTACAACAACTGCGGCACCAAAGGAAGTGGATGCAGACGGAAAAGTTGATGGCATTATGTATGCAGAGGGACTTCCAATTGTAGACGAGGGCACATACAGCTTTTCTATTTTCTGTGACGACTCAAGTGCTACAGGTGAGTTCTATATGTTAGATGAGCTTAAGAAACAGACCAATGTGGACGTTGAATTGCAGATTAATGCTTATGAGAACGCAACAGAGAAGTTGAATCTAGCATTAAACTCAGGTTCCTATGCAGATGTGCTCGGCGGCTGGACTTTGTCTGACTCGATGATTCTTACCTACGGTGTGGAGCAGGGCGTGTTTATTCCACTTGAGGATATTTTTGAGCAGTATTGTCCAAATATCTCTGCAATTTTGGATCTTCCCGGTGTGCGAGAGAAGATGACTGCACCAGATGGCCATATTTACTCGATTCCTTATGTATGTGGCGATACCACAGTAAACTATACTCCCTATATTAACAGCAAGTGGTTGGAGAATGTCAATATGGAGATGCCAACTACCACAGATGAATTTGAGGAAGTTTTGAAGGCATTTAAAGCGCAGGACGCGAACGGAAATGGTGACCCGAATGATGAAATTCCATTCTCAACTGATCCAAATAATAAATCTTTGGAAGCGATGGCAGGATACTTTGGTATGCCTATGTCAAAAGAGGCGATTACAGTTGTGGATGGTGAGAATGCCTACGCAGGTATTAGTTCACAGTATAGAGAGTGCTTGAGCTGGCTCAACAAACTGTATGAGCAGGGACTGATTGACACAGAAATCTTTACACAGGATTCTGCAACATGGGAAGGAAAAGGCAATAGAGATATGTATGGTGTATCCATTGCATATGGTTCCAATGAATTTTCAGGAATTGAGCAGACAGAGGAGAAACCCCCATATGATCCCCTTCCTGTTCTAAATGCAGACAAAGGTGGAAAGTGGTTAAGAGCGACACTTGGAAACTCTGTTTACAGAACACAGGCAGTTATCACAGATAATGCAGAGCATCCTGAGATTATTGCAAGATGGTTTGACAATGCGTTTGCGTTTGAAAATGGTATTGGTTGTACTGTAGGACCTGTAGGTCTTGTATGCTTTAAAGAAGAGGGCGGAGATGAGTATGCATATCGCAGAATCGATATAAAGACTCTGGATGCTGAGACACAGGAAAAGGTTAGCTGGTCTAATCTGTGGCCACAGTCTTTACCAAAATATACACCAATTGGATGGAAGCCAGTTGAAGATAAGCCACTTTATGATGAGAAGAAAGCAGTTGAAACATTTTATGAGCCATATTTGACCAAGGACGTTGTAGAGTCAATTTGGGTCGATCAGGATTCTGTTGAAATTTATTCTGAGTATAAGACTGCAATTGACGATTATTTTAGACAGCAGCAGGCATTGTTTATCTCTGGTGAGCAGGATGTGGATGATGATGCGGCTTGGCAGGCTTACAAAGACGGATTTGAAGGTCTTGGACTTTCCAAATACCTTGAGATTCGCGGTATTACAAACATTATTGAGTAGTTGTTGTTTGATTTGATTATGAGAAATAAAGTGCAGTAATTTGACAATTTGTGTTAGCTGCAATGCTGTACTGGATAAGGGCAGGTTACAGTTTTGGCTGTGCCTGCCCTTATTTTATCAATATGGTATCATGTCTAACGATATTATACTTGCTCGAATGGGCATGAACTTATTATAATTTAAATAAATATTATAAGAGCAAAGGGAGGGCTTGCTTTATGATGCAGCAGTGGTTTCGAGATGCAAAGCTGGGAATTTTTATTCATTATGGAATTTATGCGGTAGGAGATGTTTCTGAGTCATGGTCTTTTCATAATGGTGCGATTTCTTATGAAGATTATATGAAACAGTGCGAAGGCTTTACCGCGTCTAAATTGGATATGCGCAGTTGGGCAAAATTGTTTAAGAAAGCAGGTGCACAATATGCGGTCATGACAACAAAGCATCATGACGGTGTGGCATTGTTTGACACAAAATATAGTGACCTGAGTGTTGTGAAAAAGACGCCAGCGGCGCGGGATTTGGTGCGAGAGTACACACAGGCATTGCAGGAGGAAGGACTTAAAGTTGGTTTGTATTATTCTTTGATTGACTGGTCGGACCCACGCTATCGCAGTGTTTATCCAGAGGGAAAGACAAAAGAGGAATGTCTGGAAGATATTTATGGATCGCCCGCAGGAAAAGATGAGGAACCGGAACAGTGGGAGCGCTTTCTTGAATTTAATAACAATCAGTTAAAGGAATTAATGACACAATATGGCACAGTTGATTTATTGTGGTTTGACGGTGACTGGGAGAGAAGTCCTAAACAGTGGAAAATGCCAGAATTTCGGGAGTATCTACACACGTTAAACCCAAATGTGGTGCTAAACTCAAGAATGCAAGGTTACGGGGATTATCAGACACCAGAACAGGGCATTCCTATTTATGGGTTAGATGGCGAGTGGGAGTTCTGCACAACAATCAATGATTCTTGGGGCTACAGACCTTCTGACAATGAATACAAGACACCAGGACAGATTGTGCGCATGTTCTGTGACTGTATTACGCTAGGTGGAAGGATGCTGCTGGATATTGGACCACGCGAAGACGGCACAATTGATGAGCGCCAAGAGCATGTACTCACAGAACTTGGCAATTGGATTGATGATAACAAAGAAGCGGTATATGGCACAACAAAAGGGTTGAGTTACCATCAGTTTTTGGGTGGAAGCACAATCTCAGCAGACAAGCAAACCCTATATCTTTTTATCTATGACAGACCGCAGGAGGCATTGTGTCTGAAAGGAATTAAAACACCAATTCGCCGCGTTAGTGTGTTACATACAGGGGAGGAGCTTAAAGTTACTTACACAGGTTCTCTGCCGTGGAGTGGTATTCCTGGAACTGCATGGATTTGGGCAAAAGACATGGAACTGCATTCTTATGCAACTGTATTAAAAGTTGAATTGGAAGGAGAAATTACGTATAATTTAGGTCATGGAGAAGGCTGGATGATGTCGGAGAAATAAAAAATACGATTCATCTTGGAGGATATGGAGTATGGAACTAAACCAAAATGAAGAGAAGCTTAAAGCGTATCGGGAACGCGCAACAGAGCTTGTAAAACAGATGACATTAGAAGAGAAGGTAGCACAGACACAAAATCAGTCTCCAGCGATAGAACGCTTGGGAATTAAAGCCTATAATTGGTGGAACGAGGCGCTGCATGGAGTTGCTAGAGCGGGTACAGCAACAGTGTTTCCACAGGCAATCGGTATGGCGGCGACATTTGATGAGAATTTAATGGAAAAAGTAGGAGATGCTGTTTCCACCGAGGCACGTGCCAAATTTAATATGCAACAGGCGGGAAATGATACAGATATTTATAAAGGACTAACCTTTTGGGCGCCCAATGTTAACATTTTTAGGGACCCACGTTGGGGGCGCGGACAAGAGACATTAGGGGAAGACCCTTATTTATCTGGTCGCATGGGACTGCGTTATGTGGAAGGATTGCAGGGACATGATGAGAAGTATCTCAAGACAGCCGCGTGCGTAAAGCATATAGCGGTGCATAGTGGTCCCGAGGAGGTACGCCATGCGTTTGATGTGCATGTCAGTGAACAGGATTTACGCGAAACATATTTGCCAGCGTTTGAGGTTTGTGTGAAAGAGGCAAAAGTTGAGGCGGTAATGGGCGCATACAATCGCATAGATGGCGTTCCATGTTGTGGAAATCGTCGATTACTAATAGACATTCTTCGAGATGAATGGGGATTTAAAGGACATGTAGTGTCCGACTGTGGTGCGTTGGAAGACTTTCATCTAAGACATTGTGTAACGGCGACACCAATGGACTCTGCCGCTATGGCAATGAACAATGGATGTGACTTAAATTGCGGAAAGACGTTTGGATTTTTAGTGCAGGCTGCAAGAGCAGGGCTTGTAGACGAGTCTCGTATTGATGAGGCGGTTATCAATCTCTTTATGGCGCGGATGAAACTGGGGGTATTTGACCAAAAAGAAGATAGTCCATTTGACAAGATTCCATTCAGTGTGGTGGATTCTAAAGAGATGCAGGCGTTGAACGAGGAAGTGGCAAGGCGCTCTGTTGTGTTACTAAAAAACGAAAATCAGACATTGCCATTAAATTTATCCAAAATAAAGACAATTGGTGTGATTGGTCCAAATGCAAATAACCGTCGTGCGCTTGTCGGCAATTACGAAGGAACTGCGTCTCGTTATATCACAGTGCTTGAGGGCATTCAGGATTATGTGGGGGACCGCGCGCGCGTACTTTATTCTGAGGGAGGTCATCTTTATAAAGACCGCACTACTGGACTTGCGCAGGCAAATGACCGTGCTGCTGAGGTGCGCCAAGTGTGCGCGGATAGTGATGTTGTGATTGCTGTGATGGGTCTTGACGCCAGTGTAGAGGGTGAACAGGGGGATGCTGGAAACGAGTATGGAAGCGGCGATAAGCAAAATCTAAATTTGCCTGGTGTACAGCAAGAACTGTTAGAAATCGCGAAACAGAGCGGGAAACCAGTAATATTGATTGTGCTGTCGGGGGGCGCACATGCAATTACGTGGGCCGATCAACATCTGGATGCGATTTTGCAAGGATGGTACCCAGGTGCAAGAGGCGGTAAAGCAATTGCACAAATACTGTTTGGAGATGTGTCACCGGAGGGAAAACTTCCAGTTACATTTTATCGGACCACAGAAGAGCTTCCACCTTTTGAGGACTACGCAATGACAGGCAGAACCTATCGTTATATGGAACAGGAAGCACTGTATCCGTTTGGTTATGGTCTGGCTTACACCACATTTGCATATAGCGACACACAGCTTTTAACAGGAAATGCGTTGACAGAGAATGGGGTAGAGATTCAAACCACAGTGAAAAATGTAGGTATGATGGACTCAGTGGAGACTGTGCAGGTGTATGTACATGCAGAACATTCTAAGATGCCGCATGGACAGCTTAAGCATATTGTGAAGCTACCATTAAAGGCAGGAGAAGAGCAGACAATTACAATGCATCTGCCCATAGACGCATTTATGTTATATAACGAAAATGGGAAAAAAGAGTTGTGCAGCGGTCATTACAATATCTATGTAGGAGGACAGCAGCCAGATAAAAGAAGTGCGCAACTTACAGGGCATACGGTTGAACAGCTGAGAATTGATGTCTAAATTGACACTTCAAAGGAAAAGAAGAAAAAATAAAGGAAATGAAAATGGAGGGAAATAAAGATGGCAAAAATAATAGGAAAAGATCTACCCAACATGCCGTGGCAGGAGTCGCCGACAGACAGTAAGCAGCCAGTGTGGCGCTATGACAAGAACCCAATTATTGACCGCTTTGCAACAAAAAATTCTAACAGTATCTTTAACAGTGCAGTGGTTCCATTTCAAGATGGATATGCAGGGGTGTTCCGCTGCGATAGCAAATCCATCAGCATGGATATTTTTGTAGGATTTAGCAAAGATGGTCTTCACTGGGATATATCAGATGACCCAATTATTTTTCAGGGTGCGGACCCAGAGGTGGCAAAGCGCGATTTTCGCTATGATCCAAGAGTTTGTTTTCTGGAGGATCGGTATTATATTACATGGTGTAACGGATACCATGAGTATCCTACAATCGGGGTAGGTTATACGTTTGATTTTCAGACATTTTACCAGATGGAAAATGCATTTTTGCCATTTAATCGAAATGGTGTTCTGTTTCCGCGAAAAATTGACGGCAATTACTATATGTTGAGTCGCCCAAGTGACAATGGACACACACCATTTGGTGATATTTTCTTAAGCGAGAGTCCTGATTTGAAATATTGGGGATGTCATCGCTTTGTAATGGGAGCAATCAAAGGGGATTACTCTGCATGGCAGTGTACTAAAATTGGTGCAGGTAGTGTTCCAATTGAGACAGATGAAGGATGGCTGTTAATCTATCATGGTGTTATTACCACTTGTAACGGCTATGTGTATCGCATGGGATGTGCACTACTAGATTTGGAAAAGCCGTGGAAGGTATTAAAGAGAACAAGAAATTATATTTTGGCACCGCATGAATTGTATGAATGCATGGGAGATGTGCCCAATGTGGTATTTCCATGTGCGACTTTGACAGATGCTGCCACAGGCAGGATTGCGATTTATTATGGATGCGCAGATACTGTTACAGGTTTGGCATTTACAACGGTTGACCGCTTAATGGCAAGTATGGAGTAGTAAGAAAAGCAAAAACGTTAGCTGTTATCAGAGATTTTTATTATAAAGATTTTTAAATCATAAAGGGAGGAAGCATTATGGATATACTGCCAAAACCAAGACAAGTAGAAGAAAAAGAGGGATTTTATGAACTGAGCTGGAATTGTGTCATTGCGGTTGACAGCGAGATTGGAGACACAGCAGAGGAGCATGGAACTGTTTACGCTACGATTCTGCGGGATAATCTACAGCAAGCAACAGGGATTACTTGTGCGGTGACAAGAGGTGCGGGTCGTGCAGGGGACATTGTGTTGAAAAAGGATACCGCGCTTGAAGCGCAAGCGTATCATCTATCCGTGACAAAAAATGGAATTGTGATTGCGGGAGGTGATGGCGCAGCGGTGCTTTACGGAGTACAGACATTGGGGCAGATTGCGGCGCAGAGCGGCGGTATGATATCATGTGTGGAAATTACAGATGCGCCAGATATTAAGGCTCGCGGGTACTTCTTTGACGAGACACGAGGCCGTGTATTAACACTTGATGGATTAAAGCGTATGGTGGACCGTATCAGCCGCTATAAAATGAATCAATTTCAGCTCTATGTGGAGCATACATATTTGTTCCGTGATTTGACAGAGATGTGGCGTGATGAGACACCATTGACATCGGAGGATATTTTAGAGCTGGACCGTTATTGCAGAGAACGACATGTTGAGCTCGTTCCGGCATTGGCAAGCTTTGGCCATTTGTATATGCTCTTGTCTACAAAGAGCTATGGCGATTTGTGTGAACGTAAGGATTCTTGGAAAGAGCCTTTCTCCTTCTGGGACAGAATGCGTCATCACACATTAAATGTTACCGATGACAGAACATTGACATTGGTTAAAAGTATGCTTGCTGAGTATGGTGCGCTGTTTACTTCAGACAAGTTTAATATTTGCGCTGATGAGACGTTTGATTTGGGCAAAGAGAAGTCGAAGGAGACAGCAGAGCGTGATGGTGTTCATGAGATGTATATTCGGTTTGTGAACGAGCTATGTGTCTTTTTGACAGAGCGTGGAAAGCAGCCACAGTTTTTTGGAGATATAATCTGCAAGAATCCAGATTATATCAATAGACTTCCTAAGAATACATTGTGCCTGACATGGGGTTATGCGCCAGAACAGCGCGAGGAGGAATGCCGTCTCATGGCAGAAGCGGGCGCTAGACAGTATGTTTGCCCTGGTGTCTGTGGTTGGAATCAATGGATGAATTTAATAGAAAATTCCTATAAAAATATTACTAGAATGTGCAGATATGCGCGTAAATATCACGCAGAAGGGATACTCAATACCGACTGGGGTGACTGTGGTCATGTCAACTATCCTGCATTTTCTGTGCCGGGTGTCATTTACGGTGCATGTTTCTCATGGAATCCTTTGGAGATAGGCTTTGATGAGATAAATGAACAGATTTCGCGTTTGGAATATGGCGACCATTCTGGCGCGCTCGTGGGATTAATGGCACAGATTCCAAATTATAGTAAATTTGACTGGTGGGCAGCAAATGTATTTTATGAGAACTATGTGTTAAATCATGCGCCAGAGAATGATAAGTTAGTTCCAGATGCTGTGCAGAATGCAGACGATATTGCACAAGCGAACCAGAAGTTGTGTGATGTTATGCGCCAGATGAAACAGACCGTTGCGAATATGGATTCCTACACTAGACCAATTGTTGCGGAGGTTGACCTTGCAGTGGAGGCGATACAAATCTGGAATATGATTGGAACGATGCTTGCTGTAAAGGAACGTGGAGAAAACTGGGATGAGGCACAGGCATGTGGGCTGGCATCTCGAATGGAACGTTGGTTTATGGCATACAAGCAGCAGTGGCGTGCGGTTAGCAAAGAGGGTGATTTGCATCACATTGCAGAGATTGTATTTTGGTATGCAGATTGCTTGCGAGGCAGAAAAGAGATAGGATTATCTTAACAAGAAAGAGGGTGCTTATGCATCCTCTTTCTTGTTTGATAGAGATTAAGATTGGTAATATTTTGCCTGTGCGTGCCATAGTTTTTGATACAGACCAGCGGCGGCGAGCAACGCTTCGTGCGTACCAGTCTCGACAAGTTGTCCATTTTCAAACACCATAATACAATCGCAAAAGTGGCAGCTAGACAAGCGATGAGAAATGTAAATAGCTCCTTTTCCTTCGATAAATTGGTTCATTCGCTGATATATATCAGCCTCAGCCACTGGGTCAAGTGCGGCTGTTGGTTCATCTAAAATCGCGTAGGGTGCATCTTTATATAGGCATCTTGCAATAGCGACTTTCTGTTTTTCACCGCCAGAAAGTTCAACACCATCATCATAGAAATATTTGTAGAGCTGGGTTTGTAATCCATTTGGCAGCGTTTTTAGTCGTTCTTCAAATCCGGCATTTTTAAGCGCCTGTATTACGTCATTTTCATTATAAACACTCTCCGATGCTACATTCTCACCTAATTGTAGTGCAAAGATACAGAAATCTTGGAATACAGTGGAGAAAAATTTTAGATAGTCTTCATAACGGTATTCTCGAATATCTGTTCCGTTTAGCAGGATTGCACCCTCCTGCGGGTCGTAAAGACGACAAAGCAGTTTGATAAATGTTGTTTTTCCAGAACCATTTCGCCCAACAATAGCGACTTTTTCTTTTTTTCTTAGCACACAGTTAATATTTTTTAGACTTGGAGTCTCTGTGCCAGGATATGTGAAAGTTACATTGCGAAACTCAAACACATAATCGTTTAAAATATCCTCGGTGATTGGTTTGGTGCCTGTAGATGTGCGGTTTTCCAAATCTTGATATGCAAAGTAATCGTCAATATAGTGGATATTCTGCAAGACATCTCGAATACCATTGCACATTCTGCCAATACCGTCGTTCATCTGTTCTACCATTCCTGTGTATTTTAGCAGGCTACCTGCGCCAAATGCTCCATATAATGCTTTTAATCCTACAAAAATATATGTAAATAGGTGAAAAGCACGCGCTGAGAGAAATGATGTAAGGATCATCTTTTTTGCATATTTTTTCGCGTTTGTCTGGAGTGCTGTAAGCTTATCAAACAGTGCTGAAAGGTGATGACATACCATTCCCTGTGCACGAAACATACGCAAGTCTTTTCCGTGTTGGTATTCTGCACAACAGGATTCCAAAATGTTCATAACTTGATTAAAGGGTTGTTCAATATCATTGTCTGTTTGATAGCGCACTTTTTGTATCTTGGCAGCCGCCCAGATATTGTGGTATGCTGATAGCCCAAAGAAGGCAAGGAAAATCACTAGCGACAGCCAATGGTTTAGTGCCTGTGAAAGCGCGCTGTCTCCTGTGGTTTTAAGTGAAAAAAATTCAATGACCAACATTATCGAAATAGCGATTGTAAACAAAGCGCTTAAGATTTCACTTATTTGTTTGACGAGGGCGAGTACACCGTGTTCATATCCCCAGTGGGGAATAATGTTTGCCTTTTCATGCACTTTGGGATCACAGACGGTCTCATAGTCCATTTGCCACGATTTTTCTGCGACCTTTCCATCAATAATCTTCATTTGTCGATATTTAAGCACATCTTGAAATTGATATAAAAATGATAGTAGAAGTCTAACAATACAGTTTGCGACTGCCATTACAATAGCAAGAAAAAATAAATGTTTTATATCTCTGTCTGGCAAGGTAAGTTGTGTGACGATTTCTGCCGAGAGCAGAATGCTGATATAGGGGGAGGCTGCCTCAAATGCCGCCATAACAAACGTGCAAGGAATTAGTAGCGGGGAATCTTTCATCAGCATTTTCAATGCCCGCATTAAACTGGACCATGCACTTCCTTTTTTGACTTTCATTAGATAACCATCTCTCCTTCCAATCCTGCTTCCGACAGTTGATAGTATTTGCTCTGCAATTGGTACATTTCAGTATATTTTCCGCCTTTTTCAATGAGCTCCTTATGTGTTCCCATCTCCGCAATCACACCGTTTTCCATTAGAAGGATTCGATCACAGAAGTGCGTGCTGGCAAGTCTGTGAGAGATAAAAACAGTCGTTTTACCCATTGAGAAATCACGGTAGCGTTCATATAATTCATTTTCCATCAACGGGTCAAGTGCGGCTGTTGGCTCATCTAGAATCATGAGCGGTGCCTGTTTATAGAGTGCACGCGCAAGCATTAATTTCTGAAGTTCACCGCCAGAAAATTCGACTGCATTGTCAATGATTCCCATGCCAAACACTGTGTCTAGTCCATCGGGCAGCTTGCTAATTTTTTCGTCCAAATTCGCTAGCTTTAGACATTCCCACAATTGTGCCTCGTTTACATCACTTTCTGGCACTAGATTTTCGCGGAGCGTAAATGGGAGAAATGTTGTATCTTGGAAAACACCGGTAAAGTAATGAAGCCAAGAAGAACTGCTATACTTGCGGCGGTCTATTCCGTCAATTAGTATTCGACCAGATGTGGGATGATAAAAGCCGCATAAAAGTTTAATAAACGTTGTTTTACCTGCGCCATTTAGTCCTACTATAGCAAGATTTTCACCTGGTTTAATCGTGAGATTCATATTGCGGATAATCGGTTCGTCGGAGCCTTCATACTGAAAGGTGACATCTTCAAAGCGGATTTCAGGAACGTGGTTTTTGGGAAGTTGCAGTTCCGTGTTGTTATCATCGTTTTCATTGGATTGAAGGTCCGCAATATATTGTTCGTTCTCCTCGATATTTAAGGCTGTCTCATGTAGATTTTTGAATTGCCATATAACCGCATTGCAGCACATAGAAAAACTGTTAACTGCTCCAAAGTAAAAGACGCATTGTGCGGCAGTCAGATTTCCTTGACCTGCGCAGTAAATTAGATACAAAGAAGCAGTGATTTCTGTCACAAGCCAAATAAGTCTTGAAGAGAGTGTCATCATATAGTAGTTTGCCTGTTGACGCACTGTGCAGCGCAATCGTTCTGCGAGCACTCCGTGGTATAGCTTTCCAAGCCATGATGGCATATGATACAGATGTATATCTTTTGCCGACTCATAAGAGGAAAGTGTAAGGCTTAGATATTGCATTTGGTTGTCCAGAGCCCACCATTTATGACGATTGTTGACTTCCCAACGGTTGCACCTTGCACACACATAGAAGTTAAGTAATGTTCCGCCAATGCACAAAAAAGGAATCCATAGAGAAATTCGAGCTAGAATGGTAACATAGAGTATTATGCCAAAGACGCCAGTCAGCGCAAATCGCAGGGAGTCCATAAGCTTTTTTGTAAAATTATCGGACCATATATGCATTTCCTGCAATTTTTCAAACACGTGCTGCCGTTCTGGTTTTTCTGTCTTGGCATACTCAGTGCCAATGAGCGTTTCCGTAAGTTCCATAGAATGCAGATAGCGCAATTTTTCCCCAGCAATCACCTGTGTCTGTTCTGCCCAGTTTTGTGCGATATGCATTAGATTGAGCCCACCACCAAGCAATATCAAATCAACAAGTATCAGACTAAGGGTCTTGTGCTCTGCAATATCCGCTACCAGCACAGAAGGAAAATAGTTTTCTAACAGTAAAATTCCAAGCTGTAATGGCACCTGCATGATAAGTAGTAAGACAAAGGGGGGAGATTCATGATAAAGTTTGGAAAGCCAGCTTTTTAGACTGTACAAAAAGGTGAAGGTTTTTTTCTTTTTTGATTTTTGTGTTTCGTTTTCCATATTGTACTCCTATTTCTTGGTACGAAACGGTCTGTGGATAAATTCAAGAATGAATTAATAATATGTTAATGTTTTACATACCGTTTCTTTTTGTTTTGTATGTTATGACAGTATAGAGAGGGGAGAATAGAGATATTATAGCACATTTTCATAAAAAAATAAAGATTTTTTCACATTTGCATAGTGAAGTAAGGGTTCTTTATTGTACAAAAGTACTAAAAAGAAGTAGTTATTTTCTCACATAGAAATTTAAGGTAGATGTATTGACTTCTTTTTGGTGTGCTGTTATGATAAATTCAGATGCGCAAACGGTTGCGCAAACAATTTATATGCGATTGTATGACAATAAGATAGATTCCTATCGCTTAAAAAATAAGATTGGAGAAAAAGGGTGAAAGATATGTTGGATTATATTAAAGGAATGGATATTTCCTCATTAGATGAGATTGAAAAGCTTGGTGCAAAATTTTATGATCATGGCAAAGAGGGGGACTTAATTCAGATTCTAAAGGATTATGGCACGAATTATATCCGGCTGCGGCTTTGGAATGACCCAAAATCTTCTGATGGAAAACCATATGGTGCCGGAAATACGGACTATGACACAATGCTTCGCATGGCTAAGCGTGTAAAGGCGGCAGGGCTTGGCATATTGCTTGATTTTCACTACAGTGATTTTTGGGCAGACCCTGGTAAACAGCGCAAGCCAAAGGCGTGGGCAAACTTTAACGCAGACCAGCTTGAGCAGGCAGTGCATGATTTTACTAAGGAAATAATGAATCGTTTACAAAAAGATGCAATTGTGCCAGATATGGTACAAGTTGGAAATGAATTGTCAAATGGATTGCTTTGGCCGGAGGGGCAAACGCCAAATTATGCAAATATTGCGCGGTTTGTCAGTGCAGGCATCAAGGCGGTAAAGGAAGCATGTCCCACGGCAAAGATTATGATACACTTGGATAATGGTGGGAACAATGCGCTGTATCGGGAGTGGTTTGACCAGTACATCAATGTAAACAAAGGGGCAGATTTTGATGTGATTGGATTATCTTATTATCCATTCTGGCATGGGACACTGGAAGATTTGTCAAACAATATGAATGATATTGCGGTTCGCTATGGAAAGGAACTTGTAATTGCGGAAGTCTCAATGGGACATACACTTGAAGATTATGCGGATTATGAGAAGCTCGCTCCAGAAAATAGAAAAGGTATGGCGACAAAACCCGCGCTCTGTGAGAAAGTGCCATTTCCAATGACAAAAGAAGGACAGTGTGCATTTATAAAGGCGTTTCTTGAAGTGCTTGAGAAAGTGCCAGAACACAAGTGCAGAGGTTTCTTTTACTGGGAGGCAGGTTGGCTTCCAGTGGCAGGAAGTGGCTGGGCAACAGATGAGGCACTCGCTTATATTAAAGAGGTGGGACCCGGCGGAAATGAATGGGCGAATCAAGCGTTGTTTGATTATGACGGAAATGCACTTCCCGCGTTGGAAGTGATTAGAGATTATAAAGGGTGAAAGAAAAAAAGAGATATAAATAAAAGGAGGATTTTTATGATTACAGAAAACATTGCAACTCTTGTAAACTATGGAATTGCAGCCGGTCTTCTTGCGGAAGCTGACAGGATTTACACGACTAACACACTTTTGGAGCTGTTCGGGTTAGAGGATTATGATGCGCCAGAGAGTGCAACAACAATCGCTAATCCAGCGGAGTTTGATTTGGAGGGACTTCTGAAACAAATGCTTGACTATGCGGTGGAAAAAGGAATCCTTCCTGATGACAGTATTGTGTATCGGGATTTGTTTGACACAAGAATTATGGGAATGCTGGTTCCACGTCCGTCTGAGGTTATTCGACAATTCCAGAAGCTTTATGACGAGAAGGGAGCAAAGGCGGCGACTGATTGGTATTATACTTTTAGTCAGAATACAGACTATATTCGGCGCTATCGCATTGCACGGGATAGAAAATGGAGGGCAGACACAGAATATGGGGTGATGGATATTACCATTAATTTATCCAAACCAGAGAAAGATCCAAAAGCGATTGCGGCAGCGAAAAGCGCAAAGCAGAGCGGTTATCCAAAATGTCAGCTCTGTATGGAAAATGAGGGGTATGCTGGGCGCGTAAATCACCCTGCGCGACAGAACCATCGAGTGATTCCAGTTACGATTCAGGGGAATCAATGGGGATTTCAGTATTCACCATATGTATATTACAATGAACACTGTATTGTATTTAACAGCAAACATATTCCTATGAAAATTGAGCATGACACCTTTGTGAAACTCTTTCACTTTGTAGAGCAGTTTCCACATTATTTTGTAGGTTCTAATGCAGATCTTCCAATTGTGGGGGGATCTATTTTAAGCCATGATCATTTTCAGGGTGGAAACTATGAATTTGCAATGGCAAAGGCGCCGATTGAAAAGGAATTTACTGTGAAAGGTTTTGAAGATATTGCAGCAGGCATTGTCAAGTGGCCAATGTCTGTTATCAGACTTTCGCATAAAGACTATAATCGAATTATAGCGCTTGCAGATGTGATTCTTGCAAAGTGGCGCGGTTATACAGATGAATCTGTATTTATTTTTGCTGAGACAGATGGAGAGCCACACAATACAATCACACCAATTGCTAGAAAGCGCGGAGAGAATTATGAGTTGGATTTGGTGCTTAGAAACAATATCACAACAGAAGAGCATCCGCTTGGTGTGTATCACCCCCATGCAGAGTTACATCATATTAAAAAAGAAAATATTGGTTTAATTGAAGTGATGGGGTTGGCAGTGCTGCCGTCAAGATTAAAATTGGAGTTGGAACAGCTGGCAGATGCAATCCTTGCAAAAGAAGACCTGCGCAAAAATGAAGTGCTGGAGAAACATGCAGATTGGGTGGATGCATTTTTACCTAAGTATCATGAAGTCACAAAAGAGAATGTGATGGATATAATTCAGAAAGAAGTTGGAATTGTGTTTGGAAAAGTGCTTGAGCACGCAGGTGTCTACAAGCGAGATGCGGCTGGCAGAGCAGCATTCCAGCGGTTTATAGATGGTCTGTAGAATGAAAGATTCCAAGATTACAATTGCGGATGTGGCAGATGCGCTCCATGTTTCTAAGACCACTGTATCCCGTGCAATCTCTGGCAAAGGGCGTATTAGCGATGAGACAAGGCAGCGGGTTTTATCCTATATTGAAGCGACTGATTTTAAGCCAAATGTAATTGCAAAAGGGCTTGCACAGAAAAAAACATACAATATTGCGTTGGTGATTCCCGGGGATTGCAACCTTGTAGATATGCCATTTTTTCAGAACAGTATGCAGGGCATTTGTGAGGAAGCGTCTGCAAATGATTATGATGTTATGCTTGTGCCAGTAACTGGTCGGCACTCAGAAAATCTTGAGCGCATGATAGCAAACAAAAAGGTTGATGGTGTAATACTTAGCCGCTCGCTGGTAAAAGACACAAACGCAGCTTTCTTAAAGGAAGAAAAGATTCCATTTGTAATGATGGGAACTTCGCGGGATGCAAAGATTTTGCAGGTGGACAATAATCATCGGGCAGGATGTTGTGCTTTGGTAGGTCGTATATTAAACAGTGGAATTGCTAGAATTGGATTGATTGGCGGCAGCAAAAACTATGTTGTCAATCGGACCAGAAAGCAAGGATACGAAGATGCTTTTTTGGCAGTTGGCATAGAACAGAATGCGGCATTGTGTATAGAAAATTGTGACAGCGTGGAAAAAGTTGTGTCCGCGACAGAAAAATTGGTTCGGGCAGGTGTTGGGGCGATTGTCTGCATGGATGATTTTGTCTGTTCTGTAGTATTACAAGTTTTGGCAGAAAAAAAGATTCAAGTACCACAACAAATGCAGATTGCATCATTCTATGACAGCACATTGTTAAAACATGCAAAACCGGCGGTCACTTCGCTTTGGTTTGACGATAGAGCGCTTGGTGCACTTACATGTAAAATATTGTTACAGTATATTCAGGGGATAAAAGTGGAGTCAAAAACACTGCTGGGGTATGAACTGGTTATTCGAGAATCCACACTTTTTTGAAAAATATTTCTGGAGGAAATAAGATGGCGAAGAAGAAAAAGGGGTCTGTGGAGTTTCGGTTTTATGAAGTACCGCAGGATGAAACAGTTCTTGCGTTAATGGGAAAAAAGTGGATACAGGTTTACGGCGAAAATATTGACAAGATGCATTTTCACAATCTAATAGAAATTGGATACTGCCATTATGGAGATGGGGATTTGATTATTGAGGAGGATCAGTACCGTTTTGGAGCGGGTATGGTTTCCTGTATCCCAGCAAATTTTCTGCATATAACCAGAAGTGACACAGATATTATGGCATTCTGGGAGTATCTATATATTAATCCAACGGATATACTAAGGCAGCAGGGCAAATCTGCACAGGAAATTAGAGCGTTTCTTGATGCAATTAACAGCAGAGCATTCTTTATAAAAGTTGAAGAGAATCCAATGATTGTGACTTTGATTCGCGCAATTTTTGAGGAAATGCAAGATAAAAGCACCTATTATCGGGAGTGTGTTGGCGGTCTTGTGTATTCGCTGTTGTTTGAGATTGCGCGGTTTAATGGAAAAGAGATTGTGCAGTCTTGTGAAAAGAACAACAGTTTGCAATTGGAAAATGCAATTGAATATGTGGATAAAAATTATGCAAATAATTTTAAGATTGCGGATTTGGCAAATGAATGTCATATGAGTGAGACGCATTTTCGCCGTGTTTTTCAGGAAAAAATGAATATGACACCTGTTGAGTATGTAAACTTTGTGCGGATTCGCAAAGCGTGTGACTTGATTGATAAGACAGATATTAGCATGGAAGATGTGGCAGAAAGAGTAGGATTTATCACGCCTTCAACGTTTAACCGGAATTTTAGGCGCGTTATAGGAACGTCTCCTTATCAGTGGAAAAAACGCCCAGACAATCACGAAGGAAAACTGTTGGAGTATAAAATATCAGCCTTAAAAGGATGGTAGCAGGATAGAGAATAAGATAGAGAATAAAATTGCACGAAATAAAGGTGATTATAAAAACATAAAAGAAAGGGCAGATGTTATAATGATTTTACACACGTTATTAAAACCTGCCGTGAGGATAAAAAATGCAAGAAAAGATGAAAAATCCCTTATTTTATGGGGAAAATAAAATAGCGGCACACTCTGACCATAAGTATTATGTGAGTGAGGCTGAATTTGTACAAAATATTCAAAGTCTAAAAAAGTCTTTCGATGGTATTTGGAAGTTTCGATATGCAAAAAATATAGAAGAGTCTCCAAAGGACTTCTATAAAACGGAGGTAGATTGTCGAGACTGGGAGGATATTTATGTTCCAGCACACATACAGCTTGAGGGATATGATAAACCTCAATATGTGAATGTGCAATACCCGTGGGATGGGCATGAGTTGATTGTGCCTGGTGAAATTCCAACACGATTTAACCCCACAGCAAACTATGTCAAATATTTTACAGTGCCAACGCAATTGAAGGATAAACGTGTGTTTATATCGTTTCAAGGAGTTGAGAGCGGATTTGCACTTTGGTGTAATGATAGTTATATTGGATACAGTGAGGACAGTTTTACACCATCAGAGTTTGAATTGACAGATGTATTGCGAGAGGGAGAGAACAAACTGGCAGTTCAAGTGTATAAATGGACCAGTGGAAGTTGGTGCGAGGACCAAGATTTCTTCCGGTTTTCAGGAATCTTTCGGGGTGTCTATTTATATGCAATACCAGACACGCACATTCGTGATATAAAGATTCGGACAGATTTGAATGCGGATTATACCCAAGCAGATTTGGTGGTCTCTCTAAATGTGATAAAAAAGACCTCTGAAGCTGCCAGCGCAGTGCTTACACTTTCAGATTGTACGGAAATAGCTGAGACAAAAGTGGAGCTTACAAACGGTGAAAATCAAGAGATTCATATAGCAGTTGATAAGCCAATGCTTTGGAGCGCGGAGTCTCCAATGTTGTATGAGCTCTTAATTACAGTGTATGATGCAGATGAAAATGTGGTGGAAATCATACCACAAAAAGTAGGCTTTCGGCGTTTTGCGCTGGACAATGGCATTATGACTTTAAATGGGAAACGCATTGTGTTTAAAGGTGTTGACAGACATGAGTTTGGCGGGCGTTTTGGCAGAGTGCCAAATTATGATGAGATGTTGCAAGATATTATTACTATGAAACAGAACAATATCAATGCAATCCGAACAAGTCATTATCCAAATGACTCTAAATTGTATGCGCTTTGTGATGAATATGGGTTGTATCTTATTGATGAGTGCAATTTGGAATCGCACGGAATTTGGGATATGACTAATCGAGGGAAATTGCCAATAGAACAGGTAATTCCGGGCGATAGGAAAGATTGGGAACCGCTCTTGTTAGACAGAGTTCAGTCTATGTATGAGCGAGACAAGAATCACCCATCTATCTTAATTTGGTCCTGTGGAAATGAATCGTTTGGCGGTTCTGTTATTCATGCAATGTCGCAAAAGTTCCATGAATTAGATAGCACAAGACTTGTTCACTATGAAGGAGTTTATCATGATAGACGCTACAACGACACTTCGGATATGGAAAGTCAAATGTATCCAAGTGTGGATTCCATTAAGAAATTTTTAGCGGAGAACAGAACAAAGCCAATGCTGCTGTGTGAGTATACACATGCAATGGGAAATTCTTGTGGCGCTATGCATAAGTATACAGATTTGACAGATGAGGAACCACTGTTTCAGGGAGGATTTATTTGGGATTACGTAGACCAGTCAATTTACCACAAGGATAGATATGGAAATGAAGTGCTTGGATATGGTGGTGATTTTGACGACAGACCATGCGATTATAATTTTAGTGGAAATGGTATTGTCTATGGTGGAAATAGATTGCCGTCTCCTAAAATGCAGGAAGTGAAGTTTAACTATCAAAATATACAGATTCGAGTAGAAGGTGACAGTTTTGAAGTTATCAACAAAAATTTGTTTACGAATACGTCAAGTTATGAGTGTATTGTCACGTTAGCACGAGACGGAGAGGAACTTGCAAAAGTGACAGTGATCACAGAAGTAGAACCGCTTTCTGCAAAGGTTTATAAATTGCCTGTGTTTGGATATATGACGCCGTGGAGTGATGATGCGCGGTGGAAAGCCGTTAAGAGTGGTGAGTATGTTGTGACTATAAGTTTTGTGTTATTGTATGATACGCTTTGGGCAAAACGCGGTCATGAGGTTGCCTTTGGACAGGGTGTGTATACAATAAAGAACACAGAGGAGCAATCCAATATGGCAGACATACCCATGTTTGAAATTGCGGATGGCACTTATAATATTGGGGTGCGCGGAATGCACTTTGAAGCTTTGTTTGACAAAGATGGAAAAGGTCTGGTTTCTTATGTGTATGCGGGAAGAGAACTGATAAAAGCAATTCCAAAACCAAATTTCTGGCGCGCACCGACAGATAACGACTGCGGCAATCGAATGCCATATCGCTATGCGCAGTGGAAAACAGCAAGTTTATATCAACAGTCTAAGCCGGCTGTTGTCACCCAAAATGATACAAATGTCGTTGTTCGTTATTGCTATGTACTGCCCACAATTCCTGAATCGGAATGCTTTGTGACTTATAAAGTGACAAAAGATGGAACAATCAACACCACATTGGAATACGAAGCGCCAAAGAATATTACAGACATACCTGAGTTTGGTATGTTGTTCAAATTTGATGCAGATTTAGAAAATCTGACATGGTATGGGCTTGGCCCAGCGGATACTTACTGCGACCGTGAGAAGGGTGGTAAGTTGGGAATATATCATAAAAAAGTAAAAGATAATCTGGCAGAATATCTTGTTCCGCAGGAGTGCGGCAATCACACAGGAGTGCGCAGTGTAGACATCACAGACAACAAGGGGCGCGGTATTCGTTTTACAGGAAACGATTTGAGCGTAAATGTGCTGCCGTACACACCACATGAGTTGGAAAATGCTGCACATGTCTATGAATTACCGCCTGTTTATTACACAGTGGCGCGCATTGCTCTAAAACAGATGGGCGTGGCAGGTGATGATAGCTGGGGAGCAAGAACGCATGAGGAATATTTGCTAGATGCAACGCAAAAGTTAGTATTATCTTTTGATTTTAAAGGAATATAAAAATGCAAAAAAGGAGGAAAGAAAAGTGGATAAATTTGTTGTAAACATTATCCATCGTCCGGAGATGGTACCGGAGTATTCTGCCACAGTTACGGGGCAGGGAAAGGAAGAGGATATTGGAGATAAAGCACTCTTAACAGAGTCACTCGATATTTTTAAGACACAACAGAGACTGGCACATGAAAACGGTCTTAAAGTGACAATTCAGATGACTTATGCTTCATTATTTAATGATGAGGCAGTGGAAATTGCAAAGCATGACCATGAGGAATACGGAGATGAGATTGCACTTTCTTTGCTTGGACTTCCCTGTGAGGAATTTCGCGAAAAATACAAGACAAAGGATTTTTGTATTTGGATGTTCTCAATGGAGGACAAAAAGGCAATTGTCAATGATGTTTTTGAGAAATTCCATGACAAATTTGGCTTCTATCCAGAGTCAACAGGCTCTTACTATATGGATGCGGAACTCACAAACTATATTAAAGAAAAATACCCAACTGTAAAATGTGCAGTTGCGACCTGTTGGGAAGAAGGACCAAAAGCGTATCATACCTGCAATAACTCTTGGTACACATTGTTTGACGGCGGTCCGTGGGCACCGTGGATTCCATCAAAACAAAATACCCATGCACCGGCGGCAAATGCGGAGGAGGATTCTGGGATTGTTGCAATTCCGCATCTTTCCAGAGATTTGATTGCGTGCTATGATGGAAATGGTTCCAACTTTGGTACGCACCCACAGAATGTGCTTCGCGGTATGATTTATGACACCAAAACATGGGAGTATCCATATCTCTACAATTTGATTGACCAGTATCGCGACCTTGCAAAATATAACAATGGATATTCCTATAATATGATGTTTGTTGGACCGGGTTGGATGAATAAAATGGGGCGCTGGGAGCAGCCGTATGAGCTTTTGTATAAATCCTACAGTGATGGCTGTAAGTACTATGGTGATTTGAAAAAAGAAGGCAAATTAATTGATATGACAATGGCAGAGTTTGCCGATTACTATAGAGAAAAGAAGGGCGTCAACGCAGGAAATTACAATGAGCCAGAATGTGCACCTTGGAGAGATATTCTTTATGGCTCTGACAAACAATTGTTCTGGTATTGCGACCCTTATATGAGAGCTTGCGTCAACATGGATCAAGGTGGTGCAATTGTGGACTTGCGCCCTTATGTGGCAAAACTAAATTGGCCTGTTGGCATTGGCACGCCACATGTGCAAGACGCTTCTTATCCGTTTTTAATTCAAGAAAAGTACCGCGCAGGATATTTTACACACTATGCGGGAGCTGGCACAGTAAGAAGCGCAAAACTTTCATATAAAGGTGAGGAAGTTGACCTTTGCCTCTGCCCGACACACAGTCATTTTTCAGAGGAAGTGATTGACGGCAAAAAGACACGTATCTTAACGCTTGATCCTGTTGAGATTCAATTTAATGGCGTTACAGTAAAGCTTCAGACAAAAGAGTATTTTGAGGAGGGCGCTTCTAATATTAAGATTGAAAGAAATATTCTTGAAATCAGCGACCCTTCTGCTGAGATTACACTTGATGAATATATTACAGCATGTTATGGCACAACAGAGTATCCTGAGGATATGACAGGTATTACACTTGCATGTGAAGGAGAAGGCGGCGAGACAATCAATTATGAATATAGATGCCGCGATGCGAAGCTTGACGGTGCAAGCGCAGTGAGCGCAGTGATTCCAGCAATTGAGACAAAGGTTTCCCTTACTGCTTCTGATAAGGCACTTGGCTATATTGAGGAGGGATACGCATTCTCACCGATGTTTAAACTTGGCTACAAGAAGACAATTTCTGATAAGGAGGTATTTGCAACATGGCTCAACTTGGAAAAGGCAAATTAAATTATAGATGTCCATCCTGCTTTATGCGAGACCTCGACATCGATATGTTTTACAATAAAGATACAGGAATCTATAGCTGTATCCGCTGCCAGTACAGAGGAACGGAGGAGGACGTACTTGAAAAAAATGAGATGGTACGATTCCGTTATCTTGACAGAGCAAAACGATTTACAAAGTTTGATTTTGATTAAGGAACTGCTTACAGATAAATTGTATTTTATGTATTAGCAATTCCTAAATATATAAATTTTAAATAAAGATAGGAGTAGGTTCTTTTGTGTGAGGACCTGCTCTTTTTTTGAGGAATAATAGTAACAGTTCAGATAGGACTTTGCATTGCGCTGCAAAGTCCGTGGGAAAGCGTAGTAGTTGAGATGCATCAAGCCACGGTACGTGGCTTTGACACCGCGAAGCGATTATGCACGGCTTGATGCTCGTAACAGGAAGCCAAAGGCTGAACTGTTACGAATAATATATTAATTTTGTTGAGTTCCGTGTCTGGTTTCAATAGCTTGTTGATTGAGAATTTCTTTGTGCTGTGATAAACTTTAGATAACGGGGAATGTTATAATGAAAAGATTGTGGAGGAAAAAAAGTAATGCTCGATAGAGAGAAGGTTGGGAAAGCACTTTTAGAACAGAGAAGGATAAAGGGTATGACGCAGAAGCAATTGGCAAGTTTATTGAATGTGTCTTATCAGGCGGTTTCAAGGTGGGAACAAGGAATTAGTCTACCATCAGTAGATATGATTTATAATATTGCGCAAGTTCTTGACACTACTGTTGATTCTTTGTTGAGTGGTTTTTCTGGCGAGAGAAAGAGCATTAGTTATATGGACACTGGACTTGACACCAAAAAAATTCATATGGTTAAGGATCGGTTGGCAGATATGATTACACAAGATGACAGGCTATTTTATACAAATATTGTTACCGCTCCTGTATTTTTTAAGCCAGACTTAATAGGAATGGAGGAACCTGTATGCTCCTTTGCGCTTCATGTTCCAGGGTCTAAGGAGCGCTTTGCCATGAAAAATGGTTATGATAGGGAAATCTGTATGGATTTGGTGGCGAATGCATCAAATAATTTAATGCGTTTTGGTGTGAGACCTTCTGTTTTATTGGCAAATGTCGTCTGCGGAAACAATGACAGTAGCCAGTTGCTACTTATGGGCGAATCAATGAAAGAGGCGTGTGAAAACGATGGAATTTTATTTGCGGGATTGGGAGTGGCAGCACAGGCTGTTAATTATCCTGCAAACGAATACAAAATAGGGGCTGTGGTGTTTGGGATTTCTGACAGAAAGGATATTATAACTGGAAGCGAGATTGCGGAGGGTGATGTGCTGATTGGATTACATACCGCTGGTATATCATCACTTAGCTATCCTTTTATCAAAGTAATCCTTGATAGAAAACCTGAGATTATAAATACAAAGTTTGCAGGAGAGAATACTTTTATAGATGAGTTGATGAGACCAAATACTTCTTATGTCAATATAATTAACAAGCTTAACAGGCAAAAACTTATTCATGGCATATTTATTATTAGAAAGTCATTACTTGATAAAAAAAGTTATGTTCAAATTCCTGAAGGTCTTGGAGCAAGTATTTCTTTTACATCAATACAAATGCCCCCGCTGTTTCAATATATATTTGACTTAAATATGATGGATAGAGAATGTTTTTTGAAAGATTTTTCACTTGGAATTGGCATGTTATTGGCAGTTCCCGAAAAATATTGTGATAAGGTATTAAAAATTATTAAAAAACATCATAAATGTTATTGTCTTGGAAAAATAGAGAAGGATATAAAGCATCTAGGGGAGCGTGTTTGGATTGTGTAGAATTATTGATAACTGTGAGGGAGGGATAAAATGACAGCTATGGTAAATGATAAATGTATTTGTGGGAAATATTTAGAATCCGAGAGGATTCAGCTATGTCCAATTTCAAAAGGGGAAGCGATAAATGTATGGTATTTGATTGTTTGCAAAGAAGAAGCACAGCCAATTGGTAGAATTGGAATGGTACATTGTCATCCAGAATGGAAAAATACCCAGTTGCAGATTGTAATTCACAATGAGGAAAAACGTGGAAAAGGATATGGTATGGAAGCACTAGAACTCTTGGAAAAGTATATTTTTGATGTTCTTGCATATCAGCGAATTTCCGTGCAAATAACAGATTTTAACAAGAAAGCAATACGGTTTTTTAAAAAAGCAGGTTACAAATTGGAAGGAGTTCAAGAACAGGGATATTTTTATAAGGATAAATTTTATGACATAATATTGCTTCGACTTCTATGGAAAGAGTATTATGAAGCAAAATTTTTATAGACAAATGAAACATTTTATGTTATGATAACAAACATGATACAGCATTGAGTGTATGCAAAATCTAAGCACCCGTAGTCTAATGGATAGAACGAAGGCCTCCGACGCCTTTAATGCAGGTTCGATTCCTGTCGGGTGTATTTTCTTTAAAAAGTTTGATGCAGATGTGTGTTATATAGGTTACAGTCTGCAAGAGTGCAGGAATTTCATGATGGAAGTTTACTGTAAAAGTTATTAAGAACTTACAATCAGAACCACGCACTTGTTGCGTGGTTTGTATATTTTGCGGGTTTATAATAGATAGGAGCAAAAAATGGATAAAAAGAAATCAAATAAAGAAGTACAAAATATAGAGAACACAGAACGAAATACGTTAGATACAACAGTAGAAAATATAAAGAATCAAGAAAACAATTCGTCAGATGTACATTTTGACAGCAATACCACACAGAACAATGAAAAGACAGAACCTAAAAGGAAAGCAGTGCGTTTGGATATGGATTTTGACGCAAATAATATTAGACCAATTGCTATTAAGGCACTAAAAGTGTTGCTTCCAGTTGCAGCGTGTGCCATTGTAATTACTGTGATTTTTTCCTCTGTAGGAAAGCCAAAAGAGCCACCTACAGAAACCTCTGATGTAACGCCTCCAACAAGTGTGACAACAGAGATTCCTGCGTTAAAAGAAGACCCGTTGGCTGAAAATGCACATACAGATGTCAATGAGTTAATGAGCAAGTTTTATAAAGCGCTTGCAGACGGTGATTTGGAAACAGTAAAATCTGTCAAGGATTACAGCAGTGACAAGGATCTTATCACTTATGAAAAGAAAAGTGAATTTATTGAAGGGTATGACGATATTAAGTGTTATACCAAGTCTGGTGTGGAGGAAAATTCTTATTTTGTATATGTGACATATGCAGTCAAGATTAAAGATATTGAGACGAAAGCACCAGGACTCAATGCGTTCTATGTTTATACAGCGGAAGATGGAAATCTTAAAATTGACGGAGATACTGAGGAGAATATTACAGCAGCATTTAAACTTGTTACCAGTCAATATGATGTGGTTGACTTATATAACAAAATTGATGTAAACTATAAAAGAGCAATTGCGTCTGATGATGCATTGGGGCAATTTATGGAATCGCTGCCAGCGACCATTAAGACTTCTGTCGGTGAGGCGTTAGCACAGCTTGAGGCGCAGGAAGAGACTGAGACACAGACGCCGGAAGCACCAGAAACTGATGTTCCCACAACTGAGACACAGACACCAGCAGAAAGTGAGGAACCACCACTTCAAAATCAAGTTGTCAATCAGATTGTAAAGACTACAGCGACCGTGAATGTGCGTTCTTCTGACAGTGAGGAGGCGGACAAGATTGGCAAGGCGGAGACAGGAACACAACTTACCAAAATTGAAGACAGAGTGAACGGATGGAGCAAGGTAATATTTGATGGAAAAGAGGCTTATATTAAGAGCGATTATCTGGAGGTAGTAACCACACAATCTGAATCTTCCACATCTCCAATTGGAACAGTAAAGGCCGCGACAAATGTAAATGTTAGAAGTCAAGCGAATCAGGAATCTGCAAAACTTGGAACTGCCCAAGGAGGAAATTCTTATGAGTTGTTGGAGGACCAAGGTGAGTGGTACAAGATTAACTATAATGGTACAGTTGGATATGTAAAAGCTGAATTTTTTGAGTGATACCTTGAGACGCTATATACAAATCATAAAAAATGAAGACCCATGAGCTTTGTGCTGCATGGGCTTTCGTTTCATTCAGAAGGAATACCAACGGTATTCTTGAATAGGAAAGGTAAGGACACAAGCATGTTTAAACAAAAGCGTATCGGTATTTTGGGAACCGGTAAAATTGCAGGCGTTATGGCGAACACTATCAAAAAAATGAAAAATGTAAAGTGCTATGGTGTAGCGTCAAGAAGTGAGGAACGCGCACAGAAATTTGCGAATGAATATGGTATTAAAGTAGCTTATACTTCTTATGAAGAGTTGGTATTAGATGATAAAATTGATTTGGTTTATATTGCAACGCCACATTCAGAACATTATGCAAATATGAAATTGTGTATAGAAAATGGCAAACACGTACTGTGTGAGAAGGCTTTTACTGCAAATGCAGCACAGGCAGAGGAAATTTTAATGCTTGCAAAGGAAAAAAATGTATTTGTGACAGAGGCAATGTGGGTTCGGTATATGCCAATGCTTACCACCATTAAAGGCGTTATTAATTCGGGCATAATTGGAGAGCCAACAATGTTGACAGCCAATTTGAGCTATGCTATTTCTGATAAAAAAAGACTAATAGAGCCTGCACTTGCAGGTGGAACATTGCTTGATTTGGGTGTGTATGTACTAAATTTTGCGGCGATGATGTTTGGAAAAGAAGTTGAGCGAATGGATTCTTCCTGTATTTTGACAGATTCTGGAGTAGATGCTTCGGAAAGTATTACGCTTACTTACAAAGATGGTAAGATGGCAGTGCTCAACAGTACAATGTATGGATATAGTGACAGAAGAGGTGTGATATATGGACCAAAAGGATATATTGTAATAGAAAATATTAATAATTTTGAGTCCATTACAGTGTACGATGCAGAATGTAAGGCGGGAAAGACAATCAAAGCGCCCAAACAGATTACAGGCTATGAATATGAAGTATATTCTAGCCTTGAAGCCATTGAAAAAGGAGAGAAAGAGTGCTGGGAAATGCCGCATAATGAGATAATTCGCATTATGAAACAGATGGATGAATTGCGCGCACAGTGGGGCGTTGTATATCCTTTTGAGCAGGAAAAAGAAAAATTGGAAGTTCTGACAGGCGAAGTGGAAAACACAGTATGGGAGAATACGGATATACAGGCATAAGCTGTTAAATACTGGTGATAATATAGCTATCACGAATCGTTTAGAAAGAAAGGATGATGGCTATGAAAAAAGATGATCAGGAGATTTTAAAAGAGGTTCAGAAAAATTCCAGTATGGCAATTAATGCGATTGAAACAGTATCTCAGATGGTTCACAATGATGAGCTGTTGCAGGAGCTTTCCAAGGAAAAGCTTTTGTATTCTGTAATACAAAACAAGGCAACAGACCGATTACAACGCGAGCGGGCGGAGGGGTATCATGCCAGTAGCGTGCAGGACATGATGCTCAAAGGCAGTATTCAAATGAACACACTTACAAATTGCAGTACAAGTAAAATTGCAGAGATTATGATACAGGGCAGCAACAAGGGCATTACCAATATGTGGAAATCAATGAATCGCCATCAAAATTCTGGAAATACATCAATGGAAGTTGCTCGAGAACTGGTTGCATTTGAAGAAAAAACAATTAACAGATTAAAAAAATTTTTGTGATTAGAAATGATTTTATTGAGAGGAACAAAATGACCCGATTAAATAAATACCTTGCAGAATGTGGTATCTGTTCCAGAAGAAATGCAGATAAATTAATTGCGCAAGGAAGCGTAACAGTCAATGGCAATAAGGCAGTCAGTGGTATGCAAGTGTGTACATCAGACTGTGTGGAAGTGAATGGAAAGCGCATACAGCCAGTTTCTGCAAAGGTGGTACTTGCATATTATAAGCCAGTCGGAATCACTTGCACAGAAAAAGACCGACATGCAGAAAAGACAATTGTGGAGGCAATCAATTACCCCGTAAGGCTTACCTATGCGGGGCGCCTTGACAAAGAATCTGAGGGATTGATTCTTATGACAAATGATGGGACATTGATACAGCAAATGATGAAAGGTGCAAACCATCATGAAAAGGAATATCTTGTCAAGGTGGACAAGGAAATAACGAAAGAATTTTTGGATAAACTGTCAAGGGGAGTATATTTAAAAGAGTTGCATGAGACAACACGACCATGCAGTGTAGAGTACATAGGAAAATATACATTTAAAATGATATTGACGCAAGGATTAAACAGACAGATTCGACGTATGTGTGCATGTTTTGGATATGGCGTAAGGTCCCTTACGCGTATTAGAGTGATGAATATTGAACTTGCTGGATTAAAATGTGGTGAATATCGAGAACTTAGCGGGGAAGAGCTGTCAAAACTTTATTGTGCATGTGGAATGTCAAAGGTTACAGTTTAGCAGGGCTGAGCTGTAACTGTCAAAGTAGCAAAAATTATAGTATTTATTATAATATCTATTGTTGCGCGAGAAGATTTTGATAAGTTGTAAAAAAGAATGGAGGAAGTATGGAAGCAAACACTGAAAAAATACAGCAGATGAAAGCACTTGTGGAGAAATTAAGAGTAGCTTCAAAGGCATATTATACGCAAGACAGGGAAATTATGAGCAACTTGGAGTATGATACCTTATATGATGCGTTGGTGTCTCTTGAGCAGGAAACAGGCATGGTTCTTGCAGGTAGCCCTACAATTAGTGTGGGATACGAGGCTGTGGATGAGTTGCCCAAGGAAGCTCACGAAAGTCCAATGCTCTCTCTTGATAAAACCAAGGAACGTGAAGCGCTAAAAGATTGGCTCGGTGACAAAGAAGGGCTGCTTAGTTGGAAATTAGATGGTCTTACAATTGTATTAACTTATCAAAATGGAGAATTGTTAAAGGCGGTTACGCGCGGAAATGGTGAAGTGGGGGAAGTCATTACCAACAATGCAAAAGTATTTAAAAATATTCCATTAAAAATTCAGTTTCAGGGCGAGTTGATTCTCAGAGGCGAAGCGGTTATTACATATCAGGATTTTGAGGAAATCAACAGTCATATTGAAGATGTGGAAGCTAGATATAAAAACCCAAGAAATCTCTGTTCGGGCTCAGTTAGACAGTTAAATAATCAGATTACTGCAGAGCGAAATGTAAGATTTTATGCATTTGCACTGGTGAAGGCTGAGGGTGTCGACTTTGAGAACTCGCGGGAAAAGCAATTTGAATTTCTTTCTAGTCAAGGATTTGATGTTGTTGCATACGTAAAAGTAAATGCCAGTAATATTGTTGCGGCTGTATCTGATTATGAAGAACGTATTAAAACTTATGATGTTCCGTCAGATGGATTGGTATTGATTTATGATGATATTGTTTATGGTCGTTCCCTTGGAAGAACCGCAAAGTTTCCACGCGATTCCATTGCATTTAAGTGGGCAGATGAAATTCGGGAGACTATATTGAAAGAAATTGAATGGAGCCCAAGTCGCACAGGACTGATTAATCCAGTTGCTATTTTTGAGCCAGTTGAATTAGAAGGTACTACTGTGAGCAGGGCATCTGTTCATAATATTAGTATCTTGAAGACACTCAAATTAGGTATTGGAGATAAGATTACTGTTTACAAGGCAAATATGATTATTCCCCAGATTGCTGAAAATCTTACTGGAAGTGAGAATATAGAGATACCGTCTGTCTGTCCTGTCTGTGGCGGCGCGACAGAGATACGCGCGGTAAATGAAGTGCAGTCACTATACTGTTCCAATCCTGACTGTGATGCGAAGAAAATAAAGTCGTTTACACATTTTGTAGGTCGTGATGCCATGAACATTGATGGCTTATCAGAGGCAACACTTGAGAAATTTATTGCAAAGGGATTTATTCATCAATATCAGGACATTTTCCACCTTGATAGATATAAGGCTGATATTGTGGCAATGGAAGGCTTTGGAGAACGTTCTTATAAAAAGTTAATCAACAGCATAGAAACCGCCAGAGACGTGGAGTTGCCCAAGTTAATTTTTAGTTTAGGGATTGCAAATATTGGTTTGGCAAACGCAAAGGTTATCTGTCGATTCTATGATTTTAATTTAGATAGTCTGCGCTGTGCAACAGTGGAAGAGCTTGCGATGATTGATGGTATTGGAGAAGTGATTGCAAAAGCGTTTGTCGATTATTTTTCTAATGAGGAAAACAATAAAAGATTTGAGAATCTTTTAACGGAAGTTCATATCCAGAAAGAGGAGATAAATGAGGAAGAGCAGACACTTGAGGGAAAGACCTTTGTAATCACTGGAAATCTAAATCATTTTGGCAGCAGAAATGAATTAAAAGATTTGATTGAGAAAAAAGGTGGAAAAGTAGCAGGAAGTGTATCCTCAAAAACGCTTTGCCTAATCAACAATGACAGCACTTCCAATTCCTCAAAAAATAAAAAGGCAAAAGAACTTAACGTTTCTATTGTCACAGAAGAACAGTTTATGAAAGAGTATTTGGATATGGAAGTGTAGAAACAAGATGATAGCTGAATTGTAACAACTATTTAGACAGGAGTGTAGAAATATGCCAATTAAAGTACAAAGTGACTTGCCAGCAAAAGAAATACTTGAAAATGAAAATATATTTGTAATGGATGAAAATCGTGCTATGCATCAGGACATTAGACCTTTGCAGGTATGTATCCTAAATTTAATGCCTGTGAAGCAAGATACAGAGTTGCAACTTCTGCGCGCACTGTCCAATACACCACTACAGGTAGACGTTACATTCCTTATGGTAACAAGTCATGTGTCCCTTAACACATCAGCGAATCATTTAAATCGATTTTACACAACATTTGAGCAGATTCAAAACAAACGGTTTGATGGCTTGATTATCACAGGTGCACCAGTGGAAGATATTCCTTTTGAAGAAGTTGACTATTGGGCGGAAGTGTGTGCTATTATGGATTGGGCACAAGAGCATGTGACTTCTACCCTTCACATATGTTGGGGTGCTCAGGCAGGTTTCTATTATTATTATGGCATTCAAAAACGCCAACTTTCCGAAAAATTGTTTGGATTATATTCCCATAAGGTACAGAATAGAAAAGTACCCCTTGTGCGCGGTTTTGATGATTATTTTCTGGCACCACACAGTCGTCACACAGAGACGCCCGCTTCTGATATTCATAATTGCGATAAGATTACTGTGCTTGCCGAATCAAATGAGGCTGGTGTATTTCTTGCATATGCTGAGAATGGCAAGAAAATATTTGTAAATGGACATCCAGAGTATGACAGATATACGCTTGACGCAGAATATAAGCGAGACATAAACAAAGGATTGCCAATACATATTCCTAGAAATTATTATCCAAATGACGATTCAACCCAGAAACCGAATCTGCAATGGCGCTCTCACAGTAATAATTTATATACGAATTGGTTAAATTATTACGTGTACCAAGCGACACCTTATGAGTGGTAACAAAATGCTTGAAAATGCTGTGTTTATTAGGGATAGAGCGTGTGGTTTCAAGTATTTATATGTGATGACAATTTCGCAATAACTTGTTATAAGTTAGTATAAATTAATGTAGTTTGTGACATGTGTGGAGACAAACTGGAGATTTTTCAATTTGTAAATGGAGACAGTCTTTATATGTTATTAAGCTTAAATAGTTGAATATAGGTTCTTTAGTTAGTGATGCTGTAAGTATATAATTTTACAACATCACTGATTAAAGAACCTAGTTCATTAAATAGCAATTTTATTGAAAACAAGCAAACTCTACACCTACATCTTTTACTACCTGACTGTTAACTGCTTATCTCGTTTCAATTTGCAATATCGATTCCTTTCATGGTCCCCTCCTAAATCTTTTTTGTTAAAGAAATGCATTTGCATACAAATAAGATTTGCTTTCTGATAAATACATAGATGATCCTGTTTTTTGCATAATACTTATTGCAAACGTAAGTACACCCTGTGCTATTGTTGGTATGGGAAAGCTATAACTTATTGTATGTACTCTTCCAAGCACGCCTGTATTTGGCATTAGCGCGTTAAAAGTCTGGTAATATATTTCATTATTATTTGAATCGGTTACGTCTAGAGTAATTTCCATATATTTATTAGTGACAGCGGCACTAGTAGAATTGCGAAATAGGTACACTCCGATATTTCCAGACACTACACAGTTAGCTACTTTATTCGCAGCAGGTAAAGACAAATTAGTTGAAAATATGTTGTATAACGTTCCGCTGGTTAATAGTTTATCCAATCCATTCTTGCCAAAATATTCAAAAAGCCTAGTTGATTTAGCATAAAATTTATCGATTCTATCGTTGTTAATATCTTCCAATGCTTCACTAGCACGCCTAACAATAAGATTGCTAGATGCGTAACCATGAATATCGCCATCGTTATCCCAACCCATTATGGTAAAGGGTGAGTTTCTCAATATATCATTGTGAAATCTTCCTTGGATCTTTGTTTCATTTTGATTAAGCATCATTATAGTGTTTGAACTTTGAGCCGTTCCATTTAAATAGGTATTGGAATTATCTGAATAGACCATCCATTTATTCAAAACATTATCCCATATCCCATGATTGATATTTCCACTTCCAACACCTAAATACATTTTTTGACTACCATTGCGAAAAATACGTACTTCTCCATCTGTACCATTAGGTGTATTAACTTTTATGTATTGATTAAATTCTGTCTGTCCACTATTACCTAATAAAACAAGCTCATGAGCGACTGCATTTGATGTATTATACTGTCGCGCCACTATTCGTTCGCCTACGCCACCATCATCGCCAGTTGCAATTTCTAACACAGTGTCACTTTCGCCGGTTCCTGTCACCCGTATAAACCCTAAATCACTTCTAATTGTACGATTTGAAATTGCTATGCCATTAGAAAATACTTTTGTCGTTCCATTGCCAAGCCCGTCCACTAATCCTTTAGTTAAGGTCATTGGTGTATTAGCTGTAAATGTTGGGCTGGTTAAATTTCCTGTTGTTGTACCTCCTGCTTTTGGCAAGGCATAAGAAGCATAATTTTCACTGGTAAGGACAATTCTGTCTGTACCATGAGTGCCAAAAGCTCTATTTAGAGTCCAATACAACACTCCGTTTTTTCCATACAATGTGTCAGCATGTGAGTCATCACGATAAAATTGTATGCCTTCAGTTGCACTTTCAGACAGGTCCCTAAATATTAAACTGTTTATTGCATATATATTTGAATTATTAGCATTCATTCCTCCGGCTCTTAAAGCATCTGTATATTGGTTCCCAAGTAAAGTAAACACGCCTGTCATTGTATCTCCGGTTTTGCTTATTTTGTTATTTAAAGCTGTTTGTTGTGCTGTAGATATAGGTTTATCTTTATCTGATGTGTTGTTTACACTTCCTAATCCTACATTTGCTTTCGTAATATTTACATTTCCGGTATGATATATACTTTCTGCTTCCCCTTTTACGCCTGTTACTTGTACCCCAACCATAATGTCCCATCTGTTGTCTTTTGTCCAATAAACATTTGCGCCTGCACGATAAAATATACCCGCACCTTCAATAAAATGGTTATCTGTTGTAAAATCATTACTGATATTGTACATATATCCAATTTGTGGTTCTGTTGGCAAATTTTCAAATGTAACCGTTCCAGATGGTATTAGTGCCCCGCTTGACGCCGCTGCTATTATCTTTTGCGCCTGTTCTAACAGCTTCTGTGCTTTGTCTGTAAGCTGTCTTGCTAATTCGGAATAAAATTTACTATTATCCTTATTATCATTTGGACGAGTAACATTATTTGTACCAATAGCATAACTTTTAGCAGTTTCCATATAATTTTCGGCAGAAGTAGCATATGCTGTCAATGAGATATTGTTATCAATAGCAATATCTGCATTTAGTTTAGCGATTTTTGCACTATCTTTTGCATTATAAGCGGAAATAGAAGCAGAAGTAGCATACGTTTGTGCTTGGGATAAAACTGTATTAAATGTCTTCTTTCTGTCATTTTCATTATCCTGTCTTATTTTTTCCTCAGCTTTTCTCTGTGTTTCATCATCAATACGTAGATCTTCATGAAGGATACGAGTATTCTCGTTATTATTACGTGTCTGTTCTGCCTGGTTGCGTAGATTTTCCTCATCAATGCGCTGATTTTCGTTATTTTCCCGATTAACTTCATTATTTTTTCTTGTATTTTCATTGCTTCGGCGTAGATTTTCCTCATCAATGCGCTGACTTTCGTTAATAATGCGTTGTTCTTCATTCTGCTTACGAATTTTTTCGCTTTCAATTCTATCTTTTTCCGCAGCAACTATATTGTCAATTACATCAAAGGAATCATGTGAAGATAAATTTTCAGCATTATGTACGCGTTTCTCAACATAAATGTTAAATGTCCATGTAGTAAGGCAGAGACCTTTATCATCTTCAAGATGCAATTCACATTGATTAATTCCAGAGGCAGCAAGAATTTGATTTCCATTTCCAATAGATGTATCAACGATAATGCTATTTATACCATCAATTTTACAACAGACATTACTCTGAAATTGTGTTCCATCTGCTTTTTGTATGCGTATATATGTTTTACAGCCTCTAATATCATATGGTTCATCATTATCCATAATATAAAATACAAAAATTCGCCCAGTATCAAATTGTTTTGCATTGAAAGTTAAAATGCCCAATTCATTATAGAAACTAAGTTTGCTTGTTTTTATTGCTGCGTTAATAAAATCACCTCCATATACAAAGGGGCTGTTGCAAAAGTAGATGAATAATCACACTACTAGAGCAATAGCTCCTTTTTATGTCCAAAAACAGAAAAGCAGGCTCCAAAGAACCTGCTATGTGTGGTATAATAAGATATGTTAAGTAAATTAAAATACCATAAAAATTATACCGAACTTGGTGCAACTTATCAACTGGTTTTGCCATTAAGTTTGGAAGGTGTTGTTCCCGATGATGATTCCGTCAGACTGCTGAGCCACGAATTGGAGGAATTAGATTACACTCTGTTGTATCAGGCTTACTCTGCCAAAGGCAGAAATCCG
>JAAZZQ010000050.1 GCA_014239155.1 Lachnospiraceae bacterium | reverse complement strand
CGAATAACTGCTTTAGCAGGACTTCCAGCTGACTTTAGTCAGGGAAAGACGGGGCTTTAGCCCCCAAAGCGACTTTCAGTCGCAAAACTTGGGCTTTAGACCGAGATAACCCACCGGCTTTCAGCCGGTGGTAGTTAAGTTATTCTTGTCATACTTCTCAATGTTTTTTACAAGAAAAGGAAGGAAAATAGCGTTTGTGGTTGGACTTTCCATATTTGCTGTAACAGATATTTTCCTATCATTGCCGCCATATCTAAATATTGGACTTACAATTTTTGATACATTGGTTGCTGTCATATTGATATATGAGGGAAAGTTTTGGAAAAAATGCGTGTTTGTGATTGCATTTAATGCAATTTGGATGATGATAGAAACTTTCAGCGGATATGTATTTTTGATTTACTTTGGACAATTTGAGGTACTTCAAACCTTAGAAGAATTTGGTTCTTTTGTTTCCAAATGCTTATTTTTATGTGTTATCATGGCATTAAAAAGAGTATTTACAGATGATGAAATCAAGGATTTGCCTGTCAGTTACAGTATAATGCTGGTTTTGATTCCAACGGGCAGTATTTATATCATGAATAACATTTTCATGCTTTGCCGTAGGGTGAACAGTATACAGGCAAATTTCAGTTCAGCAGTCGTCGCAATCATTTTACTGGGCATGAACATATTGATATTTTATATATACATCAGGCTTGCGGATGAGTTACAGCTAAAGTGTATGACTTCTATCTATAAGCAACAGTTGGAGTTGTGTGAGCGGCATCAGCAAGAGCGCGAAATGTCCCTATTACAACTACGAGATGTAAAGCACAATATGAAGAATAATCTTGTGTCAATTCTTGCTTATGCGGAAAAAGGCGAGAATGACAAGATCATTGGATTTGTCAATGAGATAATGGACGATGGAGGACTGAGAATATCCGCAGTTACAAACAGCGGCAATATTGTCATTGATTCATTGATCGGGTATTGGTACGTTATGGCGCAGAAGGTGGGAATAGAATTTTCTGCAGATATCCGTATTCCGATGAAGATACCATTTAAGGGAGCGGACATATGCCTGATACTTGGCAATCTTTTGGAAAATGCGGTGGAGGCATCACAAAATGCAGATGACAGGAAGTATATAGGTATCAGAATGAAATATGACAGGAATAATCTGCTGATATTTGTAGAAAATAGTTATAACGGGTGTTTGAAAAAAACAAGAAATAAGGGATTAAGCACTACAAAAGCTGATACACAAAATCATGGTGTCGGTTTGCCATCAGTATATCGGGCTGCTGCAAAATATCATGGGACGGTGAACATTGAGGACACCATGCCAGGTAAGTTTTTGATTAGGATTGTGTTATATGGTGAACAGGAATAATTACATGAATGCTCGATTTTATAACATAATAAATAATTCATATGGGAAATATGATAAAATATAAAGATAAATTTTTGCAGGAAGGTATTTGGGTGGCAATAAATGCATAGGATATTATTGATTAGTGATAATGAAGATGTATTTCGTATTACGCAGGAAGTAACACAGGAAAAATACAAGCTTATTTGGTGTAAATATAATTATGAGGAAAACAAAAAATATCCGGATGCGGACATTGTTATTATGTATTTTGATATAAATATGTTGAAACAAGAAATTTCTGAAACAGTTATCAAAGCGAAAGCAAGAATGAGATATTCCATGCCAATCCTTGCACTTATAGAGAAAGGAACGCCGCAGGATATATTTCTGATATTGGAAGCAGGAGCATATGATTATATGGAAATAACGGATAGTAAGCAGAACTATGAGAAAAAAATAGAGGAACTTATCTTGTGGGATTGGTACTTAAAAAAATATATATACAAATAGCAGTGGTAGTGATATCATTTCACTACCGTTTTTTTGTAAGCAAAGAAAAAATTACATGAATGCTCGATTTTATTACATAAAGAAAAAAATAAGGCATTGTTGTAGTAATATAGAAAAAAAGAAAGGAGTTTTAAGTTATGAATGCTAAAAAAGTAAGAAAACAGGCAGCAAAAGGTTTGGCGGACATATCTCTGAAACTGGGTACAATATCCGCTGATAGTATCTGCTGCTACATTTTTCATCAGCCCAAAATGCCGGAAGAACTGAAAAAAATGAAAAGGGGTAAATGATGAAGCGGTTATCGGAAAAATTAACACAATTTGTTATTGATTCCGGTGCAATCTCTAAGGAATCATATGCGGTATACCAATATGGATTTCAGATTGGACTTGAAATGTTGAGCTGTTTAGTGGTCTGTTCAGTCATAGCAGTATATCTGCGTATGATTCCTGAATTTATTGCACTAACAGTTTTTTTTATGCTGTTACGGAGCTTTGCTGGCGGTGTGCATTTAAACAGTTTTTGGAAATGCTTTATATGTTCGGTTACAGTGCAAACTTTAGTGTTGGTTCTCAATGATCTGCATAGGTTTTCAATAACGAATGCATGGGGAATTATCATATTAAGCAGCATATTGATTTTCATGTTGTCGCCAGTACAAAGTATAAACAAGGAACTTGATAATGATGAAAAGGCATATGGTAAAAGGGCTGTTATGAAAATCCTGAGTGGACTCCTGCTTTTTTCAGGATGCTGTACACTCATTAATAACAATAAAATGGTCTCGTTGATGGCTTTTATTGTTCTGACAATTTTAATTTCTCAATGTGTAGGGGTAGTAAAGTACAAGATTGAGAAGGATATAAGTGTGCGGAAATGATAGATGGTATTATTTCCATCTTTATTTATTGAAACGACATTCAGTATAAGAAAAAGTGAATATGAGTTAGAGAGAACGAATATGTAAATGAAATAGAGTGTATGATGATAAAAAAGATATAGTAATTTGCGAAAGCGTGAAAAACAGTATCAGAGAATTGCTGCATAGTAAAAGGTGTATCGTGATGAGAATGATAACTTCTAAGCGATACACCTTTTTTATGTCGATTTTAAAGGGAGTTTGAAGGTTTTTTCATTTTTTGTCAGAGTTTTTTGCTTGCGGAGTGCGGTCAAGGTATTGATTAAGGTTGTCCAGTTTCCGGTTAAGGTCGGCGGTTTCTTTCTCGGCAGATTTATAGGTTTTCTGTAAAGCCTGCTTTTTGGAATACAGCGCATTGCAATCACTGCGAAGTTTTTCAATATTCTTCAGATTGATACCCATACGTTTCAGCATATTTTCCGCACGCACCATTATGGAGGATAAGCTCGGTTTCATGGCGGCGCAGGTAGGCATCTTTGCCCTTAGATTTTTAATAACGTACATAATAACTGTGGTTGGCTTTATACTGCTCCACATACTTCAAAATCAGTTTATGACAGATGCATGGCATCACCGTTCAGATGCTTTTTCTTCCGTTGGTTCGCTGATTGGCATAGGCGGTGCAATGCTTGGATTTCCTGTGTTAGATGCTGTTGCGAGTGTTGTTATTTGTCTTTTTATTTTGAAAGTAGCATTTGACATTCTACTAGATGCGGTCAAGAAAATATTGGACACTTCTTGCGGCGAAGCCTATGAAAAGGAATTAAGTGAATATATTTTAAATCAAAATGGCATTTGTGGTATTGATGTGCTTCATACCAGAATGTTTGGGAATAAGGTGTATGTTGATTTGGAAATTAGTGTAGATGCAAACAAAACATTTCGCGAAGCACATGCAATTGCGGAGAGTGTACATAGTAATGTTGAAAAGGATTTTCCAGATACAAAGCACATTATGATTCATGTAAATCCGGCAGAGCAGCTGCAATGATTAAAATGCAAGTTTTTAAAAGTGGTAGAAATGAGTTTGTTGGTGTTATGTACAACACAAATCGAACGTGTCACTCTTAAAATGAATATGTCAACAAAGAAAGCAGTAAGTCTGAAAAGATTTGCTGCTTTTTTTATGCACAGACCCGTGCAAAGGAAATATGCCACTAATGTGGCGCACGGGTCGCGCAGAAAGTAGGGGAGAAGTCTTTCCCTACTCGATTGCACACGAGTGCCCAAATGAAGTATGTCAGCAAGCTGACGGGCACCCAGCGCGCGAGTAGGGAAAGACTTTCATTTTACAAAGATTTTACAAAAGTTATGTTTTGGATTTTACAGATGATAGTTATCATAATAAATGTAAAATAAAAAATCACAAAAAGGAGTAAGGGTGAAAGAAAAAAAAGAGAAAGGGATAAAATGCAAACACATATCTTTCACCCCTTGTGTTTGCGCCTCAAATGAAAATGCAAGCATTTTCGCTTGAGGCTTGGTGCAAAACATTATGAAAAAAATGATCAGTTTTATTATCATTTCAGCACTTACTATTGTAACAATGGTTGGATGCGGAAAAACGCAAGGCGGCACAGTATCTACAGACGGATCAACTTCTATGGAGAAGGTTATCGGTGCATTGGGAGAATCTTTTGAGGAAAACAATTCAGGTGTAACCTTTACATATAATCCTACTGGTTCTGGATCAGGGATAACGGCAGTAGCAGAGGGGCGATGTGATATTGGTCTTTCTAGTCGTAACTTAAAAGAGGAAGAAAAGGCACAGGGGCTTAAAGAAACCATACTTGCACTGGATGGAATTGCTGTTATAGTGAATCCTGATAATCCAATAAATGATCTTGACCTAGAAACGATTTCCCGAATTTATACAGGTGAAATAAAAAATTGGAAAGATGTCGGCGGTAATGATTTGGAAATTGTCCTGATTGGGCGTGAAGCAGGAAGCGGAACAAGAGATGGTTTTGAATCCATTACTGGAACGGAAGATGCCTGTAAATATCGTCAGGAACTGACCTCTACCGGAGATGTGATTACAACGGTAGCTAGTAATCCAGGGGCGGTTGGATATGCCTCCCTTGCATCTGTAAAGGAAACAGTGAAAGCGCTCTCTGTCGGCGGCATTATGCCTACCGAAGAAACAGTAAAAGACGGAGGTTATGTTGTGCAGCGCCCTTTTATACTGGTAACAAAGAGTGATACAAAGCTTTCAGTGACAGCGCAGAAGTTTTTCGACTATATTACTTCATCGGAAGCGAATGAAATTATTTCTTCTGCTGGCGCAGTACCAGTCAGCCAGTAATTTTGATATAGACATTAAAATTATTGGTTCTCGTGACAGTCGCAAAATAGACAAGCAATAGAGTTGTCATTTGTCATTCATTGTTTGTCTGCTTGCACAAATTAAAAGATATAAAGGGGAAGGCAGATGAAGAACAGAAAACGGTTTATGGAAAACGCAATACATGGTGTGTTTCTTGTGCTTGGACTTATTACAGTTGGCTGTGTGCTTCTGATTACGGTTTATCTTATCTTATCAGGGATTCCAGCAATCCGCAAAATTGGTATCTTGGATTTCTTGTTTGGTGAAGAGTGGGCATCTACAGCCGCACAGCCTAGGTATGGAATATTGCCGTTTATTCTAACAAGTATTTATGGAACAGCGGGGGCAATTATTGTTGGAGTGCCAATTGGTTTTATGACAGCGGTTTATTTGTCTAAGATTGCAAAGCGGAAGGTAAAAGCCATGATAGAAACAGCAATCAATCTGTTGGCAGGTATTCCCTCGGTAGTGTATGGGCTTGTGGGGATGATGGTGCTTGTTCCGGGAATACGGATTGCTTTTCATATACCAGACGGAGCGAGTCTTTTTGCGGCAATTATTGTGCTTGCAATTATGATTTTGCCCTCCATTATAAAAGTGTCACTTACAGCATTAGAGGCTGTGCCAAAGGAATATGAGGACGCTTCCCTTGCCCTTGGTGCGACACCAATTGAAACGTACTTTCGTGTGTCTGTTCCTGCAGCCAAAAGCGGAATTGCTGCAGCGGTGGTTCTGGGGGTTGGCAGAGCGATTGGAGAAGCGATGGCGATTATGATGGTAGCTGGGAATGCACCGAATATGCCGGGGATTTTTCAAAGTGTTCGTTTTTTGACAACTGCCGTGGCAAGTGAGATGTCCTATGCGGCTGACGGAAGTCTGCAAAAACAGGCATTGTTTTCGATTGCATTGGTGCTGTTCCTCTTTATCATGCTAATAAATGCTATATTAAATTTCTTTTTGAAACATCGTAAGGAGAACTGAATATGCAAAAACAAACAATTTCTCTTAAGAGGAAAGCATATATTGTCATAATGCGTGTGTTGATGGGAATTTCTATAACAATTACTGTCGCATTGGTGTTGTTTTTAGTCGGTTATGTGCTGTGGAAAGGAATCCCAAATATAACGTGGGAACTGCTTACTACAAAACCGAGTTATCTTTCTGAGCGGATAGGAATCCTACCGGATATTCTTAACACGCTCTATATCGTAGTGGCAACTTTAGTGATTGTCCTTCCGATTGGAGTGGGTGCAGCCATTTACCTTACAGAATATGCAGAAAATAAGAAACTGGTAAATGCGATTGAATACGCTGCTGAAACGTTATCTGGCATTCCGTCAATTATTTATGGTCTTGTAGGTATGCTGTTCTTCTGTCAGTTTTTCGGCATGAAAACTTCTCTTTTGGCAGGCGCCTTTACATTGGTAATTATGAATCTGCCTACGGTTATGCGAACGACGCAGGAAAGTCTAAAGACAGTGCCAGAAAACTTGCGTGAGGGTGCTTTTGGACTGGGTGCAGGAAAATGGCGTGTCATTCGTACTGTTGTACTTCCTGGCTGCGTTGACGGCGTTATAACCGGCTGTATTTTGTCTGTTGGGCGTATTCTTGGAGAATCCGCAGCACTTCTGTTTACGGCAGGTTTTGCCCATTCCTTAAATGGTTTTTTTGAGGGGCTTGGCAGCGCAGGGGCGACATTGACGGTTGCATTGTATGTATATGCAAAAGAAAATGGAGAATTTGGAATAGCTTTTGCCATTGCTGCTATTTTGATGATACTGACAGTGTTTATCAATCTGTTAGCTACATTGGTAGGCAGATACTTTCAGAAAAGGAGAGAACTATGAGTGGTGTTATGACAGTGAAGGATTTGTGTCTTTGGTATGGGAATACACAAGCTCTAAAAAATATAAATATTGAAATTGAAGAACACAGCATTACAGCTCTCATCGGTCCTTCGGGGTGCGGAAAATCTACCTTTCTAAAGACGCTCAATCGAATGAATGACTTGGTTCCAAGTGTGAGAATTACAGGGGAAGTGTACTATCGGGGAAATAACATTTTTGGTGCGAAAACAGATGTCAATGAACTTCGCAGGAGTATTGGAATGGTTTTTCAAAAACCAAATCCATTTCCCATGAGCATTTATGATAATATTGCTTATGGACCAAGGACACATGGAATAAAAAACAAGGCAAAATTAGATGATATTGTGGAACGCTCCCTGCGTGGGGCAGCCATTTGGGAAGAAGTAAAAGACAGGTTAAAAAAGTCTGCATTAGGGTTATCAGGAGGCCAGCAGCAGCGGCTTTGTATTGCGCGTGCATTAGCGGTTGAACCAGATGTGCTTTTGATGGATGAGCCTACAAGCGCTCTTGATCCGATTTCTACATCTAAGATTGAAGAACTTGCAATGGAACTAAAAGAAAAGTATACTATTGTCATTGTAACGCACAATATGCAGCAGGCTGTGCGAATTTCTGATAATACAGCGTTCTTCCTCCTCGGTGATTTAATTGAATATGGAAACACGGAAAAGATGTTTGAACAGCCGAAAGATAAGCGAACAGAGGATTATATTACGGGGAGGTTTGGATAATGAGAAGCCGGTTTGATGAACAGCTTGCTATGCTGAATAATGAGCTTACACAGATGGGAGCGATGTGCGAAGAAGCGATAGCCATTGCTTCAAAGGCGCTCTCTATGGGTGATGTGAAACTGACAGATAAGGTTTTATCCCTTGATGGAGAAATAAACCAGATGGAACGTACAATAGAAACATTGTGTTTGAAATTGCTTTTGCAGCAGCAGCCTGTTGCAAGGGATTTGCGGCAGATTTCCGCGGCCCTTAAAATGATTACGGATATGGAACGGATTGGAACACAGGCAGCGGATATTGCAGAAATCATTACATTTCTTGATGGCAGGACTGGAGAAGAATGTGAATATATCCGTTTTATGGCGGAAGCGACAATGCAAATGGTTACAGAAAGCATAGATGCCTTTGTAAAGCAAGATATTGTTCTTGCAAAGACGGTTGTTGACCATGATGATATAGTGGATCATTTATTTATGCAAGTAAAAACAGCATTGATTAAAATGATAGCAGAGAACCCGACAGACGGAGGATATGCATTGGATCTTCTAATGATTGCAAAATATTTTGAGCGTATTGGGGATCATGCGGTGAACATTGCGGAGTGGGTGGTATTCTCTGTGACTGGAACACACAAGGGAAAGCTAGGATAGGTATGAAACGTCAAGGTTTTGGAGGAAATATATGAAGATATGGTGTGTTGAAGATGATGCAAGTATTCGGGATATTGAAGTATATACGCTTCGTTCCACTGATTTTGAGGCACAAGGTTTTCCAGACGCAGCAGCTTTTAAAGAGGCATTAAACAAAGAGAAACCGGATTTGATAATTCTTGATATTATGCTGCCGGGGGAGGACGGCGTAGAATTGTTAAAATTTTTAAAACATAACACAGAAACCGCTCGGATTCCCGTAATTATGGCTACTGCAAAAGGTATGGAATATGATAAAATACAAAGCCTTGACTTAGGGGCAGACGATTATCTTGTAAAACCATTTGGAATGATGGAAATGGTTTCCCGTGTGAGGGCGGTACTTCGCAGATGCAATTCCACAGAGGTACAGCATCTTTTGAAAACGGGTGGTCTTGTTGTTCATTTGGAGGAACATACTGTTACGATTGATAATGAAAGGGTACAGCTCACATTAAAGGAGTTTGAACTTCTTCGGCTGTTTCTTTCTCATCCGGGCATTGCATTTACAAGGGATCAACTTTTTAACGATATATGGGGCGCAGATTATGTCAGTGAGACAAGAACAGTTGATATGCACATTCGTACATTGCGCGGGAAACTGAAAAGTTACGGAAAAATCATTGAAACAGTACGAGGTGTAGGATATAGATTAGAGGTGCAGGCATGACAAAGAAAATATTTCGGTCAATTATGATTGTGGCACTGGCTATCCTAATGGCAAGTATTGTCATTATTATGGGTTGTTTATACCGTTATTTTAGTGATGTTCAGGAAAGGCAGTTAGAGGATGAGCTAACGTTAGCAGCTACCGGTGTTGAGAAAAGCGGACAGGAATATCTTGAGGACTTGCAATCTCGCCAGTACCGCTTGACATGGGTTGCTGATAATGGAACGGTTCTTTATGATACGTTTTCTGATGAAAAAAGTATGGAAAACCATGCAGATAGAATAGAGATACAAGAAGCTATGCAAAATAGTAAAGGAAAAAGCACGCGCTATTCCACAACGTTATTAGAAAAAACACTTTATTATGCACAGCGACTAAAAGATGGTTCGGTGCTCCGAATCTCGGTCAAAAGTGTGACAATATGGGTGCTTGTGCTGGGAATGATGCAGCCAATTATGATAGTCCTTGTTGTAGCGTTTATTTTATCAGGGGTGTTAGCCAGCAGGATTTCGAAACATATTATGGAGCCTTTGGATTGTCTTGATTTGGAAAAACCACTGGAAAATGACACTTATGAGGAATTGGCTCCACTGTTGAATCGTATCAATAAACAACGCAGGCAAATTGATTTGCAGTTATCGGAACTTCAAAGAAAAAATGATGAATTTACGCAGATTACCCGCAGCATGACAGAGGGGCTTGTGCTGCTGAATGAAAATAATATCATTTTAAGTATCAATCCTGCTGCGCTTTCTTTGTTTCGTGCAGAACGTTCCTGCAAAGGGAAAGATTTTCTAACAATTGAAAGAAGCCATGATGTAAGCAATGCAGTACAGAGTGCATTACGGAATGGGCATAGCGAAATTCGGATAGAGCGCGAGGGCAAAGAGTATCAGCTTCATGTCAATCGTATTGAATCAAATGGAGCTGTGATTGGGGCTGTTGTGCTTGCTTTTGATAGAACGGAAGCTGCTTTTGCAGAGAGAAACCGAAAAGAATTTACTGCCAACGTGTCACATGAATTAAAAACTCCGCTGCAATCCATTATGGGAAGCGCGGAATTAATAGAAAATGGTCTTGTAAAGACGGAGGATATGCCGCGTTTTGTAGGTCATATCCGTACAGAAGCGGAACGACTTCTTACACTGATTGAGGATATTATCCGCTTGTCAAGGCTTGACGAGGAGAATGAAATGCCTTTTGAAGATGTTGACTTATATGAGGTTGCAGATGAGGTGGTCAGCAGGCTCAAAAATATAGCGGCAGCAAAAAATATTGAGATAAGCATAGTGGGGGAATCCGTCTATATAAAAAGTGTAAAACAGCTTTTGACAGAAACTATTTTTAATCTTTGTGATAACGCGATTAAATACAATAGAGATGGCGGTATCGTAGCGGTTTCTGTAAATAGAATGAAAGACAAAGCTGTAGTTTCTGTAAAAGATTCCGGCATTGGTATTTCGCCTGAGCATCAGGCAAAGATATTTGAACGGTTTTACCGGGTGGATAAGAGTCGGTCTAAAGAATCCGGTGGAACTGGATTAGGTCTTTCTATTGTGAAACATGCAGTGCAGCATCTGAATGGTAAAATTGATTTGCAAAGCAAAGTCGGGGAAGGAACAACGATACAGGTTTCTTTTTAAGAGAATAGAATTTATGTAAAATGCAGGCTTTCTAAAAAGAGCCTGCATTTACATGGATTTTACAAAGTATGACTTTTGTGTTTTGCAAAGCAGGAATAGGATTTTTATATATTTGGTGCAAACGCTAAAGGTGATTTTAAATAAAATGATGTAACATATAACTATGAGTTTTGGTTCTTTCTCAAGTTTGTTGAATCAGCATCGTGTCTTCAAGCATAGTAAATCAAATTTACACTTTCCATATATCTGTCTCTTTATTACTTGTATTTTATTATTGTGTCATTCTGCGGGATCGTTATTATATTATTATAACGTAACAATCAGAACATGGTGTTGTTTTCAATCTTTCTTCCACTTTTATGCGTAAAAGCTAGCCATCATAAGTATATAGATCAATGCTGTTATGGTTGATGTTATATGTTGCATAAAGAATGTTCATTTTTATTTGTCTTCTTTTTTAAATTTTTGAAAGCATTTCAATCAGTTTGTCATACCCGTTCATTTTGTGTTATAATGTTTTATATAATTTTGTTTTTCTTATTTTTTCCATTATCAAGGTTATAACGCCCTATGGGAAGATATGGTACAAAGGAGATGATAAGGGAAAGACCACCTGCGATAAATTTAGTGTTTTCAAGAGGGATTGGAGTTTTTAATAACATTTTATAACAGCTCATTTTCCCTTAAAATCATCAAATCACAATTGGAATTTGAGGAGAAATCTATTATGAAATTTCGTGAAGATATGGAACAATTTGTATTTGAGTATAATGGATTGATTTTTGCTTGGGATGAGGAGCCAGAAGATGACTATTTGGAACAGGTAAAAACAATATCAGAAAATTATGATTCACATTTGGATGCAATTATTGAATTTATGTTGCCTAATATTACAAGGGTTTTTGGCAATTTCAGTATTGATGAGATAAAAAAGAAATTAGGAAAGCCGGTTATTTGTTATGACAATGGACAGGTGACATATTTGGAACAATCATTTGATGAAATGCACATTTTTACATTTGAATTTTTGGATGATTCGTTTTCGGATTTGCAGTATTTTTCAATGGATGGCTGACAAAGGGTTGGAGTTTGGAGAGATAAAATGCTAGTAGTAAAATTTTATGATAGTATAAAAGATGAACTGCTTAAATTTGCTGTTATTATTGCAAAAAATAATAAAAACTATGTATTTTGTAAACATAAAGATAGGGACACATGGGAAATTCCTGGCGGACATAGAGAAGTCGGAGAAAATATTATAGATACTGCAAAACGGGAATTATATGAAGAAACAGGCGCGTTGGAATTTCATATAGAACCAATATGTGTATATTCTGTCACAGCTCCAAATAATTTTGAAGGACAAGAAAACTTTGGAATGTTATTCTATGCTGATATTTATTCGTTTGAAACAGAGTTACATAGTGAAATAGAGAAGATTGAGATAACAGATATATTTCCTGAAAGGTGGACTTATCCCTTGATTCAGCCAAAACTGCTAGAAGAAGCAAAGCGCAGAGGTGTGCTAACGGACTTTCCCTGTTGAAATTAGAAAACAACAGTTAACGATACATACAAGATAGGATGCGCGCAGATTAGAACGGATTACAACAAAAAAAGTCCTTTTTACATCATACTATTATTATGACTTTATTGAGTTTCCGATATATTACATAATCAATGGCACAGAGGAAGTGAGACTATGCACATAGCAATATGCGATGATGAAAAAGAAATTAGAGATATGCTTGCGGAAAAGATACAAAGGATTTACCCAGAAGCTGTTCTATCGTTCTATCAATCTGGTGAAGAATTGCTTGTATCAGACTGCCAGATGGACCTTTTGCTGCTTGATATTCAGATGTCGGGAAAAGATGGGATGGAGACAGCTAGAGCATTTCGCCAAAATCATAAAAATACAATTTTAATTTTTGTGACGGCTTTTGGGGATTATGTATTTCAGGCATTTGATGTAGGAGCATTTCATTATCTGGTGAAACCCTTTGAGGATACAAAATTTGAGGCGGTGTTAAAAAGTGCGGTAGAACAGCTTGCGGACAGGAAAAATAAGGAGATAGGGAATGAGACTCCAAGTTTGATGATAACTACAGAAGGAAAACATATTGTAGTCAATCCGCAGAACATTATATATGCAGAGGTGTTCGACCGGAAAGTAATTCTGCATACAATTAATGAAGATATTGAATACTATGGAAAGCTCAAAGAATTAGAAGCAAAGGCTGGAGAGGATTTCTATCGTTCTCACAGGGCGTATCTTGTAAATTTTAATTATATTAGGAAATATGATGGCACAACAATTTATCTGGAAAGAGGACAGGCACTTATGGCAAAGCAGAATTACAGGAAATTTGTAAAGCAGTATTTACATTACAACCAGAGGAAGGACAGCAACAATGACAAATGATGAACTGGATATGATGCGATTATCGTATCTAGTGCCAATTGTGGAAGCCCTGATCGGGGGTTATTGTTTTTTCCTTTTGGCAAAATCGTTTATGCAAAGTAAAAAGCGGGCAGTTAGCGTAGGAGCGATATATTTTCTTTCCATGCGAGTGCTTTATATAATACCAATGCATTTTATTAATTTTGCAGCATATGGTTTTGGGGTTTTTGCTGCCTTTGCTGTGATGTGTCTGTTAGAGCGGAGAAATTATGGGCAGAAGGCATTTATAACAGTGGTATTTTTCTCATTGCATTGGTTTGCGTATGCAATGACGGATATTCTGCGTGATAAAACGTATGATGCAATCTTAAAGACAAATTATATGGTGGTACATCAAAATCAATGGTTTGCCGTATACGCTGTAATGTGTCTGTTTTGGCTGGCATTGTATTTTGTGTTTATGGCTGTGAGCATAAGATGTATTTCAAAAAAATGCGCATATAAGTATATAGACCTTTCTGCGAGAGAGTTGCTTATTTTAATAGCGCCTTCAATTATGGGGGTATTGGGATTTGAAAGCATGTGGTATTATCGCACTTCTTATATCGCAGAAAATGGAAAGTTTTCTGATATTTATGATGTGTTGGCAATTTTCTATTGTGTGGCAGCTGTCACTGTGATTGTGGTAGTTATTGTGCTATATCAAGGTATTAAGGCGCAGCAGGAGGAGAAAGTGCAGAATGGATTGCTTGCTGCACAAATCGACAGCATTAAGCAGCATATGGAACAGGTAGAAAATCTATATCAGAATACCCGCAGTATTCGGCATGACATGACAAATCATATTCTTACTTTAGAAAGGCTTTATGCTGGAAATAAAGTAGAGGAAGCCAAATCTTATACCATAGAGCTAAAGGCAGCACTTGCAGAAATGACAGGAAATATCAATAGTGGAAATCCTGTAACTGATGTAATTTTACAAGAAATGCAGATCAGCGCTACCAAAAGAAAGATTCGCTTTGAGATGGACTTTCATTATCCCATAGACTCTGGTGTGAATGCTTTTGACGTTAGTGTGATTTTAAACAATGCTCTGCGAAATGCACTGGAAAATTCAGAAAAGAGTAAAGAACCACATATATTCGTTCGTTCTTACCGCAGAAAGAACGCTTATATGATTGAGGTATGCAACAGTTTTACAGGAAATTTGCAGTGGGATGCAGAAAATGAACTGCCAATAACATCAAAAGAAAAGCTAGATGGACATGGATATGGACTGGCTAATATTCGCAAGGTGGCAAGAAAATATTCTGGTGATATTGATATTGTTTTGAAGAACGGGGAGTTTTGGCTTAGTATTATGTTGATGTTGGAACGGTAAAGAAGAGTTTGGAAATGTCTCTCTTGTTAGAAAATAGATTTGATATATAAGATAGAATTATTGATTGTGTATGGGTTTACAACAGAAAATGGTTGTTCCACAGCATATCGGTTTATTGTCAAAGTAAAAGAGTCGAAAAAATAATTAGAGCATGTTAGAAACACGCTTTAGACAAATAGGTCTAGTATTCCATCCGGCCAGAAATCAGAGCTGTGAACTACCTGTTTTGCACCATTGTGTCGTTGAAATTTCTAAACGATGCCACCACATCGCCGTCGAAATTCCGCCTAGTACTGGCACGAAACATGCAGCCCACAATTTTAATTTCTGACTGGATGAAGCACTAGTTGTAGAAACAAAAATTCCCGTTGGAGTTACAAAATGAGGAGTTTATATTAAGGAGGGCTAAGAAAATGACAATTAGTAATATCAGTGGAGCAAATACACAAGTGGGGCAAGTGGGCATAAACCAGGCAACAGATTCTTATAGCCGAAATATTCAGAATCAGATTGTTAATGCACAGAAGCAGTTGCAGGAGCTTTCTTCTAACGAGGATATACCGCCAAAGGAAAAAATGAAGAAGCGTCAGGAGATACAACAACAAATTAACAATTTGAATCTGCAGTTAAGACAATATCAGATGCAACAGCGCAGGGAGAAACAGCAAGCAAAAGACTCTTCTAGGAATGATACGTTTGACGATGCTGAGAACACAAAGGATACAAAGACAGAAATCCAAACAGGACTTTCACAGACGAGCATGACAACAATGATTTCTGCGGGCAATTCTATTAAACAGGCAAAAGCGCAGGGCAGTGCGGCAAGAAAAATGGAAGGAAGAGCTGGGGTTTTGGAATCTGAAATCAAATTAGATCAATCCAGAAACAATAGTACGCTGAAAAAGGAAGAAGAGCTTGCCGATGTGGAGCAGAAAGCACAGGCAGCGACCACAGCGCAGCTTTCTACGCTGGCAGATGCAAACAACACAATGAAGGAAGCAGCAAAAGCAGACAACAAGGATAAAAGGACAAATGGAAAGGACACAAAAACCACAGGTGCAAAAGAAGAAGATTTAGACAAAACGATGTTTGATGCAGATGCACAGGAAAAAACAGTGTCAGATTCAAAAAATGGAAATACACAGTCGAATATTTCTGTTTCAAAGGGTAAGGCAATGGTTAGAACCTTATCATCACAGTTGACAATATATACCCCTGTAGATATTTGTTTATAGGAATGATTTTTCAGACACGCCCTAGTACATCATAACAAAAATTGTAATAATTTCTATTACAAGAGAGCATGAACCTACTATTTTTAGTATTTGAATTACAAAAACAGTAGGTTTATGTTTTATATTGTCTTTTGGTAGTAATAAAGCCCACCATATTGTGTATGGTTTTTAAGCTACTGTTTCCTTGCATATTGAAGATATTAGTGAGGGCATTCTAAAAATCAACAATCCGTACTTTCTTCATTTTTATAAGGTCGATTTCGTGCCTATGGGTGGCGTCGTTGTAGCGGACACTCCTGCGGACTGTCAAATACTGTTCTTCAAGGTTGGTGCCCCTAAAAAAGATTGAATGGGAATGCCTGCCTAATCTAACGATTCCAAATCTCTCATGATTGTTCTTGGAGAAACTTCAAATTCGTCAGCAAGTTTTTGCGCGGATGTCCGACCATTATTTAATAAATAAACAATAATGCCCATAAGTCGATCAATCTTCATTTTTTCTCCTTTCCGTCTCAGTATAGCAAGTAAACTATGACACCATTATGTCATAGTTTGTTTAAACAGGCAATTATTTTTATGCTTTCACGGAATATGCAGTTTATGCGCATTCATAACCCGCGTAAAGTAACAATTTAGACCTCCTATATATGCCAATCAAGAAAGCATTTCAATCAGTTCTTCTTGCCTGATTTATATTGTGTTATAATGTTTTAATTGTCGGAATATGTATTGCCCATTTACGATATAAATTTGAGTGTTTATTTTTGGTTTGTCATAAAGTGTCGTGCGTATGGTTCGGTGATAGGTAATGATAGACAATCAGCCAAACAATATGCAAGGAACAGTGCGGGATTTGGGAACTCTTTGCGCATATAAAAGATTTCTTTATGCCAACGCACGGCTTTAAAATGGTTTCTAACGGTGTGCAGGAATTGGAGGTATTTGATATGACCGAATACGAATCGGGGTATGTTTATATGCCAGTTGTCAGAGTGTAATAACTAATTTTATTTTGTTGACTTAAATTTTTTATTATGCTAGCATTTAGTCAGAGCAGGTATCTACTCAAAACATAGTAGGAGGAACATAGGAAATGTATCATGGAAGATTTAGAAAAAGCCATTATGAAACGGGCTATCATTGGGGAAACCAGCTATATAAAAATGGTAAAAATATAGACCAAAACTTTATCTCTGGGATAACAGAGGAAGGTAAAATATTTGCGAAAAAGTGTCTGCCTGTTTATGAGAAATATTATCCTGAAATTTTAGAAGAAATCAAGGGGTTGGCAGATGGGCAAAAAGCCAGATATGAAGATTTTTATACGTTTTTGTTAAGTATGTATTGTTTTGAGGCTAGTAATCATTGTACTTGTTTTGCATTTAAGGATAAGGATAATCTTATTTTTGGCAGGAACAGTGATTTTCTTGTGGCGTTGGAAAAACTGTATATGAATTGTTTGTATAAACTAAACGGAGTATATGGATTTAACGGAAATACGACTGCTTTTATAGAGATGGAGGATGGGATCAATGAACATGGTCTAGCGGTTGGTCTTACATTTATATATCCCAAGATTGTGGGTGTAGGATTTAATGCTGGTATGTTGGTACGATATTTATTAGAAAAGTGCAGAACTGTTGACGAAGTGATAGCAAGTCTAAATGCACTTCCCATTGCTTCACAGCAAACGCTGACCGTTATGGATCACTTTGGAAATTTTGCTGTTATAGAATGTAATTGCTGTCATGTTGAGGTAATAAAACCGACAGAAAATGATAGTTTTGTTGTAGCGGCAAACGGGTTTGTTTCTCAAAAAATGACAGAGTATAATAGCATAGATGACTGGCATTCAAGTGAAAGATATTCTGTTGCTTATAATGCGTTAAGGGAAAATAAAAACAATTTTTCTTTTAAACTGGCAAGAGATATTTTATCGGGCAAGTATGGCTTTATGTGCCAGTATGAAAGAAACAAGGGAGCAGATACAGTGTGGTCGGTCATTTATGATATTAAAAACAAAAAAATTTTTAGAGTTGAGGGAAATCCGTCACGCAAAAAATTTATTGAAGATACCAGAATGAAATTTACTTAATGATTATCCATAATGCAAAAGAAACAATATAAAAATTGAATATTGTTTCTTTATGGTGTGCTGTTTATGTTTTATCTATTTTTCCAACAAATGGCAATGATAATAGTTTCAATGATAAGACGAATTACATGGTGGTAAATGTGAATGTTATTTTGTTTATAACCATTTATCAGTGTACCAATAGAAATGCCTATCATTCCAACAATTAAAAAAATGATTAAATTTCTATGCCCAATCACACTAAATAGCGCATAGATACCAATTAACAAGCTTCCAATTACGATAAATGCAGAGGAAACACTTTTTGACTTTTGATTATATACTGCAAATATCATTAAAATCGCATAGAGAACAGCAAAAAGAACTCCTGTAAACTTCATTTTAATCTTCCTTTTCTCCTTTATATTCTAAAATGTCTCCCGGCTGGCAATCAAGAACATCACAGATTGCCTCTAAGGTTGAAAAGCGAATTGCACTTATTTTTCCTGTTTTTATTTTTGATAAATTAACATTTGCAACCCCTACTTTTTCGGATAGCTCTTTTAATGACATTTTTCTGTCTGCCATGACTCGGTCTAATCTCATAATTATTGGCATGATATCACCTCACAAAGTTTCATCGGATTCTTGCTGCAAATCACAGCCATAGCGAAATATCAAAGCAATACAATAAATAATAATACTGGCTATCAATCCAATAATATTGACTTTCCAGGTTAATTCTCCAATGGTAAAGTAATCAACCAACGCGTCAGAGGAACTTCCCACGATACTCAAAATAATCGCTATTATTGCAATGCGTTTAATCCGCGTTGTATTTTGATCCAAAAAGGGAGAATTTCCTTTTTGGATATCCTTAAAAATAGCATGAATTATAAATAGTATGGCTGATATAAGCAATGTGTCTATCAGCATAAAGACAAACATGACGAGGAGTGATTGCGGAGCAATGCTTATTGTAGTTCCATTATTCGCTGTAACTTCAAATGCTGCAAGAAAAGAGGACTTTACATCTTCTTTTGAAAACATTAAAATACCGATGGCAATGAGTGCCAGCGCCATTACAATAATGGATGCAATAAATCCTAGTTTGAGGATAACCACAATTTTTTTACTTGTGTTTTTTAGTTTTATTTGGCTTGGTTTCATTTTTTCTTACCTCCTATAGTTTGATTATATGTGGTAAATAGTGAAAAGTCAATGATTTATATATGATTGTCATTAATTTTTATATGATAAATATTAATAAAGAAAAATATTTATAGATGTATTAGCGAATGCAGTGCAGGTGATTCAAGAATGCCATCGGTATTCTTGTTACGGCATGCGGATCAGCTTTGCTGACAGATTACAGATTTGCACACCTATAATCATGCTGGAGGCTTATTTTAGTCCAAGATTGTACTCCCACTGAGACAAAATTGTATTTTACTTGTCACTTATAGAAGTGGGAGTCTTCTCCGGCAGAGATAAAATTGTGAGAAAGTGCATTTGACAAGCATCCGAGTTCGGACTATGATAGATATAAATCTAAGTTCGGACACTTGAGGAGTCAAAGAAAATGTATGGAGATGCGTTATCTCAACAGTTCCATATGTTGGGGCTTTTATGTCATGCCGGATAGGAATGTTTTTGGTTCTGTTTGCTAAACCTTCAAAAATACTCCTATGTGTAACAGCTTATTTTGTAGTCCAGTTTATTGAAAATCAATTTATATACTCTCATATGGTAGGTAGTTCGGTTGGTCTTTCTCCATTATGGACACTGATTACAGCCTTGATTGGTGGAAAGATGTTTGGACTGGTGGGAATGATTTTTTTATTCCTCTAGTGGCTGTTTTTTACGCTTTAGTTCAGAATGACACAAATCGAAAATTGGAAAAAAGGTATTACAGTATAAAATATTAAGAAAAAGCAGAAAAGAATGAGGAGAATGATGAGAGGAAAGTGTAATTGTTTAAAGGCAATATATTGTATAACAGCATGTGTATTTATCTTGGCAGGTTGCTCTGATAGCCGTGGCGGGAAAAAAGAAATTTTCTTGGAAAATAACGAGCAGGAAATGACAAAGATAGAAGTAGACAGTGTTTCCACGGAGGCAAATACAGGGAACGATACTGAAAGCATGGTAATGGAACCGGAAATTGTTGATGCGGACTGGTCAGGATATTTTAATGGGCTAAATGGTGAAGCAGTTATATACAATCCATCTAACAGGCGGTATACAATGTACCATAGTGAGGCTGCATTGACTAGAAGATCTCCGTGTTCTACGTTTAAGATTATTTCTTCTCTGATTGCGTTGGAAAATGAAATCTTTGAAGCAAAAGATTCCACCCGAACATGGAGCGGTGAAGTATTTTGGAATGAAGACTGGAATAAAGATATTGATTTTGAGGAAGCGTTTCGTACTTCCTGCGTATGGTATTACAGACAAGTTGTAGACGATATTGGAAAAGATATCATGCAAAAAGAACTAAATAGGCTCCAATATGGTAATTGCGATATTTCCGATTGGGAAGGGCGATTGAATACAAACAATAATAATCGGGCGTTAACTGGTTTTTGGATTGAATCGTCTTTGCTGATTTCCCCGAAAGAACAAGTGGAGGTAATGGAACGTATTTTTGGACAAAATTCGGACTATTCAGAAATGACACGAAATGAATTAAAGCAAGTTATGCTGGTATCCAATGAGGAAAATACAGATATTTCCATATATGGAAAAACAGGTATGGGCAAGGCAAAGAACATTGTTGTTGATGCATGGTTTACCGGATTTGCAGAAAGCCAAAGCCCAGAAGGAAATATTTATTTTTGTGTACATCTTGGAAGGACAGATGGTATGAATGTATCTAGTTCGTTGGCAAAAGAGATCGCGATCCAGATTGTGTCAGATTATTATAGCGAGTGACGTTTCGGAATAAAGCGGGAATAAGACAGAGATAAGCAAACGTTCTTTTATAGACGTTTGTTTATTTTTGTGTTAGGATAGATTTAAGGATTTAGAAGCGATAAAAGTTTCCAATTTAATAATGAAACCTTAAGAATGGTGCAGTGAAGACAAGAGCAAAGAAAGAGTAATCTGTCAAGAAAAATGAGTTAAGATAAGGATAACAAAATGGAACAGGAAAAAAAAGAAAAGATTGAAAAGATAGCAGCCGATATTATTCAGATGTCCAAAAATCGGCTGTTGGTTAATATGCGTTTTATGGACATGTCATTAAATCAGTTTAGAATTGGACCCAAGCCTGAGGTAACTCCCTTCTCCGCCTGCGATGGCGACGTATATGTTTATGATCCAGTACATATTTTGAATGCATATCAACTTGATGAAAATTATCCGACGCGTAATTTTTTACATAGTGTACTGCATTGTGTTTTTAAGCATTTTTTTGTGAATACACTGGTTAATCAAACAATGTGGGATTTGGCTTGTGACATTGCAGTGGAAAGCGCTATTAATGATTTGGAGCTAAACTATTTAAACATTACCAAAGCGAAGGAACAGGTTCAATTTTTCGATTTATTCAAAAAGAAGGTAAAGACAATTTCCGCGGAGAAGATATACAGATATTTTTTGGATGAAAAACTTTCTGATGATTTGGTGGAAAGACTGTCACGGTTGTTTAAAGGAGATGACCACTGCCTCTGGTATCTTACAGAGGAGCAGAAAAAAGAGATGGGAATTTATGCCATTTTTGGGGAACGGATAGCAAACATTGGGAATGGTGCAGGGCTTGTGCCAAATCGCTTACTACTTTTACAAAGTTGGGGAGATATTTCTTTGCGCATGCAGACAGAACTAGAAGTTTTTTTGAAGAGTCGAGGAACAGAGGCAGGACTGTTAACACAGAATTTGCGGGAAGTGAACAGAGAGCGCTATGATTATACAGAGTTTCTTAAAAAATTTGCTGTCAGAGCAGAGATGATGAAAATCAATCCGGATGAGTTTGACTATAATTTTTATACTTATGGGCTACAATTATATGAAAATATGCCCTTGATAGAACCGCTAGAATATAAGGAAGTAAAGCGCATTCGGGAGTTTGTGGTGGCGATTGACACGTCAGGCTCAACTTCCGGTGATTTGGTGCAGACTTTTGTGCAGAAAACCTATAATATTCTCAAGAGCACAGAAAGCTTTTTTACAAAAATAAATTTGCACATTATTCAATGTGACGCAAATATTCAAGAAGATGTCAAGATTACTACCCAGCAGGAGTTTGATGCGTATCTAAAACACATGAAACTTCATGGTTTAGGAGGAACGGATTTTCGTCCTGTGTTTGAATATGTCAATACATTAGTGCACAATAGAGAATTTGATAATCTTAAAGGTTTGATTTATTTTACAGATGGTTTTGGTCCATTTCCCAGCAAAAAGCCATCTTACGACACCGCATTTGTATTTATTGAGGACGAGAAGAGTACTTATAGTATGCACAATAATTATGATATTCCATCGTGGGCAATTAAGTTGGTACTCAGAAAAGATGAACTATAATGAAAGGTGGAATATCTATGGAACTTCTTACGCAGGAAGAAAAAGCTGCGCGGCTGCAGCATGCAGTTCTCAATAATTCTGTCGGGGAGCTTTGTAAGATATATGACAAGTTAGGGTATGTGGAAATGTCTGCGCCTGCGTTGGGACTTGCCTGCCGCTTTCGAGGGCTTGATATTGTGAAGGCGCTGGTGGAAAAAGGAGCAACGTTTGATTTTCCTTCAACTGAGGAAATTGAAATGACATATCATTGCCATATTGGTAAAAACCATGCAAACTATCGTGAAAATTATCGCACAAACTATTCGCTGTACTTGCTGAAAAGTTATCGTGGTGGATTGAAGGGCGCTCGCTGCTTACAGGGCATGAAGCTGACTCAAAAGATAATGAGGGAAGATGGAGAGCAATTGTCACTTCTTGCGGATGAGGAGCGAATTGCGGTGCTTTATTTTTTGTTGGAAAACAAACAAGAATTATCTTTTCAGCCAGAGGAAATGCTTTTTTATGCAATATTTGCAAAGGATTTTGTTATTTATGATACCCTAAAAGAGCATAATATTGTGCTTTCAGAAAAACGTAGTTATGCAATAACAGAGGGTACCATAGCGGATGGATATTGGTTTGAGTTTAGTTCTTTAACCGCAAAGCTTGCCGACAAAGATTATATTCAAGTGATGCGTCAACTCTCTACTGAGCTTCATGGAAAGCCATATCGTTTTACGGAAAAAATATTGTATAGTACACAAAAACGTTTCTATAATATTGATATTTTTTCATTTTTCCTTGCTAATTTTAGACAAGAAAAAATGAAAAAATTTTCTATAATACGTTATCTAATTGACGAGAATGCCATTGATGCGTTGGCTGTTATTGAGAGACAAGGCTGGCTTGCTACGCCAAAAAAACGTGATGAAATGATTTTATATGCATCACAAAATAAAAAGACAGAAGCACTTGCGTGGCTGCTTGACTTTAAAAATCGTACTGCCAATATCGCTGCAGAGCAGGAAAAGGCTGATAGAAAACTGATGCGAGAACTCGGCGCAGCACCGGGTTCTGTGACTGCACTTCGACAGATATGGAATTATAGAAAACAAAAAGATAATACTCTTATTATTACAGGTTACAAAGGTATACATATCGAGGTTATTGTTCCAGAAAAAATTGGGAAAAACGTTGTCACAGCGATTGGAAAAGGTATATTTGCAGGGGATAATACCTACAAACCATGTGCGACACAACAACAGATAGATCGGAATAAAAAAATTACAAAAATTGTGCTGCCACAGACAATCACATACATTGGAAAAGGTGCTTTCCATGAGCTGGCCAACTTGGAACAAATCAATATTCCGGAAGGAGTAAAAGAGATTGATGTGGAGGCATTTAGCGGATGTTGTCATCTAAGAGAACTTATTGTATCCGAAAATATAGAAAAAATTGGCAACAAAGCATTTTATAATTGTCGAAAGTTGGAAGCAGTATCTATTCATAAAGATATGCGAGAGGTTTGTGAGGGGGCATTTCATGGATGCGCTTCTTTAAAAGAACTTGTAATTCCCCCAAACGTAGAGAAAATTAGTAAAGATGCATTTTCTGGATGCAGTTCTTTAAGGAAACTTACAATTCCTGCAAGTGTAAAAATAATTGGAGAGGAAGCATTTGCAAACTGTAGAAAACTAAGAGAAGTAGGTCTCTGTGAAGGTGTCGAGGAAATTGGCAAATGTGCATTTTATGCCTGTCAGAATTTAAAAAATATTATAATTCCTAAAACAGTACAACGCGTTGGAAAAGAGGCATTTGCAGACTGTAGAAGTATAGAAACAATCTATATGAATGAAGGGATTCAAGAGATTGGTGATGAGGCTTTTTATGGGTGCAATGCTCTGAGAAATGTCACAATTCCCGGTACAGTAGTGCGTGTTGGATTACATGCATTTTCAGGCTGTAAAAATTTGGAAAGAGTTTTTATTTGTGAGGGGGTTCAAGAACTAAATGCAGGTTTATTTTGGTGCTGTGATTCGCTAAAGGAAGTCTGTGTGCCACAGTCTGTTCAGCGCTTAAAATCTATGGAATATAGAAATATTGTCTATGAGGTGTTTGGGGCTTGTCCAAATCTGACAGTAATCTGTCCTAAGGGAAGTGATACGGAAGCATATTGTAGAGAAAAAGGGTTTCGATTTAAAGACAATGTATTTGAAAAAAGCGGCGTTTGAAGGGGGGAATGAAAATGGAATTTACACAGGAAGAAAAAGCCATGCAGTTGCAGCAGGCAGTTCTTAATAACTCTGTTGAGGACCTAAGAAAAATCTGTGACGCGCTTGGAGAAATAGAGATGTCTGCACCTGCACTTGGTCTTGCCTGCCGCTTCCGAGGACTTGATATCGTGAAGGTGCTGGTGGAAAAAGGAGCAACCTTTGACTTTCCATCCACTAAGAAAATTGAGGAGAGATATCATTGTTATATCGGGAAGAAATATGGGAATTACCGAACAAATTATGCAATGTATTTATTAAAAATTTTTGGAGAAAATTCAAGAATTTTTTGCATAAACGGTATGACAATGGAAAGGAGTGCAAATACAAAAGAGGGACGCCAACTACCATTTCTTTCGGATGAGAAACGTGTGGATGTGTTAAAATATCTTTTAGAGAACAGAGAAAAGATAGCTTTTCAGCCAGAAGAATTATTATTTTATGCGATATACTTCAAAGATACTGCCATTGTAAAGGAATTGAAAACGTATAATATTAAACTTTCTAAAATCCGTGTGCAAAAGCTAACAGAAGGTGCTATCGCTATGGATGGGTACTGGTTTGAGTATGTTCTTCTTACAGAACAGTTAGCCGACAGCGATTATCTGGAAATCATGCAGCAGATTGCTGCTGAACTTGATGGAAAGCAATTTTATTTTACATGGAATATATACCAAATTACTAAAAAACGGTTTTGTGATCTCAAAATATTTGAATTTTTTCTAGCGCAATTCAAACAGGAGAAAATGAATAAAATTGAGATGATACGTGATTTTATAGAACAAGATCAGATAGATGTGCTTCCTATTATTGAGCGTGAGGGGTGGCTCAATGTCACCAAAAGGCGCGATGAAATTATAGCGTATGCATCGGAGAACAACAAGACAGAGATGTTGTCATGGATTCTGGATTTTAAAAACCGCACGGCTGATTTTGCTGCAGAACAGGAGAGAGCGGATAAGAAACTGATGCGTGAACTGAATGCTGCACCAAATTCTGTTACTGCGTTAAAGAAGATTTGGAATTATAAAAAAGAGGAGAATGGCACCCTTACTATTACTAATTATAAAGGGACAGAGTTTGAGGTGACTGTTCCAGAGAAGATAGGAAAAGGCGTTGTCGCAGCAATTGGAAAGGGTGCTTTTTCGGGCAGTTATTATAATGGAAAAGTGACCGCAGAGCAGATAGAACACCGCTGTAAAATTACAAAAATAATCCTTCCAGAAACAGTTCATGAAATTAGAGCGGGTGCTTTTTTTAATATGAAGTCACTTGTGGAGATTAACATTCCTGAAGGTGTAAGTGTAATTGAGGAAGAGGCATTTGGGTGTTGTCGCTCACTAAAACATCTTACACTTCCAAAGAGTTTAGAAAAAATTGGTGCAAGAGCATTTTATGTAATGGAAGCATTAAAACAGATAACCATTCCTGATGGTGTTTGTGAAATTGGTGAAGAAGTATTTGCAAATTGTAACGCCCTAAGAAAGCTTATTTTTTCCAATTCTTTAAAGAAAATTGGGAAACTTGCATTTGCGCACTGTCAAAAATTGGAGGAAATCCATATTGGGGAGAGCGTTGAAGAAATCGGTGCATCTGCATTTTATGGTTGTGTTTGTCTAAAAAATATAATGATTCCCGGAACTGTGACTAATATGAAAAAATACATGTTTTATGAATGTAGTGTTCTTGAGAGTGTACAGATCCGTGAGGGGGTTCAGGAAATGGACGATGGTGTATTTTTTAAATGCCCGAATTTAAAGGTGGTTTTTGTCCCAAAATCCGTCCAGCATCTGATAACAAAAAAGTATGGAGCGCGCAAGTGTGGTGTGTTTGAAGAGTGCCCCAATTTAACTGTAGTATGCCCGAAAAAAAGTAAAATGGAGGAATATTGCATTAAAAAAGGCCTTCGGTTTCGGAATAATGAAGATTTGGAAATCAATTATTTTATGGAGGAATAAAGATGGAGCTTACACAGAAAGAAAAAGCAGAAGCCTTAGAACATGCAGTAATCAACTGCTCTGTTGAGGAGCTTTCTAAACTCTATGACAAGCTTGGCTATGTGGAAATGTCCGCGCCAGCACTTGGGCTTGCCTGTCGTTTTCGTGGACTTGATATGGTAAAGATTTTAGTAAAAAAAGGTGCAACCTTTGACTTTCCATCAACGCAAGAAAGTGAGATATTATATGGCTGCTATATTGGGCAGAAGTATGCGAATTATCGCACAAACTATGCGTTGTATTTGTTGAAAGTGTTTCGCGGTGAACTAAAGGGCGCCTGCTGCCTCACAGGTATGAAGTTCACAAAAAATAGGAAACGAGAAGCGGGAAAACCCTTGTCGTTTCTTGCAGATAAGGAGCGAGTGACCGTGTTGGAATACCTTATTGCACAGAAGGAAAAACTTTCATTTCAGCCAGAAGAAATGCTGTTTTATGCGATTTGTGCCAAAGATGCTGTTATTTTTGAAGAGTTGAGAAGACATGGTGTCACACTTTCTGACAGACGTGTTCATACAATGACAGAGGGGAGTGTTACGATTTCAGATGGATACTGGTATGAATTTTGTGCCCTGACAGGAAAACTTGCGGATAAGAATTATCTTGATGTTATGCAACAGCTTGCCTTGGAGATTGATGAAAAACCATTTTATTATACAGAAAAAATGTTTGATGTTACCAAGAAGCGTTTTCAGGATTTAGAAGTGTTTGAGTATTTCCTTGTGCACTTTAGACAGGATAAGATGAAGAAATATCAAATAATTCGTGATCTAATTGATGATGACATCTTAGAGGCACTGCCAATAATTGAGCGAGTAGGTTGGTTTTCTGTGCCCAAAAAGCGCGATGAGATAATAGAGTACGCCTCTGAAAATAAGAAGACAGAGGCGCTTGCATGGCTTTTAGACTACAAGAACCGCACTGCTGATTTTGCCGCAGAGCGGGAAAAAGCCGACAAAAAGATGATGCGTGAACTCAACAAAAATATATCACCGAATTCCGTTGAAGCACTGAAAAAGATTTGGAGCTATAAGAAAAGAGAAGATGGTACTCTTGTGATTACCAACTATAAAGGTACACATACGGAGGTGACTGTCCCAGAAAAAATAGGAAGAAGCACTGTCACAGCGATCAAAGATGGTGCACTTGCGGGCTCATCAGGGAAAGCGGGCATCATTACATACACCTCATGGGAACAGGAACAACAGCATCGCACTATTAAGAAAATTACACTGCCAGAAACAGTTCAATCTATTGGTGCGGGTGCATTTATGAGTATGAAGGCGCTCAGGGAAATTAACATTCCTCAAGGTGTTGAGGAAATTGCCGCGTTTATTTTTTATGAATGTGGTTCTCTCAAAAGACTCACAATTCCTGAATCTGTAAAAGAAATTGGGGAATATGCCTTTACGGATTGCAGAAATCTTGAGGAGGTGTATATCAGCGAGGGGGTCTTAAAAATTGGCCAGCGGGCATTTTCGGATTGTCCCAAGCTTGTTATATATTGTCCAGAGGGAAGCGAAATAGAGTCTTACTGTAAGAAAAATAACCTTTCATTTCAAAACTGTGATAAAGAAAAAGCAGATACAATGGAGGAGTCAATATATAAATGAATACACAATATAGAGAGGAAAAGGCAAAGCTAAAAGCAATTGAGAAGGCAGTGCTTAGCGGTGTACCTGACGAGGCGGTGAGACTTTATCAGGAGCTTCATAATCCTTTTCTCACGGCTCGTATTTTGGGAATTGCTGGTCGTTTTGCCGGGGTGGATATGGTGAAAGCTCTTGTCGAAAGCGGCGTATCATTCGGATATGAGACAAGGATAGATTACGATTTGTATTATGATTTTGGCACGCACTATTTAATGCTTCTTCCGGATTTTTTTATTTTGTTTTTATTAAAAGGTGTGGATCGAATCAAGGGTTATTTTGCGCCAAATAGAAAGATGAATGAGCTTGTTGACAGTGAGGGCAAACCGCTTATGCCACTCTGTGAGGAAGAACGTATTCAGGTTATAGAATATTTGTGCGAACAGGAGGGGAAGCTTTGTCTTTTCTCTGGAGACTATCTTTACTATGCAATCCTTACAGATGAGAGAAATATTGCCAATGCATTAAAGGAAAAAGGAATTTGCTTTTCCAATGAGATAAAAGAAATGTTGACAGAGGGAGGTGGAAATGAAAATGACAGGTGGACGATGTACTGGTATTTTCTAGGGACACTTAGTGATGATACATTGGCACATGTTCTCTCTGCATTACACACAGAAATCGGCGAAGAAAAAAAGTTGCATTTCACGGAAAAACTTTGGCGAATAAACAGTCAGCGGTTTTTGATTCCCGAGTTTTTTATGGTTTTTCTACAACATTTTAATCAATCTGAGATGAACAAGAAAAGGATTCTAGGAGAAATCATTGATAATGAGCGTGTTTCCTGTCTAAAAATTGTAGAGGATTACGGCTGGCTTAAGGATATACGCCGGCGTGATGAATTAATTGCATATGCTTCAGAAAATCACAAAATAGAATCGGCAGCATGGCTTTTGGATTTCAAAAATCGTACTGTTGACTTGACGGCTGAACAAAGGAAAGCAGAAAAAAAGTTAATGCGGGAGTTAAATATGGCGTCAGATTCTGTCACAGCATTAAGAAAACTGTGGCGTTATGAGAAAAAAGAGGATGGAACACTAGCCATTACAAACTACAAAGGCAAGGAAATTGAAGTTACTGTTCCAGAAAAGATTGGCAAGGGTATTGTCACAGTGATAGGATATGGTGCATTTACTGGAAATACTGGTTTTACTTCTGTATATACAAGACAAGAGCAGATTGAACAACATGGTAAGATAACAAAGATTATACTGCCAAAGACACTGCGAAAGGTTGAAAAGTATGCGTTTCGCAATATGTCTTCCCTGCAAGAGATAATGATTGCTGATGGTTTAGAAGAACTTGGCATAGGTGCGTTTTGGGCATGTGAATCTTTGAAAAGTCTTACCATTCCAGGAACAGTAAAGAGGATAGGGGCGTGTGCATTTTTCTATTGTAAGAAATTAGAGCGTGTACATATTTGTGAAGGTGTTCTTGAAATCGGTGGAAATGCATTTTTGGGTTGTAGTGATTTGAAAGAGGTTATACTGCCAAGCTCTGTTCAAAGGTTAACATCTGTTTTTAATAAGTTTAATGAGGGAGATGAGATATTTAGTGGTTGTCCAAACCTGATTATATCCTGTCCCAAAGGAAGTAAGGCAGAAGACTATTGCAAAGAAAAGGGGTTTCGTTTTCAATACACCACAGAATAAGGAGAGAAATCAATGAATATTAAACAGGCAAAGGAAGATATTAAAAATGCAGTGTCAGCTTATTTGACAAAAGATCAGTTTGGGAATTATGTGATTCCTATTGAACGGCAGCGCCCTATTTTTTTGATGGGAGCGCCAGGCATTGGAAAGACAGCGATTATGGAACAGATTGCACAGGAGTTACAGATTGGTTTGGTCAGTTATTCTATGACGCATCATACTAGACAGTCTGCACTAGGACTGCCATTTATTGTCAAGAAAAATTATGGCGGTGAGGAGTACAGTGTCAGTGAGTATACAATGAGTGAAATTATAGCATCGATTTATGATTTAATGGAAGTGACTGGATTAAAGGAAGGCATTTTGTTTCTTGATGAGATTAACTGTGTTTCGGAAACGCTTGCGCCCTCAATGTTGCAGTTTTTGCAGTACAAGACATTTGGGCGTCACAGTGTTCCCGGTGGTTGGATTGTAGTCACCGCAGGAAATCCACCAGAATATAATAATTCTGTGCGGGAATTTGATATTGTGACGTGGGATCGATTAAAGCGCATTGATGTGAAAGCGGATTATGAGGCATGGAAAGAATATGCTTATGCGAGAGGTACACACCCTGCAATCACAACATATCTGGATATTAAAAAGGATGATTTCTATAAAATAGAAACAACTGTGGATGGGAAAAGTTTTGTGACAGCACGTGGTTGGAGTGACCTTTCTGACATGATAAAATTGTATGAGCAAAAGGAGATTCCTGTTACCGAACAGCTTGTGATTCAATATTTGCAGAATAAAAAAATAGCCAAAGGTTTTGCAGTCTATTATGATTTGTTTAAAAAGTACAGATCTGATTATCAAGTTGATAAGATTATGGCTGGAAAGGCCGGAAAAGAGATTGTCAAACGTGCCAAGGATGCGAAATTTGACGAGCGTTTATCTCTGCTGGGATTGCTTATAGATGGTCTGGTTACTGTGGTGCGCGAAGTGTCAGCACAGGAGGGGGCAGTGATGGAATTGGTGAACTGTCTAAGGCTAATGCGGGCGGATTTTGTTGTTGAGAAAGATTTTATAGAGGTTGTCAATCGGCAGATACTAGCAGAACAAAAGGCAATTTCTGTCGGAAAGAAAGCTGGAAATCTTTCGGCGGATCGTGAGTATATACTGAACATTACAATGGCTGTATTGGATGAGCAATTAAAGTTGATTGCGCAAAAACTTCCTGCAAGTGGTGAGGCTGCATTTAAACTTTTAAAAACAGATTTTGACAAAAGAAAAAAGGCACTCACAAAACTTGTTTCGCAGGCAGATAGCAATCTGACAAATGTATTCCAGTTTTGTGAGGAGGCTTTTGACGCGGGAAGTCAGGAGCTTTTAATATTGGTGACAGAGCTGACGATCAATAGTTATGCGGCACAATATATTGGCAAATATGGCTGTCAAGCGTACTTTAAACATAATAAGGATATGTTATTTACAGAGCGAAAGAAAGATATTTTGGCAGAGATTGATGAGTTGATGAAATGATAGAATAATGGTTTCGCTTTATTGGTAATTTTGTTTACCCATTTGTAAAATGTATATTATAATGAAAGCAATATTTTGCAAAGGAAGGGAAGTTCATGTTTTTCAGAATGATATCAGTGTTGTTGTGCAGCTGCCTTTTAGCGGTAAGCATACCACAGATCAGTTATGGGGCGGAAGAGGAGACTTTGACAGAGAGCAGCGTATCACAAGATTCAGAAGAATCGGAGGAGGAAGCACCTTCAGAGCCAGAAAAGCCTTCGGAGGAAGAAACTCTTGAGGAAGAATCTTCCAGTGAAGAAGAATCTTCAGAAGAGTTTTCCTCTGAAGAGCTTTCAGAGGAAGATTCTTCAGAGGAAGTTTGTACAAGTGAGGAGTCTTCCAGTGAGGAAAATTTTAGTACAGAAACTTCCAATGAAGAACCTTCCCGCACTGAAACTGCAAGCAGTGAGGAAAGTTCTAGTACAGAGACGACAAGCGCCGAGGAGTCTTCTAGTACAGAGACAACAAGCAGCGAGGACTCTTCCACAACAGAGACAAACACGGAAGAGTCTTCCTCGTCTGAAACTTCGGATACGCAACAAAGTACGGAGGAGACATCGGAGGAGTACTCCAAGGAAAAGGATACAGAGACAGAGGAAGAAGAGACCACAGACGAGGAGACAGAAGAAGAAACGACGGAGGAAGAGACAGAGGAGACAACTACCACGGAGGAGGAATCAACAGAGGAACAGACTGTGGTTGAGGAGTCTGTGTTGAATAACACAATAGTGATAAAAAGTGGCTTTGCTAAGTCTGTGCTCTTAAAACATAATGGGGCACAGTGGTTTCAATTTACTGCATCAGAATCAGGATATTATAATTTTTATATACAGGGAAGCAGTGTAGGTGGTGTATCATTGAGCATATATGACCGGTATGCAGATGGAGTTAAGTTAAGAAACCAGTTATATCAGAATACAATACGATATGCTTTGATGTATCTGGAAAAAGGACAGACAGTATATCCGCAGCTTTCCTGTGCGGAAAGTGGACCTGCGATTGGGAAAAGTGTTCAGTTTGGTGTAACTGGGGTGAAAATGGCATCTGTAGGAAGAACAGGCAATGGTTATACAGCAAGTACAGGAGTCTTTACAGCGCAGATTGGTTGGAGAGCAGCCAGCAGGACTATTTCAGCGGACATAAAACTTTCTTCTAAAAATGGTGCAGCGCTTGGCGGAAATTACTACTGGCAAATTCGATATGGAAACAGTGATATTGGCTATCAATTAATTGAGGAGCAGATTTCACCGGAAGTAAAAAAAGAAAGAATGATCAATGCACTTGAGGCAGGAGTAGAGTACAACTTTACAATGTATTTGGTCAATGCAAGTACACTAGAACTTGAGGCAGTATTGATACCAGAGAGCAATCCGATTAAAATGCAGACAGGAAGCTCGCGCGAAAACTTGATTTTTCGGAGTAAGCGTGCTGGATATGACAGCATCACACTGGAAGTAGAGGCTGTGGAACCAGTGGCAAAATACAGTTATGGTCCACTTGCAGAGTACGATAAGGAAGTGACAGTACAACGATATATTAATGGAACTTCGAGCATTACGGTAACAGGGCTTGAACCAGCGCAGACCTATTACTTTGAATTTTATAATCGAAGTGGTGTTACTTTTGCATATACAACAGTTGATACAAAAGAATATCCAGCGGTGGTAAATTATAATGTTAGATCATCTGGACCAGACAATATTGTGCTTAGAGCAGATATTACTGCATTTTCAGGAAAAGTTCCAGAATATTTTAATTTATGTTACGAGATTGCAGATCAAAATGGCAAAACGATCGTTTCAGATATAGAAAAACTTGCTACAAAAGGCCGCGAGCGATGGACGATTGAGAAATCAGTGCCTGATTTGCAACACAATACGTCGTATCTTGTTACAATGTGGATTAATGAATCAGGGTATTCTGCACATTTTAAGGAAAAGACTTTGGAGGTTAAGACAGATTTGGCACCATTTTCAGAGAGCGCATTGTCTGTTTCGATTAAGCAGAGTAAGGAAAAAAGTACCAAAGCAGAGTATACGGTTCATATAACAGACGATACAATTTATTGGACAGGAAAATTAAAGTATCGAATGAAAAATTCCCTTGGTGAGTATGAGACAAAGGTAATTCAGGTGAAAGACGGTACGGCAAAAGGTGTGCTGATTGGTTTGCAGGAAGGTGCAGGATATGAATATGAAGTTTGGATTGCCGGTGTAGTGAAGCGCGGTACTTTTCAGATGGGAAAAGCGCGCATTAATCCTCGCTTGACAGCAGATACAGGAGCATATGATTCTGTGCTTTCTTATGGATTAGATGAAATGGAACTGACAAGGAGTTTTGCGTACAGCTATAAATTGTATTATTATAATGATGAGACAAAACTCTATGCAGAGTTGCGGACAAAAACAGCACTTACAGCAGTGGAGGATTATACAATATTTGTTCAGGCAGCAGATTATTTTGCACTTTCTCCAGATACAGAGTATGGTTTTAAATGGGAGCTTTTTGAAGGCAGTACGTTGATAAATACACAATATCAACGCATTCATACAGAAAAATCAGAGGTAGCGGTTTCAATCACAGCGAATTTATCAGAATCAATAACCTGTACAATTGCGCTGAAAGGCAGAACAGAAAATATTACAAAGGATATCACTTTGTTTGCCTATGTTCAGGAGGAAGATGGAGCGTATTATAAAAATGGTTCTAGCTTTAATCTCTACGCCGCAAAGGGGTATCAGACAACAGGGTATACGATTTCTGGTCTTGTGGATGAGCGAAGCTATAATGTTTCTTTCCGCGATATTAAAGGGAAAGAGTATGGAAGTTATACGTTTACTTTTGATGCAAAAATTGATGGTGTGCGGGTGAGTGTCGGCAATCAGATTGCAGGGGCACACAATATTACATTGCAGGCACAGATTGAGGGGGATCCAGCGCCGGACTCATATCTTGTGTTGTTTTTCAAGGAGAAAGATGAAGAGGACTGGGATATTCGGACGACATTGCTGGCTGAGAACCAGGCAGAGTGTAATTTTGAACTTACAAGCTATTTAGGTGATGATGTAAATGCAGACACAGTTTATGAATTTGTGACTGGTATTAGCAGTGTGCAATATCCACCGATTACAGCGACTCTCAATGGAACTTGCTCTGGCGAAATCCTGACGCAGACAGATGGTAGAAGCCTTACCAATGTCATTGCGGCAAGCGGATATTCTTATATTTCAATTAAGGCGATGATTACAAACAATCCAATAAATACGAACTCGTATCTCTATGTATTTTATAGAGAAAAGGGGGCAGATGATTGGATTAAGAATAAAAAGAGTTATATTATCAGCAAGACAACAGGTGGAATGCTGACCTTTATTAATGGACTTAAACCGGGTACAGAGTATGAATACAGGGTGGCTGTGAGCGATAGCAGTTATGATGTTATGTTATCTGATATAGAGGAGGACAGGCAGGTAGCTGGAACCATTATGACACAAGCGCAAGAATTTTCTTTGGATGTTACGAGCCAACCGTGGAGTATACAGCATGGTGCAGGTTTGAGAGTTAAGGTAGATACAACTGCGCAGGAGAAGAGTCTCAAGGCAGTATTGTCATTTGACAACAGAGCGCCAGAAGAGCTTCTATTGCCGCGTGTAAAGGATTACAGCGGTATTTTGTATCTGGAAGATTTGTCTTTTGGCGAACGCTGTTTTGTAACCAATGTAGAACTTCAAGTGATGGAAACAATTACTGGAGAATGCAGTTATGTGACTGTTGCATCTTTTTCACCAAATTGCGAGGTTGTGGCACCGCCGCGCAGTGGTCAGGTAAGCTTGGCTCGAGAATGGAAAAAGACATCGAAAAAACCATATTTAAACGGATTTGTGTTGTATAATAATTGATGGATTACAAACAATATAAGGGTAACAGTTCAGCTATATGAATAGGCAAGGCTGAACTGTAACATATAGGGAGGGAACAACACAGATATTCCTGTACATAATATTGTAAAAGGCAGGGAAATCGTATGAATTTTTTATTGCGGGGGGACTATCAGCGAGTGGTGTTGTATATTTTAACATCTGTGTCAGTTTTGTTGGCTTTAAAGTATCTTCTTCCATACTTTTTACCACTATTGGTGGCACTGTTGATTGTGGTTCCTCTGCAGCGGTTTTGCCAGCGCAGGAAAAAATCCGGGCAGAAGGGTTTTATGGCAGGGGGAATTTTGTTTGGCATTATTTTGATTGCAGCACTGATTATTGTGGGCATTGGTACTTTTTTGATAAGCAAAGCACGCATATTGGTACAGAATGCGGATTTTTGGACGAATAGTATTGCACAGTTTATTACAGATTTAAGCATAGAAATTGAAAGTTTTTTTCAGTTGCAGCATGGCATTGTGGAACAGTGGTTATTTGAGAGAGCGACGGAGTTGAGGGAGTGTATTTCAAAATCCGGAGATGGGCTACTTACCGGAAGTATGCGTTATCTGTCTGTGGCAGGGCGTGTAGGTACATTTATTGTGGTGAGTTTTATCTGTGTTGTTTTGTTTGCAAGAGAAATTGAAGGTTGGCAGCAAGGGCTTTTGAATTTGGCGGCAATCGAGCCTGCAATTGACCATATACTGTCTATTATTTTGCGCATTGGGAAAAAGCTTGGCGGAATGATAAAGACGTATCTAAAGACACAGACAATCATACTTCTGTGCATTAGTATTACTGCCACAATTGGTCTGTATTTCAGTGGTTCCAAAGAAGGTTGGTTTTATGGTGTCTTTGCAGGATTTATGGATTTTTTGCCGTTTATTGGAACTGGAATTGTGCTGATTCCATTGGGGGTTATGAGCCTTCTAAAAGGAAACATTGGCAGCGGTGTGATTGTTTTTCTCACATATTTTGCCTGTGTGATGATTCGAGAGTTTTTGGAGCCGCGATTGCTGGGAAATGGATTAAAGTTTTCTCCTGTGGCAATCTTAATTTCTGTGTATGCAGGGATTATCTATTATGGGATTGGTGGTTTTATTTTAGGACCAGTGACGCTTTTAATTCTAGTGGAGTTGGGGCGAGAAATTTTTATGCCAAAACGCACACAAGACAGAATATAATCGCTAGAACAGCATTTATACAATGTTGTTTTAGCGGTTTTGAAGACAGTGGAACTATGACAAAATCATAGTTTTTGCTTGTATCATATCTCTGCGCACAGTTACCGTTAGTGGTGTGTCCGTGGAGGTTTTCTTATTTTCTGCAACATACAAAATAAGTTGTCCATTGTAAGCTCTGCGATAATTGGCGGTGTATTTATAAGGTAAAATGTACGATATATACCATTATGGGGCAGGGACTGCCCGAATTAACGTCTGCGGAGATAGTAGGATACGAGGTTTATGGAGCAGGAAGCTCATTGGCTTTAGACAGTGGGTAGTTCATAAGGAACTGTTGCTATTATGCAATTTTACGGGGTTTATAAAGCCATAATTTGCGGTAAATGCAAAGCCCTAGGCTGAACTGTAACGGTTATTCCAAAGATTTTTCTTGAAAGACTTTACAAATTTGGTATAATTAGGATATGAGATTTAATGGAATTTTAAGAAAGATTTAATGGAGGGTTTAAGGTGGCAGCATTTACAGTATCGGAATTGGAAAGTATGATTGTCGTTAACATGGGAGACTACAAGACAGCAAAAGGGGAAAAGAAGTTAATGACAAAGGATTTAGGATCGTGTATTGGTGTAGCGCTAAGAGATCCACATACAGGGGTGGGCGGATTGCTGCATGTGATGCTTCCACATCATAGTACAACAAACAGGGAGCATTTTGTCGCGGCAAAGTATGCGGATACAGGGCTTGATGAGATGATTAACACTCTTGTACAGCAGGGAGCGAAACGAGACCATCTAGTGGCAAAAATAGCAGGTGGAGCACATATGATTCGGTGTGAACAGGTGCCTGAGAGTACCGATATTTCTTCGAGAAATGTGGATGCAGTGAAGAAAAAACTTGCTGAGTTGCAGATACCATTACTTGCTTCTGATGTGGGAGAGTATTTTCCAAGAACAGTGGTTTTTGAACCAGGAAGCGGTACATTTAGGATACTCACACCGGGGAAGGAAGAGCGAAGAATTTAGAGTATATTTATTATAAAGAAAGGCGGAATAAAAAATGGCAGACGAAAAAAAACAATTAAATGAGATGGAACTTTTAGAGCAAAATATTATAAAAAATTATAATGAGTTGTTAAAAACATTGCTTGAGGAAGGAGATATGGACACTTTAGAGCAAGTGATTACAGATGATGAGTACCGATATAAACTGATGGATATGCACACTCGTAAATTACAGAGTGGACATGAACTTTAATTTTTCTATTTTCCGCGCGACCCATGCGCCGTCGCAACGGCTGATTTCATCTGCATGAGTCAGCGCATAAAAAATGCGTTTTCTACTAAAAACGCATTTTTATGTAAAAAGGTCAATTTTATTGATTTAGCAGAGAAAGAGCAAGTTTTCTTTTGTGGTGGCGATACATACTTGCAAAATGGTTATATACCCAGAATCCTTCGACAAGAACATGGTTTAAGACGCCAATTTTTCCCTTTACAGTACCATGATAGTACTCGCCTCCATAATTGACTCTCTTTTTATTTTTAAGATATCCAATCAATTCAGACTCACAGGTAATATTAGATTCCAATTCTGTGTAGGCAGTACCTACGCAGTCTGGATGATGGGAATCACTGCCGCCAAACATTGGTAGATTGTACTGGAAGGCAAGTCTGCGCGCTTCCATATTTGATTCCTGCGATTCACAAGAATTAAACCCTTCCAGAAAATCAAACTGTCTCATAATATCAGGATTTTTCTTGTAGGCGCGTGTGCGTGTGATGCTTAGATGGCGTTCTCCGCACGGATGTGCAGGTCCAAGAATGCCACCATGTCTGTGAACGACGTCTTGTAGAACTTTTACGGGAAGCCCGCGGCACTCCATCAAAAGAAGCTTTACATTTTCAGGCAGGATTACAAGAATATGTCCTGCGTCAATTGTGTCATATTCAATTCCTTTTAGGACAATAAAATCGTCGGTGGAATTCTTTAAGAAGTCACGATATTTGCGAAAACCATTATACGAATCGTGATCTGTTACAAGCATACCATGAAATCCCTTGGACTTTAAAAGCGCAATATACTCGGCAATTGGAATCTTTCCATCCATAGATCCTTCCTTTGTGTGGCAGTGCATATCTAATTTCATAACAGATAAAACCTCCAAAATATATATTCAAGAATGCCATCGGCATTCTTGCTGCAGCATGCGGGTCAGCTTGGCTGACAGATAACGGATTGGCACGCCTGCAATAAAAGTTTTCAGTTTCCTCTCATGGGTTTAAAAAAGTAGTGGAAATCATGTGCAAAAGTGTTGCTGTCTACATTTAAAAGTCTATTAAAAACGAATAGGCGTGAACAACAACAGTTCTCACTTATTTAGTGTACTCGAAATAAAAGAAATAATCAAACATCAATTTATGGAAAACACATAAAAAAATTTACAAAAATTTTAGAAAAGAATTGTTTATTTATTTTAGCTAATTTTCTGCAAAAAGGAAAGAAACATCATAATGTATATATAATAAACAATTCTATAACCATATCTGTTTAAATTCTATAAAAACACTTTAAAAAAAATGCACAGATAACGCCTTTTTTGCATAAAAAATAAAAATAGGAGTTTATTTATTTTATTTTTCCTTAAGATTTTATGAAGAATGCAAAAGATTGCAATTGGAAGTTGACTTTACACAATGCATACTCTATAATGAGGAACAGCTTTATAAAAAGAATTGTTTTTGGAAATGCTTTTAATGTATCTTAGCATTTTGGCATTGTGGAGGGAAATATTGTGAAAATAGAGAAAAATAGCATCTGGAAATGGGGAACTAGACTAATTCTGCAATATAAGTCATTGGCTGTTATGACTGTGTATGCAGTGGTTTATCTCACAGCATTTTTCTATTTGGAGAGAAGGAATGTGGCAGTACATGAGATAAATTTAGGAATTGACGCGTATATTCCATTTTGCGAAATATTTATTGTACCTTACTTATTGTGGTTTCCCTATGTGGCGCTTACAGTAATATTATTGTGTATTCGAGACAAGGAAGAGAGTGAAAAACTTGTTGCATTTCTGATGGCAGGAATGACTATATTTATTATTGTCTCAGCAGTGTTTCCAAATGGACATAATTTAAGACCAAAGACATTTGCGCATGATAATATTTTTATTGACTTAATTAAAAATCTTTATGCTACAGACACCCCGACAAACATTCTTCCAAGCATTCATGTTTACAATTCTGTTGCGGTTATGATTGCCGTTTGGCGAAGCAAATGTTTTACAACCCATCGAATTATCAAGACGGGAATGATTGCGCTTGGTGTAAGTATTATTTTTTCAACAGTGCTTATTAAACAGCATTCTATGCTTGATGTACTTCTTGCATTATTACTGTCAGCTGTGATGTACTCCATCTGCTATAAGAAAACTACAGTTCGAGACAAAAGAATATCTGCGGCAAGAAATCGAGTAGGGGAATAATTTGACAATTCTCTGTATAAGTTTGTGTATACTCAAGAACGCTATCGGCATTCTTGTTGCGGTGTGCAGGTCAGATCTACTGATAGGTAACGGATTTGCGCGTCTCAATAAAAATGCAGCTCCAATGGAGCTGCATTTTCTGGTTAAATAGTGACATATTCTGAAACAATATTTCAATGAAGGATATTTACCGAATTATTGTCTATTACATAGCGGGAAATGTTGTCAAAATTTTCCTCAGGCATAATAAAAACCTTACGCCCACTTTTTAATGTGAGTGTGACTGCCTCATTGCCTTTATTTATCTCGTCGCATATTTCGTCAAAATTGTTTTTCAGAGTTGTGAAATCCATTTCTTTTAATGATTCTTTCATACTCGAATCCTCCTAATCCCTAATTTAAGGAACAGTAACTATAAAAGGAACGGGCACTTTTATAGCAATGTGACTCTATGGTCTCAAAAATACAGATACCACGGAAGGGACATTTATTAAGATACAAAGGCAACGCAGTATCCACATAGGATACCGTATTGAATACTTTTAATATACATGTTTTTGTATGCAAATTCAAGCAAAAATTAAAATAATATGAGTATATCTGGAAAAATTGTTAAATATTACAAAAACAAAGACAGATATATATAAAAAATTAGATAATTTTTATACAATTTTCTGTTGGCTTTCAGGAGAGAATCCTTCAAAAATAAATAAGTCAAAACTTGGAGATACTTTGTCGAGCTCTTCTTGTGACCGGACGGTCCATGCCACACTCAAACTTTTGTAGAGCTTACGGCAAATTGTTCTGGAGAGCTCATTCTTATGCTTACAGTTGTATGCAATAAAGTCGGGCGAGGCATAACAGTTGCCAATTAGATGAGAGAGCAAAAAATAGGGAATGTTCAACTTTTGCTTTGTAAAATCTTCAGAGAGTTGTCCTCGAACAATATTTGGCCTGTGAATTTTGTACCAACGTACTGCCAGCGGATGAAAAGATTCAATGCAATACAACCCTTGATAATTGGCAAGAATGCTGTCGCAAATACGACAAAGCTTGTCTGCATTTTTTTCAACTTTGTACTCTATAATTAATGGGACACGACCGTTTATCATTTTTAGAACATCTGCAAAAGCAGGAATGCGTTCTTGTGTTCCGAGCAGGCGAAATTGTTGAAGCTCTTCAAAGGTGTAATCTCTCAGATTTCCTTTGACACCACAGATGCGGTTTAAGGTATCATCATGAAAAACGACTGGAATGTCATCTTTGGTGAGATGGACATCAAATTCGATACCATAACCTAAATCAGCCGCACGTTTAATAGCAGCATAAGAATTTTCAGGTAGACAGTCTTGTGCTTTTTCAATATCTTTGGCAGGCTGTCCAATATTTTTTAGGCGCTGAATTGCAGGATTCATATTATGTAGCCCACGGTGGGCGTACATATGCCCAAAGAATGGCTTGTAGTCGGGGCGCCCATGAAGACGTGGTTTGATTGAGATTAGATACAAAATTGTCAGTGAGACTACCGATAATATAATTTTTAAGAAAATAAAAAACATCACCATAATAAAAACCTCATAAATAAAGAATAAATGATACCTACTTATTATATAGTACGCGCTGTGAAAACATTTGTAAACACAGAAATGCAGATTTATTTGATAAAAATAGCAAGAGGTTATATGATTAAGAAAGAAAAAGGGTAACAGTTCAGCCTAGGGAGTGCATTTTGTATCAATGAATATAAATAATATTTTGGACTGGAACTGTTTTCGCGTGAGAGAGATTCCGCTTGTGAATTTATAATACAGTTCATATAATAGTAGATATCAACACAATGTATTTAAAGAACAAATATTTGTTCTGTGGTTGCGCATTTTAGTTAAAATGGAGGTCTTTATGGGAATCCTATGTGGAATATTGGGTACAGGATTTGCTGCAAGTTCAATAATATGGGAGATAGAGTATTGGAGTATTATAAAACAGACAGGAGTTTATTTTTTGATTGTTTCGATAATAATGCTGCCAATCGCATATTTTGCATATTGGATGGAACATAGTGTAATTGGATTTTTAATGTATTTTGGAATTTTTGTTTTAATTTTTGCAATTGTATGGATTGTACAGTTTATTGTGGGCAGAAACAATGTAAGAAAGATGAATGAAAAGTTGCTCCAAACAATGGGCAATAAAAATAAGTAAGTAGTTCTACCAGAATAGACGCTGTGTTAAGATGGCATCTATTCTGGTAGAATAACGCTGTATTAAAAATGTTAGAAGACAAAAATTAAAATTATTTATTTTCACTGAAATAAGCCTCTACAAATTCTTTGCAGCCTGCTACATTTGCGCCAATAATAGGCTCTCCTACAAAAGCGCCACTCTGATCTACAAAATAGGTGGTTGGGAAGCCAATAATATCAGCCATAAATCCACTAAAATCTTCGTTCGGAATCAGATTGGCAAATTCGACATTGGCTTTTTGCGCAATTGTTTGTGCCAGTTCAATGTGCTGTGTATCATTTTCACCGTTAATATCGCCAACAATACCAATAAGTTGTACATCGTCCCCCATTTCTTTTGCCCATTCAGCAAGGTCTGGCATTTCTCGGATGCAAGGACCACAAAAAGTTCCCCAGACATTGACAACTGTAAGTTTTCTTTCTGAAAAAATTGAGGAGTCCACTTCAATACCGTTTATATCCTTTGTTGTAAAGGTTGGCATTACGTTTCCAGCTTCTACAGGAATAAACGCGAGATTATCCCGAACCGTTTGCATGTATTCTTTGCAGGCATGATAATCTGCGATTTCGGCTTCTGTTAGAGTGCCATCGTCGAGGTCTGGTATAGAGAGAATATACGTGTAATCCTCATTGGTGCCTAGCACTTCTGCGGGGGTAAAATAAGTAAAATCTTCCGGTTTAGCACCGTTTGAAGTAAGGTTGTTATACTGTGTGGTTTCCACCATAACAATTTCCATTAAACAGCGGCTTGATGACCAGAGTTTGTCGGAGTATTCCATAACAAGTTCCTGAGTGAGTTTTGCGGGATCTATAGTATTGATTTCCTCTAGGAGAGCGATGGCAGTCGGGCTGGAATAGAAGATACTAATGTTTTTGAATCCTTTTGCATTCTCGCTGGCAGACTCTAAAGTGACACCTTTGTCAAGATATTCTTGAGCAATAGAAAAACAAAGACCGCGCTCCTTGACATTGGTAGTGATAATTTGACTTTTGGAGTCCTCAGAGGAAACTGGAGGATTGACAGTTTGCTCTTGTGTCTTAGCATTGCATCCAACAAGAGAGAGGACAATTAATGTGGAAAGGACTGCTGTGAGAGAGTTTTTATTTTTCATAGGAATGCTCCTTAATATTTTTTCGTTTTGTTGGACCAAATCCAAGGTGGATTGCTTGTTTGGGACAGATAGACGCGCAGGCACCACAGCGAATACACTCAGCGGAATTTGGATTTGTAACAGGGTTAATATCCATTTTACAAGTGTGGGCGCACTTACCACATTTTATGCAGGTCTGATTGTCTATTTCTAGGTGATAAATACTAATTTTGTTGAGCAGGCCATAGATGGCGCCCAACGGGCAAAGTGTTTTACAAAAAAAGCGAAATATAAAAATACATGCAAAAATTGTTATAAATAGTATTGTCATTTTTAATCCAAAAAGGAAGCCTGTTGTTGTCCGAAGCTCAGGATGTGTGGCAGTCATTGGAATGCCGCCAGACAGGGTGCCAGCTGGGCAGATATATTGACAGAATGCAGGCTGCCCCATGCCCATATAGTCTGTGGCGACAATTGGCAGCGCAATTACAAATACAATTAAAATTGCATATTTAACATAAGTAAAAATTTTGGGCAATTTGTATTTGCGTGATGGAATTTTATAAAAAAGCTCCTGAATCAAACCAAACGGGCAAATCCAGCCACAGATAAATCTTCCAAACAGCACGCCGACTGCAAGTAGAAATCCAACAACATAAAAGCTAAAACTGTATTGCATGGATCCGGCAACTGCCTGCATGGCACCAATTGGGCAGGCAAGAGTGGCAGCAGGACAGGAGTAGCAATTTAGACCAGGATTGCAAAACTGTTTCCATTTTCCAGTATAAAGTTTTCCGTTGGCAAAATTTCCTATATGAGAGTTGGTAAAACCAAAGGCGGCAATTTGTATAAATTTTCGTTTTACTGCATTTTTCATTTCTATCACCCTAATCCAATACATTCTAAACAAATGTTAATAGCTTTATTCCAAACAGTTTCTATTTCACCGCGACTTATACCATATACAATCATTAATATGGAGGCAAGAAGAACGATACATTGAAAAAAGGTCTTTTTTTTATTTGACAGATGCATTGTTGTTTCTTCCTTTCTACTATTTTGTAATAATTAAATATCAAACAAAAGTTTATAAAATTTGTTTGATTTCTTTTATCTGTTTGCAACAATAGAATCATTTTAACATGAAAAAGTGATTTTGAATAGAGAAAGTTAAATTTGCACGTAATGCAACAAAATATAATTAGATATGATATACTAAAAGAACATTCATCTTGCAATATCTGTTTGACTACAGGTATAAATACAAATATTGGAGTAGAAAGGAAGTATTGTTTTATGAAAATAAGAAAACAACAGTTTACATGTGACAGAGGAGGGTTGACAATTCGTGGAATGCAATATTTTCCAGAAAACTTTGAGCAAAAACGGCGATATCCCACCGTCATTGCCAGTCATGGTTTTCTCTGCAATTACACAAGCATGGAAAAGTGGTGCAGGGATTTTGCAAAAATTGGTTATGTAGCATTTTGCTTTAGTTTTTGTGGTGGTGGAAACATGTTTGAGGAGGAAGCACTCAAAAGTGATGGCGAGAGTACCAAAATGTCTGTATTGACAGAAGTAGAAGATTTGATTGCTGTGAAAAAGTTTGCGTGCCAACATACTTATGTGGATTTAGAAAATTTAATTTTGCTGGGAGAAAGCCAAGGAGGTTTTGTCTCAGGACTTGCGGCGGCAAAGTGTGGTGCAGAAATAAAAAAGTTGGTGATGATTTTTCCAGCATTATGTATTCCAGACCATGCAAGGCGGGGGTGTCTGGGCGGCTCTAAGTATCAGACAGAAAAAGTGCCAGAAATTTTGGATTGTGGGCAGACATTGCTTGGCAGAGCATTCTATGAGGAGGCTGTGCAGATGGAGCCTTATCTACAGCTGTCGCCGTATTCCGGGCAAGTACTTATTTTGCAGGGATTAGAAGATGATATTGTAAACTATTCGTATGCAATTCGCGCAAAAGAAAATTACAAAAAAGGGCAGTGCCATTTGCAGCTTGTGCGAAATATGGGACATGGTTTTTCAGAGAGCCAGTATCAAAGCGCGTTTGCATCTGTGCGGCAATTTTTGGCAGGCAGAGAGGAAATTTTGACGATTCGCATTGTAATAACGCGCTGCGAATCATTGATGGAGGGCGAAACGCGCGTGGATAAGCTTTTTTTTACAGGCTGGTGTGAAACAAAGTATTTTCAGGGGACGATATTGCCAAGCGGGTGTGATGTGCAAAAACATTTTGCTGATGGAGCGGTGAATATAAGAGCAGAATACACGCTAGAAGGATTGGATAGTTGCGGTGAGAGGTGTAAAATTCACATTGTGAATCAGCGGGGAGAAATGGATTGGAAGCCGATTGCCACAACAGATAGTGCAGAATTGGCGTGGCTAAATAGTACTAATTTAACGGCTGTTGTGGAAGAAGGGCAAGGTGGACCTACAATCCGGATTTATCGTGGTTAATAAAGAGTTTTATTACAGGCGCGCGAATCTGTAATCTGTTAGCAGAGTTGACCCGCATGTTGTAGCAAGAATGCCGATGGCATTCTTGAATTGTACAGAGACATTTGCAGGAAAGGTAAGGGCAATGAACAAAACAAATTATTTTATAGAAGGTTTGCAGGGCGCAGGCAAATCGACACTTGTGCAAAAACTTTCTGACAAACAAAGAGACTATCAGGTTTTTCGTGAGGGGGATTATTCCCCTGTAGAACTTGCTTGGTGCGCTTATGTCACAGAAAAACAGTACAGGGAAATACTGTTGCGCTACGCTGCAATTGAAGCGCAAATTAAACAAAAAACTTTCTCAGAAGGAAGTTATAAGATTGTTTGTTACACGCAGATTTTGACAGAGATTCCGGGATTTCATAAAGACTTAGAAAAGTATGAAATTTACAATGGAAATTTGGACAAGGAGTCATTTGAAAGTGTAGTTCTTGAGCGGTTTGAGCGATGGAATGAGACAGGGCAGATTTTTGAGTGCTCCATTTTTCAAAATATTATAGAAAATCAGATGTTGTACCTTATGATGTCAGAAGAGGAGATTTTTGCATTTTACAGAAAGCTAAAGAAAATCCTTGCGAGCAAACAATATAAAATTATTTATCTGGATGTGGAGGATATTGCAGAGTCAATTAATATTATTAAAAGAGAGCGTTCTGACGAGAATGGAAATGAAATATGGTTTCCAATGATGATGCAATATCTTCAAGCGTCACCATATGGCAGGAAGTATCATTTGACAGATTTTGATGGACTGATAGCACATTTAGAGCGGCGAAAAATATTAGAACATCGAATAATTGAGGAGTTATTTCAGGAGAATAGTATTATTTTAAGGGCAAAGAAATACAACTTACAAACATGAATGAGTTATATAAAGATTAGAAGGCGGACTGCAATGTGAATCCGTCTTCTAACCCAATAAAATAAGAATACGACAGTGGTATCTATAAATGGAATTTTCCGGTTGCATTGTTTAGCCTGCCGACAATTCCATTTGCATCTTGTAGTGAGGTATTGACAGAATCCGAAATCTGTGCCACCTCTATAACACGATCGGCTATGTTTGCCGTTCCTTGTGCGCTTTCCTGCGCTGCCTGAGAAATCCCATTTAGAGAATCCGTAATATTGTTGATGGAAGCGAGAAGTTCTTCGGAAATAGCGCTGAAATCAGTGACAAGCGAATCAATTTCTCCAGCATCTTCATTGTAATCGTTAGCAATCGTCTCAAACAGATTAATGCTGTCCATAACCTTTGTGTCAATAAAAATCAGTAACTGTTTTGCGTCAAGGGCAAGACTTTCCACAGAGGCATTGACCTGTTCTGTAACTTTTTTAATATTTTCTGTGCTGTTTTGTGACTGTTCAGCGAGCTTTCGGATTTCATCTGCCACAACTGCAAATCCCTTGCCGGCATCTCCGGCCCTGGCAGCTTCAATGCTTGCATTTAGGGATAAAAGGTTTGTTTGAGATGTAATTTCCATTATGGACTCAGCAAGCGCCGAGATTTCAGAGACAACTTTTACTTTTGCGAGCGCTTCCTGTAGATTGCCTTCAATGGCAGTCTTTTGCTGTATTAGACTATTTTTGCTATCCCCCGCCGAGCCTTTTGCATTCACAGCTTTTTTGTGAATAAGTTCTGCGCGTCCCGCTCCCTCCTGAGCACGTTCCGCAATATTTTTTGCTGCAAATTCAATTTGTTTTGTCATCTCATAAATGCTGCCGGCAGTTGAGGCAGTTCCATCCATAGAAGCGGAAAGTTGTGTGGTAGTCGATGACACATCTTCTACTTTGGTATTGAGGTGTAACATATTTTGCGAGATACCATTAACACTCTCAATGGTATGATTTGTCTCTTCCTTAACATTGTGTATCAGTTCTCCAATGTTAATTCGCATTTTCTCCAAAATCTGAGACAATGCGCCAAAGTCATCTCGACGATGTAAAGTCCGTTCATCAATTTTTACTGAAAAGTCACCACTTGACATACTGCGGAGAATTGCCCCAATTTGATTTAATGGTTTTGTAATATTAAAAATAGTCACAGTAAGAAATAAAATAATAATAAGTGCAAATGCAATGCATACAGCAATAAAAATCCTGATTTTTTGGTTGGTAAATGTATTTGCCTTCTCTCTGGATGCAGCAATCTGTGCATCAATATTGTCAATGTAGTTTCCGGTGCCAACAATCCAGTCAAACGGTTCAAAATACTCTGTATATGCTCGTTTTGGCATGGGGTCTGTTTCGCCTTCTTTTGGATATTGATAGTCACAAAAATATCCATTTTGTGCGATGGCACCGTGGATAAAATCCTTTACCATCTCAAATCCAGTCACATCTTTGGTACTAAGACGATTTGTTCCTTCAGTACTATTCCCGAGCAGCACAATATTTGTCCCGTCAGATTGGTCTACCCAGAAATAACCGTCTTCACTGTAGCGCAGGGCTCGCACTTTGCCGGCTGCAAGTTTCATGCCCTCCTCTCTGGTATAGACGCCCGCGTCAATGTCAGCTTGATATGCCTCAAGAAGTGTGATGACTTGCATTACTTGTTGTCTGATGTTGTTGTCATAATCTGCTCGGATATTTTCCTCCTCCTCTAAAAGAATTCGCTCATCAATCGCGCGCATATTGCGCACAGAAAATTGAATGCTGAATATCATAAAGGCAATAACCATAATGCCAATTATTGTCATTTTAAGTTTCACACTTACATTTTTCATTGGTATCTCTCTCCTTAAAGTAATTGTATTATAAAGAAATTATTTTCTTCGCAATCGAAATCTATGTACGGAGTCCTTCAAATCTTCAGCATTGTGTCGTAATTCTTGTGCAGAGGAGGCAGTGTCTTCTGCAGTTGAAGCGTTGTTCTGAACAACATCAGAGATCTGGTTCATTCCAACTGTCACTTGTTCTAGTTCTTCTGCCTGCTGCAAGGCAGAGGAGGCAATCCGCTCAATCATTGCCGCAGACTGTTCGCTGCTGGCAATTACTTCTGTCAGTGCATTCATGGTTTCGACAGACAAAGAAGCACCGCTTTGAACCTGCTTAATAGATTTTTCTATTAAGAGTGAAATATTTTTGGCGGATTCCGTACTCTTGTTTGCAAGGCTTTGCACTTCACCCGCCACAACTGCAAATCCTTTGCCTGCCTCGCCCGCACGTGCTGCTTCTACAGATGCGTTTAGCGCAAGGATATTTGTCTGTAGGGAAATATCCTCAATTGCTTTTGTAATACCCCCGATTTGGCGGGAAGAGTTAGAGATTTCCTCGATTGCTATGCCTAGCGCTTCCATTTTTTCATTGCACATTGACAGATGCTTCATAGCCTCCACTGACGCCTTGTTTGCATTGTCCGCGTCAGAAGAAGTATTGTTCACCTGCGTTGAAATCTCAGAGATACTTGCGGACAATTCTTGTACTGCAGCCGCCTGCTCTGTGGCGCCATCTGACATGCTCTGCGCACTCGATGACACTTTAACGGATTCTTCTGATACATGCTCTGAAGTCTTATTAATCTGATATAACGCATTGTTGAAAGCGTCAAGGATTTGTGCCATTGCGCGTTGAATGGGTTGAAATTCACCGCGATAGTCGTTGCCAATAGATAAATTCAGGTTTCCCTGTGCCATCTGTGTCAAGGTGCTATTGATATCGCTAATATATTTTTTTAGCTCGCGTTTTGTGTCGTGGATAGAGTTTACAAGCATTCCAATTTCTGAAGTGTCTGGCGTTAGATTAAAACTAGCTGAGAGATTTCCTTGAGAAATTTCTTGCATTTGCCTTTTGACTGTCATAACAGGACGCAGCACTTTGAAACGGACTAGGAGCATATTGAGCAACTGCATGATGCCGACAATAGAGAGCGCTAGTATCATCTGCACACGAATAGTTTCAATATCCTGTTTTAAAAGTGAAACTTGTTGTGCTGTGCGTGTGTCCAAAGCGGAGAGGAATTGTTCTTTTAATGTGTTAATTTTGGCGATGGAATCATTGTATTCTGTCCCATATACATAATCTAGTGCGTCTGCTCTTTTTCCGTTGTTCACATTCTTCATCGCTTCATCTTCTAGTGGGACAAGTTGATTGGAGAGCGCATACATGTCATCAATCATTCGCTGTTCTGAGGAGGTGATACCAATCTCCTGCATTGCGGTGACACCTTTGTCACGGTTTTTCAAAGTGTCAACTTCATTCCAGTAATTGTCAAAGTGTTCTTGAAGTCCAGTAGCAGCAAATGCGCGCACCTCATTTGTCAGATAGGCGGAGCCATTCATAAAGCGATTTGCGTTGTAAGTGAGATTGAAGCGGTCCTCATATGCACTGTCAAGCTGTGTGTTGATGTTTCTGTACGAATACAGTGAAAACACCAGAAAAAATAGTGATATGATAGAAATACCATTTAAGATGGTGGTGAGTAAGGATTGGCTAAGTGCTTTTTTCATATTATAATCTCCCTTTCAATATTCTCATAGTTGAAGACGAATCTACTTTTGTGTCGTCTATTATAGTGTACAAAAAATAAAGGAAAATTTCAATATTTGTGATAATATTTAACTTTTTGTCCAAAGTATTGACATAAGTCCAAACTGTTGTAAAATAGGCATACAAAATCGCAATATATGCTTACACTATCGTAATAAATGATAAGAAATGGATTTGCGAAAGGGTGTAAAATAATTTTAATAATCTATAGGAAAGGAGACAGGTATCATGAAAATTAGTTTACAGGGCATTGCAGAGCAAAAACAGTGGGAGGAGAAAGGATATTCTCTGCCAAAATATGATATGCAGAAAGCTATAAGAGCAGCGAGGGAGAATCCATTTTGGATTCATTTTGGGGCAGGAAATCTGTTTCGCGCATTTCATGCTGTTTTAGTGCAGAGCCTGCTAGATGTTGGGAAGCTAGATAAAGGAATTCTTGTGGCGGAGGGGTTTGATTATGAAATTATAGAAAAGATGTACGCGCCGCATGATAATCTTGGCATTGCAGTGACATTGAAGGCGGACGGCACGATTGACAAGAAAGTAATCGGGAGCGTTGCCGAGGCGCTGCCACTGGATTCGCAAAATGACATGGCGTTTGGGCGGCTGAAGGGAATTTTTGCGAATGATTCCTTGCAGATGGCAACATTCACAATCACTGAGAAAGGTTATAGCTTGACAAATGCAAAGGGAGATCTGTTGCCTGATGTTGGGGCGGATTTTGCAGCGGGACCACAGAAGCCCGCAAGCTATATGGGAAAGGTGTCTGCTTTGTTATATGCGCGATATGATGCAGGACAAAAACCGATTGCGATGGTCAGCACAGACAACTGTTCACACAATGGCGATAAACTATACGCAGCAGTTTCAGCGTTTGCGAAGGCATGGGTGGAAAATGGAAAGGTAGATGCAGACTTTTTGACGTATATTGACTCTGAAAAAGTTTCCTTTCCGTGGAGTATGATTGACAAAATTACACCTAGACCAGATGTATCTGTGGAAAAAATTTTACAGGAGGACGGTGTGGAGGAACTAGAGCCAGTTATTACTTCTAAAAATACATATGTTGCGCCGTTTGTAAACGCTGAGGAGACGGAATATCTGGTAATTGAGGACGATTTCCCAAATGGGCGTCCAAAACTTGAGGAAGGTGGAATTTTATTTACTGACCGTGAGACAGTGGACAAAGTGGAGAAAATGAAAGTGTGCACCTGTCTTAATCCATTGCATACTTGTCTTGCAATTTTTGGCTGTCTGCTTGGATATCATAAAATTTCGGATGAAATGCAAGATAGGGAGCTGGTGAAATTGGTTGAGACTGTAGGGTATCAGGAGGGACTTCCTGTGGTGATTAATCCGGGGATTTTAAATCCTAGAGAATTTATTGACACAGTGCTTAAAGTGCGTGTGCCAAATCCGTTTATGCCAGATACGCCGCAGCGGATAGCGACAGACACATCACAGAAGTTGGCAATTCGTTTTGGCGAGACAATTAAGGCATATCAGACAGATAGTGACCGCAGAGTGGATGACCTGCACATAATACCACTTGTGCTTGCAGGTTGGATGCGCTATTTAATGGCAGTAGATGACAACGGCAAACCGTTTGAATTAAGTCCAGATCCATTGCTTGAGACACTATGCCCGCAGATGGCAAAGCTAAAATTGGGGGATACTGATGTGGAGTCTGTCTTAAGACCAATTATGGAAAATGATAAAATTTTTGGCGTTAATCTGTATAAAGTAGGTCTGGCTGACAAGGTGTGCGGTTATTTTAGAGAGTTGTCAGCAGAGCCAGGGGCAGTCCGCAGAACGCTGCAAAAATATGTTTAGGAATGAGCAGAAGCAAGTAAAAATCCATTTGCGAAGCAAATTTTACATGGATTTTTACCTGTTACTGGAACGGAGTGAACAGTGACAAAATAAGAATAAATGTTTGCAAAATATTGGAAATATCTTTACTATAGAACAAAGATACGATATAATATTATAAAATAAAATGTTAAAACGAGTTTAGGAAGGGAAGATTTCATGGCTAACAATAGTTTAATTCGTCCTATTTTAAAATGGGTTGGTGGCAAAAGGCAGTTGTTGGCTGATATTATGCCCTTGATTAATAAAAATTGTTCTACGTATGTTGAACCATTTGTAGGTGGTGGAGCTGTCTTTTTTGAATTGCAACCTAAGAAGGCAATCATAAACGATTATAATACAGAACTTATAAATGTGTATGAGGTTGTAAGAGATTTTCCGGAAGAACTGATTGCCTTATTGGAAGAACATAATGAAAAAAATACAGGAGAGTATTTTTATAATTTGAGAGCGTTGGACAGAAGTTTAGAATATGCTAAGATGAGTAGTGTTCAAAAAGCGGCAAGAATCATTTATCTTAATAAAACGTGCTACAATGGTTTATATAGAGTAAATTCAGCAGGACAATTTAATTCTCCATATGGAAAATACAAAAATCCTAATATTGTGAATGCGACAACGATACGAGCAATGTCGAGCTATCTTAAAAATTCAAAAATCACGATTAAGCAGGGAGATTACAGAGAGGCATTAAAAGGATTGCGAAGGGGAGCATTTGTATATTTAGATCCTCCTTATATGCCAATATCATCTTCTTCGTCTTTTACGGGATATACAGAAAATGGATTTTCATACGAACAGCAAGTTGCATTAAAAAATGAGTGTGACAGGTTAAAAGAAAAAGAAATCTCTTTTTTGCAATCCAATTCGGATTGCCCGGAGATACGAGAATTGTATAGAGAATATGATATTAGGACAGTACAAGCGAAAAGAAGTATTAATAGCAATGCAAATAAGCGTGGCGGAATTAGTGAGGTATTAATTTGTTATGTCCCAGAAAAAAAATAACATGTCGGCTAATGACGCATGGAAGATGTTGATAGATAAATATAACATCTTAGAAGAAGTTGAGAGAAACGGATGCTATCATATGAAAGCAAGTCAGATAAAACCATATAAGGAGCCAAGATTAATGGCAAAGTGGGATAGCACCGATTCTTTACCTAAGGTATTGCGGGACAATAAAATTAATATTTTATCAGATAGTAGAAGCTCATATGTTATAAGTGATTTTTTATTGTACCAGAAGATTCCAGAACTTGAGGAACATGTGACACAAATGGATCACGTAGAACTGCCGGATTATGAATCAATAGATGTGAATAATATCAGCTCAGAAGCAAATGCAATCAATGTGCTAATATTAACAGGTATATTAGATGATTTTTTAAATACAAATGGGAATGTTGCTACATTTAATGGGCGAATGGGAACTGGGAAATTTGATTTTGTAGTTGATACAACAAGGAATGTGAAACAAAAGATTCATGTTAATAATGCACAGTGTGAAATAGACGGTGGTTTTGAGAACGCTGAGTCTGTTGTGATTATGGAAGCAAAGAATGTGGTTCATGAAGATTTTCATGTCCGTCAACTATACTATCCATATAGATTGTGGAGAAATAAGGTAAAAAAACCAATTCGGTTGGTTTTTTCAGTGTATTCAAATATGATTTACAGGTTGTTTGAATATCGTTTTAATGTGTTAGAAGATTATTCCTCCATTGAATTAATTCGGATGAAAAATTATTCCTTGCAGGATACAACAATAACTTTAGATGACTTACTGAAAGTAAGAGAAAATACAGCAGTCAAGACAGATGACAATATGGCTAATTCAGATGTGCCATTTATACAGGCTAATTCAATGGAAAGAATTATTTCCTTATTAGAGAACATGTACGAAAATCCAATGACCAGCCAGCAGATTGCAGAATTGATGGATTTTGAACTACGCCAGTCAGATTATTATTATAATGCAGGAAAATATTTGGGGTTATTCGAGAAAACAAGTGAGGACAAGCAACGAGTAATTCGATTGACAGCTTTAGGAAATAAAGTTTTTAAATTAAACTACAAGGAAAGACAGTTGAAACTGGTAGCTTTCATTTTAGAACATCAGATATTTGGCGATTTTTTTGATAATATGATTCAAACAGGAACTATGGCAAATAAAAAAGACATTGAAAATAAAATGCGTGCGTTACATGTGTGTGATGAAGGACAGATAGTACGCAGGGCAAGCTCTGTATATGGTTGGCTTAGATGGATTTTCAATTTGACTAAACTGTAGAGGTTCACGAATTAGAAGTAGACAATGATAGTGAAAATATTAAAATACAACAATAACTTATGAAGGAAAATAACTTCAGAGGATAGTGTGGAAAATAAATTTTTTACACGGCAAATTTGTGCCTGCGCTTCATACAGCAAAGAGTTTACGCTTTTTGATGTCAGGAATTCGCAGGTGCATCAAGAATGGGGATTAATATGAAAACAGAAGTGCTTTTCAATGATGGATGGGAATTTACAAAGCAGAAGCTGGATACCAAATTGGAGGAAGTCCGCACAAAGAATGATTGTTTTGTTCCTGTGGGACTTCCGCATGATTGGCTGATTGGACAGGTAAATAACTTATATGAAAATAGTACTGGGTGGTATCGAAAGAACTTTTTATGGAATAAGACGGTCGGGGAACTGGTTAGCTTGTGTTTTGACGGGGTTTATATGGACTGTCAAGTATATGTGAATGGAAACTTGGCAGGCGAATGGAAATATGGTTACTCTGCTTTTTCGGTTGAGATGACGCCCTTTCTTCAGAATGGCAACAATGAAATTGTGGTGTGTGTGCGCCATCAATCCCCCAATAGCCGCTGGTACAGCGGCGCAGGGATTTACCGAGATGTCAAGCTTAGAAGAGTTTGGGAAACACATATTCCAAAGAATGGTATCTATGTGACAGCAATCAAAACACAGGAAGATATGTGGTCGCTAGAAATTGATACAGAAGTGGTTTGTAAAGAGGAGGCAACACTTGTTTATACATTGGTTGACGAAGAGGAAAACGTGGTTTGGAATGGCAGAGAGTCTCTTTGTCCACAGCAAGATATTATAGTACATCAGACCAGAGCATTCGTGCCCAATCCACAATTATGGGATATCTGCGCGCCAAAGCGATACTGTTTAAAGGCTAATCTTTGGCGCAAAGAGAAGCTTTTACAGGAGGAGGCAGTCTGGTTTGGTTTTCGTGAGATAGCATTTAATCCAAATACGGGATTTTTCCTGAATGGAAGGCATGTCAAACTGAAAGGGGTCTGCGAACATCATGATTTAGGCTGCCTTGGTGCGGCATTTAATAAAACCGCAATGCGCCGTAAATTTGTAATACTCCAAAAAATGGGTGTTAACGCAGTCCGTCTAACCCATAATATGCCTGCCTCTGATTTAATGGAGCTTGCAGATGAGATGGGAATACTAATTGTCTCGGAGGCGTTTGACATGTGGGAACGCACAAAGACAGAGTACGATTATGGACGCTTTTTCAAGGATTGGTATCAAAAAGATGTGGAGAGCTGGATTCGGCGTGACAGAAACCACCCAAGTATCATTATGTGGAGTGTCGGAAATGAAATTTATGACACGCATGTAGATGAGAGCGGGCAGCGGATTGCGCGCGCACTGCTTTTGGAGGTTAGAAAACAAGATCCCAAAAACCATGCACCAGTGACAATTGGTTCAAACTATATGCCGTGGGAGAACGCACAGAAGTGTGCAGATATTATAGAGACGGTGGGATACAACTATGCGGAGAATTATTATAATCAGCATCACTGTGCGCACCCAAATTGGGTAATTTATGGCAGCGAGACGTCCTCCACAGTGCAAAGCAGAGGGATATACCATTTTCCATATCAAAGGTCAGTGCTTGCAGAAGAGGACTTGCAGTGTTCGGCGCTTGGAAATTCGACGACGAGTTGGGGTGCAAAATCTTCCGAGAGTTGTATTATTGCGGAGCGCGACTGTGCTTTTTCATGTGGGCAGTTTTTGTGGAGTGGGTTTGACTATATTGGAGAGCCAACACCCTACCACACAAAGAATTCCTATTTTGGACAGATTGATACAGCAGGTTTTCCCAAAGATTCTTACTATCTATATCAGGCGGAATGGACAGATGTTAAGACTGCTCCAATGGTGCATGTTTTTCCGTATTGGGATTTCAATGAAGGACAGCAGATTGATGTTCGAGTATGCTCGAATGCACCGGAGGTGGAGCTGTTTGTAAATGGAGAAAGCCAAGGAAAATATCAGATTGATCACCAAAAGGGGTGCCAACTTACAGGCAATTGGATTGTGCCTTACCATTCAGGCGCGATTGAGGCGGTGGCTTACGATGAACAGGGTAAAGTGCTTGCAAGAGAGGTTCGCCATTCTTTTAAAGAGCCGGCAAAGTTATGTCTTGAGCCAGATAAACACACGGTTTTTGCGGACGCACGAGACTTGATATTTGTGGAGATCACAGCGAGGGATGTAGATGGATATCCAGTGGAGAATGCTAATAACCGCGTTCAGGTACATGTGAGCGGTGCAGGACGTTTGGTAGGAATGGACAATGGAGATAGCACAGATTACGACGCCTACAAGGGCAATAGCAGACGGTTGTTTAACGGAAAGTTGCTCGCCGTAATTGCAGCGAATAGGGAAGCAGGAGAGCTGATTGTGACTGCTGTGTCACAAGGAATGCCAGAGACACAGCTTGTGCTTTACGCGAAGGCGTGTGAGGCGGAGGAGGGTGTTAGTTTTGCCGCCTATGGTTTTGATGAAAGGGAGCAGATGCAGCCACCGGAAGAAGAAATTTTTGTCCGCACAATAAAACTTTCCTGCGAGACAGGAACGCGGTTAGAACCTGCTAATCCAAGCGCGATAGTTCACGCTGCAATATATCCTGAAAATGCATCGGACAAAAATCTGATTTTTGCCTTGGTGGATGAGGCGGGAATTCTCTCTAATTTGGCTACGTTGGAGACAGACGGAACTTGTGCACGAGTTACGGCGAAGGCGGATGGTGCTTTTTGGTTGCGTTGTATGTCAAAGTGTGGGCAAGAACATGTGGAGATTATTTCACAGCTAGGTTTTACAGTGACAGGACTTGGAACGGCATATATTGATCCCTATGCATTTGTCTGTGGCGGGCAGTATCAATATAACAAGGGCGATGTGGGGAATGGAAATGAGAAGGGTGTCGCTACATCAAGAGATGGAGAAACGCAAGTTGGCTATAAAAATTTGGATTTTGGCAGCTTTGGCTCAGATGAGATTACAGTGCCAATCTTTGCACTGTCAGATGAACCATATTCCATTCAAATCTGGGAGGGAATGCCTGATGAGGAAGGAAGTTCGCTTGTGGGCGATGTGGTGTACCAAAAACCTTCTATATGGAATGTTTATCAGCCGGAAACATGGAAGTTGAACAGAAGATTGACAGGAATTACAAGTTTGTGTTTTGTGCTGCATCAAAAGATACACATCAAAGGGTTTTCCTTTGCCAGAAAAAACAAAGCATTTGAAAGGCTTTCAGCCTGCATGTGTGACCATGTATATGGAGATTGTTTTACTGTGACAGAGACTGGTATTAATGGAATTGGCAACAATGTGACAGTGGAGTTTGAAAAAATGGACTTTGGGGAAACAGGAATTTCAGGCATAAAAATATGTGGAAGAACGCCCCTTGCGCAACAGGCTGTTCACATTCGATTTCGGACGCTAGAAGGGGAACACAGGCAGTTGGTAGAATTTTTACACGCAGAAAAAGCACAGGAGATGGAGTTTCCACTTAAATGTGTGACAGGAATACAAGATGTAGCATTTGTATTCCTGCCGGGAAGTCAGTTTGATTTCCAGTGGTTTCAATTTGTGAGGTCTTGAGTGGTAGCCCGCGCAGTGTACTGCCGATTTAGTTGGCGGTATTGACTGGGAGTACAATCCTTGATAGATTTGAAAATGCGGTTAAATGTACAAAGGCTGTTGAAACCAGACTGCATGGCAGCATCCATGATAGAAAGAGTCGGGGATATCAGCAGCCTCTCTGCATATGCAATGCGTTTGTTAATCATATAGGCATAACAAGTCATACCAGTGAATTGTTTAAAAAGTCTGGAAAAGTGGGATTTGCTGAATCCAGCTCGTATTGCCAGCTCATCAATAGTCAAGTCCTCTGTACAGTGATCGTTGATAAAATTACAGACTGCCATAAATTTTTCAATGTATTCATGTTGCTTGCTTGGAGCCGTATCTGGGAATTTGACCGCGGCACTTACTGCACTACGTCCAAGTAGTGTGAAAAAACGAAGATACAGGGAGTGTATAGCTGTCTCAGTAAAAAGATCATTCGCGAAGTATTCTCGTTCAATCTCAGACAGACAAAAAGACAGCTCTCCAACAAAGTCGGGATTGTCGCATTTGCGCAGCAGCATATAAGGGTGTAATGAATGCAACAAAGAATCCATACCACCAAGTTGGTTGATAGAGGTAAAATCCAGTTGTGCAATCAAACGTTCACCATTTGGCGAAGCGGGGGAGAGTGCATGAAGCTCACCGGGCGGAATCAACAGAATATCGCCCTCTTCCAGCACAATAGATTGATTTGTTATTTTAATAGAGTATGTATTGCGGTAGGGCATAATAATTTCCAGTGCTGAATGCCAATGAATCGGATAGTCTTCATATTCTTTGTTGTGATACAGTCGTATACCATTTAGACCATGATACATAATTGTTTCATAGATACCATTTAGGTTTTCAATCATAGAACGCTCTCCTATACAATTTTTTTTCTATAGTTCTTTAATTTCTTTTTCTTGAAAAAAAGCACTTATTGTTTTTATATAACATTTACTAAAAACGGAGTCGTAATAGGCTGCGTTTTTAGTGTGTGCAATTAAAAAAATAAATTTTTCCAAAAATCTTACAATTTAATATAGCAAGCAATTAGTACTCAAAAATTGCTATGGAAATTTTTGTATATAATCACATAATTCATACAATAAACAAGAATAATTGTGTACAATATCTCTTTTGTGTTTGAAAAAATAGAAATTATATTCATAGTATATAACAAAAAGTAGCTATAAGTAAAGATTAATTTCGCACATTTTTAAGCCAAATTATTGTTAAAAAGAGAAAAATAATAATATTTGAGTATAGGAAAGTACAAAATGATAGGATTCTTTTGGTGAAAATGCTTATACTTTAAATTAACAAAAAGAAAGAGATGTGCAAAATGTCTAATGGGTTTTATGCAGAGTCGTGCACAAGGAAAGTATTTCCAAAGAGTTGTGTGATGTTAAAGCATATCTGTGAAAATTGTTATATGTAAGATAGGGGAGGTGAAACAATCTTATGAAAATGGAAAAAACTGAGAATTGCAAGGGATTTGAGAATGCATGGCTTTCTTATAGATTACAAACGGACTGCAAAGATATGCAGTATTTTGCAGCGGTTTATGTTGAGTGTACAGATCCTGTAATTGACTCTGCGGTCAGTGAATTGCAGATAGCATCAGAGCAAATATTGGGGCGGCGTGTTGTGCTGCATAGAAAAGCACCTGTGTTAGGAGCAGTTGGTATCTGGCTAAAGTTGGATATAACAGAGACAATTTCTAAAGAAGGATATCATCTGTATGAGAAGGAAGGACTTCTTGTCATAGCATCCGCTGGCGCGCAAGGGATTTTATATGGAAGCTTTGCCTGTATCCGGCAGTTGCAGATGACTGCTCCTTTGCAGGGAATTGATATTAAGGAGGAGCCTTCTAATCCTCTTCGTATGTTAAATCATTGGGACAACATGGATGGCAGTATAGAGCGAGGATATTCAGGAAACTCGTTTTTCTTTTGCGACGAAGAAGTGCTTATCAATGAACGAACCAAGTGTTATGCAAGGCTTGCTGCGTCAATTGGCATCAATGCAGTGGTGATTAACAATGTCAATGTCAGAGGAAATGCAACGCGTCTGATTGCGGAAGATTATACACCACAAATAAAGGTAATGTCAGAAATTTTTGCGGTGTATGGGATACGTCTTTTCCTTAGCTTGAACTTTGCAGCGCCAATGGAATTGGGCGGATTGGAAACGGCAGATCCATTGGACGAGACGGTGCGTCAGTGGTGGAAAGACCGCATGAAAAAGGTCTTTACTCAAATACCAAATTTTGGTGGATTTCTAGTAAAGGCGGATTCAGAAGGGCGCGAGGGACCATTTACTTATGGGCGCAGCCATGCGGAGGGCGCCAATATGCTTGCAGAGGCAGTAGCACCCTACGGCGGCGTGATTATCTGGCGGTGTTTTGTGTATAACTGTCAGCAGGATTGGCGGGATTACAAGACGGATCGCGCGCGCAGCGGGTATGATAATTTTGCACCGCTCGACGGTAAGTTTTTGGACAATGTGATTTTACAGATTAAGAATGGACCGATGGATTTCCAAGTGCGGGAGCCAGTACACCCGCTGTTTGGTGCAATGCCAAAGACAAACCAGATGCTTGAGGTACAGATTGCACAGGAGTATACCGGACAGCAGCGCCATGTCTGCTATCTAATACCAATGTTCAAGGAAATTTTAGCATTTCATACGTACTGTAAAGAACAGAATGACACCGTGGCGGATATTGTAAGCGGAAGAACATGGGGAAATCAGAATTGTGGCATGACAGCGGTGGCAAACACAGGAAATGATGTAAACTGGACAGGGCATGATTTGGCTGCGGCAAATCTGTATGGATTTGGCAGGCTAAGTTTTAACACCAATTGTTCGGCAGAGGAGATCGCCAGAGAGTGGATTCTCTGTACATTTGGCGAGGACGCTGAAGTGGTCAAGACAATTTTAGAAATATTGATGATGTCTTGGCCTGCATATGAAAAGTACAATGCACCACTTGGTATTGGTTGGATGGTTAATCCTAATTATCATTATGGTCCGAGTGTAGATGGATATGAATATGATCGGTGGGGAACCTATCACAGAGCAGATCACCAAGGAATCGGTGTGGACAGGAGCAGTGCAGGTACTGGATATGCAATGCAATACAGGAAGCCAAACGCTTCGATGTATAACAACTTGGATTGTTGCCCAGACGCGCTAAAGTTGTTCTTCCATCATGTGCCTTATACATACAAGCTGCAATCGGGAAAAACTGTGTTGCAACACATCTATGATACCCATTTTGAAGGGGCAGCGGAAGCTGGCAAGATGAGGAGTATGTGGCAGTCTTTACAGGGAAAAATATCAGAGGACATTTATCAGCGAACGCTCGAACGCTTTGACCATCAGGTATGGCACGCTAGGGAATGGTGTGACCAGATTAATTCCTATTTTTACAGAAAAACAGGAATTGAGGACGAACAGGGAAGAAAAATATACTGAAATAGTATCTAATTATCTTAGATAAAAGAAGGGGTGATGGTGAGATGGCAAGACAAAAACAACCGAAAAATGAGCTAGGAAAGATTAATTTGGGACGACATTTGAAGAAAGAGTGGATGATGTATTCTTTCTTGGTAATTCCGATTGTCTACTATGTTATTTTTAAGTACATACCAATGTTTGGAAATATCATTGCATTCCGAAAATATTCCGGTGGCGTAAATATTTTTGGTGAAAAGTGGGTAGGGTTTCGGTATTTTAGACAGTTTTTACGTGATCCGTCATTTTGGCGGGCATTTCGCAACACGCTAAGTTTGAGTGTGACGTATCTACTGTTTCGCTTTCCAATAACGCTGACTTTTGCGCTTTTGCTCAATGAGATTAGAAGGGCAAAGTGGAAAAAATTTGTGCAGACAGTCTCTTATCTGCCACACTTTATTTCAATGGTTATCATTGCCGGTATGATTAAAGAAGTAGTATCGCTCAATGGTCCAATCAATGCAATGATATCTGCAATGGGCGGAGAAAAGATTTCATTTATACAGGAGGCATCATGGTTTCCGCCAATCTATATTATTTCTGGTATTTGGCAGGGTCTTGGCTGGGGAACAATTCTGTATCTGGCTGCGATGACAGGTATCAATACTGAGTTGTATGAGGCGGCGAAGGTAGACGGTGCAAATCGGTTTCAGCAAGCAATTCATGTGACAATTCCCGGCATTATGCCTACAATTGTGACACTGCTTATTCTGGATATCGGTGGTATTATGGGATCCAATTTTGAGAAGATTATTCTGCTGTATCTGCCTTCTACCTATGAAACTGCGGATGTTATTTCCACCTTAGTATATCGCATGGGTATTAGTGGCGGTAACTTTAGCTACGCGACTGCGGTTGGCTTGTTTGAAGGTGTGATTGGTTTGATTTTGGTTACGACAGCCAATCTGGTTTCCAGAAAGCTGACAGAAGCAAGCTTGTGGTGAGAAAGGAGGGAAAGATATGGCTGGAAAAAATGCGGATTTGGCAATGAGCGGGCCAAAGGTAAAGGAATCTACAGGATATAAGATTTTTGTGGTAATCAATACGATTATTATGATTGCAATTGTATTCTTTACTTTGTATCCGTTTGTGTACTTAGTGGCACAGTCGTTTAGTTCTGAGCGAGCAATCTATGCAGGGGAGGTAAGCTTTTTCCCTGTAGAATTTACGACACAGACCTACAATGTAATCTTGAGCAAGCCGGATTTCTTCTTGTATTACAAGAATACAATTGTCTATTCAGTGGTAGGAACGCTGATCTCGCTGTTTGGATCAGCAATACTAGCTTACCCACTATCAAAAAACAGGTTGGTGTTAAATAAGTTTTTTACACCATTTGTAGTATTTACCATGTTTTTCGCAGGTGGTATGATTCCGAACTATGTTTTGATTGCACAGGCGCTGCATATGCGCGATACAATGTGGGCAATCATTATTCCGGGAGCAATCAGCACTTATAACGTGTTGATTATGAAGTCATTTTTTGCGGGGCTTCCCAATGAACTAGAGGAGGCGGCTTCCATTGACGGCATGAACGCATATGGTATTTTTGTCAAGATTATTATACCATTGTCCAAGCCAATTTTAGCTTCTATGTTTCTGTTTTACATTGTTGGTATCTGGAATAACTGGTTTGGTCCATTCTTGTATTTGGACACAAAAGATAAATGGCCAGTGGCATTGTATCTGCGCCAGATTATTATGGGTGCAACCGGTACGCAAGAGATTGGTGCAGGCAGTGACGAGGCAAGTCAAATTGCTGCAAATGTTCGTTCCTGTTGTATGGTACTGACTGCGGCGCCTATTATCTGTGTATATCCATTTGTGCAGAAATATTTTGTACAGGGCATGATGATTGGTTCTGTAAAGGGCTAATGATTGCAAAATAAATTGTTAAAGGAGGATGTTTTATGAAAGTAAAAAAGATGTTATCACTTATTTTGACAGGTGCTATGGTTCTGTCTATGACAGCGTGTGGCGGCGATTCTGGGGAGACAGCATCCAACAATACGGAGGACACCAATAAGGAGGCTGCTACCAGCGTAGGTGATTTGATTGACTCAGAGGTTGTGACAGAGGACAATGCAGATGAGCTTGATTATACTTATGGCGAGGGAGTGACATTTCATTCTAATGAGCCAGTGACGTATTCCATGATGTACTCTGACCATGAGAATTATCCATATCAGGCTGACTGGTTACTCTGGTCTGCTATTGAGGAGAAAACAAACGTGACATTTGATCTGACTCTGATTGCAAGAACAGACTATGAAGACAAAAAGTCCGTATTGATTAACTCTGGCGATTCGCCATATATTATTCCCAAGACCTACGAGGAAGGAAAATATGTAAATGGTGGTCAGGTAGTGGCAGTTTCTGACTGGGTAAAGTATATGCCAAATTACCAAAAATGTGTTAAGGACTGGGGAATTGATGAGTACTTAAAGACACAGTTACAGTCAGATGGAAAGTATTATAAGCTTCCGGGAATGTGGGAGGCAGCAGGCGGCGGTTATTCCTTTATGATTCGCAAGGACATATTTGACGCAGCCGGCGTAGATGTGACAGAGCTTGAAAAAACATGGACTTATGAGGATTTCTATGAGGCGTGCAAGAAAGTGAAGGAATTTACTGGATGCGACTATGTGATTTCTGACGCTTCTAAGGGTGACTGTCTAATTAATATCTGTGCAGCAGAATATGGTGTGAACGCAGGCTGGGGCATGGGCGGCGGTCTTCAGTTTGACTTTGATAATCTTGAATTTTACTATGCAGATACACAGGATGTTATGAAAGAGTATTTGACATTCTTAAATAAGATGGTAAAGGATGGGGTACTTGATCCAGAATCCTTCTCGCAGGAAGACGACACAGCAAGAGCAAAATTCTTTAATGGTGAGACTTATGCAATGACAGGAAACTATCAAAATCTTGCAGATTATACAAGTAAAATGACGGACCCAGAAGCAGAACTGTATATGGTTGTAGCACCGGGTGGTCCTGCTGGGCTTTTGCAGATTGAAAATTCCAAATTGGAAAATGGTATTATGATTGCACAGAAAGCATTGGATGAGCTTGGTGAGGAAGGTTTTATCAAGATGCTGCGCTTTGTGGATTGGTTATGGTACTCTCCTGAAGGACAAATGCTGTCTCTGTGGGGCGTGGAAGGCGAAACCTACACAATGGATGGCGAGAATGTTATTCTAAACTCGGATATTTCATTTAATGGTATGAATCCAGACGCAGAGAAGAAACTGAATGTGGACTATGGTTTTGGCGGTGGTATGTTTGCTTACGGTGGCTCTAGCTGGCTGAGAACTTCCAAGATGACAGAGGGTGAGAGAAGTTTTAACAACAGAATTTATGAGTACAGGGTAGATCGTCCGCTCATTCCGCCTTACATGGCAAACGAGGAGGAGAGCGAAGAGCTGAATTTAATTTCTACACCACTGATTGACGCGACAAAAGCATGGATTCAGAAATTTATTACAGGTCAGGCAGACATTGAGACACAGTGGGAAGACTATAAAGCGGAATTGGAAAGCCTTGGTGTAAATACCTATGTGACGCAAGTCAATGAGATTTTCCAAAAAAATAAATCAAAATTGGGTTATTAATTGACTGTTGAATTGAAAGTGTAGTATTATTTTAGGAAGGAACTGCCAATAAGGCGTTCCTTCATTCATTCAAAAAAATACGCAGGAGGGAGATAAGGCAATGAATAGAGAAGAGGCAAGAAAGCGTGCAGAGAATTTAGTTTCTCAAATGACCCTAGAGGAGAAAGCGTCGCAGTTGCGGTATAATGCACCTGCAATTTCCCGATTGGGGATACCTGCCTACAATTGGTGGAATGAGGCACTTCATGGTGTGGCAAGAGCTGGACAGGCAACTGTCTTTCCACAGGCAATTGGACTTGGCGCAGCGTTTGACGAGGAACTGATACACAGTATTGCAGATGTGATTGCCGAGGAAGGGCGTGCGAAGTACAATGCGTATTCTGCACAGGATGACAGAGATATTTACAAAGGATTGACCTTTTGGGCGCCAAATGTTAATATTTTCCGCGATCCTAGATGGGGCAGAGGTCATGAGACTTATGGGGAAGATCCTTGGTTGACATCCAGAATGGGTGTGAATTTTGTCCAGGGACTACAAGGGAACGGACCAATTATGAAGGCTGCTGCATGTGCGAAACATTTTGCTGTACATTCAGGACCGGAAGAGTTGCGCCATGAATTTGATGCCGAAGCAACACCAAAAGATATGGAGGAGACCTATCTGCCTGCATTTGAAGCACTGGTGAAGGAAGCTGGCGTGGAGGCGGTGATGGGGGCATACAATCGCACAAACGGCGAGCCCTGCTGCGGAAGTAAAACCCTAATACAAGATATTCTTCGAGAAAAATGGGGATTTGAGGGACACTTTGTATCGGACTGTTGGGCAATTAAAGATTTTCATGTCAATCATAAAGTGACAAGCACACCGCAGGAATCCGCTGCGATGGCATTAAATGCGGGGTGTGATGTGAATTGCGGTGTTACCTATCTTCATATTTTAACAGCTTATCAGCAGGGGCTTGTCACAGAGGAAGCAATTACACAGGCGGCAGTTCGACTTTTTACAGCGCGTTATATGCTTGGGCTGTTTGACGAGAATGAATTTGATAAGATTCCATATGAGTGTGTGGAGTGCAAAGAACATCTTGCACTTGCACAGAGGGCTGCAGAAGAAAGCTTTGTACTGCTTAAAAATGATGGTATTCTTCCATTAAAGAAGGAGGTAATTGGCACAATTGGCGTGATTGGTCCAAATGCAGACAGTCGCGCAGCACTGATTGGCAACTATCACGGAACCGCCACAGAGTATGTTACCATTTTAGATGGTGTGCGTCAGTATGTTGGGGACAGTGTTAGAATTCTTTACTCCGTAGGTGCAGAGTTGCAAAAAGACAGAACAGAAGGGCTTGGATATCAGTATGATAGACTTTCGGAGGCGAAGATTGTCGCGCAGCACAGTGATGTGGTTGTCTTGTGCGTGGGACTAGATGAGACATTGGAAGGGGAGGAAGGAGATGCTGGAAACAGCTATGCTTCTGGAGATAAATTGTCATTGAAATTGCCAGATTCCCAGCTTGCGCTAATGGAGGCAATCGCACAGTGCGGAAAGCCTGTAGTGCTGTGCCTATGCGCAGGGAGCGATATTGATATGAGCTATGCGAGTGAGCACTTTAATGCGGTGGTACAGCTTTGGTATCCCGGCGCACAGGGCGGCAGGGCAGCCGCGCGGATACTTTTTGGTGAAGTGTCTGCTTTTGGAAAGCTTCCTGTTACATTCTACAACACTTTGGAGGAGTTGCCGGCGTTTACAGATTATACCATGAAAGGCAGAACTTATCGCTATATGGAGAACGAGGCACAGTATCCGTTTGGCTATGGGTTAAATTATGGAAAGACAGTTCTGAAGGAGGCAGCATATCAGGACAGCACAATCACTGCGATTGTGGAGAATCAGGGGACTGTTGACACAGATGAGGTTGTGCAGGTGTATATTAAGTCTGAGACATCAAGTGATGCGTCACGCAATCCACATTTGTGTGCATTTAAAAGGATTTTTGTCAAGGCAGGGGAAACCATCACAACAGAACTTCCAATATCATCTCATGCATTTACAGTGGTGAATGAATGTGGAGAACGATACATACCAGAAGGGCAGTTTCAGTTGTATGTAGGCTTTGGACAGCCAGACGCACGCACAGAGGCATTGACAGGGAAAAAGTCAATTGCAATTTTAGTAGATCCAACGATTTCAGGTGAAACTGTATAACAACTGAACTTGTTTGAACTGTTACAAAAGTGTCCATTCATTGACCAGTTGTATAAAATGTGATATTCTATAATCGTATCCGTTATTTTATTATGGTTCAATTAACTTAACAAAGTTACTATTGATAGCTGTTTTGGCAGCGGAAAAGTGTCATAAGACACTTTTTCGTGGTAAAGACAGCTTTCTCTATGTAAATCTTAAGGAATTGTAACAAATTAGAATGTGTTTTAGAAAGCAGGGGAGTTTTATGAAAACAGACAGTCGTCAGATTTCTAACCAGATTACAGAGGGAGTAATCTGGAAGCAACTTCTTTTTTTCTTTTTTCCAATATTGTTTGGAACCTTTTTTCAGCAGCTTTACAACACCACAGATGCGGTGATTGTAGGGAAGTTTGTAGGAAAAGAGGCATTGGCAGCAGTGGGTGGATCAGCCGCCACTTTAATTAATTTGTTGATTGGATTTTTTACGGGACTTTCTTCCGGTGCAACGGTAATTATTGCGCAGTATTACGGCGCGAAGAAGGAAGAAGATGTCAAGAAGACTGTACACACTGCGATGGCGCTATCCATTGCGGGCGGCGCAGTCATTATGATATTGGGGATTCTCTTTTCCGGGGCAGCGCTTAGAGCAATGAACACGCCAGATGAGATTCTTTTATTGTCTGTGATGTATATGCGCGTTTACTTTATTGGTGTGATTCCCTCGCTTATCTATAATATGGGTTCAGGAATTTTAAGAGCAGTTGGAGATTCCAAGCGCCCACTTTACTTTTTGATTTTATCTTGCATTGTAAATATTATATTAGACATTTTATTTGTGACAGTGTTAAAAATGGGTGTGGTTGGCGTGGCTGTGGCGACTGCACTATCGCAGGTTATCAGCGCATTAATGGTGATTGTGACATTGATGCGAACAGAGGATTCCTACCAACTTTTTCTAAAGGAAATTCGGTTTTCACCGATACTTTTACATAATATTGTGCGCATTGGTCTGCCAGCGGGGATTCAATCAACAATGTATTCCGTTTCCAATTTGATTATTCAGTCGAGCATTAATGTGTTTGGTACAGATACAATTGCAGCGTGGACAGCATATGGCAAAGTGGATGGTATTTTTTGGATGATTATGGGTGCCTATGGGGTGTCAATTACAACTTTTGCTGGGCAGAATTTTGGCGCGGGCAAATATGACCGGATTAAAAAAAGTGTGCGTATTTGTTTGGGTATGGCAGCATTAACCAGCATACTTTTGAGTGTTATTGTGCTTGCTGGCGGGCGTGTTTTCTTTGGACTGTTTACAAATGACCCAGGCGTTGTTACAATTGGTTTGGGTATGATGTGGGTGATTTCTCCAAGCTATATTACCTATATTTGCATTGAGATTCTTGGCGGCACCACACGCGGTTGCGGTGATGCCATTTTGCCAATGCTAATGACTTGTGTTGGTATCTGTGTGCTGCGTGTTATTTGGATATTGGTGGTAGTTCCGCTGCGACCAGAGGTCTCCACAGTGGCATTTAGTTATCCGCTAACATGGTCTGTGACATCAGTGCTGTTTATTATTTATTATCGAAAAGGCGGCTGGCTAAAGCGCTGTAGAGGGTTATAAAGAAATGCGCGGGTGTACTTGCGGAGTGTTTTCTAAGAAAATGGTTTGATAAGTGTTTTTTTCAAAATCATAGTTGTATTTTGCTCTTGCACGGGCAAAGTTTCTTCCGTGTAGGTCTGCTTTCTGTTCCATATACCGACTTAACGCCAATGTAAAAACAAATCCTGTGTTTTCTGGGTCTAGTTGTGGAATAGAAAGTTGGACTTTTTGAATCCCATTTTGGTGAAGCAAAGTAAAATAACACCACCAAGCTAAAAAATTGCGTATATTTTCGATTGTGTTGGCGACTGGCTCATTGTTGAGATCTAAGAGTGTTATTTCAAGATCATTTTCTAAGCCGTCAAAATTTCCTTCCAAAGCACTCAATAGCCGTTCCGTTGTATAAAAATTTGGATTCCACTGCGCGTTGCGTGGCAGTTTTGCCCAATATGTATCATAGTAATACCAGAACAGTTCAATTTTTCCTAGCGCTATACATTCTGATAATATTGTAAGATACATTTTCTGTGGTTCGGACTGCCTACAGATACGATAACACCAATGAAACCGTTTTGGGATATTTTTATGAATCAAGTTTAGCATTAGTTCTTCAGCCTGTTCATTCTGATTTGTATATAGCAGGTAATATAAATATGCAAGGTGGTTACATACATAACAGCGATTGGGATTGCCGCTGTTTTTTAGGAAATTTTGCGCCGCTTGTTCTGCACGCTTCGTATCGCGATAGAGCAGTGATAGATACAATTCTGAAATATAGTACAAATCAGCATCAATATTATATTTGGTTATAATTTTGGCATAGTTTTGCATAAAAAGTTCCATTTTGGAATCATCAATTGGATCATACCAATAGTATGCATAAAAGATTTCATCATAGATAAAAATAAGAATACTGCACATTTTGGTGTCTGGATAGATAGTGTTTTCAAAATAAGGTTGACTGTCTTTGTAGTAGAGTTCTGCATATTTTACAATTTCTTTATAATTGCAGTTATACTTGTTTAAGGACATTAAGTAGTACATGGTATAAAAATATAGATACCATTCCTCTGCCTGTCTGGCAAGTGGCAAAATTTTTTTAAATAAACCAGAAAAAACATCATAGTTTAACGTATGCATATCTGCGTTTTCTTTGGTTAACGCTCTTACCCTGCGTACAAGTGTCGAAAGTTTATTCGATTTTAGTGCGTCTATATCAATCATTCCATACAATGCCATATTTGAATCTCCTGTTGTAATAGGGTTATAATCACTCGTTTCTTGCTGCGTGTATTGTTATTTTATCATGGCTCTTGGAAGGATACAAGATTACAATTTTAAGTTATTTGCTTTGTAGTTGACTCTGCGTAACAGTTCAGACAGGACTTTGCACTGCGCTGCAAAGTCCGTGGGAAAGCGTAGTAGTTGAGATGCATCAAGCCATCGCGAAGCGATTATGCACGGCTTGATGTTTGTAACAGGAAGCCAAAGGCTGAACTGTTACGACTCTGCTGCTGGAACAGAGTCAACTGTAATGTTAATCTGTCATATTTAAGTTGTCAAAGACGTCCATCACAAACTTTTGTAGTGCGGAAACATTAGAGTTTTCTATTTGCATCCAGCCTTGTTGTCCGTCTTCTGCTTCTAACAATACCCAGTTTTCATTGGCAGTTGTTTGTAAAAATTTCACTTTTTGCGGAGGGATAGTGAATGTATCCGTGCTTTCTATAACAGCATGTAGCGGGAGATTTTCCTTTAGATCCACCCAGTTTCCATTTTGAAAATTATAGGTATCTTGTGGGATTTCCTCTAGTATTCCGCTTTGATTTAATTTCCAGCACATAATAACATAATCAGTCTGTACAACGTCTTTTCGCATTTTGCCTGTAATAATACCATCTGAAGAAATTTTGCACGCGCGAATATCATCTGCGAAATTACCAACTTCTAATATTGTGTTGTTTTGATATTGGAATAGATGCGTGTAGGGATCGGCGCTTGGGCCGTCTTCATAGAGAACCAATAGAATATTTTTCCCGTCAAGACTAATTCCCCAGAGGCTATTTTCTATATTATTTCCAAAGCCTTCAAAATCTGCATTGCCAATCTGTAAATGGTAGTATGCCAATGGGTCATCTTCCTGTAGATACTGTGCGTTTTCGGGGTCTTTGGAGGGTTCTAATAATATCTTTTCTGGCGTTTTATCGCCATCCAGATCCACATAAGCTGTACTTTGATTTTGCGTACTGTTTGAAATATGCACCAGAGTGCCAGGACTTTGCAAGATAGATTGTGCCATGTCAAGTTCGGATTGGTTGTTGTCTTTTGACGTGTTAGTGTCAGGGTTGTTGTCTTTTGGCGTGTTAGTGTCAGCGATAAGAGTCGTGCTGCTTTGTGCTGTCGTGGAATCTTGTTCTGATATAGATTCCACGGTAGTTTCAACCGATTCACCGACAATAGATTCTGATTGCATTTCGGAAGAATACGGGAAATCTACGGTTAGTGGTTCCTCTTTGGTGTTTTGTTTATGACAACCGCCAAGAAGTAACGCAATTGCCAAACAGATGCATTGCATAGATATTTTTTTCCAAATTTTCATAAAAATCTCCTTTCATTATCCTGCCATATATAGCCCATCAAATATGTCCATTACATTTTTTTGCAATTCGACGACTTCAAAGTTATCCAAATGTATCCAGCCTTGTTGCCCGTCTGTAGTTTCTAAGAAAACCCAGTTCCAGTCGGCAAAGACTTGTAGGAATCTAACATTTTGTGGTGCTATAGTAAAGGTTTCGGTTGCTCCAACAGCGGTGTGCAAAGGCAGTTCTTCATTCAATTGCACCCAGTTGCCGCTCTTAAAATCGTATACTTCCTGTGGGATTTCTTCCAGCGTTCCGCCTTGGTTAAGCTGCCAGCGCACAGTAATCCAGTCAGTTTGCACAATATCTTTGCGAATTGTGCCTGTAATAATGCCATCAGAAGAAATTTCACATAGGCGGATATCGTCTGCAAAGCCTCCAATGTTATTAAGTGACCCATTTTGATATTGAAAAAAGTGCGTGTAAGGATCGGCACTTGGACCATCTTCATAAAGCACTAGCAGGATATTTTGTCCATCAAGACTAATAGCCCAGAGAATATTTGCCACATTGTCTCCAGATTGTTCCAAATCGGCGTTGCCAATTTGAAGGTGATAGTATGCCAGTGGATCATTTGTTCTTTTGTATAATGCAGCTTCGGGGGAGGTTGATGGCGTGAGTGTTATTTTTTCCGCAGTTCCATCATGGTCCATATCCAGATAGGCAATGTTTTCATTATAGATTCTGTTTGAAATATTCGTTAATGTACATGGATTTTGCAAGATGGATTGCGTAATACGAAGCCCAAATTGTTGTTGTTCTGCCTCGGATAGCTGTGTAATGTTTTTATCATGAAATACGGTGTCTTCTTCTGCATATAACATTATGGTATCAATAGCATCGGGATAGCTGTAGTAAATCTGTATCATTCCATCATAGACATCAAAATATGAAATAAGAGCGTTTTCTCGTATCATTGGCAAGTCTCCGGTGTCAAGAGATTCCAAATCAATCCAACGTACTGTGTTATCTGCCCAGTCAAGTGCTCCCTGAATATATGTGCTGTCTGTCTTAAAATAAAGTTTTTGCTCAAATACAGTCATCTGCAAGTTTGTTCCAGCAAACGCCTTGTAAATCTGCTGCGCAGCGGAACTGTTTGTTGTTTTACGGAAAATGCCATTATTGCCAGCCTGATAAGTGATACCATTGTACTCTAGTTCCTCATAAATTTCCGTATTTTCCATAACAGCAGTCTTGTCTGCTGCAATTTCATTTTCTGGCGCAATATCTGTAGAGAGGTCTGACTCGGTATCTGTAGTACTTGTTGCCTGTGTGGCTTCCTCTGAGTGCAAATTGGAATCCACGAATGTTGTAGCGTTGTTTTCTGGCGTGTCTGTAGTGGAGACTGTTGGAGTGGTGAGAAAGATACCGCATCCAACCACAGAGAGTATAACAATCAGCACAGAAACTGTAACAAGCGGTTTTTTATAGGCAAGAATTTGTTTAATTCTGCTTTTAATATTATTTTCCCCAAATGAAATTGGTGTTGGAGGATTCCACTTTTGACGCCAGCTTTTGGAGGCTGCCAGTGCAAGTAGGGATTCACTGTAATCTGCTTTTTTCTCTTCTCCAATACGGGAGAGTACTCTTTCATCACATGCTTTTTCTAATTCTCCCTGAAAGATTTTGTACATGAACCACAAAAAAGGATTGAACCAATGTATGCTGATAATCAGAAAGGAGATTGCTTTCCAGATTGGGTCAAGATAGCGAATATGCATCTGTTCATGAAGTAGGATATGTGTCTTTTGCTGGTCAGTTAGCCCGGGAATTAGATAAATCTGCGGTTTGATAAATCCCACCACACAAGGGGAAGAAATTGCGTCAGTTTCGTAGATGTTGTTGCATATGCGTATGGAAAAGCGCAGATGATATTTTAATCGCGCATAGGAAAAAACAGCCCAAGACCACAAAAAAATCATAACCGCAAGCCAGATCCGTGCACCAACAAACAAGAACTGTCCATATGTAGTTTTTACTGGTTTTAGGTTTCCATTTACACCCTTGTAATGATATGTTGTTTGATTGTCTTTTGGATTGGACATGACAGAGTTTTCTGTGGTGGCAGCTTGCTCATATTCTGTACTTTTTGGCTGTGTTGCTTTGGAATCTTCATGATAAGTTCCTTTAGCGTTTAGTGTGTTTTCAAACTGTTCTGGAAGGTTTGCGACATTTTGGAATTGCAGAAGGCTAATTGTGGAGGAAACGGAAAATGGAATTACCAAACGCAGTGCTACCAATCCCCAAAGCACCATAGAAATCCAGCGTGGTGCCCGTGTGTAATTGACAAGTACACAGATAAGAACTACGCCGCAGCCAACAGTACCATAAAAACTCAGATGTAGTACCTCTGCAAAAATTTCTTCCAACAACATGGTCAATTCCTCCTCTTTGGCGCGCGGCTTTTGTCAATTAAGCACTGAATCTCGTCTGCCTCTTTGTCACTCAATGTTTTTCCTTTTGTAAAAGCAGCGATAAAGGCAGGGAGAGAACCGCCAAATGTATCTGTGACAAACTGTTCACTCTGCCGTTTGTGAAAATCCTCTTTTGGCAGTAACACAATCACTGTACCATTGTCATTTTGAAAAATACCACGCTGGCAGAGCCGCTTTAACATAGTGTAGGTTGTTGTGCGCTTCCAACCAAAAGCTTCCTCGCATTTCTTTACCAAATCTCCTGTGCTAATGGGTGCTGCTGCCCATATAATATCTGCAAAACGTCCTTCCATTACACCCAGTTTGTTTTCTTCCATAGATTGTTTTTCCTTTCTAAAAATGTATTTGACTTGTAGATGCAGAGAAATATTATTTTACAAATCTTAAATGGCATTTGTGTGTTGTGTCTAATGATATTAGACAACTATAGTCTAATACTGTTAGACAGATTTGTCAAGAGATTAGATTTAATTGGAATGCAACATTGCAGGCATGCGAATCCGTAATATGTCAGAAGAGCTGACCTACACACCACAGTAAGAATGCCGATAGCATTCTTGAATTTTTCTGGAAATTTTTCTTTGTCTATTATATAATAAATTAGTATAACGTTCACAATAATTAGGAATTGTAATTATTTTCAGAAAAAGGAGACTATGTTATGGAACAAAATGTGGTTGCTACAAATCCAATCGTCACAATTGAAATGGAAAATGGAGACTGTATCAAGGCGGAGCTTTATCCGGAAATTGCGCCCAACACAGTTAGAAATTTTGTCAGTCTAGTAAATAAGGGGTTCTACAATGGTTTGAACTTTCACAGAGTCATCAATGGATTTATGATACAGGGGGGCTGTCCTGAAGGTACGGGAACAGGCGGTCCGGGTTACTCCATTGCAGGAGAATTTGCAGACAATGGATTTCAGAATGGGCTGAAACATACGCCGGGGGTACTTTCTATGGCAAGAAGTATGATGCCAGATTCTGCCGGAAGCCAGTTCTTTATTATGCACAAGACGAGTCCGCATTTAGACGGTGCTTATGCGGCGTTTGGAAAGGTGATTGAAGGTATGGATATTGTGGATAAGATTGCAACCACAAATACTGATTTTACAGATAGACCACTTGAAGCACAGGTGATGAAAAGCGTTACTGTCGAGACGTTCGGGGGGAATTATCCAGAACCAGATCGATGCTGATTATTGCTATCATTTCTTGAAGTTTTTTAAAATTTGTATGGGGTTATTGTACTAAATAAAATACATACCAGATATAGTATATTGTAAACGTTTTAAGCTACTATCTCTTGTACTATTTTTTCTTAGTGTGGTAGCCCCATATTTTGTGTAAAATTTGTTGCTGTTTATGCCAACAATATCCAATATTTTGCTAAAAGTGGTTTTGTATGGTTTGATGCTTGTAACAAAAAGTCGAAGGCTAAACTGTTATAGGGATTTATGTAACAGTTTCTAAAGTGTTGACGAACGAAGTATTTTCCGATATAATTAAGAAAATTGTACGAAAAAAAATGCAAAGACAGACAAAAGGGGAATTGCATGGAGAAACAAAGTTACAGGGCAAGGGCGAAAATCAATCTGGCGCTTGACGTGTGTCGGCGTCTTGAAAATGGATATCATGAGGTAAAGATGGTTATGCAGACTGTGGACCTCTATGACGAGTTAGAATTTAAGAGGAGAGAGGACCCAGACATTATACTGTCAGTTAACAGTAAGGATTATTTGGGAGATTTGGAGAATAATCTAATTTTTAGGGCGGCAAATTTAATGCGGCAGCAGTATGGAATCCAACAGGGTGTGGAAATCCGATTGAAAAAAAATATTCCTGTGGCAGCAGGAATGGCAGGAGGGAGCACAGATGCTGCAGTCACGATGATCGCTATGAATGAGTTGTATGAGCTGGGACTTTCTAAGGAAGAGCTGATGCGGCAGTCACTTCGGCTCGGTGCTGATATTCCATTCTGTATATTGGGGGGGACTGCACTGGCGGAAGGAATTGGAGAGAGGCTTACACCGCTTCCAGCACCGCCGCCGGCAGTGATTCTGATTGTGAAGCCGCCGATTATGGTGTCGACCAAGTGGGCTTATGAGAATCTTCAAGCCAATAAATTGGAGCATCATCCGGATATTGATGGTATGGCAGAGGCGTTAAAACAGGGGGATTTAAAGGGAATTACTGACCGTATGGAGAATGTGATGGAGTCAGTGACAGAATCAGCACACCCTGTCCTTATAGATATCAAGAAAATGATGTGTGGCAGCGGAGCGATGAATGCGTTGATGAGTGGGAGCGGTCCTAGTATTTTTGGCGTATTTTTAGAGGAGGAGGCAGCGCGGGCAGCCGCAGTGTATATTGATCAGACGCTCCGAACAAAGGGAATGGATGCACAAGTAAACGTTACGACATTTTACAACGGGGATTCATGATTGGAGGGCAGGTATGAGTATGATGAATGACGACGAATATTTACCGCTCAGAGATGTGGTGTTTAATACGTTAAGGCAGGAAATACTTACTGGAAAGCTTAAACCTGGAGAGCGACTAATGGAAATTCATCTGGCAAATAAGCTTGGTGTGAGTCGTACTCCGATTCGAGAGGCAATTAGAAAGTTGGAACTTGAGGGGCTTGTAATCATGATACCGCGGCGTGGTGCAGAAGTGGCACAGATTACATTAAAAAATCTCAAGGATGTTATGGAGGTTCGCCGCGCACTGGATGTACTTGCAATTGAACTTGCCTGTGAGCGTATGAGTCAGCAAGAGCTGGATGCGCTTTATCAGGCGTGCGATCATTTTTCTGATGCCGTCAAGACAAGGGATACCCGAATGCTTGCGGAGGCAGATGTGGTGTTTCATGATAAGATTGTATTGTCTACGGGCAACACAAGGCTGATACAGTTGGTTAGCAATCTTTCCGAACAAATGTACAGATACCGATTTGAGTATTTAAAAGATGCTTCTTCTCATGAGATGTTGCGGCAGGAGCATCTAGAAATGTATCAGAGCATTATGAAAAAGGATAAGAAAACGGCAGCGGATATTGTGCGCAGACATATTAACAATCAAGAGAAGGCCATTATTGAGCAGCTTCAGCTTGAGAAAGGAGATCACAGAAACAGTGTATAAAATTTTACAATGTGTCCATACTTACTGATAAAAGAAAAAGAGGAAGGTATGGGCATATGTTTTTGTGGAAAAAATATTTTAGAAAATTTCTGATGATATCAGGGGTTGTATTGTGGGTGGGAGCACTTAGCCCTGAAATTTTTATCAACTCTGGAATTGGCTGTATTTTAGATGAAAATGGAGAGGAACTCACTGCGGACGAGGCGAAAGAATTTATGGAATCCTATTTCTATAGTGATATAGAGCAAGAGGAAGAAGCAGTGAAGTTAAAGTATAAATTGGCGTTGTTAGAATTTTGGAAATAAACTTGGAGGTATATATGACAAAAGAAGTGCTGGTATCCATACGCGGACTTCAGTTTGTAGACAATGAAGTGGGGCAGAGTGCCTCTGACGAAGAACTTGACCAGATTGAGACAATTTGTCCGGGGGAATATTATTATAGAAATGATGCGCATTTTATTTGCTATCAGGAACTTATGGATGATTTTCCAGAGCCAATCAGTAATATGATTAAATTGAAAGGAAAAGAATTTTCGCTCTGGAAAAAAGGTCCTGTCAATGTGCAGATGGTGTTTTCCGAGGGGAAAAAAACCATGACAGATTATTTTACCCCGTTCGGAAATATTCTAGTTGCAATGGATACTAAAGAAGTCTGCGTGACAGAGAGTACAGATTGTATAAAAATACATATTGCCTATGGACTTGAAGCAAACTATCAATTTATTGCCGATTGCAATATTACCATTGATATTAGGAGTCATAACTGTGCATAAAATTATTGCATTGGCTCCTGTGGATTATCCCGGCGAATCTCATCGAGCAGATGCTTCATGCGTCGTTCCATCTCGGAGAGCTCGCCTGAGTAATTGCGGAACGCATCGGCAGTTTCGTCAGGGGTTTCTCCCTTGTAACAAATGCGGTGTTCCATGCTCGCCCAGAGATCCATAGCAAGTGTGCGAAATTGTATTTCCACAGGATAGTACTGCATTCCTTCAATGCGATATACTGGGATGCCCAATACCATATGGTAGCTTTTGTAGCCACTTTCCTTAGGATAATGAATATAATCGCTTTCTTTTAAGATCAATAAGTCTGTCTGTGTCTTTACAAGTGACAAGATGCTGAAAATGTCTTCCACAAAATAACAAATTACGCGGATTCCCGCAATATCTGTCAGATTGTCTTTTGCCGTGTAAGCGGTGACTGGAAGGTTTTTGCTGGCAAGTTTCTTTTCAATGCTTTTCCGGCTTTTGATGCGAGCCTGTATATTGTGGATTGGATAATCCCTGTATTTTTTTCGGTAGTCTTCATTTAAACCGTTCATACGTACTTCAAGCCGTGTCATGGCTTCGCGGTAGGGTTCTACGAGTTGATCGTACTCTTCCTGAGGGATGCGCTCTATTTTTGCGGGTGCTATAAAGGTGAGCGTTTTTGCAGATTCGTAGATACCTTGGCTATTTACTTCTTTTAAAATGTCGTTTTGTAATTCGTTTTTCTTAGCTATCAAAATTTCCGCCCCCTAGATGCATGTAGTAGTATTTATTATGCACATATTTTGTATTTTACAATACAAATTGAAATTGCGCAAAGGGTGCGCAGGAAGTGTCTACATGCCTTATTTCTTCTATATATTCAATATAGCTCAAAAAGGTCATGAAAGCAATGAGAAATGTATAAAATTAACAAAAAAATTATATAACCGTCACACTTTTTGTTTATTATGCGGCGGCTACTTTCATTTTTATAAAAAGGTGGAAAAGACATTAAAGTTGGTGCTATACTATATATATGCAATAGGTTCTAAAAATAGACATCAATAATAAAAAGAAAGGATAAAAAGATTATGAAAATCGCGTTGATTAACGAGAACAGTCAGGCGGCAAAAAATGCCATGATTTGCGAGACTCTTAAGAAAGTAGTTGAACCGATGGGACATGAGGTGTTTAACTATGGAATGTACACTGCGGAGGATCCACATCCGCTTACATATGTACAGAATGGCATTTTGGCAGCAGTGCTGTTAAATTCTGGAGCGGCAGATTTTGTTATCACAGGATGCGGTACTGGCGAGGGAGCAATGCTGGCGTGCAATGCCTTTCCCAAGGTGCTTTGCGGTCATATTGAATCGCCTCTCGACGCTTATCTATTCTCACAGGTAAATGATGGAAACTGTGTGGCGCTTCCATTTGCAGAGAATTTTGGCTGGGGAGGAGAACTCAATCTTGAATATATTTTCGAGAAATTGTTTTGCACTCCGGGCGGCGGAGGATATCCAAAGGAACGTGTTGTACCTGAGCAGCGCAATAAAAAGATACTTGATGAAGTGAAGGCAGTCACACACGCTGACCTTTGTGATATTCTGCCAAAGTTGGATAGGGAGCTTTGCAAAGGTGCTTTGAGTGGTGAGAAATTTGAGGAGTATTTTTTTGCAAATTGCAAGTGCGATCAGATAGCGGCAGTCGTAAAGGAAATGATAGGAGTGTAACAAACCATGTTATTAGATAAGATTTATTACACTGTGGAAAGACTTGATGGTGATTATGCATATCTGAAAAAGGATGCAGATGAATCCGGTGAATTAAAATGTGTTGCGCGTGCCTTGCTTCCGGCAGAGACAGCGGAAGGGACAAGGCTAGTCTATGAGATGATGGAGTACAACATAGAGTAGAACAAGAGAAGGGAGAACCTTTCTATGAAAAAAGCAGTATCTTTTTTGTTAGTGCTAATGCTTGCATTAAATTCTGTGATTTCTGTTTGCGCTGCAAAGGAACCCCCTGTTTCGGAGACAGAAACAGTGCTTTCGCCTATAGAGAATTCAGAAAATTTTTCAATGGAATATATGGCTGGTCCTTACTATCAGACATTAAAAGACACAATTATATTAAATGACTACCGCGCAGATATTCTTGCGATTGCTGTCTCACAGATTGGATACCATGAGGGAGACAAAGAGGACGAATTAGATGGTTGCTATATTGGAAATAAGGATTATTCAGAGTATGGGCGATATCTGGGCAGCAATGGAACTGCATGGTGTTCTGAATTTGCGTCTTGGTGTGCACGAATGGCAAATGTGCCTACATCCATTTTAAATAATAGTTATGGAGCTAGTGTGGAGGTATTTGGCGCGCCATTTTACCATTGGAGTCAGACCGTCTATGCAGGAGGAGATTTTATACCCCATCCCGGAGATATTGTTCTGTTTGCATGGACAGGAAAAGTACATACAGATAAATATTTAAGTCATACAGCGATTGTTTACAATGTGTCTGTAAATGACAATGAGATAACTCTGACTGTTGTAGATGGCAATTCAGGGAATTGTGTCAGAATGCATGATTATAAAGTAAATGTAGCAGATGGCAATACAGGAAATGGTCATGTTGTTTATTTTATTGCACCTGACTATGAACAGATAAATCATTAAAAGGCAGTCCGCAAGGTGTTTGTCTGACTTGCGGACTGTTTTATGCGCAGACTTATACAGAGGAAATAAGCCGCTATAGTGACGCACAGATCGCGCATCGAGTAGGGAAGATAAACCTTCTCTGTTCAATAGTGATTTAACGGTGTGATAAGAAAAATAAGCAATATTTTTAAGGAGACATAAATGCAGTACATAAAGGCGCCCATGAATTATATTGGAAACAAGTATCGGATTCTTTCACAGATACAAAAGTGGTTTCCGCGAAAGGTCGACTTGATGGTGGATATTTTTTGCGGTGGTTGTGATGTTACATTTAATACAAAAGCCAATAATCATATTGCGAATGACTTAAATTTTTTTGTGATAGAGATATATAAGGAATTTCAACAATTGGGAATAGAGAAGGCACTTGCCCAGATTGACCAAACAATTTACAATTGGAAATTAACCAAAGAAAATAAACAGGCTTATGAACAATTTAGAGCTTATTATAATAAAACGAAAAATCCAATCGACCTCTATGTACTAATGTGTTATAGTTTTAACTATCAGTTTCGCTTTAATGCAGCACATGAATACAATAACCCTTTTGGAAAATCTAGAAGTTCATTTAACAGTGTTATGAGAGAAAATTTGAAAAAATTGCAAGGAGTTATTGAACAGGTTCAGTATACTTCTTATGATTTTCGAGAGTTTGATTACAGTTTGATGAAGAGTGGCGATTTTCTGTATGCCGACCCGCCTTATTTAATAACCTGCGGCAGCTATAATGATGGGAAAAGGGGGTTTAAAGGATGGGGGGAGCAAGACGAAAAAGACTTATATGAGATTCTTGATATGCTTTCTACAAGGGGAATCCGATTTGCGCTGTCCAATGTATCCCACCATAAGGGAGAAAAGAATGATATCCTTCTTGGTTGGCGTAAGGCGCACAAATATCATATGCATAAAATAAAATTCAACTATAATAATTGTAATTACCACACCAAAAATAGTAGGAATACGACACAGGAAGTTTTGATTACAAACTATTAAGATTTGTATGCATTACTTTTCTACAGACTTTCACAATATAAAATTATTACATGATAAAGGAGCAAAACTAAGATAGGCAATGTAATATATGTGATTTCGTTGACTGGAAAAGACGATTACAAAGTAGTGCTACAGTGAAGCTATTCTATTTGTGCACAGAAATCTTTAATTTCTTGTTTTCTAGCTTCTACAGCATCTTTGTATTCGATAGAACAAAGTCCTAGATGTCCGCTAGGAATAATTTCCATATGCCCATAAAAATGTTCGATGCTCTCAATAATTCTGTTGCATTCGCGCATGTTTGAACCAGTTCGTAATGCAATGGAATAACCCTTTTTGCCACTGCTGATTTTGGCATGTGGTTCGTGGGTATTGCACCAAGGTGTACAACGGTCAATAAATGCCTTAAATTGACCGGGAACATCTGCCCAATAGGACGGAGACACACAGATAATACTGTCTGCCCACTCAAATTCTGCAATGATTTTTGATACATCATCATCTTGTATACACTTTGCTGTCTGATGGCAGGTTCTACACCCCTTGCAGAATGAAATATTGTAATCATCAATACAAATATTGTGAATAATATGTATTTTTTCCAGAAAGGAGTATGCAATTTTTATAATTTCTCCAGTTGCGCCATTTCGGACAGGGCTACAATTTACTAACAGTATGTTCATTTGATAAAACCTCCATATTTTGCGTGATTGTGGTTTATAGAATGGATAGTCATGCGACCCGACAAACAGCAGGTAGGGCGTGATGCAAGTTTATAATTCAAAAATGATAGCCGCGAGTATATCCAGCGCAATAAGGTAAACTTGCTTGCGGAAAATTTTGCAATTTAGCCAGTTCATCACCATAGAGATAAGCGTTGGCAGTTTCCAATTCTTGGACATTTAATGAATCACAATAAAATTAAACCATTATAAAACAAATATTAAAAACATTACTATCCAAGCTTTTCTAATATCTTTATTCACTACAAGATATGCTACACCGAGCAAGAGTCCCCATAGGAATCCATGAAGTCCAATTATCAGACTACCTTTTGACAGAATGTGCCCAAGCCCCCAAGTTAGCCCGCATAGAATGCCGCCGTAAGGGATTTTTTCATGCCCAAGCCATATTTCGCAGGCTTTCTGACCAAACACAATAATCATCATGAAAAGTACTGTCTCAAATGCATAGTATAGATACTGGAATAAAAACATTATGGCATCAAGATGTTGAAATTCCATAACTATTTTCAAACCACCCCAATCGAAATACTGTATAATGACAGAGATTGCAAGTAATGTCAGCACCGCTATCCATTGCCATGTTTGTAGCGCTTCGCGCACAGATAAAATATCCAAACTATAGTTCTTTTTTGCCGATTGTATAAGCCAGATACTAACCATACCCCATGTGGCACAAGTCAAAATCCAGTGCGCAATACTTTGTCCATTTGACCAGCTTTCCATCTGCGCTCCAAATAAAAACGGTTCCAAGAAAAACGCGTAGAGTAGCTCTATGCCAAGACCACCAAACGCAGTAATTGCTAACTTCAAAAAATTCCAACCCATTTTCTTATTCATGATTTGCATTCTTTTTTTCCTCCTTCATTTGTTGTAAGAATCGATTTGCTTTTTTCACTTCTAAATATAATGTGACATAATACACTATCGCTGCTACTACATAGGGAATGGTAAAGGAACGCAACATATCTCTGTAGCCATTCGGGTGTATTTCGGTAAAATAGCCAGATACCCATGTGAATAATAGAACTGCACCTACTAGGATTATATACTGCAACACAGCTACCAGAAGCAATGGGAGCTGGGACAGCCGATAGTGCTGGGATAGAATTAATGTTCCTAAAAAGGAAAATAGTAATATAGTCAGTAAATTTTGCTGGTCACTGCCAAACTTTCCTTGTGTTAAAGCCTCCAACACAATTTTTCCTACGGATAATATCGTGTAAATTACGCAAACTGTCGGCATAAAACTTTTTTTATCAATGAGTTTCATCTTTTTCCCTCCCTTGCATTTTTCAAACACTCCATAAAATTTTTTCGATATGCCCTGTTGAGTACCAGTTCTTCCCCATTTTCCATCATTAGGTGCATACGCATATTCAAATCTGGTTTAATTCTGTCAATTTTATGTAGATTTACTACCAGCGATTTGCCAATTTGAATAAATCCACATAGTGCATATTTTTCCAGAAATAATTTTAAATTATATTCTATCTGGAAAACTTCATGATCAAGGTATGCAAAACAATGTCTATCGACAATTTCCAGATAGTAGATTTCCTGTAAGAAAATGCGTTTAATGCTTTGGTCTTTTCGCCCCACAATGACCTGCGCTGTTTCCAGAAATTTCATCAATTCTGTTATCTCTGCATCCCGCTCCTGATAGTAGACATCCACCCTGTTTTCCGGCAGTGTGGCGTCCTGATAGTAATTGACTTTCATAAAATTTTTAGGCTGCCTCCCACAATTTCGTTTACGTGGTGAGAGGAGCAGCCAACTCCTTTCCAGATAAAATATTTGACAAAAATACTCTGTTACAATACACTTTTTAACAAGAGAAAACTGCTGGGCATTTTGCTGAAGGCACTCTTTGTTCTTTGAAAAGTACATATGAGGTTATAGTATAAAAACCCAATATTGTGTAAAATGTACTAAGGCATCGCATCTGTACTGCATAGGAAATTTCAGTACCTAATACAGACAAAAACTACGCTTAGTAGTTACAGCAGAGTATATCTATGTTGTAAAGGGTGCTGTCATCCCCCTATGATGTAACACCACTTTTGGCAATAATGCCAATTGGGGTTAAAGGCTGGAGGCATACGTTGTTATTATGACTAGGCAGTTACAAGCTCACTACATTTAGGTGGTGGGTAGTTGACAAATATTATCCTCTCTTTTCTAACAGTATAACAACGCTGTATGTTTTTACAATAGATGGAGGCGCATCCTGCATTTTGAACTGCCTATTGTGCAATTTATAAAGAAAAATTTCTTTACTCGCGGCATAGACATCTGTCAGTTCTGCTGACAATATTCCTTTGGGTGCTCATATACAAGCGAGTAGGGAAAGATTTTCCCTTACCCCCCGCGCGATCTGTGCGTCACGTTAGTGTCATAGTTTCTCTGTACAGGTCTGCGCATAAAAGCGGAATCGACCAATTAGTCAATTCCGCTTTTTATCTATATTATTTACGATAAATAACTTGTCTTATCACTTTTTCTTGTCGTATTAGGTGAAGGGGTGCGTTGTTCTATCACATAAAAAGTGCGTGCGTAAAAAGGCATTTTTAACATTGCAGTATTCCAGAGTGTCATAAATTCTTTCTGGTTAATTTTTCTGTTGTATGCCTTTTCGTTGCAGTTGACACATCCCGATGCCGATTCCGCCAAAAACAGATTGTTCGCATCATATCCAACGACCGGTACATAATGTAGCCACCTTTTGTCTTTTCTGACTTTTATAAAAACAATAACAGGGGTTCCTTTGCTAATTTCATTTTTTAGTGCATTTAGATTTCCAGCGCAATATTTGGCGTGAAAGCCATAGCTTTCAAGCACTTTTTTGATTCCCTTGGGAGGCACACATCCGGCAGAATCCTTAAAAGGCATTTTTTGATAAACTTCTGTTCCAGTAGCAGAGACACCAAAATGACGCAGAAGATACGCGGTAGCGTATCCTGAGCATTCATTTCCATTCTGTAGGTCAATGCGATTTTCTTTACAAATCACATATTGCGACAGTTTGCATGATGTTGAAAGCTTTAATACATAATGCCCCATTACAATTACATCGACAATTGTTGTGATAAACAATGCATTAATGCAAGTGATTATAAATAGCCAGATATACCATTCCATTTGATTTTATCTCCAATTTGTAATACAAATGTATTTTGCCAATTCTTTAGGACGAAGTTATGGCTTTTTTGTAAGATAAAGAATAATTGTATTATAAAGAGTTATTGTACCACCAAAATCTAAGATAGCATCTCTGATCCCTTGAAAGAAGTGAGAGCGATATGGCTCAGGTAAAGTTAAATGGTCTGCGTGAATACTGATAAATGAAGTATATTCATCTGCTGTCAGCTTTAGAGTTTGATGGTATTGGCGCTGTTCAAAATTCGTAAATCCATATGCTGTTGCATTTTGATAGACAAAATGTTTGGAGTATGGAACTTCCGGCTTGAAGAATTGTGTGTATATCTGTTGAATTTTTTCGTAAAGTGGTTCATTGGGTGTCTTATAGTCTGTGTGTGTCATAAACATTGCAAGGGTTCCACCTGCTTTTAAAAGGTTATATGCCTTTGGGAAAGCAATTTTCTCAGGAATCCACTGAATTGATGCGGCGGAATATACGAGATCAAATGTATTGGATTCAAAAAAATATGTTTCAAAATCGGCGTTAACAATATTAAAATTTTTATAGGCGTTAAATTTATTTTGCATGTATTGTGTAAGCTGTTCTCCTAGTTCAATTGCACAATACGCACAGCCACTTTTTAAGATGGGTTCAGTTGCTTGTCCGGTACCCGGACCTATTTCAAGTGCTGCTTTTGTTGTATCAAGATGTGAGTAAGAAATAATATCGGCAAAAAGCGCATCACAATAGCGGAATCTGTATCGGTCAAAATCTTCTGTCAAAACATTGTCATTAAAGACTTTTCTAAAATCCATAAGAATCCTCCAATTTTTATCAATAGGTTTTTAACGTTTCTTTACATCTAATAAAAGATTTATACAAAGGGAAATACAAAAGAGATTTGGAATTAAGTAATTTATTATACCATATTTTATCTTGATATTGTAAAGAAAACAAAAAATATTAAAAAAATAAAAAAAGTACTTGTATTTTTTAAAATATTGGTATATACTAAATAACGTGCTATGAAAAGGGCATAAAAATAAATTTAGCGCTATCGCCAAACGGTAAGGCAACGGACTCTGACTCCGTCAGTTCAAGGTTCGAATCCTTGTAGCGCTGCTGGAATTTCCCTGATGAGGTAACTTGTCAGGTTTTTTTGTTTAAAAAGATTTTGTTAGATTTTTCTGAAATTTTTGGATTCATATGAGTGGATATGTTAATTTATGTAAGAAATTATTGAAAGATTGTGTAATAAAAAGAAAAATATAAAGGCAAAAATAAAAGTTAAAGTATTGTAGACTATTCCCAGGCAAAAAGCCGCGCTGCCTTGGCAAAGGGCGAAACCACATGGCAGTGTCCGAATAATCCGGGCGGATACCTGTACAGGAGCCCGGACGGTTCGGTAGGGTCGTTCGCTGAATTTGAGGATCGGTTTAAGGGCTCCATATATAAATTCTATGGGGATGACATGGAAATAAACAGATACAAAAAGGAATTGCACGATCTTGTTCAAAGAGGCAAAAAGTACGGCTATACAGTCTGTTTATCAGAAGAAGCGACCGGAAACAGTATGAAAAATCCCATCCGGTTTACACCAGAACGAATCGATAAAATCCCGGCAGAATTACTGCAAATAGGGCTGGAGAATGGTGTTTTTGTTATCCGGGATAATGAGAAGCATACAATTGACATACCCAGAGTTCTTGAAGGCAGATATGACACGGAATACCTGCATTTTGACAGGCAGCGCCAGATGGCGAGGACGGTTGACCTGTTGTGTAAGAAAAGCCATAAATTTTCTCAGAATCCCGTTTTCAGGAATATAAACGGCAAGAACCATGAACGTCTGCGCAGGGATGCTGCTTTTATTGAGAATGGAATAAATCCTGACATTATCCGCTTTAATGAAAAAAGTACGGCACAAATATTGATGCAGGATTGAAGAATTATAGAAGGCTGAAAGGTAGCCCCTCTATGAAAAATCTCACAAAAGAAGATGAAGCATTTGGTCTGCTGAAAGCGATTGAACATTTCAGTGCTCTGGGCAGGGAAGAACTTTATGAATATTTTGAAGAGATGCGTCAGTCTGTTCTGTCAGATAAAAAACATGAAAAGAAACTAAAAGGCCAGCAATTTGAAGAACCACTTAATGAGGAGTGGTAGGAAGAAGATATCCGGTAAAAAAAGAACCATGAGAAGAAAAACGGGGATAAACAGACCGGAGAAGTCCCATGGGATGTCCTTATACAGAAACTGTGCCAGTTTTTTATTGATTATACAAGAGGTCCGACCAAGACGATCAATAGATTTATGGCGGAATATTTCGATGTGCTGCATAAGATCCAATAGGATACAGCGAATTCTTATCATAATAAACTGAATGAGCTGTTGACAACAAGCGAAAAACCTGTTGTCGGACATATTTCTGAGGAACTGGCAAGCGGGAAAACGTCAAAGGATTACATAGCGCTTGATAAATACTTGAAAGCGAAAGAGAACCATATTGAAGTATGCCGCAGTTTTTTAACAGATGAAGATAATGCAGACATCTGGTTTGTGAATACAGGTGGAAAAGAAGTAAACCTTAAAAATGCTGCAGACATGAATCAGACCGAACTGGAGGCCCTGGTTGACTTGATTGATGCTAGTAAAATAAACATGTTCGCAGACGACAGGATTCTTGACAGACTGATAAATGATACGTATATGGATATCCATTGTGACCAGGAGCTGATATACAGGTTTGAGAAGAAGAATATGCAGCTGAGAAAGGAAGAACTTGATGCGTTCCGTCTCCTGAATGATAATCAGAAAAAAGAGTATATTGAAAAAACCGGATTTGCTCCAGATGCTTCAAACGATGCATTTCGCTATTCGCTTCATAAAGTTAACGCCATGAAACATGGACAGGATATGATCGGTGCGGCTAGGGAGCAGTTAGGACTTTTTTCTGAAAGACAGGAAATGATTCTGGACAAAAGGATCAATGCGTATCTTGCATTACAAAAACTTCATTATGCACATTATGATCACATATTTGAGAAGGCGGCTGCATCGGGCGAACTTGTTACAGTCTATAATTACAAAAATAGAAATATGAATCCTGTAAAAATTATAGAACTGGGCGAATTAAGCCCAGCTGACAGGATGGCCCTGGCCGACCTGGTTGACCATGACCATATATTTCTGTATGCAGGTGATAAAAAGATAGAACCTGTGTATGATAGATATACAAATCCGGATAATTACAGACAGGGTGGGGAGTTTTATTCTACGGAAGTAGCAGAAGCGAAATTCAAGGCTATGGCTGAACTGCGGTCGGTTAGGGGTATTCATGATAAGGTTCGTAATTTAGCCGATGTACCTTCCAATGATGCCATGAAAATAAAACTGGAATCGGAAAGGGCGTACAGGGAAAGCATGGCAGATTATTTAAAGGGAGAGGATGCAAAGAGTACAGACACCTATCTTATTTTGGCTAAATTTTTAGTGATGAGTAAAAAAATAAATATGATGGGAGACCTGAGTGAATATTATAAAAGGGATGGCGCTGATATACAGAAGATGGTGTCTGATCGGATAAAGATGGAATCAGACAGGGACAGTCAGCAGGTAGAAACTTGTAAAAACACAATGTCATTAACTTAAGGAATCTTTTATATTTGATAGTATAAAAGGTTCCTTTTCTTTGTATTTTTCTTGTATAATAAAGACAGATAACTGATGGTCTATTTATGTGAATAAGGCAGGTGATTTTATGAAAAAATCT
>JAAZZQ010000074.1 GCA_014239155.1 Lachnospiraceae bacterium | reverse complement strand
CGCCGGACAAAAGGGCAGCTTGCGGGAAAATATTCCAATACGCATAAGAGGGCTTATTAAATCCTATAAAGAATGTCTTTTGAGAATTGAAGCCGGGGAGATTATGCCCTCTTGCCGTTAACGCAGAAACCCTACGATTGATTTTGCTGGATAAAAATGCAATAATCCCAGATATCTTTTTGCTTAAACAGCATAAAAAGATGTCCGGGATTATTATTTTTCCTTAAGTTAATGACATTGAGTATTATGGATTTTTTTAAGCACCTTTACCGCCAAATATACTATTTGATCAATATCCATATTTTTAATCTCATGAGCATTTATACCTCTAATAGCAGATATAACCATATACTCTATATCATCAATTGCTTTCGAGAAAATAACTTTAGGACAAGATAAACCCGTATCGCTGATCCAGTTTAAAATCATAACTTCATTTTTTGTAGCTTCTTTCACTAATGTTGTTTGACTTTCTTTCACATAATATATACCTTTTTCTGTAGCTAATTTATAAATTTGCTCGCCCATTCGACCTGTTATCTGGCTACTTACTTTATATGATCCTAGGTTCTCTATCAAATCTATCCTGATCTTATCCAAATTCATTTACACTCTACCCTCAATACCAATGGATTCTTCTATTAATTGTTGCAATAATTTTTTTTCTTTACTCCAATGTATATATCCATATGGAATAATTGTTCCATCAAACCCAGAGAAAAAATAATCCACGTTTTTTATCACAGAACCCTCAAAGTCAAACGTTTCAATATGCTTTTGTTCAAATAAATAATCCATTGCGGATTTCACAAGATATGCGATAGTGCCTCTCGGAGAAAGTGCTGTTTGCCAAGTGTGCATCCAATATGCTACCTTATTATTTAGTAAGGTAAATATCCCTCCTACATACTCTCCATTTAAATCCTTAACACTAACAATAAATCCTTGCCCATTTCGATATATTTGATGTGCAAAATCTTTGCGCCTATTAAGCTCATTTTCATTTCCCCTAATAGCTATATCAAAATTGAAATTGCTAATATTATCGTCTAAAATCACTTGTGTATTTTTGTGTGCATATGATATATGATTTTTTAAGCGACTCGACAATTTAAGTTCTCCGCGATTAACAACATGTGTATGACGCCACTCTATAAATGCACCATGTGCTTGGATGATAGATATATTATTCAATCCAACTTCTAATGGGATCTCTATGTACTGATATTTTTGCATCATATATTCAATAAATCCCGCCATTACTTCTCGAACCTTCAAATTACTTTTTTCAAAAATTAATGGCGCACAATATGGTAAGAATCGATACTCGCGTTCGACGCCAAGTTTATCATCTCGTTTGCATAATGGAAGAATCCATATTCCTTCTATTTTCGATTTATCCGTTGCGATTAAAATATCATAATTTTTATAGATTTTTATATAGTCTGGGGCATATAAAACATTAAATATATTTAACTCATTATATATTTTTTCATAAGCTTCTTGTTCTACACACAATATATTCAACTCCATCAAAACCATCCTCTTAAATAGTCTAACTCTACCAACTTTTCAATTACATTCAAAAGTTGCTCTGTTTGCTCATCCTTGAGTATTGGCGGAATCGGTAATGCTAATAAGCAGTCTGAAATTTCTTGTGCTTGTTTTAAATTTGTATTTCTATATATCGGCAATTGCCTTTGATATACGGCATACTTGTACCATGGTTTATTCCATATTCGTTTCAATAAAACATTATGCTCTTCACAGCAAGTAATTGCCCTATCTGCGCTTTCCTTATCTTTCGCTAAGAATAATATATTAATGCCTATATTTGTACTGCATGCCTCTGTGTACCTTGAAATATTTAATTCTTTTAATTTGTCCACAATTATATTATGTACATGTTTTTGACGTTCTATTATGTAATTAAGTTTTTGTAGTTGTGCCAACAATATCGACCCCTGAATATTACTCATCCTACTATTATCACCAATTACTGCATTCGTCTCATCCCATGTAGGATATGCATTTCTTGATGCGCCTTGATCGCTAAAATTACGACCAATCTCGTAAAATTCCCGATGATCTGTTATAAAAATTCCACCCTCGCCTGAAGTTAAGAGCTTGTTTTGTTGGAAACTAAAGACACCGATGTCCCCCGTCGTCCCCGCATAAATATCATCGCAAGTTGCCCTAAATGCTTGACATGCATCTTCTATTACATATACGCCCTTTTCATGTGCTAACTTAACGATTTCTCTAATATCAAATGCTCTCCCTTGAAGATGGACGATGACAATAGCCTTACATCCCTTTTCAATTTCCTCTCTTACTTGCTCAATATCCATTCCATACTTAATATTAAACTCCATCGGAATCGGAATCGCATGCAATGATGAAACACTAGCTGCTGACGCTATAAATGTATATGAACTTACTAATACTCTATCATTTTCACATACTCCAATAGAAAACAATGCTGCTCTAAGTGCAGACGTTCCACTATTAAATCCATTTACATATTTAACGCGGAACAACTCACCAACCTGTTTTTCAAATAGGTCAACACTAGTTTCGCTCTCATCTGCATATCGAAATATTTTTTTATTTTTAATCACATCTTCAATTGCTAATAGCTCATTTTCATCGTATACTAATCCACCAAACTCATTTGGATTTATATATTGTTCTTGAATATCCCCAATAAAATTTTTTTCCATTTCAACAATCTTTCCATATCATTTTCTTTTGTTCTAAAAAAGATATAATACATCTCACTTGGTTTTATACTAGGTACGTAATAATATTCCCTAGAACTTAGTATTGACAATTCTTGTAACATTTTTTCATGTGGTAATTGAAAAAGAATACCATTCTCTTTTGCTGTTTTTACAACAATTTCAAAGCTTTCTTTTGTACATACACACACAGGGAAGCGATTCCATGAAAATAAAGATAAACTTTCCCTCTCACAAACCAAGCAGCAAGTTTTAATCTTTTCAAAAATGCTCATAAACAAACTTGCTATTTTCCTCTGTTTTTCAATTCTCGTTCTTGCAATCTCAATCAATTTTGATACAGGTGGTTTAAAACTCTCTGGCAATGAATATGGATATGCTAATTCCTCATATTCTCTTGCTTCTACATAATTTTTAATAATGTAGTGATCCAAATCATAATTACTAAAGATCATTCCTCCAATGCCATACCCCAACAACTTACTTTTGCCAAAGGAAGTAATAACATAATCACTATATATACCTATATCATTGAGTGTTCCTTTGTCCGGAAAGAATTGTGCGCAATCTTCAATAATGATAAAATCAGGATATTCCGATCTAATGGATCGCAGATCAGCTTTAATTCCTAGATAATGAACAATAATAGCGATGTCAATATCATCTCTCTGTTTAAGTCTTTTAATATCATCTACTGAAAGCACAAATCCATTTTCAGGTTCAATCAGTACCGGAATCCCGCCCACTTGTAAAACGCTAGATAAAACACTATAACATACATTATTTGGTATTATTACTTTTCTTTTATTTGCTTTTACCAATCTTAAAGCATACTCTAAACACAGGGTTCCTGAATATAACATCAAACCGTTTTGTTTATTAAAATAAGCGCATAATTGCTTTTCATTATCACTCATATATTATTATACGTCTCAATTTTTACTTATTTTGACCATTGATTTTATTATAACACCAGTTTACAACTTTTTAATAATTTGCTTGTTCAGGATTCCCTGAACTTAGGCGCCTTAATAGGGCTTGCTAATTTTTCTGGGTTTCGAGATTTAATCCCAAAGTGATAAATAATATTTGGGACTCAAATTTTAACTTTTTTTGGGTATCAAATATTGTATCCTATAGCAAAATTTGCACCCTTCGAAACAGAAAAAGCTATATTTTCAAGTATTTGGGCAACATTCTCTATTTATAAAAAAAGTTGTAAAGTGGTGTTATTATAATACTGTTCACAAAAATTACAGCTGTTACAAATCTTATTGCAATATAACACTTTATCAAACACCTCATCTGGAATTTTTGAATTCATACGCTCTATTCTCTGCGTATATCTTTCATCAAGTGTATATGCTCCAAATCTTTCAATAATACGCTGCGTAGATTCATAGCGATCCAATATCTTATATACATCAATATAATCATCATAGACTGCTAATTTACGTGGTGTCACATAACCTGAACCATAAATCCTCCAAGGCTTACTGAATGTTTCACATAACTCCATATATTTTTTCCCTGCATCACCATGTCCTTCTATATTGTTATGTGAGGTAAACATCGGACAGTAATTCTTGCAATGATGATTAATCATTAATTTTAATTTCATCTTTTTTAGATTTGATTTTAAATCTTTAATATAGTCCATATGTTTTGTAAAATCATGCGGAATGACCATAATATCCACGCCTATACTTTCCCAATACATAGCCTTATTTACACTATCTACATAAGCAACACTTGAGCATTCAATTTCAAGCTCTGGTATTTTTTCCTTTACTTTTGCAGCAATATAAAAATCAGAAATCGTAATCATGTTCAACCCATAATCATTAACTAATGATTTTAAATAGTCCACTAGTTTTGGCAAAAAGCTATCGGATATTACCTGATCAGCCATACACCCCGCATTCAATAATATATTCGTATGTATATTATATTTTTTTGCGTCCTCGAAAATACGCTCTATCTCTTGTCGATACCCTTTTTGCTCAATTACCCTTCCTGTATTTGCTATTTCATTTTCAATTGGGAAAAACACTTCATAAATATTGTCAATTTTATCGGGAAATTCTTCACATAATCTAGTTAATAAATTCACATCATGATTATAAGGTATCGAAAATTTTCTACTCATCTTTTTGTTCCTTTCTGTAATGTCATGCCCCAAATCGTAATCGTCAACTTTCTACCTTGAATATTTATAACAAGATTTTAGCAAAAAAGATCTTCTTCGCAATTATAGTTATTCAATTATCGGTAAATTGCAACAACGAGCGCATTCCTTTATTGGTCCATTTTCCTTTATATTTTTGATAAACAGTAGACGCTCTTGGCTTTGTATTGCCTCGCTCAAATCATGTTCTTTCAAATTTGTAAATGGTGTTTCAACGCAAGAAAAAATATCTCCATAGGGACTAATTCGAATCGTTTTATCTATATAAGGACATCCTTTCCATTCCTGCATACGGAGTGTATTATACCATCGATCTAAATAATCATAATTTTCTGTTTTAATATCAATTGGGAAGCAGAAAACCTCAATATCCTTTTCTTGTGCTATTCTTTTTATTTGCTCCATATCATAGATTAATTTTTTAATCATTACATTTGTCAACTTGTTTTGTTCATAATTATTTTCATTATTTGATAACAGCTGGAAAGAAAATTCATTAATTCCAAATTCTCTCATCTGTTCAAAATATTCATAAACTGAATCTATATTTTGATATATAAGTACAGTGTTTAATTGAATTCTATGTTTAATATTTTCCTCTTTACATCTTTGAACAATTCTTTTTATATTATATATAGTTTTCTCATAACTTCCTGTTCCTCTCTGAACATCATTCTTTTCTCTTACTCCATCTAAAGAAACTTGAAACTTGATCGATTTTAAAATTTCCAGATCTTGTAATACTTCCTCAATGTTTAATGCCAAATTGCTTTGTAACGTACACTTTATCCCCATCCTACTAATAAATTTTAATATAGGATATAAATCCTTACGAACGAATGGTTCTCCGCCTGAAATTACTATTTTTTTTACTCCCATTTGTTTTGCAGGAATAATAATTTGATTAATTATTTCATCTGTTGTTAATTCTTCTCGCTTACTCCCCTTAATTCCTTTATACTTTTCATCACCAATGGAATAAAAACAATAATTACACCTCAAATTACATCTATATGTAATCAATAACATAACCTTTTCTATTTGCATACATTTTCTATTGCTCCTCTTCTGTTTATTACTGCAATACAGTAATCTTTTTATATGTTCTCGCTGAATTATCAAATAATGCGCCAACTCCGCCATTCCAATACGATATTTCTACTTCATTATCATAAGTGTACTGCATACCCACTTCATATAATAAATAGCTTTTATCTTGTAAATTGATTTCAAATAAATGTAATGGTATTTCTACAATCACATGCACATGACTCTGTATATTTTCTCTATTTACCTTAACTTCCTCAATTTTTTTTATTATACTTTGTTTCGAAGCTTCCGTTGCTAAATATGGTATGGAATCTATACATTCATCAAGAATAATTAAAACTCCACTTGAATTCTTATATTGACCATTATCCAATCCAATCCAAATCAAATTACTATACTGTTCATTCTTTTTACTAAATACATTATTATCACTTGTGATATCACAATCAAAAATTATCGAAGTTTTCTTCAACTTAATTCTGTATTTCATCTCATATTGAGGTCGTTCTATAAAGCTAGAATAAAACAATTGACTATGCCAAAACCCTTCTTTAACAGTGCTAGCTGGCGCAAACTCAATATCTTTTGTATATGTAGAGAATTTCAATTCAAGAGGTGTTTCATGAATTTTGTATCTGTTATAACAATCAATAATCTTCTGATATTCCTGCTTGGGTTCAAAAAAACGCCGAATCATATCACTCATATAATACTTTGATTGATATTTGAAATCATATTCACTATAGTGAAATACACTCAAATCCATATCCCCATATATTTGTTTTGTTATACATAATGCACAAAATAATTTTTTGCCATATTCTTCATTTACTATCTCTTTTAACAGTTGTACATGATTGTGACACAACATATTAAAGCTTTCGTATACATCTGTTAACCTGCGTAACTGATGAGGATAAACTCTCAAATACTGTATTGCATGGTTTAAATGATTCGAATGTTGATACACCCCCATACATGCTATTAGAAATATTCCGATTTGATTGGAATATAACACAGAATCCTCCTGAAAATGATATTTTTTAAATACTTTCTTATATATTTCCTCTCTAAAAACATGATGCACTTCTAATCTAAATTTTGTTTGTTTATTATAATAGCTATATAATTTTTCCCTCTTTTTAGAAAGCTCAATAAGATATTCTTCTGAATTATCTTGCTGAAAATCCATTACTTCAAATCCGTTTTCAATTAGATATCTATGTACACTAATAATATCCTTTGTATCGATCAGAAAATCTGTATCTTTGAAATCACGGATATATGCATGGCGATAAACATTTTTTATGTACGATAATCCCTTAAACAATATATTTTTGATACCTAATTTATTTAATTCTATCGATACCCTTTTCGCTTCTTGATCAAAGAAATCCATTCTATCTATTAACTTTTTTTTATTTTTCTTTATATATGTTGCTATAGGAGTACACTCTTTAAAGCTTTCCATATGATACATCATCATAGATTCAAGCTTATGTTGTTCCACTTGATCTAAAAAGAACTCATAATCAAAATCTTCTGACACTAATCTTTCCATTCGATTCCTGTCAAAATCAATTCTAGCTAATTCAATTAGTGCGACAATCTCTTTCCTCATAATTTCCTCTTATGATTTGTTATTATTTACAGCACAACATTTCAACCGAAAAGCATCAAATATAGCCTGAATAAATAAGGCTACATAACTATATAAAAGATTCCGATGCTTTGAAGAAACATTATTTCCTCAAAATTCTCAATCGTTCCGATAATATAATGCTTCCATATCAACAAATTCAGCTTAGCATTTTTTCCTTAAAGGCACCCACTGTCTCATAGTTCTATTCCATTGTCATTTGCGCCAGAATATTTTGTTATATTTTATCATTTTTTGTCTAAGCATACAAGGGACAGAATTGGCCAACAGGAGCCTTTGTTGAATATTTACAATTTCGTCAAAGCCGCTAAAACCATAAAAAACGTATTATATTGGCAATACTATACTGTCAACAAAGCTATAAAATCAAATCAACAGTAATTCTTTCTTTTTACATTCAGTCCAACCAATATTCTCCCATTTATATCCTTAAACTCGGTAACGGACAGACACAGGTTTCATTTTATTTTATAATGTCAATACACTATGAACTGCTCCCCGTCAAGTAGACAGTGAAAAAAATATAAATTTTTTCTGCCATCAGCTGCAAAGCTGGTGGCAGTTTTCATGCCGCCAGCAGATAATTATTATGTTTCTCCATTGGGGTTAAAACTCCAAGCTTCCGTT
>JAAZZQ010000032.1 GCA_014239155.1 Lachnospiraceae bacterium | reverse complement strand
TCGGGGGAAAACCAAAGTAAAACTGGAGATACTGCTGTTGTGTTTTGGCTATAACATAAATAAGTTACATGCAAAAATCCAGGGAGACAGGATGAAGAGCTATTTGTTTCCTCTGAAAAGTGCATAAAAAGAAGGCTGTTAGGATGCAGCTTTATTAAAGTACGAAAAAAATCAGGTAAAAAATCCACGGAGCAGGATTTCTTACCTAATTTTCATTTTCCTTGGAGTAAAGGTGCCGCTCAATCATCTAAAACGATGATTTTGCGACACCCCCTTCATGAATTTAGGAAAAGCTCTGCTATGAACATTTTATTTTCCTGCTTCAGCTTTAAACTCCCATCATATTTATCTATGCTGCTTCTGACATTTAAAAGTCCGATTCCCCTGCCTTTCCCTTTCCTCGATACTGGAGAATCATTTTTCCATTTTACAGTACCACAGCTATTCTCGATACTTATGATTATCATTTGATGCCGGGAACCAATCTTTATACTGACATATTTATCCCCTTCCACTTTTTCAGCCGCCTCAATAGCATTATCCAGTAAATTTCCAAATATGGTAGTGACATCTATTGGTTCTACAAAATCCAAACTAACATTGTCTATTTTTATTTCCATTGATATACCCTTGTCTTTCATAATCGCTTCTTTATCAGTAAGCAATATATTTAATATTGGATTTTCTGTATACTGGACGGGTATCAATGGCTTTAATAAGTCTCTTATTTTATTTGCATATTCACTTGCTGCATCTCCCTGATCTACCGTATATAAATCTTCAATAGCTTTAATATGTTTTTTCACATCGTGAAGTATCTGTACGGTTTTGTCATATTTTTTTACCTGTGATAAATAATACTCATATTGTATATTTGCCTGCTGCTCTAACACTTTTACCTGATTTTCATAATAGTTCTTTTCGTCTACCATTTTAACAAAATATAAAAGATATAGATCTGCAAGCACAATACATCCCATATTAATTATACATAAATAATTTATCTGTCCCTGCGCAAAAATTTCTATAATTACCAGCATATTGATAAAACTGTATCCTAACATAATAAAATAAATTATATACTGTACCCTTGAATAAGGTATACTACTTTTTTTCATCAGTCTGCTAATAATCATATAATAGAAAAATATTATTATTATTGTCGGAAATGTAGCTTCTAAACAATACAGCATGGCAGTATTCATATTGCTGACATTTACTGTCTGCAATATCCATCGTAGAAAAATCACCCCCAAAGACTCACATACTGTCATACAAAACATCAGTGCCTCACACTCTAGTATACGACGCAAGGGTTTATCTTTGTCCTCATAATACAAGAAATATACCGTTATGCCTATCACGCTGAACCATACAGTTAAGTTTAACAAAGAATTATTGATTGAATTAATAAATATTATGCACAGTACAATTGCTGTTTGAACTAATACATATATATTTCTTTTAAATATTTTTTTGTATCTGCTATTCATAAATTGAAACAATATCGCTGTAATAACGAAAGCATTAAGACAGCTACATAGTATGTGTAAAATCCTATCCATTTCAAAATCTCCTATGAATTTCTCTGTAAAAATTCATTCATCTTTATCCTAAAGTCAACAATGCGCTTTTGCGCTATTTGAAGTTCTTTCCCATTGTCTAAATAAATGCTAAATCCTTTTATCTTCTCAACATGACTTAAATTCACTAAATTTCCCCTGCAATTCACAACAAAGTCATATTGTTGCATTTCCTCCACCAGTTTTTCAAACACACATTCACATTCGTATGTTTCATCTGCCAAAACTATCTCTGCTTTTCGCTGTCTTTTTATATATTCAAAATACAAAATATCCTCCAACTTTAATTTTAGAGAAGCATATTCCTTTTTGTTTTTATCCGTTACCTTATAAAATTCTTTTTCAATAGCGTTATTGGGAATGCCATTAAGTACCTCTGTTATCTGCTTTTGCATCTTACAATTATCTAAAGGCTTGCATAAAAATGAGAATGCATGAACATCATTAATTGCCTGCATACAATATTCTTCATAACTTGTTATGTATATTAATTTTACATTAGGAAACTTTTCTTTTAATTTTCTTCCTAATTTAATACCATTAAGTTCATTCATTGCAATATCTAAAATGCCAATATCAATTTTTTTAATATTATTTAACATTTCATCGGCAGATAAAAAAGTCTTTATATTATACCCTATGTTTTGAGTGGTAAAAATCTCATGTAAAATATTCACTGCATAAGCAAGATCATTGGCATCATCATCGCAAACAGCAATCTCAATCATCTCTATCACCTCCCGGCCAAAACGTTTCAATTTATTTTATCATATCGACCAACTTTATTCCATTAACAATATACAAAAGCGTTAAATATCAAATATCTAACGCCTTTTAATGATTAATTATCTTATAAAAGTGAATCGAAAGAAAAATAACATTATCACCTTTTAACCTTACTTACAGTACTTTTATATCAACCATTATTGCATATATTATTTTCTTACGTATTTTTAATACACTATACCATACTGGAAAATTTTTACGATTTAACCAATTAGTACCTCCCCTTTAGAAATATTCTCAATTTTTATGGAATCATCAATAAAAATCTCCATCTGTGTATCATAGGCTTTCCATTCAAACTGCGACCAACTTACCCCATCTTGCATATTTCCATATGCTTTAGAAGCATTTTCATATTGTTTAGATATTGTTTTTGTACTTTGAGCCATTAAAAATAATTGAGGATTTATTTCCATCAGCTTTTTTAGTTCATCTGAAGAAACCTTATCTCCATTAGAAATTTTTGTAGCAATATCAGCAGCATTTGCCATATTTCCAAATGCCTTTTTCAATGTTTCACTTTGCTGTTTTGCAACCGCCATTTCATGTTGCATTACATAATCTTTATATGCTTTCTCCCGTTCTGCTTTTGCTTGTTCATCTGCCTTCAATAACTGCCGCTTAGTTTTGTCTGATAGTTGCAATTCTATACCATTGACAGTAATATACCCTCTGGAAACTGCCCTGCTAACCATTGCCGAATCAGAAAAATGGATAACAAACGAATTATCTTTATCCCCTTTCGTTATCCCTAACGTATCCTTACCCGATGTTGCGGTCATTTTATCCTCTGCGGCATTTTTCTTATATGCAGTAGCCGAAATTTCTACCGAGTCCCTTTTTCCTTTCAAGTCTGCCTTTATGTTATTGGACTGATTAACTGACACTACTGGGGTACTTGCATTTTGCCGATTACCGTATATTTGACTGACATTCATATTAGCTCACCTCTTATAAACCTTATTTGTGGTTATTAATATTCCAAAATCCTTATAAAAAACCTGAAAGCACATTCATTCATATTATAAGGTATCGTCCCAATATATTACTATATATGGCTTACTGTATGTTTTTGTTCCTATATCTAATACATTACCATTTACTATTGCCCCACCCATACAAGTGCTATTAAATGATAATGTATATGTACCATTAGCCGATGAAGCAAGGAATCTACTTGTAGTCAATGTTTTATTAGCAGCACCATTCGATGCTATCTGCTCGCTTCTTCCATTAGAACTTGAAATGGTTAAGTAATTTGTCAGCACGCCGCCCTGATAAGTTAAAGAACCTGTATTCACTTCTAATTTGGTGATAATTGCATTTGCTGGCAACCCTAATACGTTAATCGTAACTGAACTTGAATCACCTGTTTGTCCAACAGATAAGATAGCACTCATCTTACCTGAAGCTGTGTATTTGTTTTGTCCTGAAGCCGCATACACATTAGTAGATGTCACAAATGTCATTGCAACTACTAATGCTAATGACAATAATCCACATAGGATTTTTCTGCTTTTTTCATTTTAATTACCTCCATTTGCCCCAGTCGTCAACCAGCTCCATCATGGTTGGATCTACGGTTTCCTCTTTCCTATGTTCCTCTGTTTCCCTTGCCACTGTTTCCACGACCATTCTTCCCATGCCGCCCTCTGCCGCTCGTACTGCCCCGCCTCCGAGGGCAGCGCCGAGAAGCATGATGATCTCACTTTTGACTTCGCTTTTCAGTTCTTCCTTTATGCTGTTAAAATCATCCTTTGTTATATAACCTTTATCTTTTTTCTGTTCCCCTGTCCCTTTTACAAGTTCTTCGTCATTCAGGCTGCGTATATAAAAATCCGTAGCATCAATCAAAAACTGGTTCACAGATTTGTGTATGTCCGTATTCAGTCCGGTCAGGATTTTGTGTACCCTGCAATGCTGTTCAATATCAAGATTGAGGTGGAGGCTGTGGTAGCAGATATTTGACTTTGCCATATCCCTCACCCCTATCCTATCTTGTTGCGGTGCTTTGCAAGGAAAACCCTGCCAAGCTGTTCATACCCCTTTGCATTTGCTTTGATGTCCGTGGTATAGCGGATATTACCGCCGTCATGTGAGCCGAACAGCCGCATGACTGCCGCCCCGCTGCCTACAAATACAATCGGTATCACATCGAGGTTGTAACCGTGTTCTTTCAGTGTATTGTAGACTTTCTGTGCGAAATCACGCAGGCAGTCCTTTACAATGTTCATGTATTTATCCGGCAGAGCCGCCTCCCCTGTTGCCATGACCTGCTGTATCACGTTTTCCTCAAGCTCCTGCCCGATCTGCCTGTTACATTCCTCATTGATTGTCCTCATGCAGCGGATAAGCCCCTGCTGGCTTGTGATGCACTCTGCCTCATTTGGCTTGCCGTTCAGTATCGGCATGATGTCAATCGTCCAACTGCCTGTATCCACCACCACCACACGCTCCGGCAATGTTTTCAACTGTTCTGCAACCGCCGCATAACATTGTGGGAACACGGACACCCTTGCTATCCTTGCGGTATATCTCTCTTTTTCAAAGAAGTAGCTGACTTCTTTCTTCCTTGACAGGTATTCAATGAAATCCTGCTTTTCTGCGCCAAACCTTGTCAGCGGAAGTCCTACCGATAAAAGAATATCTGTATTCCTCATTCCCCGCCTGTTCAGTTCTTTTGCGACTGCTGCAAGGGTAAGCAGATAGAAGTTGTCATTCTCAACTTTGGTATCCCTGACCTCAAGACGTTTCCCGCCCACCTTGTAATACTTTCCGTCCAGCTCCACCACATCATCATAAAATGTGGGTTCTGTCGTAATCTCTTTTACGCCTGTCGTAAAAATCTGCGTTGCCGTTTTCATGTTTGACCAGCCGTGGTCAATCCCGATTACCTCAATATGTTTTTCCATTCTGTTCTTCCTCCATAATTTATTCATGCAGACCTATCTCCTTAATATCTTTTTCATGCAGGGAAAGCAATACTTATCTGACTGTTTGTATGGACATCCAAAACACATATCTTCCTTGTCCTGTTCTGCAATTTCAGGCTTGCTTTCCTCCTTAACACACTTCTTTACTAGACACTGACTGTTATTTCCGTAAAAGAATCGACATTGCATACAGCTTCTTAAATCATTCTCAAGTATTACCTGTGTTGCTATAATTCCGTCCGATTTTGGAGCATTCTGTACCCTTACGTTAATTCCCATCCACACCACTCACCTTTCCCCCGGTGGAAAGCCTGTATAGTTCCTCCATCTTTCTTTCTGCTATCCCTGCTGCTGATCTCATAAGGGAATCGTATAGCAAAAACACCACTACTATAATTACTACCCCTGTCATCTGCCGCCCCTCCTTTTCTGTTCCGTTTTCTTTCTCTGTTCTTCCTCCATCTGTCTGACATACTCACGAATATCAATCAAATCCTCTAAGTCATAGATTTTGGAACCCATAGCACGGTCAACATTTTCAGGAGTACATTCGCCATGTTCTGTCAATGCCGCTATTACTTTCTGTCTGATTTCTTCCTGTATGGAATCCGGCATTGCTACTATATAGTGCGGCGGCAGCTTTGAAACTTCTGTCATTACCTCCTTTTCAAATCCGTAACTCTTTTCAAAGTCACTTAAAAATCTTTCTTTTACCAAAACAGCACTTGCCCTGTTTTCTTCACTGGCTAATTCCACCAGTCCGTCTAAGAACTCAACTAGCTCTTTCTTTGTAAAGCCCATCTGTAAATCCTCCATTCTCCCAAACAAAAAGCAGGACCAGATTAGCGATACACAAACTATCCGTTTTAAGAGCTAATTTAGTCCTACCTAAATCATTGTTATTTTGTTTCACCTCGCATTTCATTAAAGCCATAGAATGACCGTATCAGTAAACGACCATTATTTGACTTATTGTAATGTAGGTTTTCGATTTTGTTCAGCGCTGTCCTAATCTTGACCTAAAATGGGCTTAAAATAATAGGACTAAATCAGTGCAAACCCTTATGTTTACTGGGCTTCTCTTAATTTAGTCCTATTATACCACCAGCAAATCCCATTAATATAATTACATATATTATTGTCAATGCCGGAAATAACAACAGCATTCCTAGTAGAGACAGCATTAATTTTATTATATTTGAACCATAACTGACAATTATTTTTCCATAAAAACTTTGCAGTGCATCTATTTCAGTGGCTATTATTGATAAACATTTGCTGGTTGCATTTTCTCTGTAATATCTTTCATTTGCATGTAGTTTCTCGTAATATTCTAAAATCATTCCATTTTTTATCTTTTCGGGTACTTTTCTGGTGATTTTTTCCCGAATCTTACTAACAAAAACGCAAATATATATCCCTAGGATTAATATGACATTAATCAGTGTATGCCTTTTTATAAATAATTCTGTTTCCAATAGTTGAAAGTACATTATAATACCTGCTTGTATCATATTTTCCATTACGAAACAACTGAAAATAATGATGTATTGTTTTCTATATTTTTTGGCAAATGACAATAACCATTTGAATACTTTTTTTCTATACAGCGCATATGCAGCATCCCTTTCTTTTTCTATAGCATAGCATTCTTCCCTATAGATAGAAATTGAACTTATAGTCAACCCTTCTTTGCTACCTTCTCTTTTTGTGGTATACTGACATTCCTGTTTATGTCTTATTTGTTTTAGCAGAATTTTAAATGTTGTTGGGCAATAAATTTTACATATAATAAGAGGATGCATGTTTTGACAGGGGGAGTATTATTTGTATCAGAATTTTGGAAAGATTATGAAAGAACTTCGTGAAAAAAAAGAAATGAGCCAGACAGAATTATCGCGTGGCATCTGTAGTAAGGAATATGTTTCCAAAATAGAAAATGGGCATAAACTCCCATCTGAACGTGTGTTAAAATTACTGTTTGAACGGCTTGGTGAAAATGTCCAGTTATACTTTCCCACGCTGGAATTCTCAGAGAACCTAAATTTTATTGCGGATAAAGAACAAATTGACACATTGCTATACCACCATAATATTATGGAATGTTTCGGCTATATTCATTGTCTTAAAAAGAAAAACCTCTATACTTGTGACGAACCACTGCAATATCTTTTAGGCAAAGAAGCATTCTTGCTTGCCAAATATAAACAGGATTATACAAAAGCTTTTGACTTATCTATACAATCAATTTGGATAACCAAACCTAATTTTGATGTGAAACATTATCAGGGTTTTCATTTTTATTCCATAGAGGAACTATGGGGATTGTATAATATTAGCTATATTGCATCCCACTCCAAAAATTTTCCTGAAATTAATTCTGTTTCTATTTTAACAGCACTTTACAACTTTTTTATAAATAGATAAAATTGCTAAATCCTTGAAAATACACAATGTCATTAACTTAAGGAATCTTTTATATTTGATAGTATAAAAGGTTCCTTTTCTTTGTATTTTTCTTGTATAATAAAGACAGATAACTGATGGTCTATTTATGTGAATAAGGCAGGTGATTTTATGAAAAAATC
>JAAZZQ010000085.1 GCA_014239155.1 Lachnospiraceae bacterium | reverse complement strand
TGAGATTTTTTCATAAAATCACCTGCCTTATTCACATAAATAGACCATCAGTTATCTGTCTTTATTATACAAGAAAAATACAAAGAAAAGGAACCTTTTATACTATCAAATATAAAAGATTCCTTAAGTTAATGACATTGTGATTTTACAAGGTTTTAAGCGTTTTTCTATTCATGAGGCATCGGGGACTCGAACCCCGGACAACTTGATTAAAAGTCAAGTGCTCTACCGCCTGAGCTAATACCCCCTATTTATTTAATGTCTTTACAAGATTGACTTACAAGACCAGCCTTGCTCTGACAAAACTGGGCTAGCTGGATTCGAACCAGCGACTGCAGGGATCAAAACCCTGTGCCTTACCGCTTGGCGATAGCCCAAAAGGGTGGGTACTGGGATTTGAACCCAGGGCCTTCAGAGCCACAATCTGACGCGCTAGCCAACTGCGCCATACCCACCATATATGAGATAAGGCAAGCTCAATCTCAAACGTGCTCGAAGGGATTCGAACCCCCGACCCACGGCTTAGAAGGCCGTTGCTCTATCCAGCTGAGCTACGAACACATCCCACAAAACTACTTTGTGAAATAAGCAATTCTTTCTGCTCAAGCGGGTGATGGGAATCGAACCCACGTATCCAGCTTGGAAGGCTGGTGTTCTACCATTGAACTACACCCGCATAAATCAAAAATTGTGTCTTTAGTCGGGGTGACAGGATTCGAACCTGCGACCTCCTGGTCCCAAACCAGGCGCTCTAGCCAAGCTGAGCCACACCCCGCTGTCCAACTTTTTATTTCTCACAGCGACGAATATTATTATACATAAAAACATCTCTAATGTCAACACTTATTTGAAATTTTTTTAGATTTTATTTTTATAAAATTCCTCAATCAATATAATGCAATGTAAACTCTGCCTTACCAGCCGCATTAATATCCATTATTATGTATGATGGTTTGCGATTTTCCTGTCTGGGATAAGATAAACTGCCCGGATTAATCGCTATAATGCTGTCTGAGATATCTATCACAGGTTTGTGTGTGTGGCCATACATTACAATGTCAATCCCTTGAGCAATTGCTTCCTTCTTTAACATTTCGCTGCCCATACTGATATAATAACGATGACCGTGTGTTATCATAACACAATAGTTCCCTATTTGTAAAGTCTTTTCGGAAGGTAAATTGGAAAAAAAATCATTGTTTCCAGCAACCATCTCGACAGGACAACCTGCTGCTTCCTGAATTGTGTACTCACTGCCCTCAATATCTCCTAAATGAATGACCAAATCCAGCTTTCCAACCTTCTGTAAAACTTTCATATAATTCTCATTTTTTCTATGCGTGTCACTGACAATCAATATTTTCATAATCACTCCCCGCACTGCTGTCACATCTGCGCTTTTAACACCTTTTTCATTTCCTCTAAGGCCTTTCCCCTATGACTAATGCGATTTTTCTCCTCTGGTGCAAGCTCAGCAGAATACTTTCCATATTCTGGAAGGTAAAAAATTGGATCGTAACCAAAACCGTTCTCTCCTTTTTCTTCATACCCAATTCGTCCCTCAATTGCAGCTTTGGTACTAAATGTTCTGCCATCTGGAAATACAGCCGCAATCGCACACACAAATCGCGCAGTGCGCTTCTCATCTGGAACACCAAAAAGTCGCTCAATCAGATTGGCATTCTTAACTGTATAGGAAGTGTTCTCGCCAAGGTATCTCGCAGAATAAATTCCCGGTTCCTTATTCAGATAATCAATCTCAAGCCCAGAATCATCTGCAAGCACAATTGCTTTCAGATTACTTTTTTTCAGTTTCTCTGCAATAACTGTTGCCTTAATAAATGCATTTTCCTCAAAGGTTTTTCCATTTTCCACAATATCTATGTCTACTCCTGCCTCCTTCATAGATTGTACCTCAAGTCCAAGATCTGCCAAAATCATTTGTATTTCTTTCATTTTATCAGCATTTCCTGTTGCAAATATAATTCGATTCACTTTCATTTTTATAGTCCACCTTTCTGCAAAAGGCACCAATGCGTCATAAAACTTGTTGGTTACTTTTCGCTTTCTAATCCATCCTCCTCCCATTAAAATTTCTTTATAAGACCGACACACTACAGAACACATGGAAGGAGTGGCAGGGGTGTATAGTGGCACCCCCACATTTTTATGTGTTGTCGGTCATCCATCAAGGCATCAATGAATGACGCATACCATAGCCTGTAAACTGATCTCTTCCAAAGTCGACTCGATTTTGCCGGATAGCCAGTCACTGTCAACTTATAATATAAATTTTAGTTAGGAGGTTATCTTTTTGTCTTTTAAAATTCTTCGTAAAAACTACTGTGGGCTTGATGTCCACAAAACATAGCGCTTTGCCTGTATTGGCATTGCGGATTCCAATAATCGTACTGAAATAAGCAGACCCGCTTTTCTTCCTTTACCAAAGGTATAACACTTCAGATTTCCCGTACTGATTCTTATTTTAAACCAGTTCTAGTGCTGCATCCAGTCAGAAATCAGAATTGTGGGTTGTATGTTTCGTGCCAGTGCTAAGCGAAATTTTGACGGCGATGCGGTCAATGTGGTGGCATCGTCTAGAAATTTTAATGGCTTAATGGTGCGAAACAGGTAGTCCACGAGTCTAATTTCTAACTGGATGGAATACTAGTGCAGATTGCAAATGCTTTAATCAAATCGAAGAAGCATCCTCAAATAACAGACCATTACCATCGCATAAAAGCGCACCGTGGTCACAGGAAAGCTGTCATTGCTATTTGCCACCACATACTCCTGACGCTATCTCCCATGTACTTGCAGATTTAAAACCCTATACAGCAGAAGATTTTCTTGAATCCCATCCTGTGAACGAATCTAAAAAACTAACCACAGCACAGGCACTTAATCTATTAAGACAACGAGGTTATATCATTACTGATGCTTTTCCTGTTTCCTAATTAGGTGTTTCGTCTATATTTAATTTTTCACCCACTGTAAGATGACTCGTTTGCTATGCAATTTACTTTTTCTATATCCACTACTCCTTTGTTTCAGACTTATTCTTCCACTTAAATTCATCTTTATTATTTTTTGGCGGACGCGGTCCCATAAATTGATAATAATAAGTTTTCATCATGCCATTGTATACTTTTCTGTTCTTATCTGCGTTCCTTCCAATATTTTGCTGCGCATCCTCAAAGGAGGTAATTAGATAAAGAGACCATGTCTCCAAAGCGCGAAACCGCTCCCCCAATTTCTTATAGAGGGCTGGAATCGCTGCCTTTTCCTCAAGTCGCTCGCCATAGGGAGGGTTTGTTATAATAAAACCATATTTCCCTTCATGTGCAAGCTGTCCCACATCCTTTACGGCAAACTGAATCATGTGTTCTACTCCGGCAAGATGAGCATTTTGTTTTGCAATTTTTACCATCTCTGGGTTAATATCATACCCTTCTATTGTGACAGGAACGGATAAATCAACTAATTCTCTTGCCTCCTCGTAACAGTCATCCCACATTTTCTTCTCAATAAGATGCTTCCAGCGAAGTGCTGTAAAACCTCTTTTCATACCTGGTGCTATCTTTGCCGCCATCAATGCCGCCTCAATTGGTATGGTTCCGCTTCCGCAAAACGGGTCCACAAGTATCCTATTGCTTTTCCACGGCGTCAACAAAATCATCGCCGCAGCAAGATTCTCCGCAATTGGTGCTTTTGCAGTATATTTGCGGTATCCTCTTTTATGTAGCGACTCGCCTGTGGTGTCTAATCCCACTGTCACAATATCTTTCATTAGAAAAACACGAACTGGAAAGCTCTGTCCTTCCTCCGCAAACCAGTTTACATGGTAGATCTGCTTTAACCGCTCTACCATTGCCTTTTTCATAATGGATTGTATATCTGAAGGAGAAAAAAGTTTGCTTTTTATGCTGGCAGCCTTTGCCACCCAAAACTTCCCATCCACAGGAATAAACTCCTCCCACGGAAGTTCTTTGGTATTCACAAACAATTCCTCAAAAGTCTCCGCATGAAAACTTCCTACTTTGATTAAAATTCGTTCAGCAATTCTCAATCCTATATTGGCACGACATATCGCTTCATCATCACCGATAAAAGTCACTCTTCCGTCTTCCACATGAGACACATCATATCCAAGTTCTATAATTTCCCTCTTTAATAATGCTTCCATTCCAAAATGACAAGGTGCAATCAATTCATATCGCTTCATCTTTTATTTTACGCCCCTTCTTTTTCAAGGATTCCTAAATCACGTTTACTTTTAATATATTATATTCATTCGCCTTATCTGTCAAATAGAATTTCGCGTATAACTTGCGTTATAAAACTTACTATTTATATCTCTTTAGATTCCGATACAAATATTAATTTCCTTTAAACACCCATATACACGGGTCTGTGCAATGGAGTAAGAGACTCTCATCTTCCCCACTCGCCGCGCGACCTGTGCGCCACGTTAGTAGCATATTTCCTCTGCACAAGTTTGCACACAAAAAGGCAAGACTTGCAATCAAGCCTTGCCTTTTCGAGTCCCAGTAACAATTATTTGTTGTTATTGCTGTTCTTGCAGTTCTTCTGATTATTCTCAGAATTGCTGTTGTTTGTGCTGTTAGAACCCTGAGAATTCTGTGAGTTCTGAGAATTCTGAGAATTCTGATAGCTGTTATTTGACTTGTTCTGATCGTTGTTGTTTGTTCCAGACATAATGATACCTCCAATTATTTGGGATTCATATCCCTTTCTTTTGACATACAACTGTTTTCGCGTTTATTTTGCATGCCATCAGCACTTGTTTCATGCTACACAGATATGATTTGCACAAATGCACTTTTTTATTCAAGAATTTTTATTTACATATCATGTTAACTTTGGATACACTGCCCAAATCTGACAATTATTGTTTGTTAAGTTTTATTTTCAGAAATTAGTTGACCTTTCCAAACATACTTGATATACTAATATTAGTAAAGAGATACTCCTTCAATCCTCTTTACAACCCTTATATATTAATTATTTATACTCCCCTTAATGAAAAACGACCTTTTGTAAAAGGTCGTTTTTCTACTTTATTTTCCCTGCCACCAATTGCGAACAGCCCGAAATAAAAAAATAGTCAATATACAGACGATAATGTACGGCGCCAAAAATACAAACATCCGAAATATTCCTGAGAGTATCAGCAATACCACTACCACAACGATACAGGTTATAAGCCACCTTGGAATCCTATTAAGTTTTTCACCATTATCATCCGTATACCTGTCATTTTCAGTGTATGTGTGTGATGAACTAAAATTTCTATAATCAGCTCCACTCCGACTCTCAGACGCAAACTTCCTACTCTCTTCAATTGTCTTTGCCAAAAGCCTAGGATCTCCAAGCGAATAAAGCACATCAGATTCACTTCTGCCAGTTGCAGTTTGACTATCGATGTATGACCTATAATAATTTATATTCTCCTGTATCAGACTCTCTGAGACTTTGCCTTCTAACGCATCATGAAATTGCCTTAAAAATTCTTCACAGTTCATAAATAACCCCCAAGTATCTGTCTACGCCTGATCCATTCCTCTGCCCATTGTTAACCTTTTCACATATATTGCAGGTTCCTTTTTCATATCAATCATATCTCTAAATGCGTGAAGCACCATTCTGTCCTTATTGCAGGTTGCTGTATTTTTACCCGATTCTCTGATAAGATTGTATCGATTCATCTGCCATATATACAAATCTGTCAATCCATATCCCTCACAATGCACCTTATCCATCAGATAATGATGTTCTAAATAAAATACCAATTCCTCTGTCAGTTGTGAATCAAATACCAATTCTTCCCAGAGTGCATCACACCACTGCCTTGACTCACACGCAAGCTCCCCAAGTGCCATAAGTCCCTCATAGACTTTAATACGCCTAGCATCATACAATATCCCTGCCATCTCACTGCCTCACCTTTTCGCCATAGTATAACACATTTCTAAAAATACTAAATAATTGTTGTAATATATAAACGTAACTCAAATAATTTAGTATAAACTATTGAATAATTTCATCATATCATACAAAACGAATAAGGTAAATTAACGAAATATTAAATTTTTTGTGGAACTTGCGCAACAGAATTGCCCAAAATCAATTCTCCGCTCATTGTATGCTCACAAATAGGTGTTTCCTGCGGATTTTCAATCAAATGGATTAGTTCCTCTGCTGCCATACACCCAATCCCTTTTGTATTCTGCCGATATGTTGTAAGTTGCGGCTCTAACTGAGAGGCCATCAAAATCCCATCATATCCTGCAATTGATATATCCTTCGGCACTCGAAGTCCTCTGCTTTTAATTGCATTCATGCCACCAATCGCCGAGAAATCATCTGCATATAAGATACATGTCGGCGGTTGATTATAATCCAACAACCTGTTTGTAATCACTCCCGCAATGCCGGAATCCCTGTATCGGCCTTTATACAGTAAATCCTCTCGAATTTTTAATTTTTTTTCTTCCATAAAACGATAGTATGTGGAAATTCTACTTGCTGTCACCATAGAATCCTCTCCATATATATAGGCAATTTCCTGATGCCCTTGTGCATAAACATAAGAAAGCAATTTCTCCATACCAGAAACATTGTCTGACATTATGGATATCCTTCCATGATAGCAATAATCAACAGTGACAACCGGGAGGTCGCTACACAAAAGCTCCACTACTTCAGGGTCACTATAATCCGCAACAGCAATCATCACACCATCCATTCTCCTGTAAACAGAATGCTCGAGATAGGACATTTTATCTTTCCTGGTCTTTGAGTTGGACAAAAAAGTGATATCATACCCACTGTTTTCTGCCGTATACCTAAAATGTTCCAAAACTTGCGAAAAATAATCGTGTGTCAGTCCGCTGCCAGATTTCTCCTTATACAAAACCCCGAGATTATAAGAGCGATTTGTCTTCAATGTTCGAGCTGACGCATTTGGATGATAACCGAGCTCTTTTGCTATAATTCTCACCCGCTTTTTGGTCTCCTCCCCAATATCTTTCTGATCATTCAATGCTTTACTAACTGTAGCGACCGACACGCCACATGCGACAGCGATATCTTTCATAGAAACCATATATTGTACCTCTTCTCTTATCATAATCTTTTAGCCTGTTTGGAATTTCTTTATGTAAAACTTTTTCTAATCATACAATAGGAATTGCTTTTTTGCAAATAAGGTTCCTATTCACAGCCAAAAAGCCGCTCATAGTAATATTTGAAACGATATTTAAAGTTTTGCTGCACAAAAGTCGCCCCCTCCCCCTAAATCATGTTCTCACGAAATACACATTCCTGACTTGTGAAAAGTAAACAAAGAAACAATTATGTAACAGGAAACGAAAAAATTATCTTGCTTTCTGTTTTATTCTATGCTAAATTATGCATATCAGGTTAACTTAATCGTTTTCGTAAATCTTTTGAATCATTGATTCTTGAGATTGCTACTTGTCACTACAAAGCTTTTTATTAAAATTATAAATTAAAAAGGAGGAACATACGATGAAATTTGGATATTTTGATGATACGAACCGAGAATATGTCATCACAACACCCAAAACACCACTTCCGTGGATTAATTATCTGGGATGTAGGGACTTTTTCTCCCTAATCTCAAACACTTGTGGTGGTTATACTTTTTATAAGGATGCAAAACTTTTGCGTCTGACACGTTATCGCTATAATGATGTACCCTATGACACCAACGGAAAATACTTTTACATAAAAGATGGTGACACAATCTGGAATCCGGGCTGGCAACCAACCAAGACAACACTTGACACCTATGAATGCCGTCATGGAATTGGCTACAGCCGCTTTACTGCCGCCAAGAATCGTGTGCAGGCGTCTGTCCTCACTTTTGTCCCAATGAATGATAATTGTGAAATCTCCCAGATAAAGATAAAAAATAACGACACTGTAGAAAAGAAAATATCTTTATTCTCTTATGTGGAATGGTGTCTGTGGAATGCTGATGATGATTCCAGAAATTTTCAGCGAAATCTGAGCACTGGCGAAGTGGAGGTCGACGGTGCAACCATCTATCATAAGACAGAGTATCGTGAGCGCCGCAATCACTATGCTATTTACACAGTCAATACAAACGTAGATGGATTTGATACCATTCGTGATAGCTTTATTGGCACATACAATGGCGCTGACAAACCTAAAGCTGTGATAGCTGGCAAATGTACAAATTCTATGGCAAGCGGCTGGTCTCCAATTGCGGCTCACCAGATTGATATCACACTAGCCGCTGGAGAGGAAAAATCTTATGTATTTCTTCTTGGTTATCTGGAAAATCCTGTTAAAGAAAAATTTGAAGCGCCAAATATAGTAAACAAAAAACCCGCCAACGCAATGATTGCGAAATATAATTCTGATGCTGCTGTGGACGAGGCATTTGCAGAGTTAAATGCATACTGGAGCGATTTACTTAGCCGCTATGTCGTAGAATCCTCCAACGACAAAGTAAATAGAATGGTCAACATCTGGAACCAATATCAATGTATGGTAACGTTCAACATGAGTCGGTCTGCCTCCTACTATGAATCTGGCATTGGACGCGGAATGGGTTTTCGGGATTCCTGCCAAGATTTGTTGGGCTTTGTACATTTAATTCCTGACCGCGCAAGAGAACGCATTATTGATATTGCTTCCACGCAATTTCAAGATGGCAGTGCATACCATCAATATCAACCACTCACGAAAAAGGGCAACTCCGATATTGGAAGTGGCTTCAATGACGACCCACTCTGGTTAATTGCTGGAACAAGCGCCTATATTCGTGAAACAGGCGACTTGTCCATCTTAAAGGAAATAGTCCCTTATGACAATAACATGCATGTAGCAACACCACTGATGGAACATTTAAAACGCTCCTTTGACTATATTGTAACGCACAAAGGACCACACAATCTTCCACTCATTGGGCGTGCAGACTGGAACGATTGTTTAAATCTCAACTGCTTTTCCGAGCATCCCGGAGAGTCCTTTCAGACGTTTGGTCCAAGTGAAGGTCCCGTGGCAGAATCCATATTTATTGCTGGAATGTTCGTTAAATATGGTGAAGAGTATGCACAACTTGCAGAACTGCTTGGCGATGAGGCAGAGGCAAACCGTGCAAGAAACGAAGTTGCTGTCATGTATGATGCAGTACTTAAAGATGGCTGGGACGGTGACTGGTTTGTGCGGGCATACGATGCGTATAGCAACAAAGTCGGCTCCAAAGAATGCGAGGAAGGACAGATTTATATTGAACCACAAGGGTTCTGTGTACTTGCAGGTATTGGTGTAAAAGAAGGGCTTGCAGAAAAAGCATTAAACTCTGTAAAAGAAAAACTAGACACCAAATATGGTATTATGATTTTACAACCTGCCTATACAAAGTATCATGTCGAGTTAGGTGAAATTTCTTCCTATCCGCCCGGATACAAAGAGAATGCTGGTATTTTCTGCCACAACAACCCTTGGGTTTCCATTGCAGAAACGGTGCTTGGGCACGGTGACAGAGCGTTTGAAATTTATCAGAAAACATGCCCCGCTTATGTGGAGGAAATCAGTGAAATCCACAGAACAGAGCCTTATGTATACTCACAGATGGTCGCTGGGCGTGACGCAAAGTATCATGGAGAAGCAAAAAATAGCTGGCTCACAGGAACAGCCGCATGGACTTTCACCAATATTTCTCAGTATATTCTTGGTGTATACCCCACACACAAAGGACTCTGCGTGGATCCTTGTATACCTGCGGATTTTGGCGATTTTAAACTGACACGGCGCTTTCGTGATGTCCTTTATCATATTACAGTCAAAAATCCAAATAATGTGCAGAAAGGTGTTGTCTCTATGATAGTAGATGGCGTAAAGATAGATGGCTGTGTCATACCATTAGAAACCAGAAAATCTGATGTAAATGTTGTTGTTACAATGGGTTAAATCGCATAGAGAAAATTGTCAGCTAGACTGACCTGTAGCCAATACGCGAGTAGGGAAGAAAAATCTTCCCTACTCGATAAATTCTTTATCTGAAGTTCCCGCACTGATATCCGTATACATATCAAGCAACCCTACTGTCTCTGTAGCAGGTCTGCCATAACTGTGGCAGCACTTGTGAGACACTGTCTTTGCTTCCTTTGCCGTATCATCAAAAATAACACTCATACGGACTGCCCCATGTGCCAGCTCACCATCCAGATGTTTTAAAACTTCTTCAATTATACTATCATTATAATCCATAATTTTATCTTCTCCTTTCAAAAACCAAACATCAAGCCAACCAATCTAACCCCAAATGCACATATCCATGCAATTGCACACTGACCAAACACCATAATCACTGCAGATTTTCCGCCCAGTTCTCGCTTCACGGAAGCAATTGCTGCCACGCATGGCGTATAGAGCAGACAGAATATTAAGAGACTGACCACAGCAAGCGGCGTAATAGAAGCAAGAAGATTCGCCGTATCTCCAAATAGAACGGACACTGTTGACACCACGCTTTCCTTTGCCATAAATCCTGTTATTAATGCGGTAGAAATTCGCCAATCACCAAATCCCAAAGGCGCAAATACCGGCGCAATAACTCCGGCAACCATTGCCAGAATACTATCTTGAGAATCCTTTACCACATTCAAACGCAAATCAAAGTTCTGTAAAATCCAGATTAGTATCGTGGCAGCAAAAATCACGGTAAATGCTCTTTGCAAAAAGTCTTTGGCTTTCTCCCACAAAAGTTGCGCGACATTTCTCGCCCCCGGCATACGGTAATTTGGCAGCTCCATCACAAACGGAACCGCCTCTCCCTTAAAGCGAAACCTGCGCATAATTAACGCTGCCAGGATTCCAACAAAAATACCTGCAAAATAAAGACCTACCATGACAATAGCACCCTTCCCACGAAAAAATACTGCGGTGAAAAACGCATAAATAGGAAGCTTTGCCGAACAGCTCATAAATGGTGTCAACAAAATTGTAAGCTTTCTATCACGTTCTGATGGCAATGTCCTACTTGCCATAACACCGGGAACCGTACAGCCAAATCCAATTAACATTGGCACAATACTCCTGCCAGACAATCCAATTCTGCGCAAAAGCTTATCCATAACAAACGCCACTCTCGCCATGTATCCACTGTCCTCAAGCATAGACAGGAAAAAGAACAGCGTCACTATTGTTGGCAGAAAACTCAACACGCTCCCCACGCCATTAAAAATTCCATCAATGATAAGTGACTGAAGCACACCATTTACCTGCCCTGCCTTCATCGCAATTGTGACAGCATCCGTCAAAGAACCAATTGCCATCTCTAAAAGCCCAGAAAGCCATGCGCCAATTACATTAAAAGTCAACCAAAAAACAGTCGCCATAATAATAATAAAAGTTGGTATTGCCGTATATTTTCCTGTTAAAATTCGGTCTATTGCAGCGCTGCGTATATGTTCCTTGCTCTCATGCGGCTTAATTATAGTCTCTTTACAGATTTTGCTAATAAATGAAAATCGCATATCTGCTATGGCAGCCGCTCTATCTAATCCTCGTTCCTTTTCCATCTGGCAGATAATATGTTCTAATGTCTCCTGTTCGTTGTTATCCAGATTCAGCCGCTCGAGCACACGCATATCTCCCTCTGCAAGTTTAGCAGCCGCAAAACGAACTGGAATTCCTGCTGCCAACGCATGATCGTCAATTAGATGCATAATGCTGTGAAGACATCGATGCACTGCTCCTCCATGATCTTGCGCGTCACAAAAGTCCTGTCTGTCAGGTCGTTCCTGATACTTTGCTATATGCATTGCATGGTCAATCAACTCGTCAATTCCCTCATTTTTTGCCGCCGATATTGGTATGACAGGGATCCCCAGCAATTCCTCAAGCTCATTCACTCTGACAGAACCACCATTTTCCCGCACCTCATCCATCATATTGAGCGCAAGCACCATTGGAATATCTAACTCCAAAAGCTGCATTGTTAAATATAGATTCCGCTCAATATTGGTCGCATCCACAATATTAATAATTCCTTTGGGATTTTCATTCAAAACAAACTGTCTAGTGACAATCTCCTCACTTGTGTAGGGCGAGAGCGAATAGATGCCCGGCAAATCTGTCACAAGTGTATTGGGTCTGCCTTTAATGCTGCCATCTTTCCTGTCCACTGTCACACCCGGAAAATTCCCCACATGTTGATTTGAACCTGTCAACTGATTAAAAAGCGTCGTCTTTCCACAGTTTTGATTTCCTGCCAGCGCAAACGTTAGCAATTCTCTCTCTGGTAGTGGATTCTCATCTTTCTTTGTATGGTATTTACCGCCCTCACCTAATCCGGGATGATGTGTTTTATGCCCCACCTGCTTTAGTGTATCCTTTAGAGATTCGTGCCTTGCTTCATGTACCTTTTCAATTGTAATTTTCTCAGCATCCGCTAATCTTAAAGTAAGCTCATAACCATGAATTCGAAGCTCCACTGGGTCTCCCATTGGTGCATATTTCACCATTGCTACTTCCACACCCGGTATCATACCCATGTCTAAAAAGTGCTGCCGCAACGCACCTTCGCCTCCTACCGAAGCAACAACTGCCGCCTTTCCAATCGGTAATTCTTTTAATGTCATGATGTCATCTCCCTTGTGTATCTTTTATCTACTCTTTGTGCGCGTCCATCCACGCTTTGTTATATCATAATCCCAAACTTGCTTTTTAGTAAATACTTTTAAGGTTCTATTATAGAATTATGCAACCACATTATAGCAGAGTACAATTTCTTTTGCAACTTATGCTGTCCTTGTGACAGGAATCAAAGCCTTTCAATCGTTTTGTACTAAATTCCTCCTCTAACAGTATTGTTTCATAGCTATCTTTTGTCTCCTGCAATGCAGTTGTCCTGCAAATTTTTTTTTGCGTATATTGTACAGCAGATGCATTTTTTCTCTCAAACTCCTTAATTTTCTTTTTCGCTGTTATACCTGTAAGTTCTCCTAATACTTTTGGAATTTCAAATATCAGAAAAAGGATTGCTGCTCCCCCACTACATAAAATCGCAATAAGTTGGCAACAATAAAATATCTGATGATAATGTACTATTCGTTCTTGAACTTGTACAATGTCTGCTATTAAAATATTGTTGTCCATTACAATTCCCCACTTTCCAGCACTCTTTGTGCCTGTGCAATATTAACTCTTAACTCTTGCACAAGCTGTCTTATTCTATCTGTCTCCTGCTTGGAATCAATATCAATCTCTTTATCCAAATGATTTCCAATGTCGATTAATTGCCTTTGTAAAGTTTCTTTTGAGATTCCTGCCTGCTCAAACTTTATTGCATTTGCATAAATCTGATATACCATCTCCCGGTATACCATCAATGCCGTCGTTGCATTATCAAGTGCTGTTATATTTTCTCTGGTAACTTCACAGAGGTCTTGCCAGTACTCTGCATAACTGATATAAGCGTCTCCAGATTTGCTCTCAATACCTAGCCGGGCATAGTATTCTGCAATCCTGCCAAGTTTCGATGCTCTCTGAATCTGGCGCACATCCAATGTTGTAGCATTTGCTGCAATTGCCAACCATTTGGCTGATAAAGCTTTATTTCCATGCTCTTCATAACAATAAAAATAAGCCATTCCAAGCTTGTATGCCAATTCCTCATACCCTGAAATATGTTCTCTTAGTTCTTCCTCATATGTTTTTCCTGTGTTTGCATGTCGAATTAATAAAGAACGTAATTGTTGATCCTCCTTTGCTGTCAGAATATCATCCCTTAAATATAACTTATCGATCAGTTCCAGATAGGCACGCTCTTCACCGGGCATTAGCTGCAATGCTTTCTCATAGAATGCAAATTGCTCATTGGCAGTTGCACTGCTTTTTGCAGCTTCTATATAATCATTATACTTTTGCGCTATAATTGCAAATTCTGTTTGATGTGCCCACACTGCTATCAAGGAAAAAACAATAGCAAGAATACACACTCCCAAAAAGAATACCAATCGGAATTTCTGTCTCAGAGAATACCTGCTGTCCAATTCCTGAAAATGCTCCAAATCATATTGCATTTCCGCGCAAGATTGATAACGTTCATTCGGATTCTTTTGCGTGCATTTCCATATAATTTTTTCCAGACCTTGTGATAACGCTGGATTCCAATGTCGAATTGGAAATATTTCATATGGAGGTTGTGCTGGATTATGTCCTGTCACAAGATGATACAATGTTGTTCCAAGACATTTAACCGCCTTTTCAAATCTTCTCTTTAACAAATTCTCACAAGATGATACAATGTTGTTCCAAGACCATAGAGATCTGTTCTTGCATCAGTCTGTTCTTGCCCGCCAAATTGCTCAGGGGCTGCATATCCCTGTGTTCCTAATGCTCTGGTATCCCGCAACGCATATGGCTTATATTCCCGCGCAATACCAAAATCAATCAGTGCAATACTGCCATCAGGTTTAAGCATAATATTATCAGGTTTCATATCTCTGTAAATAATTGGAAATGGTCTACTGTGAAGGTACCCTAAAACCTCACAAAGTTGTTTTGCCCACTCTATCACATCCCCCTGAGGCAGTGCGCCATACTCTTCGAGTGCCTTGCGAAATGGTATCCCCTCTATATAATCCATAACAATCAAGAAACTGTCCTCTAAATCAATTACGTCAATAATTGTCGGAAGATATGGGTGTCTTAATTTTTTGAGCATCTCCATCTCCACAATCAATCCCTGCCGCACAAACGCAAAATCTCGTACACCATCTTTTCGTACTTCTTTTACTGCCCACTGCTTATTCGCACGCTCATTCATTGCAAGGTATACAACGCTCATTCCCCCTTGACCAATCTGATTCAATATTTTATATTTTCCATCAATAATAGAACCAATCTCAAGCATTGCTTCCTCCTGATTTTTTCTGTTTCTTTTGTCGCCTCTTTCTCACTTGAACAATCCCTGCTGTCATCAATACTGCAACTATCATAACAGTACTGACACCATACAACAGATAGTTCTCTTTTTCATAAATTGGCATTGTTAGGCCATCCGTATATTCTGTCGCAGACTCCATTGCCGTATCGACTTCTATATTTTTTTCTGCCATTCCTTTTCTAATATTTTTTGTTTTTTTCACGGCATTCTTGTGAATAACTTCCTTTCTTGAAGATATTAACACTCCATCAAACATCTGTTTCTGCTCATTCTTTGCTTTATCTCTAGCTGTAATAACAATCTCCCGCTCTGCATCCTTCTCCTGCAAAAGAAACGTAACAATGCCATTTTTCTCTGACAGCGTTTTCCCTGACATACTTAGTATAGTTTCCCCATTGTCTGTGACCTGCAAATCTGCAAGACACAGATTATCCTTTACATCCAATGTAACCTTTTTCTGCCGTTCTGTATAAATCCCACCCGATTCTATGCCATCAACCACAATGCTAGGCGCTGTTGTATCCAATACAAACTCTATTTCTTTACCCTTAATACGATTGTCTGATGCATTCCGGGCTTTATCAACAGAATAAAATCCTATTGAATAGATGCCATCCGAAGAAAAATTATCCGTTTTTATCTTATATGTATAAGATTTCCAGTCCGTATCCACACCTTCTTTGGTAATATTATAGTCTTTTCCACGTACAAGGGTTCTAATTTGCCCATCTCTGCTAACAGTAACTTCTCCATATTCCAACACATCAATATTAACTTCTGTAACTGTTATCACAGGCGCTTTTGCTGTATAATAATTGTCAATTAGTTGTTGGGTATCTACACTAATTTTATAGGTTGATCCAAATCTATTAACAGAAAAACTAATCTCCTCCTCTTTCTCATTTCCTGCCAAATCTACTGCTTTTATCTTCAATGTATAAACATCATCCATCTCTTTTATATGTGCAAAATCGGGATAAGACAATCGTATCCCATCTGCAATCACACTTCTTTGTGCATTTGCTGTCTGGTCACTGTGATTTGTTCCTGTAAGCGTCACTGTTGTCGCTGACTCATCTAAAAAAGAATCCGTATAGTTTACCACTGGCATTACAACACCACGGTTGGCAGAGTTTGCGCGCACCCCCTCAAAAGTAATTTGCGGAGCTGTCTTATCAATAACAAAAACTGTACTTATATAATTCTTTGCACTGTTTCCTGCCAAATCCCTACAAACTATCTGAAATCCATAGACCCCTTCCTCGGTAAAATTTATTGTAGCAGTATGTTGTTTCCCGTCTGTCTTCCATTGGCTTACAACAGGAACCCTATCTATTTTTGCTATATCTAATGCCTTTATCTGGACAAGTTGCTCTGAAAAAGCTCTTTCCACAATTGTAATGGTTGCGGTTCTCGAATCATTGTAATATTTTTCATTTTTGACATTGTTGTTGTCAAAAGACACTGAAATTTGTGGTTCTATTAAATCAATGACAAAACTACCACCATCTATGGTATTTGACAGATTACCTGCCTTATCTTTGCAAAAAAATTCAAAATGATACTCCCCATCTTTTTCAAAAAACACCTCACAAATATAGTCTGTTCCCTCCTGTCTCCATTTACCAATTTTTGGTCTTATGTTCTCTGCACCAAAATCAAAATTTACCTCACAATGCTCATCAAAATTAACATCTGTCACAATCACTTTCGCTGTCCGCGGCACATTGTAATATGTATTATTTTTTAAAGTATCCTTATTGTATACAATCTTCACAGATGGCGCTGTGCTATCAATAATAAAAAATCCTCCATTTTCCAATTCCATTTTTCCTTCATTGCCTGCTTTGTCTCTGCACTGAATACGAAATCCATAAAGACCATCCTCCGCAAAATCGATTGTCGCACTATGTATGGTTCCATCCGACGACCATTCTCCCACTGTTGGTAATACATGGGTTGCCGCTAAACCAATTGGCTCAATAAAAACATTTTCCTTGACAAAATTCTGCTCTGTTATTTTAACAACTGCTGTCTTTGTTCTATGATAAGTTTTTCCATCTTTTATTTCTGTATGAGCAAACTCTATTTGAATAACAGGTGCAGTATTATCAATTATAAACCTGTCCCCCTGAACAATATCCGATAAATTTCCAGCCTGATCCATACAAGAAAATTGAAATCTGTACGCTCCATCTTGTTCAAAAGTAACCGTACAAGAATACTCATATTCATTTGTGTGTTCTATACTCTTCTTTGTCCATGTACTGATTGTCACAGGAATATTTTTAGGAGTAATATTAAAATTTGTAGTACAATTTTCATTAAAAGAGACGTCTCGCACTGTGATTCTTGCTGTTCTTGAACCATTATAGCAATCGTCTGTCCGCTTTATTCCCTCATAATAGATATCCACAATTGGTTTGTTTCTGTCAACAAGAAAAATTTCACTCTGATAAACTTCTGCTTCATTGTCTGCCTTGTCTTTGCATCTTACTGTAAAACGATATATTCCATCTTCCTGTATCCAGTATGTCGCTTTATATGTATGCTTTTGTGCTTTTTTCCAAGAAACTTTTAAGTTTGTTTTCTTTGCATTTTTTTGGTTGTACAGTAATACCTCAACAAACTCTCCAGAAAAGTTTTCTTCTGTTATTTCAAGGCGCAACATTCCCGAAGGATTTAGATTCATTCCTGTTTTGCTTTTTTTATCTATATAGGAAGCCTGAATAAATGGAACTGTATGGTCAATCACCAGAATATCACTAGTTACAATACTGGACATATTGCCTGCCTTATCCTTGTAAGCGCATTGAAACTGATATATACCGTCTTCTGCAAACTGAACTGTGCAAGTATATTCATCTGCATTTTTTGCCCTTTTCCATTTGCTAATAACCGAACTTTTACCTTTTGGCATTACAATCAATTCGGGATTTTGTGTAATGTCAAAATTCTTATCTATCACTGTGATTGTTGCCAGTTGATTATAATAGATTCCTTGTTCCTGCCCCTCTTTTTCATAAGAGATTGTCACATCAGGCGCAATGGTATCAATCACCAGCTTGTCCATCTTATAAATAGATTTATTTCCTGCCTTATCTGTACACACTATTTCAAAACAATATACTCCATCATTTGAGAAAGTAAGTGTTGCGCTATGCTTTATCCCCTCTGTACTCCAACCGATAACCTTTGGAACTTCTTCTTTTTGGGAACCAATTGGCAAAAATACAAGATCACTTTTAGAAAAATAAGGTTCCTCTATAAGCAGACGGAACTGTCGCCTGTTTTGATATATTTTATCAAGTCCCCCCTCCAATTCTATTATCGAAATTACAGGTTTCGCCGAATCATATATTATTTCAAATGTATATTCACTATAGTTGCCAACAGCATCACAAGCCCGCAATATATACCTATTATGAATATACTCCTTTTTGGAAAACATCACGACAAATTCACATACACCATCAACTAACTCTAAATTTTTTGAGTAATGTGTTCCATTGTTTTCTTTTGTCAACAATGTCAGTGCAATTTCTTCTGACAAACAGCCACCATTTGTCTTGTCTGTAACAGCAATAACTACTCTACAGTCTGTATTTGTGTAGTATTGTTCTATTGTTCCAGACAACTCACAAGAAAATGGATTTCCACCATCCTCCTGACTTTTATAAACAGAAAGTTCTATTTGTGGCGCAGTAAAATCAAATAACAGACTAAAATAATCTGTAAAAGTGTTCCCTGCCTTGTCCATCAAATACAATGTATACTCAACTTTTTCTGTACTTTTATCAATTTCTTCCTCTGAAAACGTATATCCATATCCCTCTTCGCCTTGTGTCAATAAGAACTTCTTTCCTTCTCTCTCAATATATGCTTTCCAAATTCCAGATTCTTTCTCACAGACAGGAATCTGAAATGTTCTGTTTTGTATCGTTTCTATCTCATTCTTTTCTATTCGCCATGTTGGCGCTATCTTGTCCAAAAAGACTTCATATACTGCCTCTGTACAATTTCCTGCAAAATCAGTAATAAGATATGTTATTGTGTCTGATTTTCTAACCTCAAAATCAAATTGATAAGATATGATTTCTTCCCTATTATCTGACATAATAACAGGCTCTATAATAACTCCATCAATTACTGCTTCCACTGTCACAATTCCAGAAATTTTATCCTGTACTTCAAGCTCCGCAGAAATGTGTTCTTTGTTTGTGTAAATTCTACAAATGTTATTTTCTGTTGTTTCTTTATAAAGTAGTCGTCTGTGTACATCCTCCACAATAAAAGGTGTTATCTGAATATCTGGCGGTTCTGTGTCTAAAAAAATCATCAGTTTGTCACTTATATTTCCAGCATTATCTATTGCAACAACTTGCAGAATCATATTTGCGAGCGGTTCTGTAAAAGTACACGTTATTTTATTTACATTAATATTGATATAATAACCTATTTCTTTCTCATTTGCGTCTAATATTCTAACTCCTCTAATTCCTGATGCTTGATATTCCTCCTCATTAATTTCAAACACAATTGTTTCGCCTGCTTTAATTATTCTATTTTGATAAATCTTTCCACTGTCAATTTCTTTATTATCGACCTTTGTAATCACAGGCAAAACACTATCCTTAATAATGGTGAATTCGCTTCTGTCTTTTTCTCTTCCCTCCAGCATGAAAGAAACTTCAATTTTATTGCATCCTTCTAACAATGTAATTTCTCCTATATAGGTATTCTTTTTATCATTAGAAAGATACAAATCATTCTTGCCAATCTGCACGGTCATCTCTTTGGCAGTATTAAATTCTTTTATAATGCAAACTTCAATTTCTAAATAGTTTTGTTTTGTGTAGTAATAATTTTTACTGTCATTCCAGTTGCAATCCCCAAGAACCATTATTTCATCAATAAATCGTTCTGGCTCTTCTGGATCGGTTTCTGTAAACTCTTCTTTTTCCGTTTCGGTTTCTGTAACTTTTTCCGACTCCGTTTCTGTAGATTCCTCTTTTTCTGATTCCGTTTCTGTAATATTTTCTGACTCCGTTTCTGTAAATTCTTCTTTTTCTGATTCTGTTTCTGTAATATTTTCTGACTCCGTTTCTGTAGATTCTTCTTTTTCTGATTCCGCTTCTGTAATATTTTCTGACTCAACTTCTGTAGGACTCTCTGTTATTATCTGTTCTTCTCTTGGTTCTGCAATGCTTTCTTGCCCGCCACTGGCTACATTTGATTGCGTTTGTTTTGATTTTATAATACATTTTTCCTCATTCTCTGTGCTAAGTTGCCCTATCTCTATTTGCGCAGTAAGTTCTTCTTTATATTTTCCTACAACAAACAAATCCATTTTAGATTTTATAGTATTTTTTTTCTCTGCGCTCTTGACTTCTAAATCAGGTTTGATTTGCATCGTTTGATGATTGTTACTATTATTAGTATTTTTTGCGAGATTTACAGGAGTAACTCCACAAAATACCATCATAAATAATACGATAAAAGCTATTGTTTTAAGTCTTTTCTTCATTGCATCTCTCCTATTATTTTATTTAAGAATAAAATCTTCTGTCATATTGCTTTATCATACTTTTTAACAAACCTGTTATGTATAGAGCTTTAGTACTATTTCAACGAATTATTCATATAGACTTTACTAACAATTTTCCTTGGAATGCTATATATAATTGAGTCGGGAAAAATTTTTCCCGACTTGCCGCGCCCCGTGCACCACGTTAGCAGCATATTTCCTCTGCACAGGTCTATGCATAAAAAAATCACCGGAATTCCGATGATTTTTTATGCACACTATGCGGTTACCATATTCTTTTATTACAGGCGTGCGAATCTGTAATATGTCAGCAGAGCTGACCCGCACGCCGCAGCAAGAATGTCGATGGTATTCTTGAATTTTTATAGTTTCTAATCTTCCACCTGTTGTATCCCTGTAATATCCGAGTTGATTACAAGTGAATAATTGGTATAATATACCACAAAACCGGGCTTGGAACCATTTGGTTTCTTGACATTCTTCTTCTGTGTGTAGTCAATCTCTACCTTCTCCTGTCCTCTTGCCTGCGAATAGTGCGCTGCAAGCCTTCCAGCTTCCTCAAATACACTATCTGGAAGTTCATCTCCATTCGCTTTTACTATCACATGCGAACCAGGTATCCCTTTTGTATGAAACCACCAGTCATTTCCAGTGGCAAGCTTAAAAGTAAGTTCTTCATTCTGATAATTATTTTTGCCGACATAGATATGGTATCCATCACTGCTAATATAGTGAAATGGCTTGCTCGTTACTTTCTCCCGCTTTGTATTACCCTTTCTCCTAATATAACCGCTCTCGATTAGCTCCTCCTTAATCTGGACCAAATCTTCTTCTCGAAGTGCAATATCAAGCGCTGTACTAATGGAGGAAAGATGTTCGATTTCCTCTTTTGTCTCCTTTGTCAATGTTGTCAATGCCTCACAAGTACGCTTTAATTTCTGATACTTGTCAAAATACTTTTTGGCATTTTCTCCTGCGGAGAGGGTTGGATCAAGCGGTATGGTTATCTTCTGACCATCATAATAATTGAAAGCCTCCATCGACTTTGCGCCAATCTCCACCTCGTAACCATACGTATTTAAAAGTTCACCATACACCTTATATTTTTCCCGCTTTTTCGTATCCTCAAGCTGCTTTCTCTGCAAGTCATATTTCTTGACATTCCGCTCAAGCGCGGTCTGAACAATTCTGCGCAAATCTGCGGAGCGCTGCCTGATACGCGTGATGGTATTTTTTTCGGCATAATAATATTCCAAAAGCTCAGAAACCCGCGCAAATTTTCTACTCTGCTCCTGTGAATAGGAACTTAGTCTTGTGGCAGCATATTCAACTGGCAGATGATTCTCATATACAACATGATAGTAAAATCTTCCCTCTCGCACATCATCTGCCAAGCTGCAAAGTACAACCATCAGCCGTGAAAGCGCCTCCTCGTCCAATTCTGAAGAAGACCAGTCCGCGTCAATCTCTGCCCTGACACACAGCTCATGCGCAACACAGGGCGATATTCCCGTAAAGCCAGTATATATCGCTTTAAATACTGGCATATTTCGCGCCTTTAACACTGCCATAATCTGCTCTGGTGTGCATTCCAACAACTCTGCCTTTTCCTGTGTTTTTGGAATAAAATACGCGCGTCCCGGCAAAACCTCCCGGACAGAGCTTACCATTCCCGAGATATGCTTAATACTGTCAATAATCATATCTTTTTCATCGCAAAATATAATATTGCTATGCTTTCCCATCAATTCTATAATTAGATATTTCTTACACAAGTCCCCAAGTTCGTTTAAATGTTCTAACTCAAATCGCACAATACGCTCTAGTCCTGGCTGCATCACGGATACAATTCGAGCATTCTGCAAATGCTTTCTCAAAAGCATACAGAAATTTGGTGCTGTCATTGGACTCGTCTTATTCTTCTCTGTCAGATAAAGCAGCGGCAGCGATGCGTCTGCTGACATCAGCACTCGAACCTGCCCGCAACTTCCTTTTATCGTCAGAAGAAGCTCATCTTTTTCGGGTTGCGCAATCTTATAAATCCGATTCCCAATCAGCGTTTCTTTCAGTTCACTGACGACTCCTGCAATCGTTACTCCGTCAAATGCCATTGTACTAACCTATCATCCAGTCATACATTTCTTGATATTTCATCGCAGACATACCCCAAGAATAATCCACTGCCATTCCTCTGTCTACAATCTTGTTCCACTCACGCTTTCTGTCATAATATACTTGTTCTGCGTAGCGAATTGTATTGAGCATCTCATGCGCATTATAATTTACAAAGCTGAATCCTGTACCTTTATTTTCATACTCATTATATGGTTCCACAGTATCTTTCAGTCCACCTGTCTCACGCACAATAGGAACTGTACCATAACGCAGTGACATCAACTGGCTGAGTCCACAAGGCTCAAATAGAGATGGCATTAAAAACGCATCACAAGCGGCATAAATTCTATGTGAAAGCTCCTCAGAATAATAGATATGTGCGGAAACCTTGCCGTGATATTTCCAGTCAAAATGACGGAACATATTTTCATAGCGCTCTTCTCCTGTGCCGAGCACCACCAACTGGATGTCATCTTTACTGCAAAGCTCATCCATAATATATGCAACAAGATCCATACCCTTCTGATCTGTAAGTCTTGATACAATGCCAATCATCATCTTTTTGTCATTCTCTTCAAGACCAATCTGTTTCTGCAAATCCCGCTTATTCTTAACCTTTTCCTTCCTGAAATTGGAAGCATTGTAGTGATGTACGATAAATTGGTCTGTATCTGGATTGTATTCATTGTAATCAATACCATTTACAATTCCTCTCAAATCATGTGTTCTCGCAGTCAGAAGCCCGTTGAGCTTCTCTCCGTAGAAATCTGTCTTAATCTCCTCCGCATAGGTCGCACTCACTGTTGTAATCGCATCTGCGTAGGTCAACCCACCCTTTAATAGATTTCCGTCTTTAAAGTATCCTAGTTTGTCGGGTGCAAAATACGAACCATCAAGCCCTGTAATATTTTGAATTGTCTTGATGTCATAGATTCCCTGAAACTTAAGATTATGAATTGTCATAATTGACTTCATACCTCTATAAAATTCACCCTGCGCAAACCGTTCCTTTAAATAAACTGGAATAATCGCTGCCTGCCAGTCATGACAATGTACAATATCGGGCCGGAATCCAACGACTGGCAAAATCGATAACGCTGCTTTTGAGAAAAATACAAACTTTGTAATCTCACCCACATGGTCATCACTGTATGGCTTAAATCCGCCGAACATTTTCTCATTGTCAATAAAGTAATATGTGATACCATCATACTGTGCCTCAAGTACTCCAACGTACTCGCTCTGTCCCATAAAATCCATATAAAAATGTGTTCTGTACTGCATCAGTGATTTCATGTTGTCTGACATACACATATATTTTGGCAGTATCACCCTCGAGTCAAAATACCGCTTATCATAATATTTGGGAAGGGAACCTACAACATCTGCAAGACCCCCCGTTTTAATAAATGGTACACCTTCTGAAGCCACAAATAAAATGTTTTTCATACTATCAAATCCCTTTCTACACGAATCCCAGAGTTCGCGAATTATTTATATAATTATTATACACCAACCGCAGCAGGAATGTAAAGGAATTTGTCCCATTATTGCTCTGTACCTATGCTCTGTAATGAAGTCTGATCTTATCTGCAATCAGGGCGATAAACTCAGAGTTCGTCGGTTTGCCCTTACCGATATTGATCGTATATCCAAACAGAGAGTCGAGCGTCTCCATTTTTCCTCTACTCCATGCCACCTCAATCGCGTGTCTGATCGCACGCTCGACACGGCTTGGTGTTGTCTGGTATTTCTTTGCAATTGATGGGTAAAGAATCTTAGTGATAGAGTTTAACATCTCAATATCCTCCACCGACATCATAATCGCCTCACGAAGATACTGGTACCCCTTAATATGCGCAGGTACACCGATTTCGTGTATCATATCTGTAACATCTTTCTCAAGATCATGCGCATTTTCCCCTAAGCTTAATTCGGATCTGCTATCTGTCTTCTTCTGTACCAAACTATTGTCACTGTCTGTAAGCTTTGAACCTGCCGGAACTGTGATCATTATTTGGAATTCCTTGTCTTTCGTTAATAAATCGCTGAGAATTCTGAATATTTTCTCGTTATCCTGCTGTGTCATTACGTTCAACTGTTCCATTAACTTCTCCTCCATTCCAATCATTTGACTGCCAAATGCCACCCAAATCACGTCTCCCAATCATAATCATGGCTTAAAGAATTTATAAACATCACTCCCAATTTACGTATACTTACAAATTCTAGCAGGATTTGGCAATGTCCATTATATAAGAATGTCAATTTATCTTGCAACAGTTACTTTTCGCACTTTTTGCGTTTAAAATACAGCATCTGTCAAAATTCCACATATTCCGTTAAAATCCCGTAAAAATGGCTGTTCTTTCTTGTTGAAAGAGCTGATATTTTTATGATAATTTCCTCGATTTTTTTAATTTTGCGCGATTTTTACGCGATTAATTTTTTTTGCGCGACGGTTTATTTTCCGAATGTACGCTTTTCTTGACACCTCCTTAGGATGAATATAAACATCAGTTCCCTGTATTCGTTCTCGGACAAACAATGCTTGCTCTTGTAAAAAACCCAATCGAAAATCGACCATTTGTTTTCTCATCCGTTTCCACAAACTGCTTTTATCAGAATCAGTCTCCAGATTATTTCCCCCGATCCCCAACCCTCTACCCCATGTAATATTTGCACGTAAACAAAAGTTTTTTAAGATTTCCATCGCGATGCAAGTCTGTTCTCCCTCATACAGTTCTGTATAGAGAACTGCATAGAAAGTCGCTCCAATACTCTCTCCGTCAATCACCGCCTGCTCAACCTTCTCCAAAAATCTCAAAACCTCTGAAGATACACTATCCAGATAAACATCTGCTGCCAACACTATCGCTTGTGCCTCTTCCAGATACCTACACACTTTATTCCAGTCCATGTTCTCTGTAATCTTAGCTGTGATCAGCTCTTCTTGTTGCAAATAACTTCGCATACTGCTCACACTGAAGTCCTGATTTCTTGCCAATACACACCCTCCATCCAGAAACAGAACCACGCTGCCCACCTCCTTCAACTATGCAAAAAAACTGCTCAGCTCCTTACAGTTTTTTAACTCATCAACAGTATTATAAAAGACAATCTTTACTCCCCTTGCCTGAAGAGAAATCCCATCAGACACAGACTGTATCCTTGCTGACTGCTCCTCTTTCGCCGTAATCTGGTCTCCATAAAAGCAACAAACCATACCAAATTCATTTTTATTTCCATTGTGTACTTGATAGTGTGTCTGACCATGCCGCATCTCAAGAAACGGTCCAAAATGCCTTCTGCATTTATTGAGCACCCCCTGAATAAAAGGACTGAATCCACCATATACACAACGACTAATCAGCACCAATTGACGACAACTTCCAATCAATTTTTCTATATCCTTCTCAGCTGTCTCCATGCTTTCCCCAATGACAATATCCTTCTCATGAAACTGCATTCCGAGTACCTGCCATGACTTTTCTTGTAGGTCATGCACAATCACTTTCATTCCATAATTCCCTTTCCTAATCCTTCGCTAAATATCTATCTAATTTTATCATATATCTTTTGATTAAAAAAGACCTATTCCTAATATAAATTTTTATATAAAAGTATTGACATTTAAATTTAAAACGAATATAATAAACGAGTCAGTTGAAGTAACTGTGTAAATTGGGGTCTTAGCTCAGCTGGGAGAGCATCTGCCTTACAAGCAGAGGGTCACAGGTTCGAGCCCTGTAGGCCCCATTTTTTATATTTTTTTGAAGAAAAGGACTGGTCTTTCTTCCAGCCCTTTTTCTGCTTTCTTATCTCTCCTCAACTTTCGGCAAAGATGCAATGCTCTTTGCGAGTTCCTCATCCGTAGGAATATAATCTGACATTTCACCGTCGTTGAATTTCTGGTATGCAACCATATCAAAATATCCTGTTCCAGTAAGACCGAACACAATATTTTTCGCTTCTCCTGTCTCTTTACACTTCAAAGCCTCATCAATCGCCACTTTGATTGCATGGCTGCTCTCAGGTGCTGGCAGAATTCCCTCCACTTTTGCAAAAGTTTGTGCAGCCTTAAACACCTCTGTCTGCTCTACACTGCGCGCAGAAATAATACCGTCCTCATATAGTTGTGATACAATCGAACTCATACCGTGATAACGCAATCCTCCTGCATGGTTTGCAGATGGAATAAATCCGCTTCCCAATGTGTACATCTTTGCCAGTGGGCAAATTTTTCCTGTATCACAATAATCATATGCATAAACACCTCTGGTAAGACTAGGGCAAGAAGCAGGTTCCACTGCAATAATGTCATACTTTGCTTCTCCGCGCAACATCTCTCCCGCAAATGGAGAAATCAATCCGCCTAAGTTAGAACCACCACCCGCACAGCCTATAATCATATCTGCCTTGATACCATATTTATTGAGCGCAGATTTTGTCTCAAGACCAATAATTGTCTGATGCAACAATACCTGAGACAACACGGAACCCAACACGTAGCGATAGCCATCTTGTGTCGTGGCAGCCTCAACCGCCTCTGAAATTGCACAGCCAAGGCTTCCCGTCGTTCCCGGAAATTCTTCGTTAATTTTTCTGCCAATATTTGTGAGCATAGACGGCGACGGTGTCACTTTTGCCCCATAAGTCCGCATAACCTCGCGTCGAAAAGGTTTTTGTTCATAGGACACCTTCACCATATACACCTGACAATCCAACTCAAAGTAAGAACATGCCATCGATAACGCTGTTCCCCACTGACCTGCTCCAGTCTCTGTGGTAACACCCTTTAACCCTTGCTGTTTTGCATAGTAAGCCTGTGCAATTGCCGAGTTAAGTTTATGACTTCCCGATGTATTATTTCCCTCAAACTTATAATAAATATGTGCTGGGGTATCCAATTTCTTCTCAAGGCAGTATGCACGCGTGAGTGGCGACGGACGGTACATTCTATAAAAATCTCTAATTTCCTGCGGTATATCAAAATATGGCGTGGTATCATCCAACTCTTGTTTTGCCAGTTCCTCACAAAAAATAGGTGCCAACTCTTCTACAGTGACCGGCTTCATTGTCGCGGGATTTAGTATTGGTGCCGGCTTATTTTTCATATCTGCCCTGACATTATACCACTGTTTTGGCATCTCACTCTCTTCTAGATATATTTTGTATGGTATTTTACTGCTCATAATTTTTGTCTCACTTTCCTTGATTTAATTTAATATATCATTTTGATTATACGCTTTATTCCTAGGAACTTCAACCATCAAACTGAAAGATTTACAGGTTATTTTTCATGAGTCAGGAATGCGCATAAACTGTGCATTCTGTGAGAACATGATTGAGAAATGAGGGGCAATTTTTGCGAAGCAAAACTTCAAATACCGCTCCAAATCATTACTATTCGCGATTTCCATACCGTGAATAGTAACAATTTACAGTGCCTTAATTCGGTCAAATTTCATATGTAACTCAGATGCCACCTGCCCAATCATTGTAGCAGACGCGGCAATTTCCTCTGTGCTTGCTGCTAGGTTCGTTATCCGTTCATTTACATTATCTACAATCTTCATTAGATTTTCTGAACTCTCCATTAACCTTGTCATTGCTGTCACAATGTGATCTTTATTCTTACTGCTATCGTCCGCAGCACTTCTGCTGACATCACTCAATGTCTTAATCTCCTGCGCGACTACTGCAAATCCTTTTCCAACTTCACCAGCTCTTGCCGCTTCAATCGAAGCGTTGAGAGAAAGAAGATTTGTCTTGGCAGCTACCTTTGTAATATTCTCATTGTTCCCTCCAAGCTGCTCCAAAAGTTCATGAATCTCCCCAAACGATTTTCTCATATCCTCGCAGAAATTCACGACCTCTAACATTGCCATACTGATATTAGTACTTTCATCAGCATTGTTATTATTACCATCAATCATCTCATCAATGGAAATATTCAATGTGTTAAATTCACCGTAGGCCTCTGCAACCATCTCTTCAATTGTCGCATTCTTCTTTGCCATCTCCTCATTCTTCGCTTCGACCTCATAGGAGATTTCCTGAATGCGCTCCTTCTCCTCCTCCGCTACATTTTTAATGTAGTGAACACAACTGTCTTTATTATTACACCCATTATGAATCGCAGTCGCCATTTCAACACAAGTATTATAGCCACAAGCACTACAATTAATATGCTGTTGTATTGTATTATTCTTATTCATATCGGCAAAAATCGTATTTAGTTCTGACTGATTTGGCACCTGTATCCTATTTCCATCTGACTTATCTGTATATTCACGCATAAAATCTTTAATGTCAAGCCGTGCAAACTGCCTATTGAGGTTTCTTAACCTTTGTGCTGGCGTCGCTCTCCTTGCCCATGCACTGCCCCTTCTATTGGATTTGCTCGCCTCCTTGATTACTTGAAGCTCATAGAGAATATCGTCCGTCTTTGTCTTTTCCTCCTCTATCCCGGTGCCATAAATACACCCCTTTGCACAGTTTAGCGCATCAACCATAAATGGAAGCTTCTTTCCTCCGAGCACCCTATTTTTGTAGTCTTCCAAAAATTCATAGGCATGTTTTTCCCCTTCAATTTGGCGAATAAATACTTGCTCACCACAAAACCAGTATACATTTTCTTTCAGCCCGCCAGGCATAGGATAAATCGAACCTAACCCATATTCAATCTCATTTGGTGCTGGTTCTGCCTTGATATGATGCTTTCTCGCGTATTGGATTAGATGGTCAAATGTAACATTGTAACTTACATAACCCTTGTTTTTGGGATCATTAATCTCATCTTTTTTGGCAATACAAGGGCTGATAAATGCTAATTTGTCTGTAATATTCAGATATTTTTTTGCATAGATTGCAGCGCACATAAGTGGGCTTTGCACTGGAACAAGCTTTGGTATCAACTCTGGTATGTAGTGTTCCACATAGTTTACAATCGCTGGGCAAGGCTGGGAAATCCCTCCTGTAAAATTGTGTTCCGAAATATACTTAATATATCCCCACGTTGTAATATCTGCGCCAAAACTTACACTGATAATACGATTTACTCCCATCTTTTTTAAGCCGCCAAGGATTTTTTTATATTCATTTGGATAATTGGCAGCAAATGCAGGCGCCCATAAAATAGATATCCGTTCTCCTTTTGCAAGTGCCATAAAAAATTCTTCCGTATCATCCACAAATTCTCTTGCATTGTGTTCACACGCATCAAAACAGGCACCACATGCGATACATTTATTGCCGTCTACCTCGATTCTCTGAAGTCCTTCTTCTGTCTTAACAGCCCTGTTTGCAACAATGACCGGACAGACTGAAATACATTTATTACAACCAATGCACCTGTCATTTGTAAAAATCAGTCCCTTCTGGTTTTCGTACATGATGAACATGCCCCCTTCTCATAAGTTCTATTTATAGAAAGCTACAAAATCTTTGCCTCTTTCTATAAATAATAGTTTTGCTTCCTACAGTTATTGAATCCTGTTTGTTTTAAAGCTTATTATATTTTACCACAAAGTTTTTATGGAGTATATAATATTACCTATTTTCTATATAAAAAAACCACTTTTTTTATGAAATTGCCCTACAAAACAGTTAATATTTAAAAATCGCCTTAAAATAACGCTTTTTATGTAATTTATTTCGCATTCTTTTGTGCGTTTAGTTTTAATTCTACAAAGTTTCCTTTTAGAATCTATCATTTCCACTTCTCCTTGCTACTTCTTATATACTTTTGTCATTTTTAACTTATATTTACTTATTTTATTTATTACATATCAATAAACATCACTTTGTACGTAGTAGATTCATACAACAATTAGCTAAATTAAGTTTATATTTTAACCATTGTTTTTCTTTAGTTTTTAATGTATTTTAGTTTCAAGGCGTAATAATCAGATAGATTACCAGTTGTTTTGGCGCCAACACTGTTCTATCAATCCCTATTACACCGAATGGATATTTTATAGACGCTTGAAGTCTTTTGTATTTGTGTACATCTATTGCAGAATCTGCCACAAAAAAACAGATACAAAAAACTTCTAAGAGACGATCTCACGCAAATGGAGGTTTTACATGAGAAAAAATTACAAGAAAATTTTATCCCTTGCAGCAAGTACTGCTGCCTTTGTGTCTATGACCTTTGCCTCAGTTTTTGCTTTTTCAGGACAAAAGGCACACGCTGCGGTAACTTCAAACCAACAGACGACTGCTTTTGAAACTACTGCAAGCTCAGAAACGAATATAAAATCTGGTAATCGTTACGAGTTTGAGTATGCAAATCGCTATGAACAAAACGGAAAAAACCGAATTGAAAATTCCACTTTTTCCGGATATTCTGGCAGTGGCTACCTATACCTTGAATCTGGATGGGGCGAAGTGTCTTTCAATGTTGCCACTTCGGGCAATTATAAGCTTACCATTATAACCAACGCAGATTCCTATAAGGAAAACTTTTTGTATCTTGATGAGAATAGCGCAGGCACTCTCTATACAAGCGGAAACAAATGGGAAGCATTCACACAAACTGTCTATCTTACACCCGGCGAGCATAAATATGGTGTATCAACAGATTGGGGGCATACAGCACTTGATTATGTTATAGTAGAACCAGAAAGTACTTCTTCCTCTAATGGCATGTATGTGCGTGACGGCAGACTTTATGATGCAGATGGAAAAGAATTTCTTATGCGTGGCATCAATGTAGCCCATGCATGGTATCCTAATGAAACACAAACTTCCATCAACGCAATCGCAGACCGCGGCGCAAACTGTGTTCGTGTAGTACTAGCAGACGGAACACAGTGGAATAAAACACAGCGCTCAGAAGTAGAAAATATCATTTCATGGTGTGAGTCAAGAGGCTTAATCTGTATTCTGGAAGTGCACGACCACACAGGCTATGACGATGTCAGTCGTCTGAACAATGCTGTAAACTACTGGCTTGAAATCAAGGATCTGATTAATGCACACAAAAAATATGTAATATTAAATATTGCAAATGAGTGGCTTGGGACGTGGAATAATGCATCCACTTGGACAAGTGCTTACCAATCGGCTATTTGCACCCTTAGAGATGCTGGCATTGAAAATGTTATTATGATTGATACCTCCGGCTATGGGCAGGAAACATCAACTTGTATCAACAACAGCCAACGTGTTGTATCCGCAGATAAAACTGGAAACACTATGATTTCAATCCATATGTATTCTGTTGCCGGAAAAGATTCTGCAACAGTAAAAAGCAACATTGACTCCATGCTTTCTACTGGCGTCTGCTTCTGTATCGGTGAATTTGGTAACTGGCAAAATGGCGCAGATGTGGATGAGACAACAATTATGCAACACTGCACTGATAAAGGAATCGGCTACATTGCATGGTCATGGAACGGAAATAGCGGCATTGATCTTTCTTTGGATATCGCAAATGACTGGCAGGGAAGCAGTCTTACTGAATGGGGAAATTATGTATTTTATGCAGATAACATTGGCATAAAAGATACTTCACGCTTTGCATATTAAATGTAGAAGGACATTCATGGACAAAAGTTTTCCTCACTAATAATTTTTATGCAACAAAACCATGACACGTGTGTCATGGTTTTGTTGCATTGCTATTACTACTATCTTCTACATCTGAATTATATCAATTGCATAACCTCATCCTCAATTTCCTTTAATTTTTCCATTGATAATGCTGGAACATAGTCTGCAATTTCTTCCAATGATAATCTTCCTTTTCTAATCATCCTCTCTGCTGTTTCTCTATCTGTATCATTCCTTTCACTTCTAAATAAATGATTTTAAAATCTGTTCTTTGTCAAACAAACGCATCATAATTGTCACAATGTCAATTAGTTAAGACCAAATTCCAAAAAACAAGCTGAAAATAAGTTTGGAGTTCTTCTGTGTTTTGGTTTTGTTCTCAAACTTTTTATGGGACCATAGTTTGGAAAATCTTTTTAACGGAATGACATTGTTTATGAATAGTAACCTATTAGATTCACTAACCCGCGAAAATACTTTGGATTTTATTGCGCATCAAACCCTGATATGATATACTAAATTCACAATCGTGTAGGGAAAACCCTCTGCACGCATCGCTTGATTTGTAGACAATTTCGTAAGGATAAACTGCTACAATTTTAACAACTCCTCATATAACAATAAAAAGGATATAGAAAGATATGGAAAGCGAAAAAACTAATGGATATCTTATTGTTGAGTGCCATCTAGGTGAACAACCGCAAATCCTGTTTGCAGACAATGCCGCATGTGCGCTCACAAATCTTAATTTAGAACAGTTGTTGCGCACCAATCCAGAATATATTGTAGAAAATCAAGACATTAGACGCATCATGCTAGACACTCTGCATGAACTTTGGATACTTGAAAGCACCAGCAAATCGCAATACCAAACGATACTCGATCAGCTCCAACGCCAGAATGCAGAACTCTCGGAGGCCCTGCGCGCATGTGAGGAAGAAAACCAAGCCAAAAGCAAATTTCTATCCAATATGTCTCATGATATCCGCACCCCAATGAATGCAATTATGGGTATGACTTCCATCGGTCTGTCACACATTGATGAAAAACCACGCGTGCTCGACTGTCTGCAAAAAATTCAGACAGCCTCTTCCCATCTGATGAGCCTTGTCAATGATGTGCTCGATATGTCACGAATTGCCAGCGGGCGTATGACACTGAGCGAGGAAACTTTCTCGCTGGCGGACATGGTGCATGATATCACAATTATCATTCGACCACAAGCAGCCCAGAAACATCAATTCTTTCAGATGGAAATTGGAAAAATTTATGCGGAAAATTTAATTGGAGATCCGCTTCATCTGCGTCAAATTCTAGTAAACATTATTGGAAATGCCGTGAAATACACCCAAAAAGAAGGCAGTATCTATGTAAGTTTTGCGCAACACATTGAGAGCAAACAGCAAGAAAAACAACAGAAAGTATGGCTAGATTTTGTGTGCGAGGACAATGGCATTGGTATGAGTCCAGAATTTTTAAAACGAATATTTATTCCCTTCGAGCGTGTCAACAACTCCACTATCAATAAAATAGAAGGTACAGGACTTGGTATGTCGATTGTCAAAAACCTGCTCGAACGCATGGGTGGTGAGATAACCGTCGAAAGTACCGAAGGAAAAGGAAGTTGCTTCCACTTATCCATTCCATTAAATGTGGCCTCTGTAAACCAAGACCAATACCCTCTTCCCACAGGACAGACTGTGTTGATCGCAGAATCTTTAGACAATTTAGCACAACAGATTATTGATTATCTAAAGGATGGTGGAATGAACGTCATACATCTAAAAAGTGGTATCGAAACTGTGACATGGCTGACTGAGGCACAATACGAAAACCGTATGCCTTGCGCACTACTCGTTGGTCAACAACTTACGGATATGTCCGCTCTAGACATGGCATCTCATGTACGTCAACTTGCCGGAAAAGATTTTCCAATCATCATGGTTGCAGATGCAGACTGGGTACAGATTGAATATCGTGCGACCAGAGCGGGCATCAATGGCTTTGTCCCTTGTCCGCTATTTCAAAGTAGATTGTTTGCAACTTTATCCGAATTGACTGCCAAAATACAGCAAAAGCATAGTGACTCCCTAGAGATTGATTTTGACTACAGTCGTTATCGTCTCTTGCTGGTTGAGGATAATGAACTAAACCGTGAAATTGCCTTGGAGCTGCTATCGTTGACGGGCGTGCAGGTAGAGACGGCAGAAAATGGACTTCGCGCTGTAGAGATTTTCAGTCATTCCCCAGAGGGATATTTTGATTTGATTTTTATGGATATTCAGATGCCTCTTATGAATGGTTATGATGCTGCAAAAAAAATTCGGCAGCTTCCCCGAAAAGATGCACAAACCGTCTGGATTGTCGCAATGACTGCAAATGCCTTTGTGGAAGATATCCGACTATCACAAGAGGCTGGAATGAATGAACATTGCTCTAAGCCAGTGAATGCAGACCGCCTGCATGAAATCCTGCACAAGCGCCTTTCACATACCAATTTGTGAAATTTTATAATAAAATTATTTTAGAAACGATTATAATGGAGGGAGTGTATCAATGCAGGCCTATCAGGAAGAATATATCGCAAACCTAAAAGATATCACTTTATTAACTTTATGTAGTCATCCCCCCGTTCACTCTTTAGCCGCCTTTCAAGAAAAACTACAGCATGACCGTCATCTGTTACAAAAAAAAATTAGTCGTAATATTGAACTGCTGCGCGATGGACTATTTCCTTTATTTGACAGACTTTTTGAAGCGCAGCCCGAGGAGTTAGCAGAGCTAGAAGAGTTTGCGAATGCACTATTAAATGGAAAAGATGAATTAGACAGCGGATTGTTCTGCCAAATTTATCAGGCACTGTTAAGTCGGGCACGGCACACCAAGGATCGCAACACAATTATACGCTGCTTGTATTGGTTAGGAATAGGACGTCATAATATGTGCACCAAAATGGTTGGTATTGATTTGACAGACAGCGAGTACTATATGTCACAGATGCGCTTATGTTTTGCCGAAGCGGCAGCATATCTTAAATATTTTGACGAGATTGATGACACAGAAACCAAAGGATATATTCTGCGCTCACGCGCCAATACAGCACTCGGACAATTTAAATCTGCCAGTGCCAAAATCCGTGTAATCAGACAAACTCTTCAAATTTTACAAGATGAGGGATATCGGGAAAATGCACCAGAACTTTCATGGAACAAATACATTTATATGACGCACCAGCAAATGGCTTCCAGCATTTCCTATAGCCGCGATAATGATATGACTGCACAGGATGTCACAACAATTATGGAGTCTGCCCATCTTGTCCACCAACAGCGGATAGCAGAAGCACTCAGCAAGAGGGAGACACCTCCCATTCGTTCTGCCTTCTCCTGTCATGCGATTGAATACTACTGCGGACTGCTCACACTTGAAGAATTGCTTGGAAAAATAGAAAAACTTATGGATCAGGCAGACATCTCAAGCTTTTCATCCGAAAATATATATGCTGCCATTTCCCTTCCGGCATTCTACTGCCAGTATCTGCGCGAATATCCAGAACAGTTATCAAAACGCGAAAAATATCTGGAAAGCCTATATCTCAAAGTACTTTCCTATGCGGAGGCTTTTCCCAAAAACAAGGCAAATGAACAAATCTTTTTCTATCTTCGCCAGCTCTCGACCACCTTTATCGAGACGCCACATAGTATCTCCTACGGTGACTTTCAGCAAAACATTATGATACACTTTGCTCCAGATGTCTATGTTCATTCACAAGTTGTAGGTGAAACTGCCGCGGTTCTCTGTGATATTATTTTACGCGAAGAGTCAGACTTTTTTGATGACATTGAACAGATTAAAAAAATAACAAATCCCACCGCTAAACGGCAGACGGTGCACGACTTTGCTATGAACTGTGGTGTGCTTCATGACGTTGGCAAAATTAATTTTATTAACCTGTTTACTCGGACGGCAAGACAATGGTTTGATGAGGAGTATGAAATTACACATTTACATACAATTGTTGGCTGCAAACGTCTTGACACCTGCGCATCAACCCACGCCTACGCTGCGGCAGCACTGGGACATCACAGTTGGTATGATGGCTCTCACGGCTATCCCGAAACCTACAAACGTTTAGCATGTCCCTGCCGCCAGATGGTTGATGTAGTTGGATTGATAGATTGGATTGATAATTCTCTAAATCGTCCGTGGCTCTACGGCCGCCCCAAAAAGAGCTTTGATGCAATTATTCAAGAGGCACTTTCTTTAGAAGGAAAACGATTCTCTCCGCTTCTGACGGCTCGCCTCCGCGACCCGTTTGTTTTAGAAAATATTAAACAAACGTTTGCATCTGCGCGAAAGGAAGCGTATCGCCAGTTATATGAAGTATATTGGTGTAACAGTTCTGCCATGCAGAATTGATTGTGCAAACTATACGTGGAAATTTGCTCACTAAGGACAATTTATACAATTAATTCTATAGGGAGGATCCCCATCATGAAACAAATTGCCAGCAAAAGCTTAATATCATTGGTGAAAATATATATTCTGGCAACTTATGAATAGCATGGCTGAACTGTTACATATTGGTAACAGTGTTACCAAGTTTGTACATTTGTATAATTTGACCACTGTTCAATTCTGTGTTATACTTGGTTTTGGAAATTTATAACTACAGAAACATGTACCATTCATAGTTATAAATAATTTTTAATTTAAAGGGGGACATAAAAATGGCTTGGTACGATGAAGCTATCTTTTACCACATCTATCCTTTAGGGCTGACTGGCGCACCAAAGGAAAATGCTTATGGGAAACCAGAACATCGGTTAAATACGCTATTGCCGTGGATTGATCACATCAAAAGCATTGGCTGCAACGCAATCTATATTGGACCGCTGTTTGAATCTGTAGGTCACGGTTATGAAACAACAGATTACAAAAAACTTGACAGCCGCCTTGGTGACAATGAAGACCTAAAAAATTTTGTGGCAGAATGTCATAAAAAAGAAATTAAAGTAATTTTTGATGGTGTTTTTAACCATACCGGACGCGATTTTTTTGCGTTTAAAGACATTAAAGAAAAACGCGAAAGCTCTTCGTACAGAGATTGGTATTGCAATGTAAACTTTGGCGGCAACAACGAGTATAACGATGGTTTCTGCTATGAAAACTGGGGTGGCTACAACCTATTGGTAAAGCTCAATCAAAGAAATCCCGCAGTGAAAGACTATATTTGCGATGTTATTCGCTTCTGGGTAAGCGAGTTTGACGTGGATGGTATTCGTCTCGACGCGGCGGACGTACTTGACTTCGACTTTATGAAGGCTCTGCGCCACGTAGCAAACGAAGTCAAACCGGATTTCTGGCTTATGGGAGAAGTGATTCATGGAGATTACTCGCGCTGGGTCAACGAAGGAACTTTACACTCTGTCACCAATTATCAGTTGCACAAAGCACTTTATTCAGGCCATAACGATCACAATTTCTTTGAGATTGCGCACACTGTAAAACGTCTGTATGATATGGGCAACAACAATCCAAACGGCTTCAAACTCTATAATTTTGTGGACAACCATGATGTGGAGCGCATCTACACAAAGCTGAACAACAAAGCCCACTTTATGCCAGTGCACATTCTAATGTACACCTTGCCGGGTATTCCATCGCTGTACTATGGTTCTGAGTTCGGCATTGAGGGCAGAAAGGAAAGATTCTCCGACGATTCTCTCCGCCCTGCACTCAACCTTGAAGATTACAAGAACGCTTTGACAGACAACTCTTTTACAGCGCTTATTGCTGCTCTAGGACGCACCAGACAACAATCGAAAGCACTGTCCTATGGAGACTACAAAGAGCTGAAACTAATGAATCGTCAATATGCTTTCTCGCGGAACTTTGAAGGAGAAAGTGTTGTTATCACTGTCAATAACGACGACAGCGACTTTACAATGACACTTCCTGCTGGAAATGTTGCAGAGTACATTGGTGCGCTTTCTGGTCAGAAAGTTCGTGTTGAAAATGGTAATATTTGTGTCAACGTAAAAGCAAATTCCGGCGATATCTGGCTGCCTATAACAGATAGCACTTGTGAAAAACAGCCCACAATTACCCCTGTTGAACTTCATGTGGAGGACACTACAAAATCTGTTTCCTCAGTAAAAGCTGCTCCTCATAACAACACAGAAGTTCAAAAAATCTCCGAAAAAGCTACTCCTCAGGACAACACAGAAGTTCAAAAAACCTCTGAAACAGCCACAACTCCTGTTGCAGCTGAAAAAACCGTTTCTGTGAGCGCTGCCAACACAGACAAGAAATTCTCTGATACTTCAGAAGATTTTGAAAAAGGCAAAATTGCGGGATTACAGGAAGCGATACTTGCCATTATGGAGAAAAATGGACCTGTTACCGACCAAATGCGCAAAGATGTAACTGACAATGTGTATCACGATTCTCTCATTAATTGGATTAAAAGTTTTCGTTGACAAGGCAAGTAGGGGAAGATAACACTTCCCCTACTCTTTTACATAAATCCTATTATTTTTCCCATCCAGTAAATAATTCCTAACACCCAACTTGTAACAATTCCATACAAAATTACAGGACCAGCAATTGTAAAAATTTTGCATCCAATACCATACACTTGTCCTTCTGTTTTGTATTCAATCGCAGATGCCACAACGGAATTGGCAAATCCAGTAATTGGTACAAGTGCACCCGCACCGCCCCATTTCACTAATTTTCCATATAAATTAAATCCTGTCAGCACCGCACTCAAAAGAATTAGAATCATGGAACACCATCCCGCCGCAGTCTCTTTCTCAATGCCAAACTGATTTATTGCCGTATTGACAATAAACTGTCCAACACAACAGATAATGCCTCCCATAATAAATGCTTTTCCCATCTGTAATGGCAGATTTGTCTTTGGTGAATTTTGCTTCACATACTCCTGATATGCTTCTTTTTTCTGTTCTGATGCCATCAATGTATCCTCCCTAAATTCCTTCATAAAAGCCATTTATAAAATACACAATTGCCCCCGCAACCTTTCCAATTGCCACTGCAAAAACTGTGATACTTACCCCCATTTTAAGCCGCACTCTTCTAGCAAAAATCGGCAATCCGTCAAGCACCTCCGACAGCGCAATCGACAGACACCCCACAAAGATCCCTGCAAAGATACCAATTACAATAAGCAGCCCTGTCAGCAATATATTCGATTCATTTCCAAATGAACCCTCAATTGGAAAAACACTGAGTACATCTGCCAATATTGCGCCGCCAATCAAGCACTCTTCATAGAAAATTTCACACCACGCAGTATCTGTTCTCCCTGCAAATCGCGGAACCAAACCCACTACAAAAAGTACAGTAAAAACACCTGCCGAAACCATAAGCCCCGAACTAATGCCAATCACCCACAGCAAAATTAGTTTCCCTATCATCTAATCCACATCCTCTTCCAGTTTCTGCCTGTCTGCCATCTCCACAATTGCCTGATTGACATCCCGCTCGTAATTGCGCATTTCAACCTCAAGCGGTGTTGGATCAGAAGTAAGACGCTTGCCTCCAACATGATTGTAAAATACAATAATTCCCACAGCAAGTCCAATGGAATAGGAGATCTCAAGCGCTGTATATCCGTCGGATTCCACCCCCATCACCAACTCATAAATTCGGCTTAACACGTCAGAAAGCCCAACATCATTGTGAAATGCCATAATTGTAAATGCCGAGCCAAAAAAACAAATTAGCGCTACAATACCAATTTTTATATATGACCACAAACTATACTTCTGTTCAGGTTTGTCGTGTTCTAAAGATGCCTTCTGGATAATAATGTCTGTCTCACCAATGCTTTCCACGGTAATCCCCGGGCAGAGCTTTGTAATCTGCTCAATAATCTTTAGGATGCTAACCACTACCCGCGGTTGCCCATCCTGCCGAAATCGATGGATTTTTAATGCTTCCACTTTTGCCTTGACAGTCTCATCCTCACAGTAGACACTTGCCACATCGCTCAGCTCCACATCAGATTTCGATAAAGCTACATTTTGTTTTGCCATTAAATACAATACAATATTTGCCACAAAAAAACCATGCCTTTCCAAAGTGCTTTTAAAAACTTAAAATCGCTTCTTAATATACATGGTCATTATTTGTAACTATTCAATTTTTATTCATAACGCTTTCTTTTATGATGTATTCCTTTCCTGTCATAATATAATCACAACCAGTTTCCAGATAATTGGCAATGCGCAAAAGCACATCCACCGAAAATCCTTTTCTTCCAAACTCAATTTCATACAAAAACTTACCCGAAAGTTTTATATGCGCTGCCATACTTTCCCTTGTATATCCCTTTTCTAATCTAAGCGCTTTAATTCTTGCTCCTATCTCCTTGTACAATCTCATTCGTTCTGCTTCCATAAACGACCTCCTTACATTGCAATATCTTCTATCACTTTTTTTCAGGTTAATGCATTTTAAAAGAAAATATTGTTTTTGCAAATGAAGTATGTATATCTTGCATCCAACTTCCATATTTTGGTCAATTCTGTCCGTTTATTACAATTTTCGACATGTTTGTTTTGAAAATATGATGTTGGCGCTTCTTTGCAATATACTATGGATAGTTATTGCAAAGTCAAACAAACTGATATAGCAATCAGTCATACAAGAGGAGATACCAATATTGAATTACATCAATAATTATATTCGGGAAAATATGAACTTAACCGTTCGAGAACAAAAACTTTTTATATATTATCTGAAATGTATTTTATATGATGTTAGTAAACTCGTATTATTTTTATTTATCTTTAGTATGTTACACATGTTACCAGAATTTTTGCTTACCTTTATCGTACAATTTCCACTGCGCACAATTTCTGGTGGACTTCATTTTCGACATTATTGGTCGTGCTTTGCATTCTCTTTTGTATATCTGTTTTTGATTGTTGCACTGCTTAGCAAAATTCTTATTCCATTTAAAATTGGGATTATCTTGCTTGTGCTCTGTATTATAATTATCTATCAAATTGGACAGGTGCGATCTCCTTCAAGACCCAGCCTTTCTGATGCAAAACTGCTTCATCACAAACGCGCGGCACTTATTGCGGCGGGTTGCGAGGCTATTATTGCAATTCTAATTTATCAGACAAATTTTGCACCTATTCTTTATTGGTCCATTATTCTGCATACAATGCAGTTAATAATAGGAAAACGAAACTTGGTTCGACTCAATACAACACGGTAATTTATTTCTTACCTTTTCGTTATTTTCCTATAATTCTTAAATATTGGGAAGAACCTTTATAAAACTTTACATCAAAAGGAGATTTTTAAAATGATTCAGAACTTCACAAAAAATGCTGTTGATAAAATTATGTTTGCTGTCCTTTCTCTGGCAGCTATTGTATTGTTTGGCGCCTTAGACGGAATGCCTCATTGTGGTCCAAGTATCTTTTTCTTTGGGGAGCCAGAGTATCCTAACTTAGACGAAGAGTAATAGATCTTCTGAAAATAACGATGCACATTTTTATATCACTATTACAACGTTTAACAAAAATAATACTAACAACACAAAATATTTTTTGAATGTGCATTAAAAAGGCATTGGTATAGTGGCCTGCAACAAGTTTTTTGTCTTGTGTTATCAAAGAAGGCAACGACCCCACAGCAAGCTGACAAGGTATCAAACCTGCAACACAGCAAGCTGCGGGGTATTAGACCCTCGCGACATTCCCTAAGCATCTGCTTTGCAGCCTTTTGGCTTATTGCTTGCAGGAATAAGCAAGTTTTGTAATTCATTATTTTAGAAATTGGTGCGTATAGTTATTTTCAGTTCTTAGTCTAACAGCAGCTTAACAAGGTGCTATTGTCTAAAGTGAATGGGATTGTGATCACGTTATTTCAATGGAAATATAATTCTAAAACTCAAATAATTTTCTCCATAATATTGTTGATTGGCAGCATAAAGTTCCGCTTTATATTTTTGTATTAACAATTTCATGCGCGATAATCCTATACCCCTGTTATCACCTTTACTGCTTTTTCCTGTCACAAAAAATTCTTCTATCTCCTCATTGGTATAAATTCTGCTAATATTTGCAATTTCCAGCAAAAGTTTTGTATCCTTATAAGAAGACAGTTTCAAAATAATCTCATTACAACTACTGTCTGCTCTCCCATCTTTCACCAATGCCTCCACTGCATTGTCAAACAAAACACCTATTATTTCTATAAAATGATGTATTGTTATATAGCGCTCAACATGAATAGGATCGACCTCATAGGTAACATTAATATCTAAAGATTGGGCAAAAATTAGTTTGGAATACAAAAATCCACATAGCACTGGAGAAGATTCCAACTTTAAAAGTTTTACAATCTCTGTGTCCTCTAATACTGCATCACAATATCTATTTTGCTCTGCAATTAATTCTTTTGCACTTTGAACTGTGTAGGGCAGACATTTAATAGCATTAATGTGATTGTTAAACTCATGCTGTTTAATTCTAATTGCAGTTATTAAATCTTCAAAAGTTTTTGTATACAGTTCATACATTTTTAGTTCTTCCTGCTTCTCTTCTTTTTCCATTTCAGAACTCATCCATAAAACCATTACAAGAACTAGACCACCAACACTAACAAGTGCTTGTATTTGTACTTGCGTTGTAATATATCCATCTTTTTTGTACAGAAGCAATAGCTCAAAGAAAAATAGGACAAATAGTATGACAAGAAATATTTCTTTAAATCGGGTAATCTTTGTTCCAAGTTTATAAATATATTTTTCTTTCCAAAGCAGAATTAAAGCACAAATAATACAGTTTACAAAAATACCATACCATCTATAATCTTCCAGTTCTATCATAAAATCTTTCAGCAAATAGTATATCAATATCTCCATTACTGGAATACCAATTAGCATTGTTCCAAATACTCTTACAGCAGTTTTCCAGTTATTGGAGAGTCTAATTTTTGCAAACAAAAACAGCATAACATATAGAAATATCATTCCCAATCTATTGTCTATATATCTGCCAGATAGTATCACCACTATATATTCAGCAAATGCAGTTATTAAAAATTCTTTGCTGACTGTAAATTTTTTCCCTGCAGCCTTGTACATAAACATTACAATGCCCAAATATTCCAAAAACACTTCAATAAAAGTAACTATCATAACTCATCCAAAAAGCGCTTCCTTCTACTGCTACCAATCTCAATCTTTCTTCCATCCTTCATTGTGAGATAGCAGTTTGTGTTATCAATATTGTCAATGTATTTCCTGTTAACAATCATACTTTTGCTACACTGTATAAAATAGCTCTGTGGCAATTCACGCATCACTTTCTTCAACGTCTTGTACGGCATTCGGGCTTCCTGTTCTGTTGTATATGCAGTCAACTGCCTATGGACTGATTCTATACAAATAATTTTATCTGTCTCCAAGCTATAAATAACACCATCTTTCCTGTAGTAATAAAATTTAATCTCGCTCTCACCGCGCACTGGCTGTCCCAATGCTCTGGAAATCTCATGTTTCACCCGCACAAAGTCAATCGGCTTCTCAATATAACTCGAACAGTACAAATTCTGATACGCAAATAATTTCTCATCGACAAGGCTTGTCACAAAAATAATCGGTGTATATTGATATTGCTCCATCTTCCTGATTTTATCTGCAAAAATCATGCCAGAAACATCTCCCGATTTTGATGGCTCAAGTACTATGTCGACCACAAACAGATGAATTTCCTCCTCAATTGCATATCTGTAAGCTTCTGCACAATTGTCAACACAAAAAACAGCACCGGCAGACTCACACTCTTGTGTTATTTCCGCCAGTGCATTTCTGCATGCCTCATTATCCTCTATAATCAACACATTTCTTTTCATTTTCCATTATCTTTTGTAGTCAAGTACTTACTTAATCTCCTGTTCCAAGTCTCGGAACACCCCGTTGTGGAAAAAATCTTCCAAGGAAACATTTAATCCATCACAAATCATCTTAATTGTGACAATCCCCGTGTTCTTACTGTTTCCTTTCATAATGTTTTTGAGTGTTGAAGGCGGCATTCCTGAGACATATGCCAACTGCGATATTTTCATATTCTTTTCGCTGCATAAGTTTTTTATTCTCGCCACCACGGCTTCCTGTGTCTTCAATACCATTCACCCCAATACAAATTTCATAAATTCTAACAATATGTCATGCAACAATACTACGCTAAATTTTTACTTTGTCTTCAGCAGCGTTACTTACTATTATCTTACAAAATTTGTATTTGTTTTTTGGGCTATATATGGCCTTCTGCACAAATTTTTACATTTTTTATTCTAAAGCGCGTTTAAAAAATATTTTCTGCCAAACGTGCACCATAATTTAGGAACTGTTTTAAAATAACTTGTACTATCAAAGAAACAGATAAATCAAGATGTGTCTGTTATTTTCTTATTAACAGTTTCTTAATACCTTGCGCGCTGCCAGCCAAAACGTAATTGCATGTACAGACAGCGTGATTGTCCATGTAATTGGATAGGACAGATACACAGTTGTGAGGCTATGATACTCTGGTATCTGAAATATGGTTGCAATCCACACCAAGCGCAGTCCACAGGCGCCAACCAAAGAGACAATCATTGGAATAATGGAATAGCCAATTCCGCGCAGTGAGCCTACCAGCACATCCATAATGCCACAGAGCGCATAGAGTGTACATATAATCCTAACACGTTCCATTCCAGCTGTGATAACATCCGGACTTGGCGAATAGATTCCAAGCAATGCCTCCCCAAAAAATACTGCCAAATTACCAAGTACCACACCTGTCACTATCACACAAAATTCTCCCGCAAACAGTATTTTATAGATACGCTTATACTCCCGCGCCCCATAGTTCTGGCTTGTAAATGATATTGTCGCTTGGTGAAATGCATTCATTGCCATGTAGACAAACCCTTCAATATTTGCTGCCGCAGAATTTCCTGCAACCGCAATATTTCCAAAAGAGTTAACAGCTGATTGAATCACAACATTCGACAGTGAAAATATGGTTCCTTGAAAACCTGCCGGAAGTCCAATCTGCATAATTTTTCCCAGTTTTTCCTTAGAAATCGCAAGTTCTTTCAACTCAAGATGAATGCTACCCTGCTCTTTGATAAGACAGCGCACCACCAAAAATGCTGAGATTGTCTGCGAGATTACTGTTGCCATCGCAACTCCTGCCACTCCCAAATGACAGACAATAACAAAAAACAGGTTTAACAATACATTCACAATTCCTGCACTTAATAGATAGTACAATGGCCGCTTTGTATCTCCAATTGCTCTTAGAATTGCACTGCCAAAATTATAGACCATCATGGATGCCATTCCAAGAAAATAAATTCTCAAATAAAGCACTGCAAGACCAATTACTTCAGGAGGCGCCTGCATTAGCTTTAAAAGTTCTGGCGCGCCAATCAATCCAATTACAGTGAGCAACAAACCACAATATAGACTTAACAGCATTGAAGTATGTACTGTCTGTTTTAAATCACTGTCTTTTTTAGCACCATAATACTGCGCCGTTAGAACGTTTGTTCCAACAGACAACCCTACAAAAATATTGGTTATTAGATTAATCAATGCTGTGTTGGAACCAACTGCTGCCAACGCATTATCACCGGCAAAACGCCCTACCACAACAATATCCGCAGCGTTAAACAACAATTGCAAAATGCTTGAACACATTAACGGTAACGCAAAAAGCAGCATTCTTCCAAGCACAGAACCACTGCACATATCAATCTCATATTTCTTGTTCATGTCAAATCCTTTCTTTTATAGATTCCCAGAGTCTTATTGTTGCTAATTTCATTCTTATCACTCGGTTATCGCAAAGCGACATACTTCCTTGTGCAACTTTATGCATTCCTTTATACCAAGTGGTCAGTCTTTTTAGCCTCCAGTATAACAGGATTCCGAAGCGTCATAACAATTAATGGTATCACCATAAAAAACCAGATCACTGGCTCTGTCCATATAATCCCCCAATATCCAAACAACCGCACAAACACAAAGGTAAACACTAGTTTTCCCACTAACTCAATAAAACTGGATAAAATCGGGGTCTTTGGATCTCCAAAGCCTTGCATACAATTCCTTAAAATTACAATAAACAGACACACCAGCAAAAAAGACATGTCCACTTTCAGATAAGTTGTCCCCCAATAGATAATTTCCTCATTGTCTGAACTTGTGAGAAAACGGATTAAATAAGGCGAAATTGTATGTGCCAGAACAAACACAATCCCATCCCACACAGCGCCCAGTATCAACACGCTTTTCATGCCCTGTCGGATCCTGTCATACCTACCTGCACCATAATTCTGTCCACAGTACGTCGCCATTGAGGAGCCGAGTACGCTCACTGGCAGTCCCCATATTTCAAACATTTTCCGCGCCGCAGTATGCGCCACAATAATATTTGTTCCAAGCTGATTAATGCCACTTTGCAGTACAAGTGAGCCAAAATTCACCAAACTGGACATCAATCCCATAGACAACCCGCTCTCATATAGAAGAATTGCTTGTTTTTTAGACAATGCAAAATGTTCTCTGGAAAGATGTAATATTGGAAATCCCTGTCGAATCCGGTTTAGGCAGAGTGCGACGGACAATAGCTGGGAAAGCATAGTCGCCACTGCTGCCCCTCTCACTCCCATATGAAAGACAAGTATAAACAAATAATCCATTGCGACATTTGTCAAAGCTGCTATCACTAAAAAAATCAATGGCGTAATTGAGTCTCCAATCGCGCGGAGTGTATTAGCGCAGAGATTGTATGCTAATGTCACAAACATCCCCCATACCAACAGCGTAATATAAGATAGTGCCATATCCATTTGCTGCGGCGGCACATTTAGAAGCGTCAATATTGGTCGAATAAATATTGCTACTGTCGTAATAAGCACAGTAGCGGTCAAATATCCAAGCAATATAGCCCCCGCCACATTCTCCTTTAATTTCCGCTCCTCGCCACTCCCGTAAAAACGCGCCGTTATCACGCTAAATCCAAGGCTTAAGCCATTAAAAAATCCTGTCAAAAGTGTGTACAGAATGGAGACTGACCCTACCGCTGCAAGCGCATCCTCCCCTAAAATACTACCCACAATCTTTGTGTCAACAAGGCTATAGCAAATTTGAAACAGATTTCCCAAAAATACTGGAATAGCAAATCGCAATATCAACTTAATCGGTTTGCCTTCAGTAAGATTCAATGCAATTTTTGATGTTTTCATACGCTTCACACTTTCCTTAACCCTTTTGGATAATGGTTCTTCATAGTCTGACCTGCAAGCTTTCCCCAGCCAATACTATAACCCTGAAAAGTTATCAAATGCCAGCCTTTTTCTCCACTATAATTCAATGTCATTCCTCCCAGATAGGCTCTCGCAGCTTCAACTGTCCCAAGCTCCATTGTCCGCTGCACATCACTTTTTTTCAAGGCAAGCGCCAACGCATGCGATGGCTCAAAACGATTTTTTTTAAGCGTGCCAAGATGCAATCCCGCACGCAGGACTTTTAGACCTTTTATAGACGGCATCTTCTGTGGCATTAGATACAGTTGATCACCAAACTTTAACAGACACTCTTGCGCTTCTATTGTTAAATCTATTTGCAACGTCTCCTGTTGAAACTGTAAAAACTCTTTTGCTTCCTTTATTGGTATCCCTTTTTGTAAGCCAATTGCCGGAAAATTTTGATAACCGTTTTGCACCTCGCCCTGTTTTTGTAACACAGCAACATAATGCCCTTCTCCGCAAATTAGATGTGGATATAATCTAATGGTCTGTCTTAACGCTTCTATATTAGAATGCGCCCATAAAGGAACACCTGATGCCATTCCATCATATTTGCGTGCTTCCAAAATCTGATACTCTGAGTGGCGTTTTAAAAAGCGCGCAATACTCCCTTCATTCTCAGCAGGGGCAAATGTACAAGTTGAGTACACTAATCTGCCGCCGGGACAAAGCATACGATCTGCACAGTCAAGAATTTCATCTTGCCTGTCTGCACAGAGTTGAATATTCTCGAGACTCCATGCACTACACGCCTCCTCATTCTTCCGAAACATGCCCTCGCCAGAACAGGGCGCATCCACTAGAATACGGTTAAAATAGGTACCAAATATCTCTGTTAGATGCTGTGGAGTCTCATTTGTGACAAGGGCATTGCAAATTCCCATACGCTCCACATTTTCTGAGAGTATTTTTGCCCGTGTCGGGTGAATTTCATTACAGACAAGAAGCCCTTCATTTTTCATATAAGAAGCAATCTGTGTTGTCTTTCCGCCGGGCGCAGCACACAAATCAAGTACATACTCATTAGGTTGTGCCTCTAAATACGCTGCAGGCGCCATTGCACTTGGCTCCTGTATGTAATAAACCCCCGCTTCGTGAAATGGATACTTTCCGAGCGCAATATTATTGTCCTTATTATTAAAATAAAATCCGTTTTCTTCCCACGGAACCACGTTCAGATTAACAAAAGGTGCTTTTTTTAGACAATCTTCTCTTGTTCCCTTCAATGTGTTCACTCGCAGCGCTTGAACCTTTTCTTCTTCATAACTACGCAGGAAAGCAGGATACGCTTCCCCAAGCATATCCTGCATCCGAATCATAAAATCCTGTGGCAATTGTATCATATAATACGAAACCTCCATCCAAAAGGACTGTTATAGTACTAATCCCTTGTTCTCCTCACATCCAAGAATGATATTTAAACATTGTATCGCAGCGCCTGATGCACCCTTTCCAAGATTGTCAAAGCGCGTGCTAACAAGCATTCTATCAACATTTCCAGTCACATAAAGTTCAATGCCATCCCAACCTGAACAAGTGTTTCCAGCTAAAAATCCATTGTAATCTGTTTCTTTTCCAAATGGCATCACTCTGACAAACTGCTCACCCTCATAATATTTTGTAAACATGGCATGTACTTGCTCAGGAGTCGGTTTATTTCGCAAAAGCTCTGTATAAAACTGCAGTGTTACTATCATTCCACTATAATAATCACAAATTAGCGGTGAGAACAATGGCATTCTTTCTAATCCTGTAATCGCTTGCATCTCTTTTAAATGCTTATGATTCTGACTTAGGGCATATTCTCGCGGTGCATCCAGTTCCTCATCCCGATTTTCTGCCTCGTACACTGCAATCGTTTTTTTGCCTGCACCACTGTAACCCGACATCGCAAACGCCGCAACTGGATAATCCTTTGGCAGCATTCCATCCGCTACCATTGGATATGCAATAGTGATAAATCCCGTTGCGTAGCATCCTGGCACCGCAATGCGCTTCCCTGTCCGAATGGCATCACGATGCGCTTTGGAAAGTTCTGGGTATCCATACGCCCAACCAGGCTCTGTACGATGCGCCGTTGACGTGTCAATAATAATTGTCTTATTATTCTCAACCATCGCCACCGCCTCCCTTGCCGCCGCATCTGGCAAACATAGAAACGTGATATCCGAAGCATTGATATATTTTCTAACTTCCACAGCATCTTTTCTCAGCTCTGACGGAATCTTTAAAATCTCAATATCGTCCCTTCCCTCAAAGCGCTCAAAAATACGCAACCCTGTCGTTCCTTCACTTCCATCAATAAATATTTTTTTCATTTGGGTTCTCCTCTTTTCCAACGTATTGAATTAATCATAGATTGATTCTACTTCGTAATCTAAAACTGCACCACTGTACGCGTCAACTGTAATTTCGTACTCCATCTCTCCACTTATAAACTCCATCTCGTATTCCCAGCGACCATCATCGTAATCCAGTTTGGCTTTCGTAAAACGAGTCTGGTTACCAGATAACCCCGCGTGACTAAGTGCAATACTTTTTGCCTTCTCCATTCCAATCTGAAAATTATTTGTATTTTGGTTCTGTGTTGGCGTAGCCCAGTTCTCCACATCTTGGTCAAATTTTAAGATTGCTCCTGTAACAGCATCAATCTCATAATCATATTCCTGATAAGCATCCGCGTAAAATTCCACCTTATACTCCCAACGACCATTATCATAATCCAGCTTACTCTTAATAAAATGAACTTGCGTCGCCATCAATCCGGCATGATCTAATGCGATATCTTTTGCCTTCTCCTCCCCAATATAGACTCCATTTTCCGATTGTGCAGACGGAACTTGCGTTTTGTCAGGTATCTGGACAAAACTGTCTGCATCTGCAACAAAAATTCCGTCCCCGCTAATAAGGCTGGCTGCATATGTTTTTTCGTCCCACATTGCCGTCTTCCCTATCAACTGGCCGACCGCACACAGAGGCAAATAAGTTGCACCATTGTAAAACACTGGACAAAGCAAATTGCCCTGTTCATTTAAAAATGTACAAGGCACACCATCCAACGCAATAATAAACTCTGGGCAAAGTTGAATCTGAACAGTCTGTTGTACTGGGTTGGTATCCATAGTACCTGTCACTGTCGCCGCGGTTCTAGTACCAGAAAGATTATAAGTCAATGTGGATTGGTCCCAATTTAAATTTTTACCCATCAGCTCACTAACTCCACGCAAAGGCAAATATACTGTATTGTTATATAATATTGGGTGTATCTGTGTACCAGATGCAGAAAAAAAGGTCCAGCCAGTGCCATCTACTGTAACTATAATATTAGGACAAATAAAAGCATTGACAGTCTCTGCTGCTAAAACATGCAAAGGCAACAAACCAATCAGCAGCACTGCGCACAATAATGCTCCCACCAATTGTTTTGCTTGCTTTCTAATTTGCTCATACATAAAAACATCCTCCTTTTTCTGCGTGATAGCCTCTCAGAATCCCATTGTACCAAATGGGAGACGCTGGGAGGCTATCCTTAACTTTCTCAATTATATTTTAGTTTATCATCCACTGAAAAACTCGTCAATAAGAAATCCTTTTCTATTTCTATCCTTATGTAAGCGCAAAATTCGTTGCCATTCACGTTCTAGAAAACCACTCATAGCAACGATTCTGGACAATATTAAAAGTTTTGCTTCGCAAAAATCGCCCCTCGCTTCTGAATCATGTTCTCACGGAATGTGCAGTTTATGTGCATTCCTATCCCGCAAATAGTATCCAAAATTGCTGTTTATTTCCGTCTGTTTTAGCAAAATTTTAAGGATTGTTGGTAAAAACAGCAACTATTTTGACATATGATTTTCACTCCTTATGCAAGGACGTGAAAAACAATAATATAAGTAGTATTACACCGACAGTCACCAAAATTGTCCTAAGTCCACACCAATCTGCCAACATACCGGCAAGCGGAAACAACAAAATCATCGCAACCGAAAAAAACATACTGTTCACAGAAATTAGAGTCGCCCGCTGCCCAGATGGTATCAAACAATTAAGCTGTTTTGACTGAAGCGGATAAAGCATCGCATTAAAAAATCCCGCCGCTGAAAACGCCACAACAGACACAAAAAGATTGTGAAATCCATATACCACAAATGCCACTGCAATCACAAATGCCCCTACCTGCGCAGTCCCCTTTCCAATCCTTTTAGAAAGCTTTTCACTGATAGCCGCTCCAACACAAGAAACACATCCTACCACCAACAAAATGAAGCTTATTTGAATTTTGTTGTATCCCATTTCATAATAGTACTGTTGACTATAAAAAAACAGTAACGTTTCTGACGCAAAAATAGCAGAATAACACACAATAATCTTTAGTATCCGGCTATCTGATTGCAAAATCACAAAACATTTTTGAAAATGGCCCACCACCATTTCACAGATGGATAATTGACTATTCTGTGTACTTGTATATGGTGCTTCTGTCATTAAAATTACGGGAATAAGTGCAAGCAACGCAATCACCAGACATGTGCTATAACACCAGACATACGAAAATTCCGCAAGAATGCCACCCACAACAGTCGCAATCCCCTGCGACACCTCAACTAGCATATTTATTCTACCACACACACCCATATAGCGCTCTTCTTGCCCGGCAAATTTCATACTGTCATACACAAGTGCTTCCTCTGAGCCAGAATTAAGATTATTTCCAAGTGCCTGAATTATAAAACTCAAAGCAAAAAACCAAAAACTTCTAGCAAAAAGCATGATTATACAAGAAATAACAATACATATTTTACTTAAAATCATACTCCTTTTCCTGCCAAGCAAATCTGCCACTGCGCCAGATGGTATCTCAAACACAATGCTTGTCGCGTGATAAATTCCTTCGACAAGTCCAATTTGTGCCAGATTCAGCCCACAATATCCAAGATAGAGCACCCATATTGCACTCTGCATATTCAGGTTTGTTATCAATGTATTAATATAATCTAATGGAATATTGCGCAGCAATTTATTCTTTTGTCTTGCCTTTATTCCATTTATTGTTTCACTTTCTTCTATCTGAAATGTCATCTGTAATCCCTCTTTTTTCTATAAAATAGTCTCCCACAATACAATTCTATCAGTATCGCGAGCAAAATCGAGTAGGGGAAAAACTTTTCTCCTACTTGCCGTGCTGGTACCCGTCAGCTTCGTTGGCAATATTCGTTATTATTCACGGCATAGAGGATTGCTCATAACAATGATTCAAGGCGATATTAAAAGTTTGCTTTGCAAAAATCGCCCCTCACTTTTAAATCATGTTCTCGCGGAATACGCAGTTTATGCGCTCGTGAATAGGAATCAATATTCTTTGGGTGCCCATGCACATAAAAAAAACAGCTCAACTTCTCAGATCAGTCAAACTGTTGTGGAATTACTGCGGCACTATTATTTCTAAACAAGTGTTTATAAAACAATCTCAAAAAAGGCGCAATAATCCCATAAACACAATTTTTTACATGTTTTCGATATTGAACTGCTGCTACAAACTGGCATATAACCTAATCCGTTCATACTGCGCCCTCCTATATTTTTATTTATTCTACCACTTTCTATTTATTTGTCAATCCCCTACACGAAATGTTACAGTCCAGTCTCCCTCAATCAATTCTCCAGAATCATGAAAAATACCATACATGGAATAATCTTCAATTTGCGCAATATCCTCAATATACCAAAATTCATAAAAGTCATAACTGGTATCTCCAACCTCCTCATACCAACTTACGCTGCGGTCCGAATATCGCTCATTTCCATCAGAATCCCGCAAAAATAGTTCCACATGTCTATCCGAACGCCAGTTATCCCCCATACACATCTGAACGCGTAACACGCCATCCATATATGCAATACCTGTCACAGTAAAATCATCTGCTGCACAGTCCGCTACTTTTAATTCATCCAAAACTTTGGTTCTAGGCAGCGGGTCCTCTGCTGTGCCAAAATCCCCTTTCATGGAATCTGGCAGCTCCTTTTCTGGTAAAATCCCACCACTACCATTCAACTCCACCCATTTTGTGTCCGCCGTGTAGGCAACACCCGACAAATCGACATCTTTTGTTTCCTTGTATTTATTACACAAAACAGAGCGTACTCGAAATTGAAGTTTATCTGCCTGATACGCTTTTTCCGCCTGAACTGTCACCTGAAAATATGCCTTATCCTCCACCACATCATAAGTTAAAAAATGACATCCTCCAATTACACTGTCATTGGTGTAATCAGACAATCCATAGCTGTCATACAAATCCATCACACCATGCACCAAATCTTGTCCACTGTCTTCTGCATCTTGCAGCGATAGAATAATATCCGCCTGATCGCCCACTAAATGAATCGCTTCCACCTGCATTGTAATCCCTTGGCTAGTGCAACTCTTCTCAATTGGAATAAGCTGATCTGCCAATGCAGGAGAAAGAAATTCTACAATTTTGTAAAATGCTGGGATATGTGCTGCGCAAACCGGAACTGCTATCACAAAACAGACAACAACCGCCGCTGCAATAAGGGCTATCTTGTGCACAAACCTGTTCTTTTTAATTTTTTTTCTATCATGACTTTTTTCTATCCTCGCCTGTCTTATCACATCTGAAATAAGCTCCTTTGATGGACGAATGGTGTTGTATGCTTCCTTATATCTACTCTTGAACATTAAATCCTCTCCCTTATCCATTCTTGATTTTTATTTAACAGAGTTCTCAACTGACGCCTCGCCCTTGTCAATCTGGTTCGCACAGTTGATTCCTTCGCCCCCGTAATCTTTGCAATCTCCTCAACAGATAATTCTTCATAGTAAAATAGATGTATAACAACACGATACTTGTTCGGTAGCTGCTTAACTGTATCAATCAGAGCAGAAGTTTCCGCATACATTCCATATGCCAGTTCTGTTTTTCCTTCTATATTTTTTGCCGCGGCCTCCTCTATGTCTTCCATCTCCATTACAACTTTTCGCTGCAACCAAGGCGATTTCCAAAAATTCTTGCTGCAATTGATTGTCACCCGCAGAAACCATGCCCTTTCATGTTCTGCACTTTCAAATATTGGTTCTTTCTGTATATAACGCAAAAAGACCTCCTGATAAATATCATCTGCATCAGCGCGAGTTCTAACAAGAGAGTACGCCAATCTGTAGACCATCTCTGAATTTTTCCAAATCACTTCTTCATACGAAGAACCAGACAAGTCTAGCTTCGGTTCTCCTTCCCCTAAACTTTCTGATAGCAAATTTTTTTCTACAAGTTTTCTATTGATTGCTTTCATTTTGTACCTCCTTCGTTACAAATACAACACAAAACGCAAAAAAGCTACACTTTTTTGTATTTTGTATAAAAATCTTAATCCCTATCAAACAGCACTGTTACTAACAGATTCTAATCCACTAAAATTACCGTTGTCATATGGTATATTTTCTGCTATAATCCATTTATAATATAAACTTTGTTTCTGTATCCGTTGTACAGACCACATAAGCGAAGTATAATATTATGTTTTCTGGAGACGTACCGAAGAGGCCATAACGGGACTGACTCGAAATCAGTTTATCGGTATTTACTGATACGAGGGTTCGAATCCCTCCGTCTCCGCTTTACAAGTCTTAGAAACTTTACGAAATCATTTATATACGCAATTGGGTAGAAAGATTTATCTTTCTTTGGGTGCTTATATACAATCGAGTAAAAGAACTTTTCCCCTCCTTGTCGCGCCCTGTACGCCACGTTAGTGACATATTTCCTCTGTGCAGGTCGCGCCACGTTAGTGGCATATTTCCTCTGCGCAGGTCTGCGCATAAAAAGGTGCTGGAGGCTTTCATTTCATAAAGCTTCCAGCACCTTTTTATTAACTGCACTCTAGTAAGAACATCTCACATTTATCATCAAAAGCTATCTCTTTCTGAAAAGAGGAATACGTTGCAATATGTTTCAATCCAATTTCTCTTAGACGTTGTTCTATTTCTCCAAACTTGTAAAGATGCGTTTGAAAATCCATTGGTTCACTTTGTAACAGTTGTGTTCCATTATATAATTCATATATTGTTGGAGAAAATTGTGTTTGACTCTGTTCATCATAATAATTTTTACTTTTTAATATTAGGTCAAAGCCTTCCTTTGTTTTTACAGAAACAGATGTTTTGTAATCCTTATTATCTAAACACCTATTTGCCACTGTATCAACAGCAAAAACAAATTTCCCTTTTGGGGCTAACATATCTTTCATCTTCTCCAAAATTCTATTACATAAATTCATATCTGTAAATAGCGACATCGAACCAGAAGAAATAAAAATATAATCATACAGCTCTCTGGAGGAATACTCTAAAATATCTGCCTGAACTATTTTTGCATTCGGCACTTTTTGTTTTAACTTATTTAACATTTCACCAGATAAATCTATTCCACAGATGTCAAATCCGCGTTCCATAAACGGAACAAGAAAACGCCCACTACCACACAATGGCTCTAAAATCTTCTTTCCTTTTTCCGCATAAGAAAGATAAAAATTTAATTCGTCTTGGGGTGCTTGTTCATGTAAAATTTCATACATTTCGGTGCATAAACTACCATAATAATTTTGTTTTAATTCACTCATTTTAATCCCTCAAAATAATTGATTTTATATATCTGTTTCTATAAAATGTACAGAAGATGTATCCCAATATTTTTTGTAAACCCGCTCTGTATTTTTATCGAGGTTGAGCTGGTACATTCTAAATGTAACTAATATATCTTTGGGCTGCCATTGTTCTTCATAGGAATATTGATACTGCATTCCTACATTTTTCATTACACCACCACTTCTAGGATTATTTCTATCATGAGTAGCCGTGATATATGGAAGTCCATCTTTTTGCACCTGTGTTATTATGGCTTCTCCAGCTTCCGTAGCAATACCTTGATGCCAAAATTCTTTTCGCAGTCCATAGCCAAAATCATGATGCTCTTCCATATCAACTTTTATGTAGCCAATCGGATAATTATCGTTTTTTAGACAGATTGCATAAGCATATGCTTGCGGTTCAGAATATTTTGCCGCATATCGTTCCAAAAAAAACTGATATGCTTCTTCCATATTTTTTAATGCAAACCACGGCAAAAACTTGTTCACTTCTTCATCACTATAAATTTTATATAAAGCTTCCATATCATCTTCTGTAAATTTTCTTAATCGTAACCGTTTTGTTTCAATTGTAGGTGTATTCATTTTATTTCCTCCATAAATATTTGTATTATTATTAAAATATAGTATATTATAACAGAAGAAACTATCATTTTCTATAAAATATATTTTTATAAAATCAAAAATAATATAATGCCAATAAAGTAAGATATAACAGAGTTGTCAAACCAAAAGAATAAGCACAGTCGTATAATAATGTATTATCAAAAGTCCCTAAGAAAATACCAGAAGCTGATAGGCGGGCTTTTACTTTTTGCACCTTTTATATAATTCTGTTACCACAATACAACTATTTGCAATTAAAAAAAGCATAAAAGGCTTTTCTGCAAAATCCCGAAGCCTACCGCTGATAGGAAAATGACCAAAAAAGAACATAAAAGATTTTTCTACATGCAGAGATTGAAATAATGTAGTCGTAATCTCAATAATTTTATGGTATAATTTTGGAAAAAGAAGAATAGAGAGGAAATGACATGGAAACATTATTTATTGCATTAGAGATAGTAATTTTAATATTTTTACTTGCACTTTTGTATTTGGTAATTCGGATATCAAAAGCTTCTATATCAAAGGATATTGTTAAGCAAATTTATGAAAAAATTCAACCCGAAAACCAAATGATTCGTGAAATAATTATGCAGCAGCAAAAGATACAAAATGAATCTACGCTTGATTTATCATCAGCTTTAAAAGATTCTCTTCACAAAATGGGTATAGAAGTGCTCAAGAATAATTCTGACGCGCAAAATAAGATGCAGGAAACAATTATTCAAGCATTAAAAGAAATACAAAATACAAATGATAAGCGGTTAAATGAGATTCAACATAATGTTAACGAAAAATTAGACAAGTCTTTAAACGAAAGGCTTGATTCCAGTTTTAAGCAAATTGGAGACCAGCTTTCAACATTGTATAAAAGTCTAGGAGAACTGCAATCTCTTTCGGCGGGAGTTTCAGATTTGCAAAAAACTTTATCAAATGTAAAAACGCGTGGCATTTTTGGAGAATTTCAATTGAAAAATATCTTGATGGATATCATGGATTCTTCACAGTATGAGGAAAATGTTGCAACAAAGAACAAATCATCTGATAGAGTTGAATTTGCGATTAAAATACCTGATAAAGATGATTCAAGAGCTTTTATTTATTTACCTATTGATTCTAAGTTTCCGTCTGATATATATAATAAAATAATAGATGCTTCAAACAATGCGGATTCTGATAATTTAAAACAAGCAGTTAAAGAGTTGGAGCAGAGAATCAAATCAGAAGCCAGAACCATTAGAGACAAATACATAGACCCTCCAAACACTACAGACTTTGCTATTATGTTCCTTCCCACAGAGGGATTATACGCAGAAGTAATACGTATTGTCGGATTAACAGAATGGTGTCAAAATGAATGTAAGATTGTTATATCTGGTCCGACAACGCTTGTTGCACTACTCAACAGTTTATCAATAGGGTTTCGATACCTGACTGTAAATAAAAATTCCAAGGAAATATTAAAAACTTTAAGTGCTGTAAAAACACAGTACGAAAAGTTTGGGCAACTAATCTCTAAGACGCAAAAAAAGCTCCAAGAAGCACAAACCGCTGCTGATGATTTGCAAAGCAGAAATGAAATGATACAAAAAAGGCTTTCAAAAGTTGCAGTTATGGATGAAGCGGATTCATCAAGGCTTTTGGGGATTTCTGATGAAATTTCAATCTAAAAGATATACCATAATGCGTATAGAGTGGGAAATTCCTGCGGGACGTGTTGAAGATGGAGAATCAAAAGAAGAAGCTGCACGTCGGGAATGCATAGAAGAAACAGGGTGTACAGTTAAAAATTTGAAGTTTTATGTAGCCAAAATCCATCTAATGGAATGTCTGATTGTATATGTCATGTTTTTGCTGTAAAGATTGATACAGAATCTATGAATTTTGATGAAAATGAAGTAAAAATGAAAAAGTGGGTTTCAAAAGACTGTGTCTTAGAGATGTTAAAAAATAATGAAACAAAATGTGGAGTTTCTATCCTGACATTGCTTTTTGCCTTTGCGTTTTATAAATAATTATGTGTATTGAATTTGTGTAGTTATAATTTTGACTAAGCTAAAATAAATAAGGTGATGGTATGGCAGTTCACTATAGAAAGTTGGTAGATAAGGATTTACATATATTTATAGAAATACGTATATTGCAACTGCAGGAAGAAGGAGCTGAAGCAACATTTGATTTAAAGCCATACCTTCAAGATTATTACAAAAGGCATTTAGATGATAATACTTTTGTTTCATGGCTTGCAGTTGATGAGAATAGAATTGTGGGAACAAGCGATATGTCGTTTGTTGAAAAACCACCTTATTATAGTTGTCCTTCTGGAAAAATCGGATTGCCATCAAGTATGTATGTTATTAAAGAATACAGAAGAAAAGGAATCGTTAAGTTTGTGCTTGATAAAGTAGTGAATGAAGCAGATATATCACCATTACATTGGATTTGTTAAGTAAAATGTATAATTTTTAGGGTGTGTCCGATTAAAAGTGTACGTTGCTTTCAAAAAACTGTCCCTTAAAACTACTTAGAAGCTGTCCTTAAATCCTCAGAAACCTATGAAGGTAAATATTCCATCCTTTACAGGCTTTCGAAGATTTGATATGATCCCCAAAAACTATTTACATCCTCAATTATACAACACAAAGTAAAAAGAACGCTTATTTTAAGCGTTCTTTCAATGCGGATAACAGGACTTGAACCTGCACGGTCTCCCACCAGAACCTAAATCTGGCGCGTCTGCCAATTCCGCCATATCCGCAACTTATATTCTCTCAAACATACTTCTGTATTCTATCAGATAAAAACACAAAAGTCAACCATTTTATTACAAATTTAATTACTAATTATTTTTCTAGTGCCACTTTGCCCTTCTCTTCTTTTTCGTTTGTATCTAGTTCAATATTGCCAAGCCCACATTTTAGCGTCGCTGTTCCCTTTGCTTTCCTGTCAGAATATATTTTTTTGGAACCCATGCAGCGAATACTGCTTTTGTTAATTTTAACATTGCCCAACGCACAAAAAACGTCATAATTAAAATCGCTCTCTTTATTTTCCAACTCAAATTTACAGTTTCCTACGCCACAGTCCACTTTAATATCTTTCGTGACACAGCCTTTATACATATAAGAACCTACACCGCATTCCAAGTTCAATGTACCAACAGTAGCCGATTTCATCTTTACCTCGCCGGCACCAATCTGCAAATCAAGCCTTTCTGATACTTTTAGATATGCAACACGCCATTTTCCCGCACCAATTTCTGCTTCCATATCCTTACATAAAACAGGAACATCTTTCATATTAATACTACCTGCGCCGATTTCTAATTCAATATGTTCAAATGTTTTTCCTTGAGGAAGGTACAAGATAATTTCCGCCTCCTTCAAGTTAAAATTGACAAGATGTTTTCTACCCTCCAAGCCATAAATCACTACAAGCTTTTGATTTCGTACTTCGCAGGTATAATCCATGTCTTGTAGATTTTCTGCTTCCACTCGAATCAACGCATCTTCTGAACTTCTGACTTCTACACTCGCCACTGCCACTCGAATTTCAAGATCCTTAATAGCGTCCGTTGTGAACGTATTCCTTTTTACTTCCATACCCACAATCAATCTCCCTTCATACATAATAGATTTCCACATTTCCAAAACTTGTGTCACCATATAGATGCAATGTAGCATTGCTTGTCTCAATTGGTTTTCCATGCTCATTGACGCTTCCAAAACAGTGTTGTAAATTATTTTGAATGCGCCATTCCTTTGGCAGATAGAGAATCATCTCACCAAAATTGTTATCCACTTTTACATTGGCAATATTTCCCTGAATTATGGCATTGTCAAAATAGACTGTCATAGTGCCAAAATTATTTTCAAGATGCGCTTTGGCAAAACAATCTGAATGAATATATCGTATTGCAGCGCCAAAATTATTTTCACAGTGAATCGATTCACCGCCGCACTGCTCATTGTTTTTGCCAATACCATTGCTATTCCACTCGAACTCAATCGCGTGTTTATGATGCTTTTTACCGCCAAACAATAGCGTTAATCCAATACTAAGAAACAAAGCAGCGACAAGAACAGTCCAAGGTGTCAACAACTCAATTCCCAGCGGTTCATCATAGAGAATATACAAAAATGCTATGGGGAACAGAATTTCATAAAAATTTCTATGTCGTATACCATCTAGCAAAACCCACCCAAAAATCACTGTTGCAAGAAAAGTAAATACACTTATATTAGGCAAAATATCAAACCTGCTGATAACAACAATAACCGCCATCACTATAAAAAAGATACCCCAAAATATTTTTCTATTTTTCATCGATATAACCTCTTTTCTTCCAATTTGCTAATCAATGGTTTGTAATAATACCTAGAAACATAAACTTGCTTGTGCGTGCCAGAAAACGCTACCACACTCGACGCAGCTAAATCTCGGTCAATAGAGTAAATATGATTTATATTTAAAATTGTCGATTTAGATACTCTTATAAAAAATCCCGGCAAGATATTTTCTAACTCATAAAGTCTGTATTTGCTTTGATAGATGTCTGTTCTTGTATGTGCACTAATTCCTTTCTCATCTGTCTCAAAAAATAAAATATCATCCAGAACAAGATAGTACTCTGTGTTCCCTTTATAAAATACAAACTTCTGTTTTGCCCCTGCGATTTCAAGCACCGCCTTTTGGATCATTGCAATTTCCTCCGTCAGTCCATGACAACGAATCAACACTTCATCCTCTTCTAGTGCTTCCTCAATCTCAATTTTTACCTTCATCTCTATACCTCTTGCGCACTCTGGCACACATGCCTATCAACTATTTGAAAATAATTTTTTTCTAATATCATATTTCTCCATCATTCAATCCAAAAGAATTTTTATAGTTCTACTGAACTTTCTTCTATCATAATGAAACAAACCACCGATGTAAATAGCTTTACATCAAGTGGTTTGTTTTTCGCGCTAAGAGGTTATATTATCAGGGATATTTTGTATTACTTTCTTATTAATTAAAATCATAAAGAGTGCTGAAAAGCAAAATGACATCACTTCTGCAATTGGAAATGCCCACCATACTGCATGTAGTCCTCCAAGTCTTGCAAGAATAAAGGCAACCGGCAACAGTACTACAAGTTGTCTGGCAACGGATACAATAAGACTGTACACTCCATTTCCAAGCGCCTGAAACACAGAGCCTGCAATAATGCAGAACCAGGCAACCAAAAAATGAATCCCGATAACGCGCAGCGCAGGCACACCAATTGCGAGCATCTCTTCTGATGCCTCAAACATGCCAAGCAATACCTCTGGTATTGTCTCAAACACAATAAATCCCACACAAAGCAAGAGAAACGCATAAATAAGACTACACTTTATAGCCTTAATTAATCGACTTCTTTTTCCAGCTCCATAATTGTACGCCACAATCGGTATCAAACCATTGTTCAGTCCAAATATTGGCATAAAGAAAAAGCTTTGAAGCTTAAAATAAACACCAAATACCGCGGTGGCTGTTGAGGAAAAAGTAATCAGTATCATATTCATTCCATAGGTCATCACAGAGCCAATCGCCTGCATAATAATAGACGGCACGCCAACCTTGTAAATATTTGCAATCGTGCGCATATCTGGTCGGAATGCTTTCACAGAAAGCTTTATTTCTTCATTCTTTCTAATGTTAAAATACAGTCCGAGTATTCCCCCTACAATCTGTCCAATAACGGTCGCAACCGCTGCACCTATAACACCAAGTTTTGGCATACCCAAAAGTCCAAAAATTAAAATTGGGTCCAGTATAATATTAATCACAGCGCCAACTGCCTGTGTAATCATGGAATACAATGTCTTTCCCGTAGATTGTAAAAGTTTCTCAAAGATAAGCTGTGCATACAATCCAAAAGAGCATACACACACAATGGTCAGATATTGTACTCCCAATTTAAGAATCTCTGAATCTGCGTCCTTTACTTGACTCGCATAAAATGGTCTGACTCCTACAATTCCAATTATCACAAATACAAGGTAACTCATAACCGCCAAAAAAATTCCATTCATGGCAGTTATACTTACCTGCTTATAGTTTTTCTCTCCTAACTGCTTGGAAAGAAGTGAATTGACACCGACTCCAGTTCCTGTGCCAAGCGCTATCAGTAGCGTTTGTAGTGGAAACGCCAGCGATACAGCAGTCAAAGCATTCTCGCTAAGTTTTGCCACAAAAATACTGTCCACAATATTATAAAGTGCCTGAACCAACATGGAAACCATCATTGGCAGAGACATATTTAACAATAGCTTGTCCACAGGCATTACACCCATCTTATTTTCCTGTGTTTTTGTGTTTATTTCACGACTCATTTGTTCTCCTCCAATTCCCCAATTCTGCTTGTCTATCTTATCCTATGTACACCCAAAAAGCAAGCTCATATCTTCCGCAATGGTAGATATGACCCTGCTTTATTGTTATCATACATATTTTTAGTATAACGCTCACCGCTTATGCATACAATTTTCTATTCCTTTGTATCGTTGTGTCAGATTATAGTTTTGTATCTACAAAAATTGCATAGATTGCTTTGATTGCGGTCTCAAAATCCTCATTCGCTACACCGATAATAACATTCTGTTCACTCGAACCCTGATCAATCATCCGCACATTCACATTTGCATGGGCAAGCGCTGCAAAAATTCTGCCCACTGTTCCGCGCTGCGACTTCATACAACGCCCCACCACAGCAATCAATGCCAAATCCGACTGAATGTCAACATTATCTGGGCTGACTGCCTTATTAATTCCTGATAGAATATTCTGCTCCTTGTCAACAAACTCTGACTGATGCACCATCACATTCAATGTGTCGATTCCCGAAGGCATATGCTCAAAGGAAATATTATACTCTTCAAATACTTGAAGTACCTTTCTTCCAAATCCAATCTCAGAGTTCATCATATCCTTCTCTATATTAATAGAAGCAAATCCTTTCTTCCCTGCAATTCCTGTAATCGTATACTTAGCCTTCTTGCATGTATGACCAACAATCCATGTCCCTTCATCTTCCGGCTGGTTTGTATTTCTAATATTGATTGGAATCCCTTCTTTGCGAACTGGAAAAATTGCATCCTCATGTAAAACATTAAATCCCATATAAGAAAGTTCTCGCAATTCGCCATAGGTGATAATGTCAATCACCTTAGGGTTCTCAATAATATGTGGATCTGCAACAAGGACACCAGACACATCTGTCCAGTTCTCATAGACATCCGCCTGTATCGCTTTTGCCACAATGGAACCTGTAATATCCGATCCGCCTCTTGAGAAAGTCACAACTGTTCCATCTTCCTTTGCACCGTAAAATCCCGGAATAACAGCTTTCTCCACGCCTGTAAGTCTCTGTGAAAGTAACTCTTGTGTTTTTATCGCATCAAATACTCCATCTTCATTAAAGCGAATATATTCCGCTGAGTCAATAAACTCATAGTCAAGATACTTTGCCATAATGATTCCATTCAGATACTCACCGCGGCTGGCGGCATAATTTGAGCCTGCTTTCCGCTTAAAGTTATCAATAATCTTATCAAACTCAGAAGAAAGATCTAGCTCAAGCTTTAATCCATCAATAATCTCTTGATAACGATGCTCAATCTGTGCCATCTCCGCGTTAAAATTATGATCCCTTTCCGCCAGCGCATAACATGTGTAGAGCATATCTGTCACTTTTGTATCTTTGTCAAATCGTTTCCCTGGCGCCGATGGAACAACAAATTTTCTGCCCTCATCTGCATGAATAATATTTCCAACTTTCACAAACTGTTCTGCACTCGCCAGTGAACTTCCGCCAAATTTCACTACCTTTTTCATCTTATACAATTCCTTTCCCACAAGCAATGTCGATACATTACATTTTTCTCTATCTCTATATTATTATTCAAAAATATAGTACGTGTTCTGTTCTAATCGACTCTAATCATAGACAATACATTGTCAAATTTCGCTGCTCTTTCCCTATACGCTGCCTCTGTCATCTCTTCTGTAACAAATCCGCACTCACCTTTTGCCACTCCTGTAAACATTTCAACCTCGCCAAACACCTTTTTAATCTGTTCTTCATCTGTCAAGGAGACACGCACAAAAAACTTTCTCACAGCACCATCAATCGGAGAAATCTCAAGTCTCTCATCCTCCCATTTAATATCCAAATGTTTGCCAATATGCCTTGCACAATCCAGAACATCTGCCACAACTGCACTCGCCGTTGCAAGCTTTCCTGCGCCTTTGCCATAGTACATTGTTTCTCCGCCCATATTCGCGTTCACTAAAATGGCATTAAACACTCCTTTTACTGCATAGAGCGGATTCTCCGGTTTTACCATAAACGGCGCTACAATGGCATAATACTTTCCATTTTTCTTAACACTCTTTGCAAAAAGTTTGATGGTTGCACCCATTTTTTTTGCATAGGCAAAATCTATATCTGTGATTGCTGTAATTCCTTCTGTGGTAATATCCTGAAAATCAACCTTTTTTCCATACGCTAATGATGTGAGAATTGAAATTTTTCTGCAAGCATCATACCCAAGAATATCGGCATCTGGATTTTTTTCTGCATATCCTTTCTCCTGTGCTCTTGCTAACACAGTGTCAAAGGCAAGTCCCTCTGTCTCCATCTTAGTCAGTATATAATTGGTAGTACCATTTAGAATCCCTGTTATGGAAAGAATTTCCTCCTGCGCAAGAGATGTCCGCAGCGGTCTAATAATCGGTATGCCGCCACCCACACTTGCTTCAAACAGATAACTACACTGATGTTTTTCTGCAATCTTTATCAGCTCTGGACCATGCTTTTCCACAAGCTCTTTATTGGAAGTACATACACTTTTGCCACGCTCAAGTGCACTTTTTGTAAAATCATATGCTGGATGCTCACCACCCATAGTCTCACACACAATTTGCACTTCTGGATCATCAAGAATCAAGTTCATATCGTGAACTAATACATCTTGTACTGGATCTCCCTCAAATTCTCTTAAGTCAAGCACATATTTAACCTGTATCTCTTCCCCTAATTTACCAGAAATCACATCTTTGTTCTTTTTGAGAACTTCATATACACCGCTTCCCACCGTACCATATCCCAATATTGCTGTCTTTACCATTTTACACCAACCTCCTGTATTTTCTCTGCTCATTCCCTGCCCAACACCTTAACATTGTGCACTCCTCTTTGTTGCTCCATCTTTGTCACCATCGCCGACACATCACTTGTAATGTCTAATATTTGAATGCTCAACGAAAGAGATGCAATCCCATTAATTGGTATTGTCTGATGTATTGTAAGAATATTGGCTCCAAATTCTGCCACTACTTTCAGCACATCTGATAAAAGCCCTGGTTCATCATCCATTCTACAGGCCAGTGTAAGCGTTGTTCCCTGCGCGGAATCATGAAACGGAAAGATATCTTCCTTATATTTATAATAAGAACTTCTGCTTATTCCCACTCGCTCAACTGCTTCCTGAACCGATGACACTTTTTGTGTCTCCAAAAGTCTGTTTACCTCGACCACCTTCAATAAAACATCTGGTAAAGCTCTCCTTTTTACAACAAAATAGGTTGTTGATTCTTCCATACGATCTTCATTTCCTTTTCCTAATACACAACACCAACAATCATGTTTTCCTAGCAAGGACATTTGTGCGTCACTGCAATACATATTATCATAGTACACAAAAAAGTGCAACCCATTTGTTGCACTTTTTTGTGTACACAACGAAATAATGGTTACTGTTCAGACAGGAATTAGTATTCACTGCTAATTCCGTGCGAAAACGTATCGCATTCAAGTAAAAATCCATCACCAAAGGTGATTTTGCAAGGACTTTTACCTGTTACTGGAACGCAGTGAACAGTAACAAATAACAATAACAGCTTATCTTTCCATCACCGAAAACTACTGTTAATAAACCCACGAAGTCCATTTTTCCAAATATGAAATCCATTCACTCTCTTATACAAGTAACTTGCTCTTATAAATGATATTAGCACAACTGTCAAGAAAAATATTAAATCATATCCAAACTTACCCTTTGTTATTAAAATAAATATTATATTCATAAATCCTGAAAGAAAATAAGCAATACCTGAAAGAAAAGACATTTTCCAATTTCCATACTCAAAAACAGCAAACAATCCACCCAGAACAAGAGACCCCATCTGTACCATTTGTAATGCCGGAAGTTTTATATTATCTGTTTTCCACATTGCTATTGTTGCTAAAATTCCCATAATGAAAACAAATAATCCTACGTATTTTGTAAGCCAAAAACCATTTGTCCCTGATGGTATTTTATTCTTATCCCATAAAAGCACATCTGTTTTGCTCGCCAAATCTTTTGCAGATCGTGTAAAAGTATTATTTGTCATTACAACAGCAACATTGCAATTATAGTATCTTGCCCCTGCAAAAGCTTCCTGAACTGCATGATTTCCCACAGGGGAAGAATAGTGTTTGCACTGTATCCCATACTTTTTCCCTCCGCTGTATGCAATAACATCTATTCCTTGATCGCCACTGCCTTTTGTGACTGACACATTATAAAAGCCTTTACTCTTTAGTCGCTTTGCACATTGATGTTCATATTGATGTCCATTCATTCTTTTTCCTCCTAAAGTATATTTTTTCAATATTTTATCACAAATTTTGATAAAATGAAACATTTTAGAATAAAAAGAACACAGAAAACACGCGATTTTATCACATGGATCAAAGAAGTAGTCTCTATATATTTTTATCCACAGTATTTCTAGAGATTGCTATTTTTATACATCTTATAGAATGAGTAATATAATGATAAAATACAACAAATATTCTTATAGATGCTATTATGGTCGCACATTGGTAATCAATATTCTTTGATAAAGCCAGAAAGCACGAAAAATTTTATTGTGCCGGGCGATGACAGGTATGAACGGGCTTTGCAGTTATTAGACAGCTACAAAAATAAGTTTTTACTTTCCGACGCATTTACGTTGCTTCATGCTGTCCGGCAAGAGGGCGTGTGGGCGACCAGAGTATCCTTTGTTTATTCTGCAAATGAACGGACAGTATACCTTATACAAAACAATCACTTTAAAAACATCAGAAAATATATTTTTCCCTTTGCATAGCAAGAAAGGAGCCATTTATGTCACCAAAAATTTATCCTTGTTCAAAGGACAGGGAAACAGTCTATTTAAAAAGCATCATCAGCAATTCTAATATCATAATTAGTGATTATACAATATATAATGATTTTGTCAGAGAGCCGAAAGATTTTGAGAAGAAAAGTGAAAGATATTTCTTTTAGTGATAGGTAGAAATAGGAGGATTCAGCCGTAGTAGCCATTGTCCACGATGCAAAGAGAAGGATTTAGGATAGGATTAATTCAGTATAACTATACTCAATCTAATTATTATCAGTATTGTTATATTCTGATTTTCGGAATTACAGAAGTTAAAGAGTTCTGGTTTTCAGAATACAGAAAAAACTAATATAAACAGTAGATACATATTATGAAATATAGGAAAAAGCTATATTAAAGCATAGTTTATTTATATCCTTATCTGTTGGAAAATATGATAAAAGAAATTGTCAGGCAAAGTATCGGGACTACCACAAGGCAGACAAGCAGACAAAGTTGAAGAAAAGAAAAAGGGGAAGCCAAAAGAACGAGAGATATTATTGTGATTCAGCCAGACATATGCTATAATTTCAATGTTATTGATAGCGGCAAACCAATAAAATGGTGGAAAATATATCTTTACACGCCCAATGCAGGATAATTGCTTTTTGTCAAAATTTAGGTTTTACTGAATTTGAAGATATTCATGATGATGAAGGCTGTCCTCATATTTGGATGAAAAAAAGCCTTTCGAGATAATAAATTTAACGTTTACAACTGTCAGTTTGGAGATAATTATGGAACTTAAAAAATTGAACTATGATATAACTGTCTGTAAAGTTGCATCAGAATTTGACATTAATTTAAATAAAGAGTTTTATTTCATTGGAAAAACAGATGAAGAATGTTCTTTGGTGTGTGTTACGGAAGATACACCTGCCAATACGTTAGAGCGGGAGGATGGGTGGAAAGGATTTAGAATACAGGAAATGTTAGATTTTTCATTGATTGGAATTTTATCTAAATTATCGGGTATTCTTACTGATAATGAAATTAGTATTTTTGCAATATCAACTTTCAATACAGATTATATTTTTGTGAAAAAAGAAAATTTTGACAGAGCTTTAAAGATATTATCTTTGGCTGGATATGATATTGTCTGATGCAAACTGTTTTACAATCAGACTATTATCAGATTGCTGAGATAGGAGGAAGTATGACGTTACAACAATTAAAATACATGATAGTCGTTGCAGAAAGGGGTTCTATTACAGAAGCGGCAAAAGAACTGTATATTTCCCAGCCAAGTCTTTCCGGTGCTATCAAAGAAGTAGAAAAGGAAGCTGGAATCACCATTTTCAGCCGCTGCCGGGCAGGAGTGGCACTGACAAAGGAGGGCATGGAGTTTTTAGGATATGCAAGGCAGGTTGTTCAACAGATGGAACTTCTGGAATCAAAATATGTTGATAAAAACCTGCAAAACAAAGATTTTGTGTTTCCACGCAGCATTATACCTTTACGGCAAATGCGTTTGTGGAACTGGTACAGCATTTTGGACAGGAAAGGTTTGAGTTTATCCTGAATGAAACGCAGACACACCAGATTGTGGAAGATGTACGAAACAGGTTCAGTGATTTGGGAATCCTGTATCTTTGCAACAACAATGAAAATGTACTAAGAAAGCTGTTTGAGGAGTATAATTTGAACTTTTATGAACTGTTTACGGCAATGCCTCACATTTTTATTGGTATAAATCACCCGCTGGCAAAACGTACATCAGTTAAACTGGAGGATTTAAAACCATATCCCCGGCTTAGTTTTGTGCAGGGAACCTATGAATCCTCCAATTTTTCAGAGGAGCTTTTCAGCAACGAGCCTGTGGAAAGGAGCATTAAAGTCAGTGACCGTGCTGCTATTGTGAATCTGATGATTGGTTTGGACGGATATACATTTGTCCACGGGAAAAAAATTTATGTACCACATCAGGTCAGGCGGCAGTGCTATTGTCGCTGCTCAATATCTGTAATGCGGGAGACAGTTTTATCAGTACCACAAAAATTTATGGTGGTTCTGTCAATCTGTTTTCACATACTCTCAGACAGTTAGGAATTGAGTGCATTTATATTGATAAAAATGCAACGGATGAAGAAATAGGGGCTGCATTTCAACCAAACACAAAGGCGGTATTTGGAGAAACGATTGCGAACCGGGCATTGACAGTTTTTGATATAGAACGGTTAAAAACAGAAATAATTTTTTGCTGCAGTAGTTCTATCGTTTGCAGAAGTGCACGTCTTGTTCTGTTAAAATGGTTCTGGCTGCAAAGTTTCGGGAAGAGATGGCAGTAGTTTTATCTTACAAAGGAAAACCATACATTTTCCGAATCAATGCCTGCCAGCCCGCCGCAAATACTGATAGTAATGATTTCAGAGTCAGACAGTTTAGCATCTAACACATACCGCCTGTTTATGACTTGTGGTGGAGCAAACTGATGATACAAGTTATCAATAATAACATAACCGATTAAAATAAAGTCTTTAAAAGTTGCTATAACAGTGGTATTATTATTTTGGAACTTCAACATAATGATGCCTCCTTTCGATTTTATATCTCCTACAAATAGGATAGCATATTTTGTTAAAGTTTCTTCAATTTTATCTAGCCCAACGGGTTAATTTATTCAAAGAAAGAGAGGTATTCAAATGAAAAAGAAATTTATTGGCGCCCTACTTGCAGTATCTGTAATGTGTTCTTCGAGTATTACCTGCTACGCCGGAGAATGGCAGCAAAACGCTACTGGTTACTGGTATCAAAATGATGACGGGACCAATCCTGCAAATACTTGGCAACTAATTGATGGAAAATGGTATTTCTTTGATTCAAATGGTTATATGGAGACCGGATGGACTAAGGTAAACGAAAACTGGTACTACTGCGAACCGACCGGAGAAATGCGATTTTCCGAACTTGTTACCGATGTTTTTACGTTTAACTTTAATGAATACGGAATCTGCACAAACTTTTATGAAAATATAACTCCGTCCACTCAGGCAGGATGGGCAAACTACGGCACTACTTCCCTTGACACATGGGCTGACGCCATCCTAGCAGGAAACATCGTTTATTATAATGGTTCTTATTGGGCTACTCCCGATTATAAAAATACACTCGGGAACGAAGTAGTTGTCTACTTTCATGATGTGTCAGCTGACAATGGGCAAGATGTAACTCCTGTCAATCGATTCTTTTTTGCCGATGTGGATATTGACTTCTAACAATCAAACAACAAAAAACGCCAGTGCTCCCAACTGATATGCCCCTTGTCAAGCAGGCAGGTGAAATATCTAAAATTTAATGCAGATAATGCTTACATTTCGATTTGAGGTGTAGGCATTTTCTATGCATAACATTTCTCTTTATATTTGTTTGTTTTCTAGAAAAGGTATCTGCACATCCATTCAACACTCCATTTTTTTCATGAAAATATTCCATTGTTAAATATGTTACTCATGGCATACTTTTCCAAGCCGCACATCCTTTTGAATTCTTTCACTTTTTAACAGTTCCACTGTCATATCCTTTTCTTCTAACTGACACTTCAGCCACAAGTTTTCATACCTTAAATATTCCAACTCATCTACTTTATCATCTGTTTTATGACACCTCCTGTTTGGGATCATAATGCTTAAGTTCTCTATTGGCATTATACACCTTAATCCATTGCCTTAAAACAGAACGGCTGGATATTCCATACATAACAATAATGCCATTCACGGAACCACTGCCGTTTAATACTACTTCTACGCATTTCGTTTTGAAAATAGGGCGACCACAATCCCACTGGCTTTAGACGGTGGGTTAAGATAGCCAAAAGTAATGGTTGTCATAGTATAAATTTTTTGTTACCATTTATTCATACACCGACATTGATAACTGTATATAGATGGTTGTACTGAGAAATCAGAATGCGAAAACCAAGCAGTCCTTCAGCACGTAAAATAGAATGTACGATATATAACTGTTATAGGGCAGGGACTGCCCGAATTAACGCCTGTGGAGATAGTCATCAATATATTTTTGTGATACCATATCCCTAAATTTGGATAAGTGTTTTGATCCTAGCATAAAAAATACCTCCAAAGTAACAGATTTCTATATTTCATTTATCTGCTTTAGAGGTCTTATATCACTTTCACTCCACAACCACTGTTGAAGAATCTCCCACAGCAGCCTGCTTTAGCACCGCAACAACAAGTTTTTCAAAATTTTTTCCAGAATTCGTCGCACCAGAAATAACATCAACCTTTGTATCCGTCTGACCATCAATGAGCTGTTGTACATACTCACGCGTATATTTATTGGGATATGTAGCACTTCCTGGCATCATGTTCTTCATATAAGCATTATCCCATGCCTTAATAAAACCGCTCTCATTTCTGGCATTAAATTCTGCTGACACAATCTTATTATTCTTGACTTGTATAATCAAATATTCCATCCACCCATGACTATATGCTGACATCTCAGCAGTATAAAAACCATCTTTTAAGCCTTTTGTACTTCCACATCCTACAAATATTCCTGATAATAGGATTATTGTCATCAAGACAACTATTATTCTATGAAGTAAATGCTTCATCAAATCTTCCCTCCTGACAAATATGCTCTCTTATAATTTACGTTCGCAGTTTTACCATTGAAACAATCTGTTCTAGCTCTTCCACTTGTTTCATCGACACTGCCGCTGTCTCATCTGTATCTCGCGCAAACTGTTGGTTCGTATCAGCAATTGACAACACAGTTTGTACTTCCTGTGATGCAGTATCAATTGCTTCTTTCTGTTGCACGGTAATTTGAATTAGATTCTCAGAAATCTCCATAAACTCGTTGGTTGCCTGATTTACCTTGCAAAAAGATTCCGCTGTATCCTGCGCTGTGCGCATTCCCTCGTCAATCGCCATGCTTGCCTTTCCAATAATCATTCCTGTTTTCTCTAGTGCAGAGGCAGTCTGTTGTGCCAACTTTCCAATCTCCTGCGCCACAACCGCAAAACCCTTTCCAGCCTCTCCCGCCCGCGCTGCCTCAATCGAAGCATTTAATGATAAAAGACTCGTCTGTGAAGAAATCTCCTCAATCAACTGACTAATTGTAATAATCTCCTGCATATCATGGTGAATGCTGTCCATTGTCTGCAACATGCCTTCCATCTGCCGCTGTCCCTCATCAACCCGATGTTTTGCTGCATCTGCACTCTCTTTGACACGCTGTGCATTCTCATCAATTTCATCTGTCTTATCTGTAATTAAATCCATTTCTCCTGTAAGGCGCTTTAAAGCATCTGTCTGCTCAATCGACCCATTATAGAGTTTGTTCGCATATGCTGTCGTCTCCGCAGAATTGTTTCTGACTGCCTCCGATGCCTCGTGAATCCGATGCATGGTCTCATTCAAGGCATCGCTAATTCGCGCCATCGCCTCGCGTATTGCCACAAAATCGCCTTCAAAAACTCCCGCAATCTCTTTGGAGTAATCCCCCGCGGAGAGCAACCCCAAATATCCTGTAATATTGTCAATATAATTAGAAAGGCTAGAAACTGTACTTGACAGTGCTGTCGTCAAAACCTCTACCTCCTCATTATTATCCGCAAAAACCACTTTTTCCTTAAGATTTCCTGCCGCCAACAGTGTAAGGCGGTCTGTCACATGAGAAAGAGAACCTGATATCTGGTCAGCAATCTGAACAGTTCGTTTTGTTATGTAAATCTGAAGCGCAATAATAACCAACACACTAAGCACAACAGACCATATTAAGGTTCCAAGAAAATCGGCTCCCGGTGCCGCTATCAGCAATACCCAATTCGTGCCTGCAACTGGAGAATAGGCTATATAATAATGTACTCCTTTTAGAAATACGCTTTTAGTATCTGTCCGAAAATCAAGCATAGCATCAAATACACGATGGTTTGTCTTGGAGCTGTACATTGCATACAGATTTCTCGTCTTATCCATATCTGTCATATTTTTATCCGCAATAATGTCACCTTGACCATCTACAATATATGCAATCCCCTTATTGCCAATATTAATATTGGACAACACGTCATTGAGCATATCGTACTTATAACTGCCAATCAAATAGAATAAAATCTCGCCTTCCTTGTTTGATATTGGAATCCCCACACTGATTTGCCAGATACCATCTTGATGTTCTGGGTTTCCAATTGTCAAATTTTGTGTTTGTGTTAGATAGTCATAATAAACTTTTCCAACAATTGATATCGGCGCTTGACTGTCCCCATACAGCTTTGCCCCTGTAGTATCATAAGCCGCAATCCACACAAATTCCACTCGCTCTTCACACGCGTCAATTAGCTGCTGCATATCTGCCTCAGACATGCTTGTGTCAGACCACTCTGACTTTTGTGCCATACTGTCCATTCTATCTGTCAACAGATGCAGATTGGAACTGATATTCTGTGCAGAAATTCGAGCCGTAATCTGTAAATTATCGTGCAATACAGCAGAAGTTGACCGCAAAGATGCCACAATCATTAAAATCACTAATATTATGCCCAATGAAATTGACAACTGTGTCACATAACGAATAATAATCTGCTTAATACTGTGTTTATCTAATTTTCTGTTTTCTGTAGCCTTTTCCACTCTCATTATAAAATTCCCCCATTTTTAATAACCCCTCAAAGTCCATAAAATCCTACAAAACGATAGAGACACAACAATCTAAATCCCCTCACATTTGTGTCAAACTCTTGAAGTCTCTTTGCGCTGTTCTCTCGCACTATAACTGATATCACACTTGTAATTTTCATTGCAATTTGTATCAGTTGCCCTTCTACAATTCCTTATCCGTCGCTATTTTACCATATGTTTCCTATACTTTGCAATATTGTATATAATACACTTCGCTTAAAATAAAAAATACTTGACACAAATCTGATTTCGGACTAAGATATCAAGTATGAAATCGGACATATCTCTATAAAATAAATTACACACCAATCCTTTGCACAGTTCCGAAAAAGAAATTTAAAATAAACTTGAAAGGAATTTTATACCATGACGCCACACCTCTTGCCTAAACAAAATGAACTAAACCGCCTAAACAAAGCAATTTCCGAATTTTATCATAATCTTTGTGTCCAACTTGGTATCTCCGACAGTGTTTTTGATATCTTCTATGCCATTGCCGCACTTGGCGATGGTTGTTGCCAGAAAGACATCTGCGATTATGCATTTACTCGCAAGCAAACAATTCACTCTGCAATTCATAAGTTAGAAAAAGAAGGAATGCTTTGTTTAAAGCCGGGAAAAGGACGAGAAATGCATATTTTCCTAACGCCTTCCGGCGAACAATTTATAAAAGAAACCATTGCACCTATTATTACTATGGAAAATGAGGCACTCTCTCAAATGTTACCAGACGAAACAGACTTATTACTCTCACTGACAGAAAAATATCTGGACTGCCTGCGCAGTCAGATGCAGAAAGGAGCATTATAATGAAAATTCAATTATCAGACCATTTTACAACACCACGATTATTACGGTTTGTTTTCCCATCTATTATTATGATGATTTTTACTTCCATTTATGGTGTGGTTGATGGTCTGTTTGTATCGAATTATGTAGGAAAGACGCCATTTGCCGCCGTCAATCTAATCATGCCATTTTTAATGATTATGGGTGCTGTTGGATTTATGTTTGGCACAGGCGGAAGCGCCGTTGTCTCACAAGCACTCGGAGAGGGAAAACCAGACAAGGCAAATCAATATTTTTCCATGATGGTCTATGTTGTTATTGGAAGCGGTATCGTACTGACACTGGCTGGTCTCCTCTTTTTGCGTCCAATTGCCGCCGCTTTTGGCGCTGCCGGCGAGATGCTTGACAACTGTGTTGTGTATGGTCGTATTATCCTATGTACACTGACAGCATTTATGTTGCAAAATGTATTCCAGAGTTTTCTGGTCACAGCCGAACGCCCACAGCTTGGTCTTGCTGTCACTGTAGCTGCGGGCGTTACCAATATGCTGCTTGATTTTGTTTTTATTGTTATTTTTCATTGGGGCATTGTTGGTGCAGCCGCAGCTACTGCCGCAAGCCAATTAATCGGCGGACTTGTGCCGCTCATATATTTTTTAAGACCAAACACAAGCAAACTGCGCTTGGTAAAAACCAAACTGAATGCGCGCATTTTAGGCAAAACTTGTATGAATGGCTCCTCCGAGTTAATGACCAATATTTCGATGTCACTTGTCAATATATTATATAATTTCCAACTAATGCACTATATTGGTGAAGATGGCGTCGCCGCATATGGCATTATTATGTATGTAAGCTTTATCTTTGCAGCAATCTTTATTGGCTATTCCATTGGCAGTGCGCCTATTATTGGCTATCACTATGGCGCTGGAAATCACATAGAATTAAAAGGCTTATTCAAAAAAAGCCTATCTCTAATTACGCTTTGGAATATTCTTTTGACAGCATTGGCAATCCTAACTGCACAGCCACTTGCAAAAATTTTTGTTGGCTATGATATTGATTTGACCGAATTAACCACGCGCGCACTGGCTTTATATTCACTGTCATTTTTATTTATGGGCTATAATATTTTCGGTTCTGCCTTCTTTACAGCACTTGGAAATGGCGTTGTTTCCGCCGCTATTTCTTTTCTGCGAACACTGCTATTTCAAGTTGCAGCCGTACTAATTCTCCCACTCCTATGGGGCATTGATGGCATCTGGCTTGCAATTGTAGCCGCGGAACTACTCGCACTTATTATCACTGTCTACTTTTTTATTAAAAAGAAAGACAACTACCATTATCTATAACAAGCACTGATAAAGCGCTCGAAAAAATGCCCCGTAATCCTGCCCCTCCGAAAGCCCAGATACGCTGCCATCTCCCGCCTCTATAATCCGCCAAGTGCCATTGTCCAGCTCTGCAAAATCGATTGTATAAAACACACTTGGCAGATTACAATACTTCTCGACAAGTTCTTTTGGCGGCATAGCGGCAGTTGGAGGCTGACCAGAATTTCGCGATATAGTCGCAATTTCATGGTTGATATAAAACACACGATACTCATTTGTTTTGTCCTCGTATTGTTTTAAATCCAGAAATTCCTTAATACAAATTCCTTCTGTAAGCAGGTTTCCACGGTATTGATAAAACACCTCCATCCATTGATTAAATGCATCTTGTTCAATAAAATGGTCAAAATATCGCGGAAACTCTGTACCCTTAACAGACTTTACATAGTCTTTCACCATAAACCGTGAAAATTCTTTTTTCACTTCTGTAATATTAATTTCTTTATGTAATGGAAAAATCTGCATTTTAGCGGTGTCTTTTGCAACAAACTTATATACATTTGGAAAAACATGCATTGCTGTATACGCTTCTGGCTCTGTCACTAGACAGATTCCGTGTGCTCGCAATTGATTGTAAAACTGCTCATACTGTTCTGGTTTCATCATCCACCCGCGATAAACCGCTGTCACTTGTCTTGACGGCGCTCCAGTTAATATTAGTTTCCCCTCGTCAAACCATTTTTCATATCCAAATATCACCACATCAAACAGTCCAGTTTCCATAACTGCGTTATATTCTTCCTGCAAATCCTCGTCAACTTTATATATATCAAAAAAGCTTGACGGAAAAACAATTGTGTTTACCACTTATATCACACTCCTTAATGTAATCAACTAGTGAACTACCCGTTGTCTAAAGCCAATGGGCTTCCTGCTTCATAGACATACTATCTCCACAGGTGTTAATTTGGACAGTCCCTTCCCTATATCATTTCCTTTATGCTATCCGTCGTAATCCTTCTTCTAATATATTCTTTGCAGCATTGATATTCCTGTCATGGTCTGTCTTGCAAACAGGGCATATCCATTCCCTGACTGACAAATTCTTTGTTCTTCTATTCTGATATCCACACCCTGAATATATCTAACTGCTTGCATAGAATGTATCTATTTTGATGTATTTCCTTCCATTCCATTCTGCTTTGTACTCCAATTATCTTGTCCGTTCATTCCATGAAACATCTAATATTGTTTTTTCCAGATGGTGATTCTTTACCATATTTTTTATTCGTAGATTTTCTGAAACTATCACTTGGTTTTCGCTAATAATTTCATGGGAAATCTTATGTAGATAATCTTTTCTGCTATTCGCAATCTTCTCATAACATAACACTATTTTCTTTTTCTGTTTCTTATAATTATGGCTCTTTTTTCCTTATGTGATAACTGTCTTTGCATTTTTGCAAGTTTTTTCTCATAATTCTTTATCGTTTTTGGATTTTTGTATTTTATTCCCTCTGATGTGATACACAGATCTTTTATACCCAAATCCAGTCCAACTTGTCCATCTGTATGTGGCAATTGTTCATGTTCTGTTTCCACTTGGACAGATATATAATATTTTCCACTTGGAATCTGTGAAACAGTTGCTGATTTTATCTCTCCCTCAAATATTCTATGTAGTTTTGCTTTTATCCCTTTGTGTTTCGGCAGTTTGATTTCCCCACACAAAATCTACAGATATATTTCCATTTGTGAAATTTGTTGTATAGGACTTACGATTATTATGTTTACTTTCAAACTTTGGATAGCCTGTATGTTCTTTGAAAAATTTCTGATAGGCAGAATCCATATTGTAAATTGCATTGGTTAGCGCAAATTTATCCACTTCTTTCAGCCATTCCTATCCAGAAAGTGTGTTCCTTTCAGGAATGAACTATACCTGTATCTAAGACCGCCACTTTCATGCCAAAATCCTTCCATCGCACATTTCTATCCTGCGTTCTGCTCTCTGTGCATAACTCAAATCATGTGTTACTACAATCAAAGTTATGTGGAATGTTTTCCATACCTGCTCCAACAATACTTTTACTTTTTCCGCAGATGCACTGTCCAAATTTCCTGTTGGCTCATCCGCCAAAATCATTTTTGCACCGGTAATTAATGCTCTTGCAATTGCAGTACGCTGCTGTTGCCCTCCGGATAATTCAGATGGCAATGCATTCTTTTTATCTGAAAGATCAAGATATTCCAGTAACTCTACAGCACGTTGTTCATATCTTTCATTTTTATGAATCATCGCCGGAAGTACTATATTCTGATATACTGTAAGCTGTGGAAATAAATGAAATTGCTGGTAAATAAATCCAATGTTTTGCCTGCGAAATGCTGACAGAGCCTCATCATTCATATTCAAATCTTTACCACAGACCATAAGTGTACCATCTGTATAAGATTCCAGACCACCGATCAAATGTAACAATGTACTTTTTCCACTTCCGCTGGCTCCTGTAATTGCAAGGTATTCCCCGGATTTTACAGAAATATCCATATGATTTATTGCCACTGTCTGATTTTCTTTTTTTCCATATATTTTTGTTAGATTTCTTCCCTCTATAACATTCATTTTATTTACTACTCCTCCCTATATTGTGATATCATCTCTCCTCGCAGCATCAGACTTGTATTTCTATAAAATAGTATATAGAGTATTATGAAATTAATAAATATAAATATTGCTTTTTGATATTCTCTCCCCCAAAACGCTAATCCCATCACCTGCATCCCGCTGCGCAGAAAAATAATATACTGTAAAACAAATGTGCCAGCCAGTGCAAGCATAGAAATCCACAAAAAATAGATACCTGCCTCTCTCCGCGCATCCGTCTGAAGTAATTTTTTAGAAAAACCAATCATCCTGCATAATGCCAAATCTTTTTTGCGCTGTAAAATATGATGCTTTACCCCGATAACCGCACAAGCCATAAATCCAGTACCAACCAAAAGTGACCACAAAATCCCAATAACCGCATAAATCCTATTTCTCATCTGCTGTTCCATCCGTTTTGAAATAAAATCATTTACTGTGATTCCCCCGACTGAAGAAAAAATATTATTCAATTCCCTTATATATTTCTGCGCATTACACCTGTGATCAATTTGAATATTTACTACCCTGCAGATTTGCTGCCCTGTCAATTGCGACATTCTGTCACTACTTATAATAATATCTGGATTGACCAATCCCATGACTGATGTATTGGGCAAATAAGGATAATAGACAATTGCACCTACCTCAAATACCTCCTCATGACTGCCTGTATGGTCTTCCATGCTCCAGTACTGTTCCATATCCTCTGTATATTGGTCTCTGATTTTGACAGTTATCAAGTCTCCGACATTGTAATCCATCACTCGATCTGCATTTTTATAAAATCTCTGTCTGTATCTGCCCTCAACGTACTGTGGCACAAAGAGAACCGCCGTATTAGAATGCCTCATTTTTTCTATATCGATACTGCCCTCTATAATATAATCAGACAGCTTTCCGAGCGCCGCATCATTGTAACCCATCAGTGAACTCTTATAGACAATATCGCCGCCTGCCTTCTCCTCACCGATAAACTCCCTGTAATAAGTATCCTTTGCGTACGCATTGTACATCTTATAATAATCATCTGCCACCTGCAAACCGTCTTCGATTTTTACCCTCACAGGCAAAACCATCGCCGTTTCAACAGCAATCGTTCCCGGTAATTTTTTTACTTCTTCCAACTGCTCTCTTGTAGCGCCATTTGAAATATTTTCACTCTGATATCCAAGAATCTGAAAATCCCCATTCCTGCATTGTGAAAAAGTTTCATATTCAGCTTTTCGCTCGTTTGCGAGCTGCTGATAGCTCACAGACAAGCATAAAACCTGTGCTAAGATGAATAATATAATTGATATCCACTCCGTCTTATAATGCAGCTTTCCCTTTCTCATACGACAGGATTTTCTCTCTGCCCTCTCTCCATACCGCAGCTGCATCAAAATCGTTCCTCTCATACTTTTGAAGGATACCCATATTAGGAATAGCAATACAGCAACAAAAGTAAACAAAAAAATGCATAAAACCATTGGCATAACTGTCTTGGGTTGAATTGATACCTGCCTTCCCCAAAATATGAAATGTATCTGGTCAAGCCGTGCCGCCTTTGATAGAAATGCCATACAGACTTTACCTGCTGTCAATCCCAACAATGAAAAAACAACATACAATCCCAGAACCATTTTATAATATACAGCCAAAATATACCGTGTACTGAATCCACACATTCGCATTTTTGCAATATTCTGCATATATTGCTCTTCAAACAGTCGAAAAATACATAAAAGGTAAAATAATAATAAAAATGCTGAAAAAATACACTTTCCCAACTGTTCGCCTGTCAGGGTATATTGTTGTTGGCGCATTGCGCCTGCTTCACTGCTGTATTCATAAAAAGAATCTGTACTGATTAATTTCCCTTTGATATCTTCCAGACTTTCCAACAAATCTTCTTTTTCTTTTATATCCAGATTGACAATCGGATAACGATCTCTTTGTAAATCATAACGCACAAATATATTTGTCAATCCATTTTCCTTTGAGTAAGCGCTGTTTTCCAAAACACCTGACACAATAAATGTTTCTGTGGATTGCTTTCCCTCTTCATCCTCAAGGGAAAACGTAATCTCCTGTCCGTTTTTCGCCTCTAATCCGATTGCCTCCAAAACCCACTGCTCTGCAATGATCTCATTTTCTTTTTCCGGAAGCCTGCCCTTTACAACAATTGAATTTCGAAGCATATAGTTCTCATTAGCTCCCCTGATCCATATATCTTTTCCTTTGCCCTCATATATTTTCTTATAGTATGTTACAATTCCACACTGTGAAATATGATTATCATTTACGATGATATTGATATCCTGTTCATCCAGATTCCCTGAAAAATACGCAATGTAACTCCCTGTATTATACTGATATTCTTTATATGCCACTTCTTTCTGAAACTCTTCCATCCAACCCATGCCAAATCCCAAAAAAATTGCAAAAAAAATTCCTATTGCAATACATATGAGTATTTTTTTCTGCAAACGAATCAAGATACGATACATATCATATTAACCTCCAAAATTAATTTTACATTTCTTTTTTTCAATTTACATTCAGTACATTCATCAATTTCAATATCTGAGTAACTGATTATTTTTCTCTCAAATCAATATGAATACCCTCAACAATGTTTCCCATACAAAATTCTCCCCTGCTTAACAACATACATGGATAAATCAATCCCATATGATTGACAAATAAATTTGATCTGTCAGCTTTGCAGGAACAACCTTTGATAATTCTACTATTTTATAAATGCTGCATTAGTTTGATCTATTAATAAAGCATTTGCCGCTAACATCAAATAGCCTTTAAAATCTTTTCTTAAATGTATTATTATATATGAAAAATCATTGCGCATCAACCGTTCCCTGCCACTTATAACAATACGATCAGGATTCTATAACAAACATTTTCATATTACTTCCAACAATTGATTTGTTGAAAGTTCGTTTTTCTCTACCCCTGCATCTATACAACAGTGCACGCAATGTAAATTACATAGGTTTGTAATTGTTAAAGTAATTATTCTTTCGTCTTGTTGACTCTCAATTAAAATTTTTCCTTGTTCCAATATTTTTTCTATGTTACATAAATTATTATGATTCCTATTTTCTACTATACACCACTTTACAAGTTTTTTAAATAAAAAAGTACCGTACAGGAATTTCTGATTAATGTTTTAATAATAGATGTGAACCCATTTGCTTGTTATACCCAAAATTTATCTAATAATTAGGTCTAGTAAATGGGCTTTATAAAAAACGCTTTACTAGACCTATGATTAAAATTCTTAAAGACGACATCATTTAGATTAACTAAATGATACTAGGCTGTGATATGTAATTGTTATATCATAATTATGTATAATAAATGAATGTCCGTTGAAAATGAAAATTGTCCACTTAAAAGGAGGCTATTTCCTAAACACCATTGCTGGTTGTCCCGTTGTTGTATGCATGTGCCATTGCGTTTGTGTTCTTGAGCAAAATATGCATTGCGACAAACGGTCCAATACCACATAATAACGCGCCTAGAAGCAACCACATCAATACAGTTATACCATTCTCCTGAAAATTCAGACCATAGCGTGGTCCATTAGCAGCAAGGCGATTGCCGATACCATAATACCAGATCCATGCTGATAAAAAGAAATAGCATTATAATCCCAAACCCAGACATAAATGCCGCAACTTTCTTTGCTTTTTTCATAAAGATTCTCCAACTAAAATAACATTTACATCACTTGCCACTCATATTATAACATATGTTCTGCTGTTTGACTACTTCTTTATGAAAAAAGCAAACAAACATTTTGTATTTATAATAATCATCTTTCATTTCTGAAAAGTGTTTCCTTAATATGTTTCCGCCACACTCACAAGCATTAGCCGCGCTTTCAAATCTGTCGCATCCGCAAAACTTCCCCGCAAAATATCACTTTTTTTCAGCTGGATTTTCACTGGCTTTTCATTGGAAATAGTAAAGAAATTATCACTAAAAATAACGTCCGCATCTGCAAAATCCAGCTCCACAAACGGCGCAAACACATCACTTTGCACTGTAATCTCAAACTGGTCTTCTGTCTCCTTCACCTCTGTTGTAAAATGCGGTTTAGGCAGTTCCATATGCTTGTATGGCACAAAGGTATCAACATCTGTCAAAATGGTTCCATCTGCAAGTATCACCTCGGCTTCAAGAAATAGATTGCATTTGTCTATCTCATTTCTATCAATGTCTTTCTCCCCAGCTTCACAATTCAAAAACATTGTGTCTATCTCACATTTTAGCAACGCACATGCACTTAAACCCTTTATCTGCGCCTGCGCTTTCCACTCCTTTATCACCTGAAATGCCATATCACGCACGCGCAGTGTCACCTTACAGTTCTGTTCCAGAAATGTTTCATTCTCAAGATAAACACAAATATAATCCACTGTTTTTTGAATACTAACCGCAACTGGCGCATAAAACTTTGCCGCCATATAATGCAATGCTTTCCATCGACCATAATAGTCAATGCTCGCCCACGAAGCCACTGGCCAGTTATCATTAATTTGCCAGTAAAGTGTTCCCATACAACGCCCTCTATTGCGCCGCCAGTGATCCACACCGCTTTTAATCGCCATGCCTTGCAAAATCTGTGACACATACAATAAACTTTTAAAATTTTTTGGATACCTAAAATTTTCTGACAGATAATAAAGTATCTTCCCATTGGCAGAAGCATTTTTCTGATGACTCTCCATTACTTTTGAGAAAATATTTCTGTCTTTTTCTTCAGTAAAGGACGTTACCGTTTTCAGACAGGGAAACGACTGAAATCCAAACTCCGAACAGAACCGGAAAAAATACTTTTGATAATCGCTAAATGGCTTTTGCCCATGCCATACGTCCCAGTAGTGCACGTCACCGCGCCTGTCAGAATCCGGCTCGTCAAAACACCCTCCCGATGATGGTGACGAAGGCCAGTAAAAGGTCACATCATCTGCCTCGCGCACTGCTCTTGGCAAAATATCTTCAAATAATTTAATATAGTCTGCGCGCAGATACATAGACTCCTTCTGAAAACCACTCCAGTGATGCCATGCAGACTCAATCTCATTGTTGCCACACCACAATCCTAGCGACGCATGATGCCGAATCCGCCGCACATTGTCAAGTGTCTCTTGTCTGACTGTAGCTGCAAAATCGTCTGTGACATCATATACATTGCAGGCGTACATTAAATCCTGCCACACAATTAAACCATATTGATCACACAAATCATAAAAGGTATCCGAGGGATAATATCCGCCGCCCCATACACGAACACAATTAAAATGCGCACGAACGCAAGATTTTAGCAAGTATTCAATCCGCGATTCCTTAATCCACGGATAAATCGCATCTTCTGGTATGTAATTTCCACCTTTAGCAAAAATCTTTACGCCATTTATTATAAAAGCAAACTCATTCCCCCACTCATCTGCTTCTTGACAAATCGTCAACGTGCGCAGACCAATTATTTTTTTCACACACTGCGCACACGCTCCATTGCATTCAGCAGAGACAGTCAGTTCATACAACGGCTGCTGCCCGTAACCATTTGGCCACCAGAGCTTTGGCTCCTGCACAACAAGCTTGGCCTCATAGATAACAGGAAACTCTGTTTCCTCAACACGCTTTGCCACAACCTTTTCAACCAGTTTTGCATCACCATCATTCTGTTCTGTAAGCGTCACAGTGATTGTCTGCTTTAATTTTGCTTTATCCAATGCGCTGTTTTGCCTAGACTGCATCACATCAGACAGCGTTATTGTTGTATCAATACAAACACTTCCATTCTCCTCATGATATTGCCGAATCCGCACATCTTCAATACGGACAACACTGGTTCCTTCAATATAAATATCCCGCCAAATTCCCGCATCTACTAACTGTGGACCCCAATCCCAGCCAAACATAGAGTGCGCCTTGCGGACTAACTGATTTCCCTTTATTGCACCACATGGTCCATACAAAATTGTTTTATTTTTCTTGTATTGATAATGTTCTATAAATTGCAATACAGAACCAAATACAATACAAATTTCATTTTCACCGACCTGTACATACGTTTTAATAGAAAATCGGTATGTGCGATGCATATTGTCTGTAGATGCAATTTTCTTTCCATTAATAAAAATCTGTGCGAATGTGTCAAGCCCTTCACAGACCAAACTCAATTCCTCTTGTGCAAATAATTCCTCATTTACTACAAAATTGCGCACAAATTGATAATCCTTCCAAAACAATTCGCGTATTGCGTACTCATTCTCTCTATAATACGGGTGCACAATTTTTCCCGATGCATAGAGTCCTGAAATAACACTTCCCGGCACCTTTACTGGACAGAGCAGCTCTCCTGCCTTGTCCCTTAGTTCCCAATTTCCATTTAACTCTAATAATGTCATGTTGATTTGTTCCTTTCCATAAATATCAATCACCTGTTTTTCTATTCTTAAAATCTTGTATTTTCATTAATAATCCCTTCTAATTGCAAGCGTATCTTTATTATAAATCATTTTTAGAAACAGAATCAACCAATTTTTCGCTTTATTATCTTCTTGGACCTTTCACTTTCTGTTATAGCCATCAAGCCATGTTTGATGGCTTGCATCTCGACCACTATGTTTTCTTATGGCGAAACTATAATTTTTTCTTTAAAAGACCTATCTGAATATTTCTGAAAATACATTGACAAAAATCTTATATTTGATAGCATATTATTTAGAGAAAAATCCTGTCAATTGAGAAATTAAGTATATGTGAAGATAAAATTACTTTGGAGGTAAACTGTCTATGAAATGGCTAAAAAGATTTGGCATTATAATAGTCCTTTTGCCAGTTATATTCATTGCAATTTGGGGAGTATATGAAACCTTTGGTATGTGCATTAATCATCTTGCAACCAAAGAACAAACGACTACATTACAAAACAATCTACAAAAAGAAATCTCTGATATTGAAATTGTAACTGTTTATTCAAAAACTGGAAATACCTCAGGAACTGGAAACCATGTTGACTGTCTATCCTCCATCACCTTTTTAACAGGACTGCAAAAAGAGGAAATAGAAAATCGCATGTCAAAATATTATGCATTGGAGGAATGGGATTGCTATGTTGACAAAACAGAAGAGGGGACTTACATGATTTGTATCAGCACATCAGCTCCATTTGTAAACAATATAGAAGGGCATTAATTAATATTATTTATAGAATTGCTTTTTTACAAATATCCTTCTTGTACTAAAATTTCCAATACTTTTACATCGCGTTCCAGCATTTCCATACTAAACTTATCCACTGTACTTTTTCTGTTTTTATCTGCTACAAGCTGTGGTGTCACATATTCAAGAACAAATCCCTCTTCCGCTTCATATTCATCTAAATTTTGTTGCTTAATATTATCCTCCACACGACATAAATAATAATAATTATCCTGTATAAAAATATCTGCTTTTTCGCCTTTTTGAATGCGATAAACTTGCCCATATTCCGCGATAGATTCCCGAATTACACATAAACCAGTTTCCTCTAAAACTTCCCTTATTAGCGCATCTTCCTTAGATTCATTGTCCTCTATACCACCACCCGGAAATTTATAGTAATCATACTTCCTACTGTGGACCATTGCCACCTTCCCATTTTTAACAATAATACCTCTCACAGAAGGTCTGCAAAAAACGCTTCCTCCTACAATATAATCCTTTTTGTCTAGTTCAAACAACATACGCATTTTTCAAATCTCCATTCTCAATCTATTTTAACACCTATTAAATATTCGCACTTCCCAACAAGAAAATAATTCTATTTTACACAAATGTAATTATTTAAAATAATGCTATTGTTAAAATTTACCCATTATGCCCTCTATGCGAAGAACTTCCAACAACTGTTTTACTGACAAAACGCTCAAATCACCACTCTCTCCCGCGGGGACAAAAATATAATTCGTATTTCTCCTCTTCTTACCAACTATAAGCATATAAGGGATTCTTTCCATCTGTGCAACTCTTATTTTATACCCTCTTTTTTCAGATCTTTTATCTATTCTACAACGCAATCCCGCTTTTTTAAGGTCATATAAATTACCCATTGTCTAAAACCAAAAGACTTCCTGTTGCATCGTTCTCGTAACCAAACATTGTTCGGTTTATCTATCAACTCGTCAGGTGTTAATTTGGCCAATTCCTACCCTATACTTTGATATCTACATTCTACTGACAGATTTTTTCTCTTTTTTAGCACTACAAGCAAAGTATCCATCTATCCAAAACGTGTGCTTTTTTCTAAAAACGTTTCTTAAAATAATTCAAATATCCTTCCCAAATATGATATGTTTTACAGCTTTTCGTCAAATTGACAATTTTACAAATGGACATTGTAGGTTCTGCTTCTATCATGTAACTGCCTAATATCCTCCAATATTTTTCCAGTATAAGTAATTTCTTTCTATATTTACACACAAAAATAATATAATATTGTAACAAACATTTGTGTTTATTTTTAGAATTTCATGTTCTCATAACGTAAGTATAACACAGACCACTACTTTTAGCTACCGTAACCCATTGTCTAAAGCTAGTGGGACTACAGTAGCCCTATTTCAATTCATTCAATGCATTTTTACTGCCTGCGCCAAAATACTTATCTTTTAATATTGTTGTTTACGCCAGCAAGACTAAAACTGTTGGCACAAACTGTAACCAAATATCAAACACTTCATATACAAGAATTAAGAAACACTGGCAATTACTGGATTTATATAGTATAATAACTTACATGTGCAAAACATGCATTTTCACTATGAATATAGTTTCCTAAATGTGCTTAAAAAATAAATTTTGCACAAAATCTAGTATTTTAACGCGCTTTAGAATGCATGTAAAGTATTATCCTAGAAAGGATGTGATTTTATCCCCCCCTCCCCCATGATGAAAAACTATGTACTGCTGTCCGTCCATAGTTCTCATCCAGCAGCAACTATTTTTAAACAGCTTTTAATAAGTAGAGGTGTTTTATGAGAAAGAAAAAATTATTCTGTATGCTGTTATCAATTGCTATGGTATTTACCACTATGGATTTTCCTGCATCGGCTTCTGAAACTAGAGACTTGCCAGAAGAAATTTCTGTAGAACAGCAAAGTACAGCTGCACAACAGGAAACAACAGAGAACAATGAAACAGAGCAAAAGTCTGTCCGCGAAACAGAAGAGAAAGAATCAACAGATCTTGAGACGGAAGAATCAGTGGAAACAGAAGCGGAAACAGAGCCTGAAACGGAAAAATCAACGGAAACCAAAACAGAAACGGAAACAGATTTCGAGACAGAAGGATCAACGGAAGCAGAAACGTTAACAGATCTCAATACAGAAGAATCGACGGAAACCAAAACAGAAACGGAAACAGATCTCGAGACGGAAAAATCAACAGAAACGGAAACACTAACAGATCTCGAGACAGAAGAATCAACGGAAACAGAAGAATCAACAGAATCCAAACAGCAAGATACGAAACTTCAAGTGTCTTACCGAACCACCGACGAAATCTTAGCATTTCTAGAACAAGAAAACGCTGCTAAAACAGACAAAATTACTTATAAGGAACAACCTATTGTGACATCTCCTTATAAGTCAGGCGCCTTATCCGATGACACACTGCACTCCGCAGTTACTATGGTTCGTCAAATTCGTTTTATTGCTGGTCTACCCTATGATACTATATCACTCAATGATAAATACAATGATTTGAGCCAATCCGCAGCACTTGTAAACTATGTTAACAACGAGTTAAGTTCTGAACCATCGCAACCCGATGACATGTCAGACGAACTATTTAAACAAGGTTGTGAAGGTGCCTCTCATTCCAATATTGCATATGCAAGTCAACAGACACAAACCTTAAACGAAATGCTTCTTGATTCTTGGATGGCAGCCAAGGACAAAGACGCTATAGCGCAACTTGAATATCGCAGAAACATTTTAAATCCATCTATGGAACAGATTGGTTTTGGCGCTGTAAAGGGCAGTAACGGCATATATAGCGCCATGTATACAGCAGACCACTCTGGTGAAATCGAAAGTATATTCGGCATTGCATGGCCTGCCCAAAATATGCCTATTGAATATTTTGACAAGGACGATACATGGTCTGTATCTACCGGAGAAGCATTAAAAACCTCCGAGATTCAGGTGACATTGACAAGAGAATCCGATGGAAAGAAATGGAACTTTTCAAAAGATTCCGCAGATGGTGATTTCTATGTGGACAATAACAGCACCACTCAAAAAGGCTGTATTATTTTCCGTCCGAGGACATCAGACATTACCGCTTACGAGGACGAAGATTTATTTCAAATAGAAATTACAAAAGACGAAAAGCCTTATATTCGCTATACGGTTCAGTTCTTCTCTATCGCTGAAGAAGAGGAAACTCTAACTGCACCCGAAGCAAGCATATCATCAGGAGAAGTGGTTGCCAAAGAATCCAAGCTCATATTGACAAGTGTGGATGATGCGACAATCTATTATACCTTAGACGGCACAACGCCTTCTATAGAAAGCACTTTATATACCGAGCCAATCTCTATTGAAGAAGATATTACAGTGAAAGCAATCGCTGTAAAGGAAGGCTTTGCGGACAGCGACATCGCTGAATTTGTATACACTGTGGCAGAAGACGAACCCTTGCGCTACGCCGTAACTTTTGAATCCAATGGTGGAACCATTGTCCCAGCACAATCTATACTGGAAAACAAGAAAATTGAACTGCCCGAAGCTCCAGTCAAAGAAGGTTTCTTATTGGAAGGCTGGTTCAAAGAAGCAGGGTGCGAAACAATATGGGATTTTGAAAATGACATTGTAACAGCGGATATTACACTCTATGCAAAATGGGTAGAGGACCCTTCCGCACCCATTTATACTGTAAGTTTTGAGCTGCAAGAGCATGGAACCCCCATCGAATCCTTAACTGCAAAGAGTGGTGAACTTCTAACTGCACCGGAACCGCCAACAGATGAAGGATACCAATTTGAAGGCTGGTTTAAAGAATCTGAGTGCACGAATGCATGGGATTTTACAGTGGATACAGTATTATCAGACACCATTTTATATGCAAAATGGACAGAGGGAGAAACAGAAACCCAAACCACCAACGCAACAGATACTTGTCTTGTCACTTTTGAATTGCAAGAAATTGGCACACAAATTGAACCTGTAACTGTAGCAAATGGCGAGACATTTGCAGCGCCAGAAACACCAACAGCAGAAGGATATACCTTTGCAGAATGGTATCGAGAAGCAGATTGCGTCAATGCATGGGATTTTGAGACCGATATTGTCACAGAAGATATTGTGCTGTATGCAAAGTGGGTGCCAGCGGATAATGCAGACATTAGTATGAGTGCTTCACAAGAAACAAAAGCACAAGATACCCGTATAGATTTAGGTGCTACATCGACAGCTACCCAAATTAGCCCTAAAGAAATTAAATCAAGACGGTATAATGGTAAACCTTATGAACCCAGTGTAACTGTTTCCATATCGAACGGCAAGAAACGAATTACACTCAAAAAAGACAGAGACTATACACTTACATACAAAAATAATATAAATCCTGGTAATGCTTCTGTAATCATTACAGGAAAGGATAAATATAAGGGAAGTAAAGCTTTTCCCTTTACAATAGATCCACCAATAGATTTAACTGATACTTTAACAGAGACCAAAGTTAACCCTGAAGAGATTAAATCAAGGCGGTATAATGGTAAACCTTATGAACCCAGTGTAACTGTTTCCATATCGAACGGTAAGAAACGAGTTACACTCAAAAAAGACAGAGATTATACACTCAAGTATCAAAACAATATTCAGCCAGGCGAAAATACAGCTTCTGTAACGATTTCAGGAACTGGAGAATATACGGGAAGTATAACAAAAAACTTTACAATAGACCCGCCAATAGATTTAACTGCTGATTTAACAGATACCAACATTAAAGATATTAAATCGAACGTTTATAATGGTAAACCCTACGAGCCAAATGTAACTGTTTCCATACTCGACGGCCAGAAACGAGTTACACTCAAAAAAGGCAGAGACTATACACTAACATACAAAAATAATACGAATGCTAATACCGATAAAACGCAACCTTCTGTAACAATTACAGGAATTGGAGAATATACGGGAAGTATAACAAAAAACTTTACAATCACTCGTAAAAGCATCAAGAAACTAAAAGTTATCACAGGCAGCATACTCAACAACGGCACTCCATCAATTGTTATTTATGATGGTTCTGTAAGGTTAGGTAATAATTTGTTTCTCGCTAGTTATGATCGAGAAGATCCTAAGAAAGTAAAGTTAACATTAGAAGCAAAGCCGAACACAAACTATGAGGGATCTGTTACTATAAGTCTCACTGTATATGATGTTGAGAAAGAATACTATATTAATAATGCCAAATTGGAGATTACCGGAGATACGACATATACTGGGAAAGCCATTACACGAAATGTTAAAGTTAAAATGGGTGATACAGACCTGCAAAATAACAAAGATTATAAAGTGCAGTATCAGAATAATATAAATGTTGGAACAGCAGTGATGATTATCACAGGAAAGGGTCAATATAAAGGAAAGTTTGTAGGTACATTTACGATTAACAAGGTAGATGTCAATAAAAGGATAGCCACAGATAGTACGCCAAAGTACGTGGATATAACCAACATATCTCCCAAAACCTACAACGGAAAAGAACAAAAGCCCGCTCTAACAATAAAAACAATACGTAACAAAAAACTAACTTTGAACAAAGACTATACAGTTGCTTATTCAAATAATCTTCACTCAGGTACAGGCAGAATCACAATCAAAGGGATTGGTAATAACTGTACAGGAAGCACAAATATTACATTTGAAATTAAACCACAGCATATTAAAAAAGCTTCTGTAAGTGTAACAAAGGCAACAGATAAAGTCCCAAGCAAAGTTGTACTAAAATATAACAAAAAAGAATTACAAGAATACGCTGACTATCATATCGAAAACTATGAAGAAAAGGGTAAAAAAGTCAAAGTTACCATAAAGGGACTTGCTGATTTTGATGGAAAAGTAACAAAAACTTTAAAAATAGATATGCCGCCTGAAGAACCAAACAACACCCCCGCTATTTCAAGCAATATAAATAGACATAATTATTCGGACTTCAAAGAAAAAGGTCTTGAAGTAAATTCTACCTTGCTTCAGAATGATGATGGTACTTTAACGCGTGTTGAATTTGTTAGTGGTAAAGGAGTTTATGTCGAAACCTATACAGCAGATTATCAATTCCGTTCACAGAAATTGATAAAGTCAGAATTGCCGAGATTTGGTGGTTTTTACGCAACAAAAGACTACTATTTCCTTGTTTTCGGACAATCAAATCCGAACAAAAATGATAATGTCGAAGTGATTCGTTTTGTAAAATATGATAAAAACTGGAACAGGTTAGACGATGCCAGACTGTTTGGTATTAATACATATGAGCCATTTTCATTTAGTAGTGTCCGCATGTTAGATCATGAAGGTATATTATATGTGCGTACAGGTCATAAGATGTATAGCGAACATCAGGCAAATATGGCATTTAGCATTGATATTTCCAATATGGAATTTATCAACCAGTTTTATACACTTGGAGGTCCTGCAATAGCAAGTCATTCCCTAAATCAATATATCACTTTATCAGACCCTTATTTAATCACTGCGGATCATGGAGATGCTTACCCGCGTTGCGTCCTGCTATCAAGGCATAGCAAGGCAGGAAATAGAAATACCTATTTTACATCAGCACAATCATCTCAATCTGTAACTGCACTAAGACTAGAAGGCGCAACAGGTGGTAACAATCCGTGGACAGGAGCTTCTGTAGGTGGTCTGGAAGCAACAACCACCCATTATTTGGTGGCTGGAAATTCCATTGATCAAGATGCAAAACCGTGGAATAGAAATGGTGTAAAAAACATTTTCGTAAGTAGCACACCCCAAGATAATTTTACAAATGCTGCAGTAAAATTACACTGGATTACAAACTATACAGCCGAAGATAAAACATCTGTATCCACGCCTCATTTAGTAAAAGTAAACAGTAATGAAACAGTGCTGATCTGGATGGAATCCAAAAAGATTATGGGAGAGAATGGCAAAGAGCAAACTGTATCCAGTCTAAAGAGTGTTCTTCTCAATGCAGCAGGTGAGGCCGTTTCCGGCATTTATACCTTTGAAGGTGCACTTTCTGACTGCAAACCGATTGTAGACAATGGAAAGATACTTTGGTATTACACCAACAGAAGTGAACCTGTTTTCTGTACGCTAAACGTTGATGATGTGAGAAAACAACCACGCTAATCCATTTCATCAACCAAGTTAAATGAGATTTTACTAATATGCCGCAAAGCTCTTATAAGGGCTTTGCGGCATATTCCTTTGGATACCTATGTGTAATCGAATAGGGAAGTCTTATCTTCCCTACTCGCCGCGCGACCTGTACACCACTTTAGTGGCTTATCTGCTCTGCACGGGTCTGCGCATAAAAATAGCAGCTTTTACGCTGCTATTTTTAAAAATATATTCTCACATCATCCCTGCCAATATTTCTTTTGCTTTCTCTAGTTGGTTATCTGTCCCATTCTTATATTGTTCTGCATCAAACGGAACTTCCACATCTGGCGCAATTCCAATCCCATGAATATTATTTCCATTGGGAGTAAAATAACTGCTCACTGTAAGCTTTACTGCAGAACCATCTGACAGATTAATTACCTTCTGCACAATTCCTTTGCCAAACGTTGTGGTTCCTACAAGCGTTCCAATCTTGTAGTCTTTCACTGCACCTGCTAAAATCTCTGATGCACTTGCACTGTAACCGTTTGTAAGCACAACGAGCGGAACTGTAATTTTGTTATCTCCCTTACAGGTATATTCTTCGCGCTCTCCATATTTATCCTCTGTATAAACAATCATGCCCTTTGGAAGAATCATGCGGGCAATATCACAGACTGTCGAAAGATTTCCGCCAGGATTGCTGCGTAAATCAATAATTAGCCCTTTCATTCCATCCGTCTTAGCTTGATTATAGGCAGTCTCAAACTGTTTTGTTGTCACAAGGTCAAACTCTGTAATTTGTATATAAGCCATTTTATTTTCAAACATTTCATACTCAACAGTAGGACTTTCAATCTTTCGGCGCTCCACATCAATTTCTAATGGTTCTGGCGCATTCTCTCTAATTATGGTCAAGGTAACATAGGTGTGTTCTTCTCCCTTAATCTTACTTACCACATAGGATTTGTCCTTGCCCTGCATATCTTCATCATTGACTTTATAGATATAATCCCCCTGCATCAGACCACTTTCCTCCGCAGGTGTATTCTTAATCACACCACTAATCTGGACATACCCCGTCTCTCCGTCTTGAATGTAAGCGCCAATACCATAGTAAATTCCTTCTGTCTGCTGCTGTAATGCGATGAGCTCCTCATTAGTATAGTAGACACTGTAGGGATCCTCCAGCGAACTAAGCAATCCTTTATATAGCCCATCTTCCAGCTTTTCCTCCTCCACATCTTTCCAGAAATACTTTTTAATTGTATCTTCCAGAACACCAAGCTTTCTCTCCACACTTCCATTTGTGATACTTTCAACCCTACCTGCTGCATTTCCTCTGCTGCCCGGCAAGATTGCCCGGTAAATACGCACTGCTCCCGTCACGACAAGCGTGACTGCAAAAGCTGCTAATAGGCCTGTTACAATGCCAAGAATATAATGTTTTGTACTCTTCTGATGCTTTACTTCTCTATTGGTAGGACTATTTATCATATTATTGTTAATAGGACAATTTTGTTGACTATTATTTGTCCCATTACTGCCATTTGAATATTGATTCTGCATTCCAATGCCTTTCTATTTTTAGTTCCTTACTTCAAATACTTCCATGGACTTACATAATTTCCATTTAACCGCACACCAAAGTGCAGATGATTTCCTGTTGATCTCCCTGTAGTGCCAACTGCGGCAATCTTCTGCCCCTTTTTGACTTCTGCTCCATTTGAGACATATAATTTTGACGCATGCATATAGATTGTATACAAGTTATCGCCATGATACAACATAATATAATTTCCCATACTGCTACTGTAAGCCGCCGCCACAACTGTACCATCATACGCCGCAAGTATTGGAGACCCCCCCGGTGCCGCCATATCAAGACCATTGTGGAACTTTTCAACCTTCAATGTCGGATGCATACGCATACCATAATCATCTGATATCCGTGTATACGATGGCGCAGGCCATGTAAACATTCCACCATCATAAGTCTTTTTCCTATTTTCCTGTTCTAACTGTTTTTGAAGCGCTTTAGAAATCTCTTCAAGTTCCTTAATTTCTGCATCGCGCGCTGCAATCTCAGCCTCGTACTCTCTCAACATCTGCTCGCGATTATTAATATCGGCTTCATATGCCTTAATATCCGCCTGCTTTTGTGTAATCAGACTCTTTAGAGATGCCTCTTCCGACTCAACGTTCTTCTTTGCCTCTTCCAAAAGCTCCTGTTCCGATTCAAGTTGTGCCTTGCAAACCTCCACATACTGCCTTGTTGCGCGGAACTCATCAAACATACGTTTGTCAGATTCTGTTATTTTTTCGACATAATCCACACGGTTAAGCATATCTCCAAAAGAACGCGCATTTAAAATCGCCTCAAAATAAAAATTATCACCGCGTTCATACATGTTCTTAATACGTATCTTCATATTTTGATACTGCGTTTCCTCTTTTACAATCGCTTCGTCAAGTTCAGCCTTCGTCTGCGTGATTTCTGCCTCTTTCTGCGTAATCATCTCCTTAATCTCCGAAATTCTAGTCTGTACCTCTCCAAGATTCTGATCGAGCTGTGTCACATACGACGCCAGATCTTTCTTGGACTGTTCTAGCGCTTCTATCATCGACTTGACATCTGTCATTCCCGACTGTAACTGCTTCTTCTCATTTTGTGTATTCTTAATTTCCTGCTGTTTCTGCTCAATGCTCTTTTTTAAATCGGATACATTGTCTGCCCGACTGATAAATAAACGTGTATTCATAAATATAGCAGTCACAAAGATAGTCACCACCATAAAAACTGCTGTTTTTTTTACGATACGATTGGTCATACAGCCTGCATTGATACAGAGATTGCACGATGTATATTTCCGCATAAAAACTGCCCTTTCTAAATTCCTATACACTCAGATGCTTTCTCACTGTCGTAAAACTTCCTATAAAACCAATACCAACACCTAACGCAATACACACTGGCACAAGGTTCGTAAATACTGTCTCCACTGGCAGAAATGCCAAAAGTTGTGACAGTGACGGAAAACGCTTTACCACATACATCATCGCTTCATTATAGATAAAGTACACTGCAATCAGTGGCAAGAAGGAACCAATCACCCCAATCACCATACCCTCAATCACAAACGGCGCCCTTGTAAAAAAATCTGTCGCACCAATATACTTCATAATCTGAATCTCTTCTTTTCTGACAGAAATGCCAATAGATACCGTGTTGCTAATCAAAAAGATAGATACTAAAAACAAAATAAGGATAATTCCCAATGACACATAACCAATAATTGCATTGACGCCTGTGAGTGCCTGCGCTGTCAAAAATGATTGATTGATTTTACGAATCCCCTCAACCGATTCCAGATAGCTTACCAGTGCTGGCTGCATGGAAACATCACTCAGAAAAATATCAAAGTGCGCACAGTCCTCAAGCGGATTTTCTGTATAGAAGCTGACATCTCCCAACTGATTCTCCTCCACGAACTGCGCCCAAGTCTCCTCCGCAGACACATATTCCACATCGCTGACTTCTGTTCTGCGCATAATCATTCCACGAATTTCCGCGACGCGCTCCTCGCTTAGTCCCTCCTCAAGCAAAGCACTGACACATAATCCCTGCTCTGCATTCTTTACCATATGCTCAAAATTCGTTAAAATCGCATAGAAAAGACCAAACAAAAACAAACACGCCGAAATTGTTGCCACAGATGCCAGTGTAAACCACTTATTTTTAAAGATATTGCGTATTCCCTGCCATATACAGTAAAATAATGTATTAATCCTCATCGATGTAGCCACCTTTTTCCTCATCACTGACAATGATGCCTTTCTTCATTGTAATAACCCGTTTCTGCATGGCGTTTACAATCTCACGATTGTGTGTGACTACCAGAACTGTAGTTCCATTATTATTTATCTTTTCCAGCAGACTCATAATCTCCCATGAATTTTTGGGGTCCAAATTTCCTGTTGGCTCATCCGCAAGCAAAATCTGCGGTTTATTGACAAGTGCTCTTGCAAGTGCCACTCGCTGCTGTTCTCCACCAGAAAGCTGCTTTGGTTTTGCTTTGTACTTACCTGCAAGTCCCACCGTGGAAAGGATTGATGGAACATTCTTTCTAATTTCCCGATTCGGCATCTGAATAATGCGTTGCGCAAAAGCAACGTTTTCATAGACATTCCTGTCTTTTAAAAGGCGGAAATCCTGAAACACCACGCCAAGACTTCTTCGGAATTTAGGAATTGCGCGCCTCTTTAACCGCACCACATCTGTGCCATTTACAATAATTTTTCCCGATGTAGGTAAAAGTTCTCGGAGCAGCAGTTTAATGAGCGTCGATTTTCCTGAACCGCTATCTCCCACGATAAACACAAATTCTCCTTTATTTATATGCACATTTACGTCGTTTAATGCTGGTATCCCCACTGTGTACGCCTTACTCACATGTTCCATCACAATCGCCTTATCATTGTTACCAGAACCCGAGCGTTTTCTAGTTCCTGTCGTTTTCAATCTCTCACTCCACTCCTATAGTTCAATCCCTTAAATTTTCCCTTAATACTCAAAAGATTCCATATATTTCATATATCGCACTACCATCAGTGCAATCTTAAATGTAATCGCATCCTCAAAAATGCGCAAATCAAGCCCTGTACTTTTCTGAAGCTTGTCCAACCGATAGACAAGTGTATTTCGATGAATAAAAAGCTGCCGTGAAGTCTCAGACACATTCAAAGAATTCTCAAAAAACTTATTGATTGTTGTAAGTGTCTCATCATCAAAATCATCAGGACTCTTTCCACCAAAAATCTCCTTGATAAACATCTTGCAGAGCGGAATCGGCAACTGGTAGATAAGCCGCCCAATCCCAAGTTCACTGTATGCAATAATATCCCGCTCAGCAAAGAAAATCTTTCCTACATCAAGTGCCATTTTCGCCTCCTTGTAAGAACGACTGACTTCTTTGATTTCCTTAACATTCGTCCCATAAGAAATATGCACGTCCTTAATGCCATCTTTCACTAGGCTGTCCTCAATCGCGCGCGCATATTTGTCAATATCACGATTCGTCTCATTGTCCGCAATCTCCTTGACAACAATCACATTGTTCTCGTCTACCGCAGTCACAAAGTCCCTGCCATTCTGTCCAAAATTCTCCCGAACCTTTTCTAAAATATTCGCGTCTTTCCCATTCTGAGATTCCACAATTAAAACTGCGCGTTTCACATCCGTCTGAATATGAAGCTTTTTGGAACGGCTGTAGATATCCACCAACAATAAATTATCCAAAAGCAGATTCTTGATAAAATTATCCTTATCAAAGCGCTCCTTGTATGCCACCATTAAGTTCTGCAGTTGAAATGCTGCCATCTTTCCTACCATATAAGCATTTTCACCCGCATCATTGGCAATTAAAATATACTCGAGTTGCTGGTCATCATAAATTTTAAAGAACTGGCATCCTTGGATCTCCTGACTGTCTGCGGCTGACTTAACAAATTCAAGAACTGAATTTTCAAAGCTGTCTCCTATCGTTTTGGTGGAAGCCACCAATTTACCATCAATATCTGCCACAAAAAGCTCCACTCTTGCAATCGCCTTAATTCCCTCGATGGTATTCTGCATAATCTGATTTGAAATCATATGCCACTCTCCTTCTTATACATTATCCACAAAAAATAATTGATGTGCCGTATCCCTTTTATCGCATTCTGTTATTATTTTAATATATATATACAAATAAATCTATAGCTAACAACAACTTTTTTATGCATTTTGAAATATTTTATGAAAAAAAATCCTTTTTTGATGCTTATGCAAGATACACAAAAAATTTTCACCATAGAAAAAGGTACTTCGACATCTTAAGCTTTCCGTTTTTTCTACCGAAATATATTACGTAATATCGCAGTTTGAGTTACTTTTCACGGAGCAAGAATGCGTATATACTGCGTATTCCGTGAGAACATAATTCAGAAGTAAGGGGCGGTTTTTGTGTAATAAAACTTCAAATATTGCCCCGAATGGTTACTATGAGCGGTCTTCTAAACCGGGAACAGTAACCAGTCTGCAATACTATACTGGATAAGCAGGAATGGAGGGTTGCTTATGGATATACCGGGACTTTCAATGCATATGGCGCAGTCAAATCTGTTGACTGATGTCGGCACTGCTATGTTGGCAAAATCAATGGAACAAGCAGAAATGATCACAAATTCTATGACAGAACTGCTTGATGCTTCCACAATGGAACTTTCTGTCAATCCCGGAGTTGGTGCCAATATTGACATTAGTGTGTAATGGAATACACGCTGCCTAAGACAGCCCTTCGGGGCTGTTTTTCTGTAACAGTTTCGCCTTTCAAAACCACTTCGTGGTGTCAAAGTCATGTCCCGTGGCTTGATGCATTTCAATCACTATGCTGTTTCACGTAACTTATAAAGTCATAATTTGCAGTAAATGCAAAGTCCTGAGCTGAACTGTGACGTTTTTCTTGTTATAATGTTTTACAAATTGAATTCGAGGCAATCACAATCTTTCCACTTTTTAACAGATTTCCCACTGCCCGCTTAAATTCGTTCTTGCTCATGCCAGTCTCCTGCCGAATGCGTTCCGGATCAGCCTTATCTGTAAAGGGTAACTTACCATTGTGATTTTCTATTAGCCTCATAATCCGTTCTGCATCCTTGCCAATCTGAAGATATGCCTTCTCCCGCACGCTCAAATCAAGCTTTCCGTCTTCCTTCACTGCTGACACGCGCGCTGTCACAACGTCTCCCACCTTAATTTCCCCATACAATTCATTGCGCGGAATCAAAGCTGTAAATTGGTCATCAACCGCAACAAAAGCACCAAACTCATCTCGAATCTCATAGACTGTCCCACGTACAATATCCTCCTTTTGATAGTCGCTGTCAGACCGCAAATAACGATATACTTTCATTGTTGCTGCAAGGCGGCTGCTCTTGTCAATATAGATTGCTGCTAGAATTTCATCCCCCTCCTTAACCTTGCAAGTCTGTTCTTTGTAAGGCAGCAAAACATCTTTTTCTAACCCCCAATTGAGAAATGCACCAATTTTTGTCACCTGAGAAACTTTCAATTTTCCCACTTCCCCCACGCACAGAAGCGGTCTGTTTGTTGTGGCAATGATTCTGTCTTTAGAATCTTTATATAGAAATACTTCTATGCAGTCGCCAATTTTACTTCCCTGCGGAACTTGTTTTTTTGGCAGCAACACTCTGTCATCTATCGAGGCATTTAACACCTCTCCCAAGTACACTCCAAACTCCAGTTCCTTTACAATTACTAATGACTGCACTTTTCCTAGTTCCAACATCTTTTTATCCTCCCTGTTTTATCAAAAAGCCCCTAAATGAGCATTGTCCGTTCTTTGGTCTGTTATACATCCTCAAGATACTCTTGTTTCCTACCCAGTCTGCGAAAGATTAGCAAAAGCTGTACAACAGCCGCAATTGCAAGCACAAGTTCCGCGACAAACTGCGCGTAGGCAAGCCCATACAGCGGAAATAAATAATTCAACAGATACAGCGCTGGTATCTCAAGCACAATTTTTCTCATAATGGCAAAAACAAGCGCATTTTTCCCATAGCCAAGCGCCTGAAACACGCCGACTGCAAGAAAATCCATACAAAGAAATGGCAGCCCAAGGCAAAAGCCGCGCAGAAAGCGGATTCCATAGGCGATAATCGCTGGATTGTCCATAAAAAAATGTACGACGCCTTCCGCATCAATATAGAAAAATACTGCTGCCGCTGTGATAAATCCTATGCTAATCTCCCCGGCAAACACAATCGCCGACTTCATGCGCTTTTGATTGCCACTCGCATAATTATAACTTACAAGCGGCATAATTCCCTGAGAAATTCCCATACAAATATACATTGGCACCATATAAATCTTCTGCGTAATTCCAATTGCTGCCACTGCGTCCGCTCCAAATACAGATGTAAAATTATTTAGTATTGTCATTCCTGTCACATTTAACAGATTCTGTATCGAAGCTGGGATTCCCACGCCACACACGCCAAGCACAATCGCTCCGCGCAGGCAAAATTTATCTGGTCGGATACAGACACAAGTTGTATTCCGCCTAATATAAATTAACACAAAAAAGTAAATACATGCAACACAGTTTGAGATAAAGGTCGCAAGGCCAGCCCCTGCTGCCCCCATATTCATTCCCCACGGAAGAATAAAAATTGGGTCCAACACAATATTTAAAAGACACCCGCTCATTGTTCCGATACTTGCATGGAACGCGGCACCCTCAGCGCGCACCATATATGCCAAAACGACATTTAGGATTGCTGGAACTGCGCCAAATGTAACGGTCCATCGCATATACGCCGCCGTTGCCTGCACTGTCACTGCATCCGCCCCCAAAAGGGCCAAAAGAGGCGTCTTTCCAATCGTACAAAGCAGCGAAAATAACACACCACACACCAGCGCACAGTAGAATCCAAAGGCAGAACTTCGATGTACTGTATCATAATCTTTGCGCCCAAGCGCCCGGCTCATCATACTCGAGCTGCCCACACCAAACAAATTGTTGATTGCATTAAATGCAAGAAGTACTGGTCCCGCAAGTGTCACTGCCGCATTTTGAACTGGATCATTTAAAATGCCGACAAAATACGTATCTGCCAAATTGTAAAGTACCATCACCAACGAGCTAATAATCGTGGGAACACACAATGCCGCAACCGCTTTTGGTATTGGCACGTTCTCAAATAAGCTGGTTCGCTTGTCTACTTTATTATTTGTCATAATATATCTCTCCTTAACTATCACAAACCTCTGTGCGCGCTGACTTTCCCAAATACAATACTGCCGCTGCACTTATCACAACTGTTCCGATGGCAAAACCACCAGTCTGACAAATTTCTGGAAGCATTCCCACCACAAATGAGAGCGCATTGTAAAATAAATGCATAAAAATACTAGGAAGCACAGACCTGCATTTCACTGCCACATACCCAAGTGCTGCACCAACTGGAAGCACATAAATTCCCTGTACCCAATTTGCATGTAAAATTCCGAACAAAATCGCCTGTATCACTATCACAACCGGCGTTGAGAAATGTCTTTGCAAATTTTTTAAGACAAGGCCTCTCATAATACATTCTTCGTTGATTGGTGCCAAAATTACCGCGGCAATCACTACCAGTATCTCACTGCCGCCAAGCGTAAATTCCATCATTTCATTATAATTTTCTGTCAGCTCTGGATTGACCATAGCAATCACAACAACAATTAAAATTGCCAGATAATACAGACCGCAGCTTCCTATCACTATCATAGAAAATGTGCGTAGCCGCAACCCCTTCTCCCGAAAATACTGCTTGTCCTGCGCAGTCCTTTTTCTGCCCCAGATAATCCAATATGCTGACACTGAAAAAATCAGCGATATAAACGTCGCCACAACGGTCAACATTGTCATAAAATTACTGTCCATCACAATCTTCATCGCAGCGTACTGCGCCTGCATAATATCTCCTCCATCCAGAATGATACATGCAGTTGTAGCCGCCATGACTCCTACCACACTGACCAGAAACTGTAACAACAAAAACAGTGCCATAATCTCAGCGCTAAGTAAAATTCCCTCCACAAACTTTTTGCCGATACTTTCCTTCTTATTATGCTCCATAATGTTCCTCCTATTGCTGCCACTTGCCAAAATTCATTTCCTATACCGTAACACGCCCGTCGCATTCTGTCAAACCCTGTTGTATAAATTTACACACAGAAAAAGTAATTAGAAAAAAATTCTTAAAAAACTTGACTTTGACACAGTGTCAACCTATACACTAAAAGTTAGAAAGGAGAACGGATCATGAATAATCTTACGATAACCCAAGTATCAAAGCTATATGATATCACACCAAGAATGTTGCGGCACTATGAAAAAATCGGGTTGATATACTCTGTTCGGAAAGAGGAATATGCCTATCGGACATATGATGAAGTTGCGCAGCGCAGGATTCAACAAATTTTAATCCTACGAAAATTGCGTATTCCATTAGGACAGATTTCAGTTATTTTGCAAGATGATGATAAAAGAAAATCTCTACAAATTCTTGAAGACAATATTTTAGCACTAAATGAAGAAATTGCAGCACTTGACAAAATCAGAAGTCTGTTACAAATGTTTATGAAGCGGCTTGAAATTAGCCATGCGTGCAATTTCAGTTCAAGTCTTCTTGACGATATAGAGATTGCAAAGGCAGTGCAAACTCTTGTTCTTTCTAAAAATAATTTAAAGGAGCATATAAATATGAATGAATTAAACAAAGCAGAAGAAACTTTAAGTAAGACCTTGTGTGTTCGATATGTTCTACTACCACCATGTACAGTGGCAACATATCATTACATTGGAGAAACCCCAGAGGAAAACGCAGGTGCTATTCTAGACAAATTTGTCAGAGAAAACAAACTCTATGAAATAAAACCCGACGCAAGAATGTTCGGTTTCAATCACCCAAACCCCAATGTGCGCGCAGACGGCGTTTACGGCTACGAAGTATGGGTAACAGTACCTGACAATATGGAGATTCCAAAACCGCTTGTAAAAAAGACCTTTGATGGTGGGCTTTACGCCGCTTTTACAATCAACTTTCCTGAATTTCAGTATTGGAACAACCTTCAAAAATGGGTAGAAGAAAATCCCGTTTACACAGCAAATTACAGCGCACTGGGCGACGAAATAATGGGTGGTTGTCTTGAAGAGCATCTCAATTGGGTTTATGCCTCTTGCATGGGGTGGCCAGAAAATGGCATTGACGGGCAATTAGATTTGTTGCTACCTATCAAAAAGAAATAATTTAAGATCTGTAGGAAAATAAGTGATACAAATCAAAATATGCCTCCTATTTTTCTACAGATTCTTATGGTTCTTTAGGGTGTATCTAAATATTAGAACATTAACCGACTCTGGAAAATCAGATCTCCTGATATGGTTCTTTCTATAATTCTTTCGCGTATGTTTAAACATTAGAACGCCTCAAGGGAACTGTCGCCGGCATCATCTGGCAAAAGACAAAGTGTATTTTTCTGCTGTTTCAATTCCTCAAGTTGTTCCTGCCAAGAATCCTTGCCTGACATAGACTTCAAAAAGGCCTCCCCTTCCTCTGACATAACATGTACTATAAAATCTTCAGGAAGCTTTAAACCATATTTTACAACGTATTTCCACGTATCTCTGTCCCAATAATATATTCCATCTGTATACATATAAGGTCCTAATAAATCCACATCCTTTTTAAACGGATGCGCATAAACTCCAAGCGCCATAGTAAAAAGACGTTTTGTCTGCAAATACAAAATCACACGTTCTGGTACTGTATATCCCTCTTGTATATTATCATAAATGCTCTGTGAACCCATCTGCAGCTCTCGATAAGGCGTAATGCAAGTCGTTTCCTGAAACAATCGCAGAAATTCCTGTGTCGCCCTATTTTCTTCCGAATCTAGCGCATGTGTATCAACATCGTAAAATGTCAATTCCGCGCGGCAAGGTCCAATCACTGGTAGGTTTCCATCTTCTTCGGTGCAATATGTACATGTACATACATCTTCTATATCCTTGTAACACCATTGATTGACACATAATACCTTTCGTGTTATAGTGCCTCCATCCATTTGTGCCAGCTCTAATTCGTCACCCTTTTTAATCTGTTCCCCCTCTGACAACGCAATTGTCAAAGTGACCATCTTCTCATCTTTCGCCATCACTGTCGTTGAAATAATCTCCATACCCCTTCCTCCTTTTTATGTATGATAGACTCTCGGAATCCTATGTTTTATGGATTTTTTCACCGTTCCTTACACAATACAACACTACCGTTTTTGATTGATATAGTTTTGCCGCCTCAATGGTAACATTTGAAACAGTTGTTTATTTTCCTTATTGTAATTAAAGAATTTGCACAACTTATTTATTGGAAGTTGCCGGAACTGGTCAAATGGCAGTTTAGTAGTTCTTAAGTAATGCATGATCTTAGGTATAGTCCACACTTTTGAGTGAGCAAGAAGAAATTTAGCTCTATCTAAATCGTTATCATGATAAGACATTAATGCCTGAAGTATCTGTGGATCCGAATGTACATTTGAAATCAAAAAATTTAAAAATTTTTTCTTCCGCAAGATATCAAAACCTGCAAGATGGTTTTGTGGATCATAATCTAATCCAAATGCAGGAGTGAAATCCATAATTTCGTGGGTGGTATGATAGGGAATGCTGGTGTGGTCATAATGAATCCGCCAATAAGCCATAATCGCCCAGCTTACAGCACTAATCTCTTGTGGTGTCGCTCCTGTCTGTTTTGCGAGTCCCATCATTCTAGCTGCTGAGTACGAATGTCTTCCATACATAGGAAGATGTTTTCGACGCGCATATTGATAGCTATCATGTTGCTCTTCACTGCTATATTTTACCTGTGTAGCAAGATTTAATGGAGTTCCTCCTTTTTTCGCCAATATCCTATCCCCTCGGATCTGAGAATTTTCCGGACGGTTATAATTCTCTCGCCCACGAAGGGTTGTTGCTTGAAATGGGGGAAGCCCATTAAATAAAAATGCATCGCCAAATTTTTCCAAAAAATAGTGCATTAGATCATGAAGAACTCCTGTTTTTTGTCGGATATCATACTTATCAGGATGCTTCAAAACATCCCAATGCTTAGGAAGATGTGTTCCCCTGTTAATGCTATGATCAAAATATGATTTATAAATCGCCCACTTATTGGGCTTACATTCTGGATTGCCAACATGATATGCGATAATTTTCCGATTTGGATTTTGGATTTCAGTTTTAATTTCCTTATGCTTTGGGTGGCTATAGATAAATTCTCTTATACGCAAAAATACTAAATTTAAATAAGACTCAACTTCTTTATCTTTCATAATTTCATGTGCAATCTTTTTCTCTCGGCGTCGATTTGCTTTAGCATCAACCCATCCAATAAGAGCGACAGCCAAATCATAATAATTATAGTATACTCTTGGCTGAAATTTTTGCCCAAAAGTTTGGTTGCGGGAGTTCGATTTATCGCCCACATTGTCTCGAATCCATTTTTTAAGCTGTTTTCGAAGAAGATATCCTGGATCACTTATGATAGAGCCCTGCAAATAGGTAAGGTATTGCATCGTATCAGGGTCTGTTTCACTTACTTTTTTTTGTTCAATCTGTACTAACATTTGTTGTGCAACATTGGTGACAAACCAATCCAATTTCTGTTCAACTGTGCCAGCGTTGTTATTTTTATCTTCATAATACTTTTTAGTTATATCGTCGTTTCCCACAATCAAATAACGTTGCACTACTGAACAATTATTTGAACCCAAAGTTTTAGGAGCAGGTGAAACAGCATAGTAACCTTGAGTCACTTCAGAGGAGATAGGATAAAAATGTTCGTTGTGAAATGTACTCTTTGTATCTAGTGTTTTCGATTTTTTAAAGATTACAGAATCTTTTGATGCGTCTTTTTTGTTGCTTTTAATACAAACATGCAATAGCCTCCGGAAATTACTGTAAAATATATTGTTTCTTTCTCATGATTTTAGGGCGTGTTTAAAAATGCTCTAGGAAAAACAAATAATCCCACCTTTTCGTCTAAACTTCGAGCACCTATATCTATAAGTAAATCTTATTTTGTATTATAGTCATTGCTCCACATCACTGTTGACATTCATGCATTCTGTCTTTTGTATTACCAGCTCCTCAAGGTCTTTGCGGGTTCCATTAAAAACATTGACATCAATGTACTTCTGATCCCCTGTATATCCATCTAACATAGCAGTATCCATATATTGCCAAAAACTCCATTTATTTCCAAATAAGACCGCCGGCGGACAGTAAATACTACGAACCCACAGTGGATAATCTTCAAATTCCCCCTTAATATACTCATTATAAACAGTAAAAGTCGTATAGATAATAGGCTTTATCTGATAATGATTCTCCAATGCATCCAGCAAATCCTTAAGCTTTTTAATCACCTCTGCGCGCTCTGGAGGATTACTCCGCTTTGTTCCGTAATATTCCACGTCAACAACGGGAGCCAGCTTTCCATCCAGACTTCCCACCGTCTCAATATAAGAAGCCGCCTGCCTATCCCCTTCACTATCAAAACTGAAAAAATGGTAGGCACCCAGATACAGATGTGTCTGTTCTGCTGCCTGCCAGTTCTCATCAAAACGGTCATCAATATGTGTGCTTCCTTCTGTCGCTTTAATCACCGCAAAGTCAAGCCCCTGTTGGGACAAAATTCCCCAGTCAATTGTCCCCTGATAGTGAGAGACATCTACTCCGTGAATCTCATATTTTCTGGCAAACATTGGATTAATTTTAAGCTCTTTGCGCAAAATCATTGTGCCTGCTGTAAAAAACGCCGCTGCCAACGAAAAGATTGCCATTGCACAAATCCATTTCATTTTGCCTGATAATTTCATTGATTTTTTATTATTTTGCTCCATATGCACCTCTGTTTTCTGCCAATAAGGAATGACTTTATGCGAAACTTGCACATGTTATTTCCTAACCCCATTATAACCATTATATCATTAGCATAAAACAAATTTGCATCATTTTTGCATACTTTTTATAACAGTTTTATTTTTCTTGCTATCAAGACCCTTTACACATCACAAAATCACTGTTCTTCATAAAATATGCGATAATACAATTTCAAATAATCTTCTAAATAATTTTTCTCAGGAGGGCAAGCGTCCTTTCCAATTTTCCGTAGATAATCACATCCTCCATTGCAGTATGGCAAAATTTTGCAATTTCTGCACTCCTCTATCTGATATGGATCAATGTAATATTCTTTCTCATTACTTACAGCATTATATTGATTGTATGTCAAAGTACCATTCACAATCTGCGCAAAGGCGTCTTTGGGATTGTAAAAGCGATCACACTGATATACATACAGCCCCGGTCCAACCACATAATTATGCTTTGCATACACCCCGCAAAACACACCAAAATTTTGAAAACAGCTCATATCACTTATTCGGAACCGATGATCCAACGCCCAATTTGACAGCGCAATCACATGTTTCATATAAGTGTCCACATCTAATACAATCTCCTCACAAGGCTTGTGAGTATAGCTTACAATACGACTAAATGTAAAGGAAAGGGAGGAATAACGATATCCAGAAAGCGCTTCAAAAACTTCTGAGATTTGCTCTATATTGCTTTTGCAAAGATTCAAATTAACTATGACATTGGTATGCCGCGTCATCAAAATAATATTGCGCATCACGCTGTCTGAAGTATAGATGTCAGAAGGGCGCAACTGATTGTGCTCCTCGCCTATACCGACAACCGAAACAGTCACATTGGTCATTCCATAGCGCTCCATCATGCGGAAAAATTTCTCATCATATATGGAACCATTTGTCGAGACAGAATAACTGTAAATATGTTTTTTGTCCTTGTCTAGCTCTGCACATAAACGCAGTATTTTCTCCTTTGCCAATAGTGGCTCGCCACCATACCAATTAATATGAATATATTGCTGGGAAGCCTTACTTAGAAATGTGCACAGCCCATCAAAATCTGTTTCGCTCATCTCCAAACATTGAAATGTAAGATTTTTCTGATAGCAATATATACAATCACTATTACAGTCAAATGTACAGATTACTGTCAAATCCAGTTGATCTCCACTATTTACCGTCTTCCAGTGCCTGCTCTGGGTTTCCTTTAACTCATCAAAATTGTCATCAATAATAAATTTATCTGAGTACAGTTTACTCCAATATATAGAAGTACTATCATTTGGATTTTCCAGACATTTGATGCAGCCTTCATTTTTATCTGCTGGAAGTTTTAACAAGGTATCATTGACCAGATTATAATATAAAACAAAATCATCTATCTGAGTCGAAATAAAATATCTTGATTTTTTCAAAATAAGTCTCCCCTCCTCTCATCTTATGTTTGTGTGTTCGCTATTTTTCTTTCGATTTTTAGAATCTTTATATTTTAGAATATTATAGCATACAAATAATGCGTTCTATTCGATTAGAATTGAAACATAATATTAAGTATACTACAATAACTTATTGAATTTTTTTAAAGACACTTTCATAGCCAGTCTCTTATTAGTAACTTTTAGTGTACCATTTCTTATTTTATCAATCAATGCCCAGAGTTGTCCAAAAAACAGGACACAATTCGGACAACTCTGGGCATTGATTTTTGACTGTGCATGGAGTTAAATAAAGATACCGAAGCATTCAGCTCTTCCTTAGTTTCTTAATGCATGAGGTATTTCCATACTTACTTTGATACAGATGTGTATGATATTATAATATTTGATGTATTTTAACATCACTTTATATTAAAGTATTATGCTAAGTTCTAATATTCTATGTCGATTATGAATTCATTTCTAATCCTAAATAGATATTGATACATCTTCAAATTTTGTATGGTTTATCGGAAGCTGTATTTTCCCAAAAAGCTTTCTTACTTCTCAATCAATATTGTTATGCATTGCATCCTATCACAACGGAAACAGGAAGAGCCAATTCCCTAAACGGTTCCGCTGATGTAACAGTCAGCGGAATGCTTTTGCAAATGATAAAGTTTTTAGAAAGAAGGTTCACTATGAAAAAATTAATGAATGTTGTGTTGTTAGCAGCACTTGTATTTACCTTGAACGCAGATTTCTTTGGCGGACTTCCACAGATTGATGATTATGGTGTAACGCCTATGCATGATTTAGATCCTAATACAGATCTACATACCTGATTTCATTAATTTAAAATAATTTATTACTTATAACTTTTTCGACAAATGTATTTTTGTTTATTTTATGCCATTTAATACATTTTCTTAAATATATTTCTTCTTGATATCCCTTTCTAAGAGGGATATTTTTTTATTACGTTTCTGATTATTCCAAATGATATAATTAAATTGGCTTCTATAATTTATGACTTATCACTTTTTCAGCAAATACATTTTTGTTTATTTTACACCATTCAATACATTTCCTTAAATATGTTTCTTCTTGATATCCCTCTTGAAGAGGAATATTTTTCTTACTACGTTGTTGATTATTCCAAGAAATACAATATAAATTGGTTTCTATTGTGTTCATTCTATAACATTGAATACATTCTGTCATAATCTTTAAGGCAAGTTTATCTGATTTATCATATTCTCTCATATTTCCATATATACTAGCAATAATTGTCATTATCATTTCCCACACTGCAATATGTTCAGGTATTCCTTCATCCTCTTCCATTTGTTTACACAATTCGCATAGTGAAATAAAGTTGTTATTCATACTTGATTTTCCGACATTAATAGCGATATCAAGCACGCACTGTATCTCAATATTAGTTAAATACTTTGCACCTGTTTCTGTTATGGTTTTATATGGCAATGTATATTCTAATATCTTTATCAAACATTGTCTTGCCTCCTCATTTGTCATTTTACCTTGTCGCAAATTCAAATTTAATTCAATTCTTTCTTTGAATTGCCTATTCGTTAAATTCTTTGTAGATATGTATTGTTGTAACTCTACTAACAATCGCTCCAATTCTTCAAAATCACGATTATTAGCACAAATCCCTATCTTATCTACAATCGGAAATGCCTTTACATCTTTTGTTACAATCTGCCATCTCTGATACTCTCCGGATAAATTTAACCGTTCAAACAACTGCCTTACAATATCAATCTGTGGTTTTGTTTTCTTTGCCTCTAAACGCCCAATGGTCTTTTCAGAACAGATATCTTTGCAGAGCGCTTTCTTGGTAAGCCCTAACATCTCACGCCGCCTGCGAATAACATCACTAATACAATAAGCCTCCTTCTGCTGATATAGATAACAAGACGTCTCCATTTTTTGATGCGTTCCACACAGATTATGCACAAAATCAAGTGCTTCCATCCATGCATCTGTCGTACCAATCACATTTTGAAGTGCCTCTCTTTTCCTGCTGTCTGTATCCTTTCCCATATTACTTAGAAGTCTTGTGAGTCCTTCTTTCTTAATTTTCAAAAGCTCCCAGAAATAATACATTCTTCCTGTTGTACGCAACTGCTCAATTCCTGCGCTGCTAAGGCGCAACAACCGAATCCAGTCCCTATCTTTATCTGCTGTACTAATATACAAATAGTAAATAACTTTCGGATAAATTTTTACATAGCTGTATGTATCAAACACTTCGCTGCTGATATATGCCAGAATCTCCTCACACCGCGAAGCCAATCTGTCTGGGTGGCAATATCGCTCGTATTCCAATATCATATCAAGCTCTTGCACTGAAAGACAAAGGTTCTTTATCAACCCACTATCAATATCTGAAACAGTTAACTTGACAGCTTCCTCATAAATACGCGCAATCTGCATTTTATCCTTATGACGTTTCTGCATAATCTGCGCTCGCATTACCATACAAAACTGTCTGCCAAGTTTATCCTCCTCACTCTCTTTATCATAGGTTTCCAACAACTTTTCTGCCTCTTCAAAATCTGACTTCTCAATGGCGTTTACAATCCTCTGCTTTTGTTTCCACACCAGATAATCATCATAGAACAGAAAATTCTCATAACCGTCAGAACACACTCCTAACCTTGCTAAAATCCGGTCACGAAGTTCTTTATTGGCATGGCGTTCTCCTTTTTCAATTCTGCCCATCAAACTTGACGAACAGATATCCTTACATAAACCTTCCAGTGTGATTCCTTGTATTTCCCTTGCCTTTTTAATGAGCGCAGGAAAATCCCACAGATCAAGCGCCTGCAGTTCATAATATTTTGCACTCTTATTCATAATCTTAACGTTCCGCTATATCCCAATATTTGTGGTACAAATTTACAGCGGCTTTATCCTTTCGTAATTTTGCATTACATGTATCGCGCATGCAAAATTAGGAATTGTAAAAATAATGTCTTCCCGCACAGACTGCTATCATACTGTTTTTCCAAAATATGCAAAAATCCCGATACAGTAAAACAATTAATACTAATTGTACCATACCGGGAAGCAACATTGAGTTTTCTTTTTGAGACTATGCCATAATTATAAGTATTTCTTTAGCACATCAACCTTGTCCAGTTTCTCCCAAGGTAAATCGAGGTCATTGCGTCCAAAATGCCCATAAGCCGCTGTCTGCTTGTAAATTGGCCGTCTAAGATCAAGCATTTTGATAATACCTGCCGGCCGTAAGTCAAAATGCTCGCGCACAATTTCCACCAGCCGTTCACTATCTAGTTTGCCTGTTCCAAAAGTGTCTATATTGATAGAAGTCGGCTGCGCAACACCAATCGCATAGGAAAGTTGTATTTCACACTTATCTGCAAGCCCTGCTGCAACAAGATTCTTTGCCACATACCGCGCAGCATATGCACCACTTCTATCCACCTTTGTGCAATCCTTTCCGGAGAAAGCACCACCGCCATGACGCGCATATCCACCATATGTATCTACAATAATCTTGCGCCCTGTAAGTCCTGCATCACCGTGCGGTCCGCCTATTACAAAACGACCGGTCGGATTGATATAAAACTTTGTGTCTGCATCAATTAATTCTTTTGGCAAAATAACATCAAAAACATGTTTTTTAATATCCTCATGAATCTGTTCTTGTGTTACATCTTCATCATGCTGTGTGGAGAGAACAACTGCCTCAAGCCGCTTAGGCTTACCATTTTCATCATACTCCACAGAAACCTGTGTCTTTCCATCTGGTCTTAAATATTGAAGTGTTCCATCTTTGCGCACCTTGGTAAGCTGCAACGCAAGTTTGTGTGCAAGCGAAATGGGATAGGGCATATACTCCTCTGTCTCATTTGTGGCATATCCAAACATCATTCCCTGATCCCCAGCACCAATCGCTTCAATCTCAGCATCACTCATACTATTTTTTGCTTCAAATGCCTTGTCCACACCCATTGCAATGTCACCAGACTGTTCATCAATCGCAGTAAACACAGCACAAGTATTTCCATCAAAACCATACTCAGACTTGTTGTACCCAATCTCTTTAACTGTATCCCGCACAATCTTTGGGATATCGACATATGCCTTGGTCGTAATCTCTCCTGTCACCAGCACAAAACCTGTACAGGTAGCCGTCTCACAAGCAACACGACTCATTGGGTCTTGCTCCATCAACGCATCTAAAATAGCATCTGAGATGGCATCACACACTTTGTCTGGATGTCCTTCTGTTACAGACTCTGAAGTAAATAAAAGTTTCTCCATGAATATTTCCTCCTGTTTTAACCGAGTTTGGATAGTACTTTCCCTACTCGCGCACCGGGCGTCCGTCAGCTTGCTGACATATTTTATTTGGACGCCCATGTGCATAAAAAATCCGCTTACTCGTCTGAATAAGCGGAAATGATTGGTTTCCCGATAATCAAATCCTCTTATTGTTCGAACTGCTATTGGGTCATCCCATTATACAGTAAATCGCTCAGGTTGGCACCTTCCGTCTATAATACGGGGTTGCCGTAGCTTCACAGGTCCTTTGTACCTCCACCACTCTGAATAAGAGCATCTCACATTTGCGTGACGCACAATATTGAATTGTCATATCTTTTTTATCATATACTGATTTATTTTTAATGTCAATAAAAAAATTATAAATTCTATCCAACTTTAAGTTTAAACTTTTGAAGTTCCTTTTCCGACTCTACTTTTTCAATTTGTGCGCCGATATTCTGAAGCTTTACCTCAAAATCTTCATATCCACGCTCAATATACTTAATATCATCAACGATACTAAATCCCTCCGCTGTCAGACATGCCAATACCAACGCTGCGCCTGCACGGAGATCGGGCGCAGTTAAATTAGCACTCGTAAAGCGCTCTACTCCTTCTATAATGGCTGTATTCCCTTCCACCTTAATATTGGACCCCATCTTTGCCAGTTCATCTACATACTTAAAGCGATTGTCAAAAATACTTTCTGTGACAATGCTTGTCCCTCGTGCCAGTGCGAGTGAGACTGCTATCTGAGGCTGCATATCTGTCGGAAATCCCGGGTAGGGCAATGTTTTTACATGGGTATTTTCCAACCGTTTTGACGCTACAACACGCACTGCATCGTCGGACTCTTCAATCTGACACCCCATTTCCATCAACTTTGCTGTCGTGGATTCCAAATGTTTGGGAATTACGTTTTTGACAGTTACGTCTCCCTTTGTAATTGCAGCCGCGAACATAAACGTTCCCGCCTCTATCTGATCTGGTATAATTGAGTATTCTGAGCTGTGTAGTTTTTTCACGCCAGATACCTTAACAACGTCTGTTCCTGCACCCTTGATATTTGCTCCCATAGAATTAAGAAAATTTGCCACATCTACAACATGTGGCTCCTTCGCAGCATTTTCAATGACAGTTCTTCCCTCTGCCAACACTGCCGCCAGCATAATATTAATCGTTGCTCCCACAGACACTGTATCCAGATAGATATGCGCTCCCTTTAATTGCTGTGCATCTGCTATAATCAATCCATGTTCAATCTTTACACTTGCTCCTAATGCCTTAAAACCTTTGATGTGCAAATCTATTTTGCGACTTCCAATATTACAACCGCCCGGCAAAGCGACTTCGGCATGTTTGTACTTTCCAAGAAGCGCACCAAGCAAATAATATGATGCCCTTATCTTTTTAATATAATCGTCCTCTATCACAAGCCCGGAAATCATAGATGCATTAATCCTCACAGTATGTCTGTCCGTCCGATATACAATGACACCAATGCTTTCCATTGCCTGAAGCAAAACATTGATATCCCTCACATCTGGTATATTTTCAATCACCGTCATATCATCTGTCATTATCGCTGCCGCCAGCACACCCAAAGCCGCGTTTTTCGCGCCGCCGATTTCAACTTCACCAACTAGAGGATTTCCCCCCTTAATTGCGTACTGTTCCATCGTTCACCTCATATTTTCCTGTAACTGTGACTTGTCTGCACAGATACATTGGCTTGATTTTATCAATCAAGTTGCTTTGTCATCTATCTATATTATTTATTATTCAATTGTAATTTATCCAAAATTCCTCTGTAAAACCTCTACGATTATATACCTTTTTTTCCTGTTTGTAAACTGACAGTCTGCTCGTTAAAATAGACAAAAAATTCGTTTTTTTTGTCTATTTTAACAAAACGTGTATCCTATATTATGGCACTTGATCCTAATTTTTCCTAATTCAAATATTTTAGTGGATTCACAGCGCTGCCGTTAATTCGGATTTCAAAATGGACATGTGGTCCTGTACTTCGCCCTGTATTTCCACTTAGAGCAATCCGTTCTCCCTGGGATACAGTCTGCCCAGTTTTTACCAATACTTTGCTCAGATGCCCATATCGAGTCTGCCTGCCGTCCGCATGATTAATATAGACTGCATAGCCATACCCACTTGCCCAGCCTGCATGTACTACAGTTCCCGCATTGGAAGCCACAACTCTTGTTCCAATTGGCACTGCCCAGTCAATTCCTTTATGGTTTGTCGAAGCGCCTTTTGTGGGTGCACTTCTCGCACCAAAACCAGAACTAAGTCTTCCGCCAGAAATTGGTTTGATGTAAGTTGGTGGAATCTTTGTTCCGCGCTCTATAATTTTGGGAACTGCCTCTGCATACACCTGTTCTTTTAAAATTTCTCTGCCAACTTCTTGGCCATTTCTATAGGAGATCACTGCCGCCACCTTGCGCCTACCGGCAGATGGTTCCTGAAGTGTTACCTTTTGTGTCGTATACCACTCATCATTTGGAATATACTGAACCTCCGCCTCGTAATCTTCTGTGTAAACCTGCTCTTCCTCCCACATAATGGAAAGTTCCGGTTCAGGAACAGTGATAACAAGCTCCTGATCAACACGTATCATTGTATTTTCATCTTCAAGAGCATCATTAATTGCTATCAGTTCGTCCATTGGAATATTATTGGTAAGACATATTTGCGAAAGGGTGTCGCCGGAAACTACCTTGTAGATAATCTGCGTCTCCTGTTCCTTTGTAACAAGGTTTACTGCCTCCTCCACAGAATTTAATTCCTCTTCGAGCAGATATGCCTCCACCACTTCTATTTTCTCAGCGTAGGCAATATCGGTCAATCCTACTGCAAAATCTTCAAATCCCCTCTCAACCACTGGCTCCACCGCCGCAAACATAGCATCCAAATCTGCTGTGATTCCTGCCGACTTGGTAAAGTCTTCCTCATCTGAAAGCACTTCCTCCCGCAAAGAAATCACCGCTTCAAGCACGTTAATCTCACGGTCTTGGTCCAACTCAAGCTGCACTTGATACTGATTTTGTGCATCATAAGGAGACAGTGCCTGCTCAAGCAGCTCGTGCACTTCGTCATAGGAGCCAAGATTTACTGCTGTCTCATTTACCTTGACAGTATAGGAACGATGCAGCGTCTTGCGGGTGTTGTCTTTCATCACCTCCACCATATTATCAATGACAGTCTGCTCGTCATCAACCACAGCCCAAAGTTTCTCACTTCCCTCTGTTGTAATATCCGTATCTATAAACACAAGTTCATCATTTCCAATCTCCTGTACTACCTGACGTCTTGCCTCAGTTACAAGCGCATCCAATCGCTCTATCGTTCCCAAATTTCCAACTGAAATACCATTTAACTGTACTGTAAAGAAATTGTTACCTGTATGTTTAAAAAGCTGTATTGACGGAAACAGAAACGCACAAACTGCCAGTGCAATCGCTGCCGCTTCAATGTAACACAGCTTTAATTTTTTATATAAATGCATATCTTCCACCTTTATCGACTCATGTATCCTTCTGTAATAGCTCAGCCTTTGCTTCCTCTCCTAGAGTGTACTTAAAAATACTCCAGACAGTTTCAGATAACTTTCATTTTAACAGCCTTTTATAATATTGTAAATAGCACATTTCTCTTTCCTTATTTTTTGCGTAATAGCTTATTGTCGTTCATATCTTTGCAAAAATAATAAAATCACATAACAAAAGAGGCTCTTTGTAAGCCTCTTTTGTTATGTTATCGTATTGTTCTGTCAGTCTTCTTCTTTCTCAAGTTGTTCCTTTTTTGACAAGATTTCTTCTATTGTTTCTTCTTTGATTGACTCTTCATTATCTTCATCTATGCGATCACGTTCGTCTAGTCTTTCCTGTAGCCGCTCTGTAACTTCCTCTGTATGGTCGGCAACATTTCCCTGTCCTTGTGCTCTGAGAATATCATCCTCATCAAAAAGTGATTGAAGTTCCTTTTTCTGTTGTTCCGCCATCACAAGATGCCTGCTGCCTATATGTGCGATGCGCAAATCCTTTGCATTACGTTTTTCTTGTAGTGCATGCGCTCTATCTTTTGATAGATTTTCAATCCCATTTTTCATGTCCAAGCTCATAAAATAATCGTACATCATCGATAGTTTTTCTCTGGTATTTTCATCGGACTCTGTCCCTATGCGCTCATCAAAATATTGCTGCATCATTTCAGGATTGACTAAGGTAGCCACATAGTCCGACATCGCCTTTATCTTTTCCTGAATCCCAATACTTGGCTCATTATTCATTTTATATATACTGTTGCGCTCATCCAGTAATCCATTAATAGACTGAATGTTTGTCATAAGGTTATATTCGGCGGATTCCTCCATTTGCGAGATTGTCCCTAGCATTCCCAGTTCCCGCCTTGCCGCGGAAGCTCCAATTTTTCCTTCCATAAGGTTGCTGTTAGATTCTGTTTTCTTCTCTTGTGTATCTTTCTGATCGAATGTCCTCTCTGATTGCTCCTCGTCATTTTCCTGTTCCTCAAAGCTCTCAATCATTATAATCAATTCCGAACTTTTCTTGTTGACCTTCTCTTGCTGTACCGCTGCCAATTCTGCTGCCTTCTGCGCTTCTTTTTCCTGCTTACTTATCTCAGATTTTTGTAACTGCTCAAGCTTTTGCAATTCAGTCAGTGCAGCCGCCTGCTTCTCTGCTAATTCTTTTGTCTCTTCATAGTCATATTGATTTCGTATATTGGCTGTTGCATCTCCCCAAATACGCACTTGCAAAACTAATTCATCGTACAAATCTTCCTCTGCCAATTCTGAGGAAATGTGCTCGATGTCTGTTCTTGTTGCGCGCTCCATCTCCCTAACTTTCCGCGATAATTCCATCGCTTCCCCAGAAATGGTCATTCTTACTGCATCTGTCGCCTTTGCCTGTTCTTGTGTCTCCAGCATTCTGCGCCGTGTAAGTAAAGACTGACTTTCGTTTGTCTTGTATGTGTTATTTACAAACTGATTATTTAATTGCCGGAACTGATTTATTTGATTCCACTGTATCTGCATAAATCCAACCTCCTTGTTAATTCCAATAGCCTCTTAAATCCATAAAATTATTTCGACAAGTTTTCTAAGAGTCTATCTTTATCAATCCATCTAATAGAAACAGCTTATAAATTATATCGGATAATTTATTCTTTTTTACCATATATTTGCTCCAAACAATTATAAAAAATAACTGACACGTTCTAATTTGTGTATTATTTTCCTATAACTTCTAAAACTTTATATCTTCTTTTCTGCGAAGTGTAATGCAAAACCGTGTATATTCCCCATATTGACTCTCGACTGACAGTTTGTGCTCTAGCCTTTCTGCAATTTTATTTGCCAAATACAGTCCCATTCCAGTAGATTTATATCTGCCATTGTGATAATTATTGCCTGTAAAACCTTTTTCAAAAATACGTCGTATATCACATTCCTGAATGCCTTCACCATTATCTTCTATGTAAAGTGCAATGTATCCTGATGACAACGGTTCTTGCAAAAGTGAATCTAATTGATGTGCTTTGGGTAAAACTGATTCCGCCAAAACACTTTCTGCCCAGAAACGAATTTTGTGTTCTATATTTGGTCTCACATATTTAATGGCATTGTTTAAAATCTGGTCCAAAATATACGTCAGCCAAACCTCGTCTGTATAGGCGCACGCATTCTCAACTGCCACATTTATCTGAAACTTTTTCTGTATTAAAAAGAACTGATTATTTTTAATTGAATTCCGAACGCATGTTGCAAGCGGCATCAGCCGAACCTGTAAATCAAACAGCGGGCTTTGCAGCCTGCATCCTTGCATCATCATACCTATCTGCCAGTTCATTCGCTCAAGTTGTTCCCGCAAATCAGTTCTAATATTTGAGTCTTTTAGTTTTTCTACTATTAAAAATCCCGCCGCAAGCGGTATTTTAAACTCATGGCACCACTTTGCTACAAAGTCCTGCAAATCGCAGTTTTCTGCAAATTTTTTCTCCAAACGTTCTTCCATAATCTGGAAATCATGTGCAAAAATTACATGGTCCTCTATATCTTTAAAATATTTATAAATAAGTTCTTTTTCTTGTAAAAAAACGGTTTTGCGGCGTTCTTTTTTACAGAAATCAAAAAAGGCTATCCCCTCTGCAATTGACAAAATTATCAATAAAAGCATATCCAGATACAACAGATATTTGATTTGTGCCGTCTGCATAAGAAAGACAAAATACAGATTAAAACTTAATCCTATAATCATGCGAACCATAGTTTCTTTCCATCTTCTTTTAAACCACCGAAACACAATCATTGTACAAAATACCCTTGCCCTTTTTTGGTAAATATCACTTCCTCACCGCATACAGTTTTAAGTTTGGTGCGCAGTCTGCTAATAATTGTAGTGAGCGCTGCATCTGTGACATACTCATCTGTATTCCACAGTTCCATCATCAATTCATCTCGTGTCACAACATCTGGTTTATTCTCCACTAAGCGCACAAAAAGACGCCGCTCTGATTTTGTAAGATCAATTTCTTGTTCCTTCGCCTGTCCACAGAACACAGACCGTTCATTGTCTCTTTTCACTCTTTTTTCCTGAATAACATACAAGCTCTGTGTCGCACTGTCAAAACATAGTCCCGCATTCAAAAAAATACGCTCCCGCACTTTGTACTCATATGTGCGCCGAAGGATTGCCTCAATTTTTGCCTTTAACAACTCCATGCGAAATGGTTTTTCCACATAATCGTCCCCACCCTGCGCAATCGCCATAATTTTATCTTGGTCGTCGCCACGACTGCTAATATAGATAATTGGTACTTTTGAAATTTGACGCAATTGACTACACCAATAAAATCCATCATAACATGGGAGGTTAATATCCAAAAGGACCATATATGGTCTTTTTTCTATAAATTCCTGTAAAATATTGTCAAATCGTTCTGCCAAAACAACATTGTAATGCCATTTTTCAAGAGAAAAGGCAAGCTCCCTCGCAAGTACTGTATCATCCTCAACAATCATAATTTCTAATCTTGTGTGCATACATCCCCCATTCTACAAAAACAATCGTCTATCATCAATGATTTACTGCGGTCTCATTCACCTTGATGGTATAGATTCTACAAAAACAATTGTCTATCATCAATGATTTACTGCGGTCTCATTCACCTTGATGGTATAGATTCTACAAAGACAATTGTCTATCATCAATGCACTTTATCTCAAATCTATTATACCGCCTTCTACTTTGCCTGAAAACGACTATTGCCAATGTTACAAAAATGTAAGGAATTGTTCGTTACTTTTTCAAAGATTTACCACTAACAAATAGACAAAATAAACTGCATAACATATTAGAAATGTTATACCATCACGTTTTGACAATGTATCATCATCTTTTGATAGGAAATACAGCAAAATTACCACCCCAATACCAATAATTCCATCAATAACAAACGATATTGAAAATGGTATTGGCGCAATCAAAGATACTGTTCCCAACACAAAAAGAATGTTAAAGATATTACTTCCCAAAATATTTCCCACTGCAATATCTGCATTTCCTTTCCTTGCTGCTGTTACACTGGTCATCAGTTCTGGAAGTGAGGTACCTAATGCAATGATAGTCAATCCGATAAGTCTATCATCAATATGAAGAATATCCGACGCAATCACTGTGGCATTGTCTACAGCAAGGTCACTTCCAAAAATAATTGCTACAATGCCACCCAAAATATATAAAAACAGTAAAATTATATTTTTCTGTTTTTTTGGTACATCTTTTGTATTTTGTTCTTTTATTTCACTTTTTGCAGCGCCGAAGAGATGAACCAAAAAGCCTATCATCAATAACCAAAATATCACACCCGAAAAAACATTCAATTCCCCAAAAATGGTACCAAACAAAACCAGCACTAATGTTATGAACAGATTAAATGGAATATCAAACTTAATGCTAGACTTTCCAATATGCAGTGGCACAATACACGCTGAGATGCCAAGAATAATTAGAATATTGAGCAGATTGCTTCCAAGAATATTTCCGATTGCAATACCCGTTGTCCCTGCAAAAGCTGCTGAAATACTAATTGCAGCTTCAGGTGCACTTGTCCCAAATGCCACAATGGTAAGACCAATAATAATTTGTGGTATATGAAATTTCTCTGCGATTCCTGATGCGCCGTCCACAAAAAAATCAGCTCCTTTAATTAAGATAACAAAACCTATCACCATAAATAAAATACTTTTTATTGCCAACATCTTGCCCTCCGCATGTCTTTTCATTTATAGTTCTCTCTCCGAAAAGACTCTAATTTATTTGTTCTAATCACAAATTTTGTCCGGAGCGTTTTTATACTCCGGACAATTTTTCTGCATTATAATCTTATCACTTTTTTATTTGAACTTCACGGCAGTGCCATATGCCATAACCTCCGCTGCACCCTGCATCACCGCTGCTGAGGCGTAGCGAATGTTGACAACAGCGTCAGCACCAAGTTTCTCCGCCTCCTCGACCATACGCTTTGTAGCAAGCGCACGTGCCTCATTCATCATCTCTGTATAGGCTTTCAATTCACCTCCCACTAATGTTTTAAAGCTCTGTGTAATGTCCTTTCCTAAATTTTTAGACTGAATTGTGCTTCCTTTCACCAGACCAAGCATTTCCAGTTCCTTTCCGCTAATATAATCAGTATTGACTAAGATCATCTTCTTCTCCTCCTTTAATTTCTTTTATTCTGCTTATTAATACACCAAGCATCACTGCCGCCAATATTAATGGTACCACCATCATTAGAATTTTAATTCCTGCGGGAATGCTGGGTACTGCCATAAAAAATACTGCTGCTCCAATATAATAGACAATCATAAGGAAAGCAATCACAATTGGCGCAACCATCTTCTGCCAGTGTTTCATCGATATCACGTCTCCTTTTCCTAAATATTAATTTCCAGCGGTTTGTCAATCTCGTCGGAGACATATTTTCCATTTTTTTTGCGCTGTCGGACGCACTCTGTCAGCAGGTATTCAATTTGTCCGTTGACCGATCGAAAATCGTCCTCCGCCCACGCGGCAATCGCATCATACAGCTTTGCTGAAAGCCTAAGCGGAACTTGTTTCTTGCCAGAATCACCCATAACATCATTCCTTTTTGTCAATGTAAAACGCTGCTTAGGCGTTTTCTTAAATCATCTTAATAGACTCCGTAAGACTATTTAAATATTTAATATAAACTGCCTGAATTTACAATCGGCTGTGCGTCATGATTTCCACAGAGTACAACTAATAAGTTGGAAACCATTGCAGCTTTACGCTCCTCATCAAGCTCCACTATATGATTTTCACTCAGGCGCTCCAATGCCATCTCGACCATACCAACCGCACCATCCACAATCATTTTCCGCGCGTCGATAATCGCTGATGCCTGCTGCCTCTGTAACATTACCACAGCAATTTCCGGAGCGTATGCAAGATATGTAATACGTGCCTCAACAACTTCAATGCCAGCCTCCTCGACTCTTTTCTGTATCTCCCCGCGGATTCTGGCCGCAACAATCTCACTCGAACCGCGTAAACTTCCCTCGTCTGATAGCCCATCACCTGTTGTATCGACATTTGGCGCCACATCGTAAGGATAGATGCGCACAATATCGCGAAGTGCACTGTCACACTGCAACGACAAAAACTCTTTGTAATTGTCCACATTAAACACCGCTTTTGCTGTGTCCACAACCTTCCATGTAACAGCGATTCCAATCTCTACTGGATTGCCAAGACAGTCATTAATCTTCTGCTTGTTGTTATTTAGGGTCATAATTTTTAGTGAGATTTTGTTGTTGTAGGCTTCCATGTTCGTGCCTGTGGCCTTGTTCGCAATCGCCAACATTGTGGCAGAGTCATTCACATCTCCACTCTGATTTAGTTTCGTACGTGCTGCTGGGTTCACGGTAGAACAAAACGGATTTACAAAATAAAAACCATCTTCTTTTAATGTACCTATATATTTGCCAAACAATGTAAGTACCAACGCTTCCTGCGGCTTTAGAACTTTCAATCCTGGCAGGAGTATTGTCGCTACAACAATCACCAAAATGCTGGCAAAAATAACAAGAGTATACGCATTTACTGCCCCGAAATAAATCCCTGCTATCGACACCGCATACAACAGCAGTATGCCACATAACACAGCCATACCATTTTTCTTCTTTGATAAAACTCTCTCTTCCATAAAGTACCTCCTTATCTGGACACTTGTTAATCTAATTGTGATTTCTTTTGATATCATAATAATATCACTTTGAAATTGTTTTGTCAATATGAATATTTTACTTTTAATAATTACCATAAAAAAATGAGAAGGGAAAACGATATTCCCCTCTCACTTTCCTGTGTGCGCCACGAGCGCCTCAAATATTTTCTCCATATCAAATGGTTTCGTCAAATGATCATTCATGCCTGCTTCCCGCGTCCTGCGAATATCCTCTTCAAAATCATTTGCAGTTAGCGCCAATATTGGTATTTTTTGCGCATCGGCATGCTTCATAGCACGAATTATTTTTGTGGCTTCCACACCACCCATAATCGGCATATGCATATCCATCAAAATCACATCAAATGTTCCCGGTGAATTGTTCTGAAACAGTTCGACAGCAACCTGTCCATTCTCTGCTGTAGTGACAATTAATCCGCGCTCGCTCAGAACTTCTGATACAATCTCCAAATTCAGTACATTGTCCTCGACCACTAATACTTTCATTCCTACAAGCTTATCTGATGTACCTTCCACATTGTTCGACTCTTTAATTGACAACCCTCTTTCTCCTTCCATATCTGTACAGCGTTTTTGTACTTTCACAAGTCTTTCTAAACAGTTATTTTCCCACAGTTTCTAAGCATTCTGTATCCAAATCTGCTCTTCTTTCACTGTCGGATATCGCACTAATATTTTGCCGTCCACATTTTCTCTGTGCATATCAACTGCTGTAATCTGATGATTATCATACGTTGTATAATAATAGATTCCTTTTGTGACATTGCAACAAGATGTGTAGAGCGTCACCTCATATTCTCCATTCTCTAAAACACAGCATCCTCGTTGCTGGTCGACTGCACTTAGAATATGAAAGAACTGGCTGACACTTTCTAATTCTCCTTTGCCACTGACTGCATTCATTCTTGTAAAGGCTGCCCGCACAAACCTAGACTGCGACGACAAATCCCCGGGCAGTCCGATAGCACCCATTCCACGGCTATACTGCTGCAATTTCAATCCAGGCGCAAAGGTGTTGACGGGTGGTTTTGCTGATAGATGCATATAATTGTTGAGCGCAAACAATTGCTCGTCAAACGGTGGATTATTCGTCAGCACGCCCACCGGATTGTCATAAACTTTTATCCCATTTGCGACCGTCTCCACTGTGATTGCCTCCTCACTGTCTGCAATAATCCAGTGCAACTGCGCCGCAGGTAGATTTTCAGCAAACTTTATGTTGCATATATTCACTCTTTTTAGTAAAACGCGCGTTTGTTTCACTGTAGCACACTGACTAAGAATCCACGGAATGAACTCAAACTGCGCAAGATTGTCTTTATCATTTACACACTCTCTGTAAACAGCGTTCCCCACAAAATTGAGTCCTGCCACCGCCAGTCCTTTTTCATTGACTGCATCATAATATAGCGGATAATCCTGTGCTATATACGCCATGCCAATCATTGCATAATGTGTGTCAATATCTCCCAGCTTCCGAAAATGAAACGGATAATTTCTGGGGGTAATTGTCACCTCATCTCCATAGGAAAAATCATTATCCAGTGTACGTCCAAAATAAAAATCTGCTGTCTTATAAGTAGCTGCTGTGCACATACAAATCTCTCCATTCACCAATTGATACTTGCGTTGACTTTTATAATACGTTCTATCGATTCCTATTATACTTACTTTTCGCAATAATATCAATCATGGAGTAATATCTTTTTGTGTATTACAAATTCTCTAGTTATTTTTTATGGGTCAGGAATGCGCATAAACTGTGCATTCCGTAAAAACATGATTGAGAAGTGAGGAATGATTTTTGCGAAGCAAAACTTCAATTATGGTCCCGAATCGTTACTATAAACAACTTCTATACTTATAGATAGCGTTCTCTATGCACTGACTGGTATTGAACTATCCGTAGTAATCAGAATGTCATCAATCTTCACGCCAAGTACTGCTGCCAGCACAACAAGATTATCAATTGTAGGAAGCGCGGTTCCATGTTGCCATTTGTATAGCGCTTGTGGCGTGGAAAATCCGAAAATTTCCTGCAGTTGCCGCACAGACAACCCCGCCTGAACCCGCAGCTCCGTGATGTGCTGCCCTGTCTTTACCATATCTATCGTTGGTATCGTAACCATTCTCTGTCCCTCCTGTTCCGGCTTCTGCCAGAACAAAAGAACATTACTTTTCCAGTGCTCTAGTCAGATGCCTTAAAATTATAGATTGGTTTCATAATATCAATAACGTCCACGGACTCTCTAATAACATCAATAATATCCTCAAGGGACTTATATGCCATTGGTGCTTCGTCGAGTGTCGCCTCGTTGACAGAGGTTGTGTAGATACCCTCCATCATTTTGCGATAATCCTCCATAGACAGATTTTCTTTTGCTTTGGTGCGTGACATCAGTCGTCCAGCCCCATGCGGTGCGGAATAATTCCATTCTAGATTTCCTTTTCCGATGGCAAGCACACTTCCATCTCGCATATTGATTGGAATTAACACTTTTTCGCCCTTGTGGGCGGCAATTGCACCTTTGCGCAATATCATTTCATTGGTGTCAATATAGTTGTGAATTGTATGGAACGCCTCTGTTCCTGTCATTCCTGTTCTTTCTAAAATAACCTCCGCCATTTTCTCACGATTTCGTCTGGCAAACTGCTGACAAATCTCCACATCATGCAAATAATCTTCGAGAAATGTTCCATACAAATAACGCAAATCTTCTGGTATTAGGCAATCTCGGTGCTCCCATTTAAGCCCCTTCAACGCATTTTGTATCTCCTTCCTACGCCCTGCTGCCTTGTATTCTATAATCAGTGCATCTCTCTTTTTGAAATATTCCTCTTTGCCTGTGTGCAGTTCAATTGCCAACTGTTGATAGAACTCCGCTACCTGTTTACCAAGATTTCTGCTGCCAGAATGTATCACAAGATATTTTGTTCCATCCTGTGCCATATCCACCTCAATAAAATGATTTCCGCCACCCAAGGTCCCAAGGCTTCGCTCTAAACGCCTTGTGTCTCTTAAATTTCGATAACAGCGTAACTGTAATAAATCAAACCGTTCTTGCCTACCCTCCCACACATTCATGCCTGACGGAATAAAGTGTGCGGCGGCATCTATTTTCTCAAAATCAATTTCCTCTTTTCCAAGATTTACTGTATACATGCCACAGCCAATATCCACGCCAACGATATTGGGCACCGCCTTGTCTGTAATTGTCATAGTCGTCCCAATGGTGCAGCCTTTTCCTGCGTGGACATCGGGCATAATGCGAATTCTGCTGCCTTGTGTAAACTCATAATCACACATTCTGCGAATCTGTTCAACCGCTTCATCCTCCACAACCTTTGCGTAACAAAGCGCAGTGTTTACTTTTCCCTTAATTTCCAAAATATCTTTCTCCAACATTTTTTCTCCCTTCTATAATGATTGTTTCATGTTATCCTATATAATCAACTAGCAAAATCTTCGCTGCGTATTTCACACAACTGCCTACAAGCAAAAAGAAAACCGCCTACCTTGTAAGACTTTCTCCATACAAGATAAGCGGTGATAATCATAAATATGATATTTCATGCCTTTTCGATGTACACTTTAATCTTCTAGCCTGATACCGGCACGACTCAACCAACTTTTTCCCATCTTATATGGACATGCAAAAGATAGACTCTGTTTGGAATCCAGCGCCTGTTCAAATGCTCTACTATTTGGGTAACTCATTCCGTTAATTGATAATGTCCAGCTCATTGTTGTTTCCTTTCTGGCAACACATCTGTGTACCATTTTTATCTTTTCTCTACTATATCATATTTTGGGCGAAATGTCATTATACTTGTGGTATAAAGTTATAAAAATTTATCCATTTTTGTGTTTGTGTATAACAATTAATTTTAATGCTTGATCTTATACGCATTATCTAACTTTAATCCCTTTGCATATTTACTGGTAGCTCATATACAAAGATATAAGACAACACACATTTGCTATGTAAACGCTCTCACCGCACAAACTGCTTAAGCACAGAGATAAAAACATCCATATTAAGCGGTTTGGAGATATGGGCATTCATTCCATTTTTCAATGCCGCCTCCTTATCTTCCTCAAGTGCATTGGCTGTCATCGCAATAATTGGCAAGCTCTTGACATCCTTTCTTGGCATGTTACGAATTGTGCGTGTCGCTTCATATCCATTCATAATTGGCATCTGCACATCCATTAATACCACATCATAATAATACTCTTCCGATTTTTCCACCATTGAGACAGCATCGGTTCCATCAGGCGCCGATTCCACAACAAATCCAGCCTCTTCCAAAATCACCTCCGCTATTTCACGGTTCAGCTCAATATCCTCAACTAACAAAACACGTTTGCCACTAAAATCAGCAAGAGTCCATACTGCAACTTCCTCTTCATTTTCAATCAGATTATTTGCAGCGAGCAATGCTGATTTCAAATCTGACATAAAGAGCGGCTTTGCACAGAATGCAGTCACACCTGCTGCCTTGGCTTCCTCCTCAATGTCGGACCAGTCGTATGCGGTCAGAATAATAATTGGCACATCACTTCCCGCCACACTGCGGATACGTCTGGCAGTCTCTACTCCGCTTGTCTCTGGCATTTGCCAATCAATAATATATGTGTGAAAGGCATCGCCTTCCTCATATGCCATCTGCGCACGATATGCAGCTTCCCTGCCAGAAGTCGTCCATTCAGCCCGCATACCAATCTGTTTTAGCATCTTACTTACACTATCACAGACATGGAAATCATCGTCAACCACCAGTGCACGCAGACCACTTAACTCCTTAATCTGCGCTGCATTTTTTTCTATATCCTGTAGTTTTAAAGAAATCTCAACCGTAAAAGTACTTCCTTTTCCAACCTCACTTTCGACATGGATTTCCCCTCCCATCATTTCCACAATATTCCTTGTAATTGCCATGCCTAAACCTGTTCCTTGAATGCCAGACTGTGTTACTGTGGACTCTCGCTCAAATGGCTCAAAGATATGATCGACAAACTCTGGTGACATGCCAATACCATTATCCTTAATAATAAATACATAATCACCATATCCATGACGAAAGGTTGTCTTTTGCATGATGCGGAAGGCAATGCTTCCACCTGCCGGCGTATATTTCACAGCATTACTCAAAAGATTAATAAACACTTGGTTCAGTTTCAAAGCATCTGCAATGACATCCTCGTTAACAATCTCAAATGTATCAATAAACAGTTCCAACTGCTTTGCCTTAACTTGCGGTTGAATAATATTAACCAAGTTGTGCATTAACTCAGAAATATTACAGTCTTGCTCCTTAATTTGTACCTTTCCGCTTTCAATTCTGCTCATATCCAGAATGTCATTGATTAAACTTAGTAGATGATTACTGGAAGAAAGCACCTTCTGCAAGCAGTCTCGAACCTGCTCTTTATTATTAATATGGCTTACTGCAATCGTTGTAAAACCGATAATTGCGTTCATCGGCGTGCGAATATCATGCGACATATTGGAGAGAAACGTTGTCTTTGCCCTGTTTGCATGCTGTGCCTGCATCAGTGCATCCTGTAAAGCCTGCGTTTGTTCTCGCTGCTTCTTGACACTCTCTGTAATCTCTTTTTTTACTACCATCACAATAATATCATCTGTCCTGTCATCCTGCGTCATAAGGAATGACTGTCGCACACAAATCTCATGCTCATCAATATCTTTTCCCCAGTACTCAACGCTTACTTCCGCTTCACCTATCTCAAAACATTTCTTTAAGTGAGCAAAGTTTATAACAGCATCATAATCTTCAAGAGATTCTTTTGAAACGTATGCTCTGCGCCGCTCAAACCACTCAGAAGCCCGACAAGGCGCCTTAAGTCCTGCCATCTCCAACATAGACACTTGTTGTTCGCCCACCGTACGTAAAATATCGTGCTCTATCAAATCTTTTGTCAAATTAAACTCAAAAGTGTAAATAGAATTTGACATAATAGCAAGCTGATATTGGCGTTCTTTGCGGTTTGCAAGAAACATTTGTTCTTGAATTTCCAGTTCTTTTTCCTTTACCTCTGTAATATTCTGGCGGGTAATAAGCGCTTTCACTGCTGTGCCATCTTTTCTCTCCAAACAGATAATATTCATATGTTCCCACTCTGGCTGACCATTGCGCAACACATGACGCTCAAATCGTATATCACTCTGTTCTGTCAGCACTTGAACAAGCGACTCTCGGTCAATCATTTTCGTAAACTCTGCCCGCTCCTCCTCATCAATCATAATAGAACACAAATGTTCCATTAATTTATCATATTGACCAAAAATATTCACTGCACTGTCCTCTGCCCTTGTTCCCGCAAGGTACTGATAGGTTCCTGTCTCAAGATTAACCAATGCAAAACGTGAAAATAATGTAGTAATACCATTGATAATGTATCCCATTTCCCTGTTTTCGTTTTGTAACAATCTTCTCTCGCGGCCTGCCCGGATAATAAGAGTAATGATATAGAGTACAAAGAGTATAATCAACATTACTTCCAGTTGAATTCCCACAATATTCTCATCTCGAATCATGCGCTGTGTAACACTCTTTGGAAACGTTTGCACTAGGACAAAATCGTTATCTTTAAGGTGGGTCGCACAGAGATTGTCCGTCTTATAACCTTGTGCACAAATAAAAGACCCTTCTCCACCATGCGCAAAAATTCCCCTTGCATCTTTTGCCACTTGACTGTCAATCACATGATTTTCCACAAGAGCATCAATTAAGTCTTCCTTATAGATATTACCCCCAGAACTTGCAATCGCTCTGCCGCTTGACGTGCATAGATATACATTTGCTGTCTCGCCAAAATAACTTGTTGTCAACATATCCTTTAGATATTCTTCTGCAAGATAAGATCCTCTTAGCACGCCTATAATCTCACCTTGATACCGCACTGGCGCATAGAAACTCACCATTGTCTCATTAAAAAAATAGGAGTCAAATATAACTGCAATGCCGCTCTCGCCTCTCATTCCTTTCTGATAATAATCTCGATCTGACGCATCAGAAGTCCGCCCATCAGAGGTATGGTTGATACCTGCTGAGTCTGTAAAAAGTATCGCATCAAACAGTGCGTTATGCTCAATTTCTTTTAAAAGCTGTTTGTCAATAACAGGTTTATCAAGCCCTTCACTGACAAAGTACGCATAAGTCGTAATCAATGCCCGTGCATTGTTCATTGTTTCATTAATTCGTGTCATGGTCTGCCGAGCTGAATCCGCCGCATAGTTCTTGTTCTGCCGTTCCATACGCACACTGTTCTGTGTTGTATACCAACAGAATAAGATGACCACAGCCACCAATAAAAAAATAACGATTATGATATCCTGCAACAACTTCCTTCTTTTCATATATATTCTCCCTTGCGTCCATCCTGACCTTTTTTAATATTATACTACCACTGTTTTCATGCGTCAATGTAGTATAATCGTTGCTATTCATGGTCTAGAAGGTTGCTCATAACAACATATAATCCGATAAAAAGAGCGCATGAAACAATTATGCCTCATACGCCCTGCCAGTTTTTATTTTTTCTTAAGAACCAGATGCTGTGGCAGACCATTGACCATAAATGGCTGATAATCGCCCTGAATTAATGGCTCTATATAATTGATAAATTCCTCTGTCACATAGTTTCCTTCTCTGTTTACCCAATTTCTAGGAACTACTTTCTCATTGTTCGCAATGCGATGTACATCATAAATACCAGCGGCGCTCATATATGGATCATCAGAAACACGGTCAATTACAACCATCTTGCCAGTGTCTCCCTCGTCTGCTGCCTTTACTGCGGCACCACCAACCATAAACGCCTCATTCACATCGACGCGGGAAGCCATATGCGACGCACTTCTTTGCAGGGTAGAGAACTCAATACTGCGTGTCTTGCAACCAATCTCCGCTCCCAAGAATCCAGCTAGATAAGCAGCAGTTCCCTGAAGCTGTTTGTGTCCAAACGCGTCCACATAATCTGCTCCGCCAGAAAGTTCACAGACATATCTGCCATCAGAAAGTTTAATCCCTTCTGAAACTGCAATAATAATCGATTCTTTCTTTTTGATTAATTCCTGTACTTTTTTCAAGAATTTATCTATATCAAATGGAACCTCTGGCAAATAAATTAAATCTGGACCGTCACATTCCTCTGTTTTTGCAAGCGCTGTCGCACCAGTAAGCCAGCCTGCATTGCGCCCCATAACTTCAATAATTGTAATCATAGTCTTATGATAAGTAAGTCCCAGCGCATCACGGATAACCTCCTTTGTGGAAGCTGCAATATATTTTGCTGCACTTCCAAATCCCGGTGTGTGATCAGTCAATGCCAAGTCATTGTCAATTGTCTTTGGCACTCCTAAGAACTTCTGAGAATAGCCCTTTAAGATTGCATAATCGGACAGTTTTTTAATGGTATCCATAGAATCATTTCCACCAATATAGATAAAGGTCTCAATGTCCAGCTTGTCGAGAATAGTAAAAATCCTATCGTAGACATCAGGATTCTCATGGATTTCTGGCAATTTATAACGGCAGGAACCCAAGAAAGCCGACGGTGTTCTCTTTAAGAGTTCAATATCCATATCAGAATGAATTTGTGTGGACAAATCCACATACTGTTCATCTAAAAATCCCTGTACTCCGTGCAGCATACCATATACTTTGTGGAATCCTCTTTCTTTTGCAGTCTTGTACACTCCCGCCAGACTGGAATTAATCACAGATGTTGGACCGCCAGACTGACCTACAATAATGTTTCTTTTTTTCTCCATTTTATTTTCCTCCTTATTTTAAACCTGCCTGCATTACTCTTGCAGAACAGAATTTCTATTACATTTCATTCGTGCACTAAATTAACATGTCGCTCCGCCCACTACTGTTTTCTTTAAAATCTGTTCGCGGTCAATTGTATTGTTCAACAGCTTTTCCTGCACGTAGTCAAATCCAAGTCGGTCAATTGTATCTGCAAAACGTTCTCCAGAAAGTCCTTCATCGCGGAAGAATAAAATCGCACGTTCTGTCATTGCAATCACTTCTTCCTCAGATGTAAAGATTTTCTCTAGCATATGGCCCTGCGCCACTTTCTTTCCCCAACGCCCACCAATATAGATGCGATAGCCCGCCGCAGACTCATTGATTGCGCCAAATGGGCATTTGCCAATACAGCGCCCACAATGATTGCATGCGTCTGATGCAATCCGAATCTTTCCGTCTTCCATCTGTGCCACATGAATTGGACAACCCTTCTCCACCTGACACACTTTGCAACCACGGCATTTTGACAAGTCAATTTCTGGCACACGTTGACCGATAATTCCAAGGTCATTTAAATCTGGTTTTACACAGTTGTTTGGGCACCCACCAACTGCAATCTTAAACTTGTGTGGCAGTGCTACGTCATGATACCCCTTATAATAAAGCTCATGCAACTTCTGTGAGAGCGCAAACGTATCAATCAAACCATACTGACAGGTGGTTCCTTTGCAGGATACAACAGGGCGTACTTTGGAACCTGTTCCGCCAGTTTCAAGCCCTGCTTCCGCCAAAAATTCCCGTATGGCGTCAATGTTGTCATATGGAACTCCCTGTATTTCCAAGGTCAGACGCGTGGTCATTGTCACCTCGCCTGTTCCAAACCGCTGTGCTGCCTCCGCAATCTTTTTCTGTTCTTCCGCTGTAATCTTTCCATTTCTTGTAATTACACGAACATTAAAAATATCCTCATAGCGCTTATCTTGTAGGCAGCCAAGCCCTTTTACGCGCTTAATATCCTCCGGCGACAACTTGCTTCCATTGCGCGGTACTTTCACTTCATTGAAAGTGACACCGCCTTCCAGAACAAGTGTATTGGTATATCCCAGCGCCTTTAACCGATTTTGTAAAAAGTACCCTCGCTTACCCTTTGCGCACACAAGCAAAAGTTTTGCGTCCTTCTCTAAACCTTCCAATGGCTCTGTCACCTTAGAAAGTTCTACCCAGCGCGCATTTGGAATTGCAGGCGCTGGCTGCACATCCAAAACAGTATACCCTTTTGCAGCACCAGCGGCATATTCCGATGGGCTCATACTGTCAAATACTCCATCTATCTTATTTTCTAATATGTAGCAGGCTGTGACAAACGGATGAATCGCAGTAGAAAAAGGTGGTGCATAGGCAAAATCCATCGTGTCAAAATCATCCAGTTTCATTCCTTGATAAAGCCCCGTCACAGCAATATCTACCATTTTATCCACAGCGCCTGCACCAAGCACCTGAATCCCAAGAAGCCTGCGCGTTTTCTTATCCGCTATCAGTTTTACAATAAAGGAGGATGCACCCGGATAATAATGTGCCTTGTCATCCAGAACACAAACCACGGATTCTGCATCAAAGCCGGCTAACCTTGCTTGTTCCTGTGTTAAGCCAGTCCTGCCACCATTGAAATCCGAAAGCAAACGAACAACACCTGTCCCCAAACATCCACTATATCCATTTCCCTGTCCATACAATTTTTTTGCCATCGCACGCGCAGCGAGATTTGCCGTCGAGCCCATCGCTGACCACTGCGGCTTATCTGTCAGCGCATTTTTAACTATTGCACAGTCACCAGTCGCATAGATATTGGGCAAGTTTGTTTGCATCGTCTCATCCACAAGAATTGTTCCCCGCACCATCTCTATTCCTGAATCATTCAAAAACTTTGTGGCGGGCCGCACACCAATTGCCAAGATTACAATGTCTGCCGATAAAACACCATTGTCTGTGCGCACACTTTCAACCTTTTGCGTTCCGTTTATTCCCTGAAGGCTCACAGATGTAAACACACGCATTCCACTTGCTTTTAATTTGCGTTTGGCGTATCCTGCCATATCTGCATCAAATGCATTTGGCATTATCTGCGGCGCAGCGTCAATCACTGTCACTTCCATCTGCAATGCAGCGAGATTCTCTGCCACTTCAAGTCCTATAAAACCAGCTCCGCACACAACTGCCTTATGGCATTGATTGGTCTTTACATACGCGCGAACTGCCTCCGCATCATCTGGCGTGCGCACACAAAATACGCCTGCAAGTGCTACCCCCTCCACAGGAGGAACAAAGGGTGCCGCCCCTGTGGCTATTATTAGCTTATCATAACTTTCCAAAAATTCGCTTCCGTTTGCGCGGCGAAAGCAAACTTGTTGATTGGCGCTATCTACTCGAATCGCCTCGCATCCAGTTTCCACCTGCGCACCTGTCAATCCCATATATTTTGCTGGTGAATTTACAATCAGTTCCTCCCTTGTGGCAATGTCCCCTCCAATATAGTATGGAAGCCCACAGCCAGCGTAGGAAATATCAGAACTCTTTGTAAAAATTTTCACTTCAGCCTGCCGATCAAGACGTTTGAGTTTTGCCGCTGCTTTTGTTCCAGCCGCAACACCGCCTAAGATCACATACTTCATTGTTTCTCCTCCTATTCTCCAAGCACAATTGATTTTATAATCAGCACCATGTATTAATAGTATAGTGCAAATTGTCTTTATTATCAATAAATTTTATGCAATTTTTGTGAAAAATAGGTTATTATAATTATTGTTCAGACAGGAATTAGCATTCACTGCTAATTCCGTGCGAAAACGTGTCGCGTTCGAGTAAAAATCCATCACCGAAGGTGATTTTGCATGGATTTTTATCTGTTACTGGAACGCAGTGAACAGTAACTTATTATGGTTACTGTTCAGACAGGAATTAGCATTCACTGCTAATTCCGTGCGAAAATGTGTCGCGTTCAAGTAAAAATCCATCACCGAAGGTGATTTTGCATGGATTTTTATCTGTTACTGGAACGCAGTGATCAGTAACTTATTATGAATCGGGTAGGGGAAAATTTTTCCCCTACTCGCGCGCTGGGCAACCGTCTGCTGACAATATTCTTTTGGGTGCCCATGCGCATAAAAATCCGGTCTGTAAAAACCGGATTTTTTGTTTGGCTATTCCTCTTTCACTTTTTCTTCTATATCATCAACTGGCTTCTTTAAACCTTCAATTGTGAGATTATTTTTCTGCGCATAATCCCAGAGCGCTGCGTGAATCGCCTCCTCCGCAAGAAGCGAGCAATGTACTTTCACAGGCGGCAATCCGTCAAGCGCCTCCATAACTGCCTTGTTAGTGACTTCTAACGCCTGTTGTACTGTCTTGCCTTTCACAAGTTCTGTCGCCATGCTGCTTGTCGCCACCGCGGCGCCACAGCCAAATGTCTTAAATTTTGCCTCCTGTATTACGCCATCATCACCAATATCAAGATATATGCGCATAATATCGCCGCACTTTGCATTTCCCACAGTTCCCACGCCACTTGCATTCTCAATTGTTCCCACATTGCGCGGATTATTAAAATGGTCCATTACTTTTTCACTGTACATTAATGTCACCTCTCTTTATGCTGTCTTCATACAATGGAGACATTGCGCGAAGTCTCTCCACAATCTGTTTGATTGCCTCCACCGTAAAATCAATTTCCTCTTTTGTTGTCTCCCCAGAGAGCGTCAATCTTAAAGAGCCATGCGCAATCTCATGTGGCAACCCAATTGCCAACAGAACATGCGACGGGTCCAACGAGCCAGAAGTACAGGCAGAACCAGATGACGCGCAAATTCCCTGCTGGTCGAGCAATATCAATAAGGACTCTCCTTCAATAAATTCAAAACAAAAGTTCGCATTGTTGGGAAGCCTGTCCGTCAAATGTCCATTCAACCTGCTGTATGGCACTTCCTTTAATATCCTATCAATTAGATAATCTCGCAATGCCGCCTCTTTTTTCATGCGCTCGTCAAGACTCCTTGCTGCAAGTTCCGCAGCAACTCCCATTCCTACTATATTTGGCGTGTTCAGCGTTCCTGCGCGCCGCGAACGTTCCTGCGCACCGCCATGTATTAACGCGCCAATGCGCACCCCTCTTCGGATATATAGAAATCCTGTTCCCTTAGGTCCATTGAATTTATGTCCGCTGGCACTTAGCAAGTCAATTCCCATCTCATCCACATTGAGTGGAATATGCCCATATGCCTGCACTGCGTCTGTGTGAAAAAGGATATGATTCTTCTTTGCAATCGCACCAATTTCTTTTAGAGGTTGTATGGTGCCAATCTCATTGTTTGCCGCCATAACAGTAATAAGAATTGTGTCTGGTCTAATCGCCGCTTCCAGCGCATCCAATTTTATTTTTCCATGTGCATCCACATTGACATACGTCACTTCATAGCCTTGTTTCTCAAGGTATTGGCAAGTATGCAACACCGCATGATGTTCTATTGTGGAAGTGATAATGTGTTTCCCTTTTGCCTTGCCAAACGCTGCCGCAGCTCTAACTGCCCAGTTGTCAGACTCACTGCCCCCGGCAGTAAAATAAATTTCCTCTGACCGTGCTCCAATAAGCGCTGCTGTCTTCTTTCGCGCCTCATCTACAGCCTTTGCAGCGCTGCCTGCAAAACTATAAATCGCTGACGGATTTGCATACTGTTCACAAAAATATGGCTTCATCGCATCAAATACTTCCTCAGACATTTTTGTCGTCGCTGCATTATCAAGATATATCATTACTTTTTTCCTCCTTGACGTTATTCACGCTTTGTTTTCTCCTGTTCAATATCAAGCAAATCCTGCAATGTTGTTGTGTCAATCACATCATTCACAGCATCATAAATGCGCTGGTACAACTCAACCGCCGCACATTTCTTTTCGCGCGCGCAGGAAAGCGCATTTTCAGAAAGACATTCCACTGGCGCAAGTGAACCCTCTGTCAGCCGCAAAATCATTCCAACCGCATACTCTTTGGGCGCCTTTACCAACTGATAGCCTCCCCGCGCGCCGCGCGTGCTACGCACATAGCCTGCCTTGTTTAAAACAGCAATAATCTGCTCCATATATTTTTCAGATATCTCCTGCCTAGAAGCAATGTCTTTCAGTTTTACCTTCTCCCCAGAATGATTTGCCAAATCCAGCATAATTCGCAGTGCATACCGCCCTTTGGTTGATATAATCATAAAACTTTCCTCCTGCGCTTATAAATCTCTCTTATACCAAGCAATCAATATTCTTGCATTATAGCATCTATTTCCTAGTAAGTCAATAGGAATTAATTAAAATGAAAAAGGTGCAGTTACAGTCCAGCCTAGGACTTTGCACTGCGCTGCAAATTATGGCTTATATTAGCCACGTAAGAAAACGTAGTGGTTGAGATGCATCAAGCCATCGCGAAACGATTTTGCATGGCTTGATGCGTTACAGTTCGGCAAGGCTGAACTGTAACAAGGCGCAGAGAATCCCTAACAATATTGGATAAAACAGCGTAAATGCCGAAACTACAAGCCGATTTTGCCTGTAAAAATTTTGTTCTTTAAAATCCATTATCACCTGCAAAATGCCTTGTAATGTACACAACACCACTGCAATCACTGCCACCAGATAAGAAGGATATATTGTGCGTTTTGTCTCTTGGTTTTCTGACACGCGACTTTCCATATTCAGCCGTTGCACCTCAAATCGAAAAGTTGTTCCATCTTGGAGTTCCTTATGAAAGCACTCTGTTACAATAGCTTTCATATGTTCTGTATCCATTTTTGTCTGTTCGACAGCATTTTTTTGTGCGACATATTCCAGAAACCATGCAAATGAAACTTGTCCAAAAATTCGTTCAAATAAAATCTCATTCACAACAGGTACTGCGACTGCATCTGCATCTTGATAGACAATAATCTCTCTTTTTGCCTTTTGTGCTATCATCTTATCTGTCAGTGTCATTGGAAGAATATAACCGCACTCCACTTTGCCTTTTCGCACCGCCTCCTGCACTTTCTCATCACTCTCATACAATTCAAACTGCACCAAACCATTATAGGCACAGATTCGTTCAGCAAACGCTCCTGACGCGTCATAAACCGCTGCCCGAATCTGTGTCTGTGCATTTTGTTCCATCTTTGTAATGGACACAGACAGCACCAAAATGCAAAGCAAGCTAAGCCAAATACTTTTTCTGTGCAAAAAGCGCCGAAATAGCACGATTCCCAGTGATGGCACCGAAATTTTTCTTGCCATCACTTTTTGACATGCACAGGCGCTTCTTTTCTCGTCGTTTTGCATAGACCAAAGCGCTATTAAAAATAGCAACAGTCCCCAGCTAAAAAGTCCTATCACAATATATCCAAAGCCTTGCGTCTCACTAGCCAGCATTATTGTAAATCCCTTTTTGAGCATGGCAGCCGGAAGCAGTTTTCCAATTGATGCCACTGTCTGCGGCAACAATACAGACGGGATAAAACATCCTGATAAATACGCCTGCAACACCGCCAAAACCCCAATCACCACCAACGCTGACTCCCGCTTTTCCACAAGCTGATAAATCATCATAAAATACACTGTCAGAAAAAGCAGAATAAAAAATAGTGCAATGATTCCAGAAAAAGTCAGGTGAATTGTTAGCAACTTGTCCAGTCTTGGCAAAATAACAATTAGCAAGCCAAATGGCAGCAGTAAGGTCAAAAACATTAACCAAAGCCCTGCCTGACACCTAGCCGCAAACTGCACCGCATATCCTACGCCAATTCGCTTGGCTGCCATTGTCTGTTGCAAACTACTGCGCTTGCAAAACACACCAAAAAATAAGCCGGCAAGCAATCCATATACTGTTAAAAATGCACTCCCATAATAAACTACATACGTATCATTCTCTGTAAGAGAAAGCATTTTTGTCTGAAACAGTTTTTCCCGTTCTGTGACTGTTTCGAGATTAAATTGATTGATGTCATCATACAGCGATTGCAAAGCATCTGCGGAAAGCTCTTGAAAAACTGCTTCCGCCGCATAAATCTCAGCCTGTGCAGTGCCAAGTATCCCCATTTCAGCAGTGACAAGCTCTTCAAACAACAATTCTGCCACCGCGCGCAATCCACCGTCCGATAATGCACCAGCGCTTTTTTGTGGAAGATACAGTGTAGCAGGTGTATTGCTTCCAGACAAAATTTCATTGATAACATCTGGTGGCAAAACTATTAGTGCCGACAACTCTCCGCTTTCCAAAAGTTGTTTTCCTTCCTGCTCAGTGACTGCTTCCAAACGGCAAATGCTCTGAATAGACTCTATATTCTGCACATAGGAAACTGCCAAATTTGTCACCATATTTTCTTCCGCAGTATAGCCAATTCTTAATTTTGGACTGTCATCATCTTTTGCCCATATTCGTTTCACGCAAAAAGCAATCATACCAGCAGCTATCACACATACAGCCATCAGTATCATTGCCCGCCTTAAAATTAAGGGCAGCATAGCAGCCGCCCTTTTATACTCCATTTGTAACCAAACAATTGTTTTGTTCTCATTCATAGACTTTAATACAATATACCATATAATAGATTGGTAATGTCTCCCTCACTCATTTCTAAAATGTTCGTCGCATTTTCTGGCACTTTAATTTCATTTTCTGCAGGTTCTGTAGTTACAGACCCAGTCATTAGCAGAAGGTCTTCTCCGTCAACTGTAATTGCAGCATTGTCAATCTCAATGGTGTAGCGCTCACCTTTTTCAATATCTGTGTACGCACCCTCTGCGGTCAATCCTAAACTGCTATCCGGCGCCTCCATCTCTATCTGCATTTCATAAGATTGGTCTTCATACCCCCAACTGCCAGTATACCAAAACGTAATTTCATCATTGCTGCGATCATCTTGAAGTATAAACATTAGGTCCTCTTCATAGCTTTCCTCTGTTATCTCAGCCATTCTTGAAATTCCAAAATACCGAATTTCCTCTCCTGCCTGCAAATATACACCGCCCTCAATACAGTCAAGTGCGCGTTCTGTGCCAGAAAACTCAATGTCAACTGCAAGGTAATCCAGATCGGTATACGCACTTGAGACTGCAATGTCTTCCGGCGTAGAAATATTAATAATTCTTCCTTTTTTATCCAGATAAAAGTCAAGCACAATATCCTGCTCAAAGCGGAATCCAAACATATGTTCTATTATATGATCCATTTCCTCTTTTATCTCGTCAAAATCCCCGCGGAATGTCGTCTCATATCCCTGCATAAACTCTGTGTAATAATTGCTGTTTAAAATATCATCACACAGCGTTTCCATCGCTTGATTATATGCATCTTTGTCCACTGTCACCTGCACACCGCCATACTCTGCAAAATCTCCATCAAAAGAAAACTCTCTCTTTTCTTTTAATGTCTCAATCTTTGTGGCGTCTGCAATCACTTTGTCTTGTTTCTGAAAAAGCTCGTAAAGCTCTCCCATCTCCCCAGCCTTTTTAATGCTTTCTGTCACATCTGTACCTTCAAACAATGTTAAAGAATAGTCTTCGGGAAGCTTTTCATTCACAATTTCCGACCATGCAGACTGATTAAAATCTTTGCCTAAATTAGTCAAATTAAGACTGTACACCTGATCTTGAAGAGCGAATGGCGCACTCAAATATAATGTGTTGTCGGCTGCGATCATCTTTCCAATGCTCATTTCAATTCCATATGTGCCAAGACTTAAATCGTACTCTGCCATTTTCTTGCCATAGTCGATAACTGCATCAATCTCCATACTAATATTGCTGAACGTTCCTGACGACTCTGGGTCCGTAAAGGACAAATCAACATTGGTGTGCATTGGTCTTTCCTTTTTTTGTTTGTTTAACGCAACAAGTCCAATATCCTCAGCAACCGAATTTTGATAGGCAGCCATCTCTTTGGCCATATTTGCAAGACCTTTTGCCAACTGATTCTTGGCATTATCCCCAAAAAGAGACTTCGCAAGCAGCACGCCAACTCCAATTACAATAACTACCGCGGCAGCACACAAAATACCTGCTATCAGTCCAGTTTTCTTTTTCTTTGGTTTTGACGCCGGCGCTCCTTGTACTGGTGGCGGGGCTTGCATTGGACCAAACCCCATTGCATCGCCTCCCGTAAAACCTTGTTGCTGAAATGTTTGCTGTTGTGGCTGTACAGATTCTTGCACAGATCCGGATTCCATAGGCTTTGTCAACTGTACAGGCTGCGATGACACAGGCTCCTGCACAGTTTCTGACTCTATAGGCTTTGTCAACGACACAGTCGCCAAAGATGGTTCCATTTCCTGTATCGCTTGTGTTTTTGTTGATTCTGTCACTGATTCAGGCGGTGACAATGGCTCTATTTCCTGTGTTATTTCTGGTTTTGTCTGTTGTACAGGGGTCTCTGTTTCCTGCGGCTCCAACTTTGTGCCATATACAGACGAATATGTGTTCTTATCTTCCTGCGGCTGTGGTTCTGTGCCATAAAGTGCACTGCCAGAACCGTTTTCTTTTGTTTCATATTTGTTGTTTTCTTCCACTTTTTTACTCCTTTATCTGTTTCAGTAACGCTTCTCCACGCAAAGTTTTACTGATTTCTCTGCTCACTCCTTCGCTAAGGGCATACACCCTGTCGCACAAATCTAAGTCAGGTTCATCATGTGTGGCAAGAAGAATTGTCCCTCCCATCTGCCGATACAGACTTAAATATTTTCGGATATCCGCTTTCCCCGGCAAATCAAGCGCTGCGTCTGGCTCATCCAATATTAATATCGGCGGATTTCCCGCCAGCGCACACCCAATACTGACACGCTTTTTCATACCTCCTGAAAGCTTTCCCGCCTTTGTCCGACACATTTCATCCACACCGAGCGCCTTTAAAAATCCCTGTTCCAACGATTGTCGCAAAGCGCCTGCATCCCGATACCACAAACGCAGATTGTCCAGCACACTCAACTCTGGTATCAGATGATTTTCTTGTGGAACATATCCCACAAACCGAATAAAATCCTGTCGTTTTCGCACAACAGTCCCATCAAAATAAATATCCCCACCGTCCGCTTTTCTCATGCCGGCGAGGATATTTAACAATGTTGATTTTCCACAGCCATTTGTCCCGACAATGCCGACACACTGGCCCGCTTCCGCGCTGATGTCCACCCCGCAGAGCACTTTTTTCTTTCCATAAGACCCTTTAATCTTTACTGCCTGTAAACGCTCCACTAACCCCTCCAAACACAAACCTAACAGCTTTTAATTGGACAAAAGCTGCCTTTCTAAATCTTCAAAATTCATTTGAGAATATGCAGTGTCAAGCTCTGCATTGCTCCATGAAGAACTTTTTTTCTCACTGCTGAGCTTCGACGGCTCGTTGTACCCATTCTTAAGAATTGTGAGCGCATATCCAACTTTGTTATCAACCTTCTTTTTTAGCGTGTAGGACAGAATCTCAATCATCTGCTCATGGGAACGACCATTTGCTTTTGCTGTGCGCAAAATGTCCTTTGCCTCCTTGGGACTACAGTCAAGCAGGTCAATAACTTCCTGCTCCTCCGCAGTTGTGGGAATCGCCTCACCATTCTTATCAATTGTCTCATATTCAATTACTGTGGTATTTCGCCGGATTCGTTTCACTTTAAACCGAACCGCGCTAATACTGTGTTGCCCACTCGGCAGCTTTTCATTAATCAACTCATACTCAAATGAAATATCCGTATTTCCGTTGATCTCCTGATAAGGTTTGTCAAGAATCTCACGCTTGACATTGCCGTTGGCGTAAGACTCTGGTATCTTCATCATTCTGCGAAGCTCATCAAAGGAAATAACAAAGACACCGCCATTAAAGGTTTCCTTATCCTTCAACAAATAATAAAGCCTCTTGGAATACTTTTTGGTAAGATTTAACGGATATTCTATCCGGTAGTATGCTCCCTGCTTTGCGGACATAATCATCTCTTTTACTTCTGGGTGCAAATCTAGCACAATCTTACTTCGATTCTCGTCACCGCGCTTTTTCTGATATTTAATCTTACTAAACCACGGATAATAAATATCCGTTCCCTCATCCTCTTTCAATCGAAATCCAAGCCCCTCAAACTTTTTCACTGCTTTTTGCAGATAGCTGTACGCATTGGACTCATCATGCAGATTATAGAGATGTTTCACATCACCAATATTAATCTCATAGCGCGTATTCTCTTCTGTATCATCACCTTCACCGACGATCCCAAGCAGTATGTCAAGAATATCATTTTGTCTTCTGTCAAGATCGTACCTTGCTTCAATAATGGTCTGTGGTCGAAATGCCACCTCAGTCCCACCTCTCTTTTTCTTACGATTCATTCAATAACCTCTTTCGCAGCCGTTTCCGGCATCTAGTTGCCACTTTTCGTATAAACTTAATAATAATCCAATTTCAACATTTGCGCAAGACGATTATATTATTTTCTATAAAACAGTTACTGTTCACACAGGACTTAGCACTTACTCCTAAGTCCATACCAAAACATGCATATAGCAAGTAAAAATTCATATGCAAAGCAAATTTTACATGGATTTTTATCTGTTGCTGGAACAAAGCCAGTAACAACTATTGTCTGCCATAACGCACTGTCTCATACTGCACATGAAGTTTTTGCATTTGCTCATCCTGCCCCAATCCAGCCAACGTCTCAATCTCTGTAGGTGATTCATACAATGCTGGCTTGTCTTTTCTATGTTTTCGTATTGTTTTTCTATATTTGCGCCGAATGCGCTGCGCTTCGCTTTCCGCGCCGCGTTGACTCATTTTACGAAGAAATTCTTCTTTGGCAAACATATTTTCTGGCTTTAACTCTTCAATAATATCCCCGTTCTCATCATGACTGTTGCGAAAATCCTGAAATGTCTGCCGAATCACCAAAAAAGCTCCGTATGCAAATGCTATCATACATGCAAATCCAATCGCATACAATATAATATTTGCAAATATTGAAGATTCCGGCGGTGGTGCATTGCCATCGAGCCGCTCCATTATATCTGCGTCACCCGGAACTGGCGTTTGAAAATCCATGATATATTCGTACTCATAAGGAATGCGTTCCACTCCCGAAAACCATTCTCGAACATCAGTGTACTGCCGCTGCCCAGCCAATAAAATCGCTGGAAGCATCCCCACAAAAAGAAGCAGCAAAAATACAAAGAGCATAGAAAACCCAATTCCATAAATACGGCGCCTTGCTATTCCCTTTGTGCGCTTGTTCAGGCTTAAATAATCCTCTGCGGCACCTGTATACTCATACACTAACGCCAAAAAAGTATAAAGAACCGCACTGAAAAATGTAATGTCACACAGCGCTTTTGCCATCACGCAAATTCCAATCAGATAGAGCACCACAAAAAACCATACTCGTGAAAGTGCTGGAAAATTCAAAAAACCGGGTTCTTCCGGCGCTAAGGGGTCCTCTCTCTTGCGCTTTGCAGCCTTCACCCTATCACAGAAACGCATCGCGCAGACAATAATTGTTTCCGCCAAAATCCCCACACAATAACACATTGCATACAAGCCGCCTCCACCGTTTCTTTCTATCACATACCAAACGCCAAAGGCAATGCCCCCCATCACAGCAAACACAACCATGCAAAAGAAAACATACAGCAAAAGGCTGCGGATATGTCTGATAGCGTAATCAGTCAGCAAAATTGGAATTGCAATCAGCAGGCACTTTAAATAAAAAATGATTGTTCCTGCTGGGTCTGAAGTATAGCATACTGCGCAGACAAGCGGAATTAAAACGGCAAAAATCAATGTGGCATGAAAGTATTCTATCCCCTTTATGCACCGTCTTAACAAATTCACCGCTCCACCTCCTTCACCAAGATACAAATATTTCCCTTATTTTTTGCATCTTTGGCAGCAAAGTCCTTTATAATATGCTCCCGTGCTTCTTTTTCTCCTCTATAAACAGGCACTGTAAACAAAACTTGCCGTTCTACTATGTATTGACTAATACAGTTATATAGCGCGCTATCCAGATTTTTGGTAATAAAAAGCAAAAGAACATCCTCCGCAAGTGGTTTCTTTGAAAAAGTCTGTTCAAAACACTTTTTAATAAGCCGTTCAAACGATTCTGTTTCCTCTTTGTCAAACTCTGCCAGAAGGCGCTCAAAAACAATGCAATTTGCTTTCTTATTTGACGGCGCAAAAATTTCTCCATTCTTTCCATTATATGCAAAACCAACCTCTGTATTCTGCCTTAACAGTTTTCTAATAACAGATGCCGCAAGCGCAATACTCTCCTCCACCAACTCCTCATATTTTAAAATTCCTGTATCCTCGACATCCAGAAAAATCATCACTTTCTGCGATTGTACAGAATCAAACGTGTTGACCATAAGCATCCCTGTCTTTGCACTCGCCTTCCAATTAATGGTCTTCATAGAGTCATCTGTTGTGTATTCCCGAATTGTTCGAAATGCAAATGGGTCCTCATAAAGCCGCCTAGCACATTGTTGTGTCCCTAGCATCCGCTCACACATCGTTACAATTTGCGACACATCTGTCATTTTGGGATATACATAAATCTCCGCTGTGGTCTGAATCCCTTTGCTGTAACGCTTTCGATATAACAATGTATATGTCGTGATATCTGCGTCGCTCGCTGTGTATTTGCCGCGCTTTGTGCACTTTACAGGAATCTCCCTTGTGATTTTCTGCCTGCCAAGCACCGCAAACACATCTCTTTTATAGAGATAATCGCTAATATTGGTATTTTCAACATCAATGAAATCAAGCTCTTTTCTTGTGTGAAATCCTACTTCAAGAACCGGAACCGGTAACCGTTTGCGGTTCTCAATCATCTCATAAAGCTTTGTCTCCTGCCCTGAATACACCGCATCTGTATCAAACCACAACTTCACTGAGATATCCTTCGCCCACCAAAGTCGATAAAAAATCTCCCACAGAGCACCAACTGCCAACACTCCAAGCAAAAAAACAACAATCATCTTTTCGCCTTCCAATCCTCTGTTGGCAATTCAATTTGATTTAAAATCCCTGTGACCACAGAACTTTTCTGTGTGTCATCAAACTCGCCAATCAAACGATGGCACAATACAGAATGTGCTACTTCCTTAATATCTTCCGGAACGACAAAATCCCGTCCTTGTACTAGCGCATATCCCTGCGATGCACGCAGTAGCGCAAGTGTTCCCCGCGGACTGACTCCGGTCTGATTTTGTCTTGTCGCCTGTACCAACGCCACAAGATATCCCCGCAAGTCCTCATGTACAAAAACTTCGCAACATCTTTTTTGCAGTTGACAAATTTGCTGTATACTGCACACAGCATCAAGATTTGCAAGCGGTTCCGCATTGATAAAGCGGTCCAGCATCTGTCGCTCCTCCGACGCACTAAGGCTTCCCATAGATATCTTCATAATAAAGCGGTCTAGCTGCGCCTCCGGCAATGGAAAACACCCGATTGTCTCTACTGGATTTTGCGTTGCAATCACAAAAAATGGTGGTTCCAGAGTCCTTGTTTTTCCATCGACTGTCACTTGTCGTTCTGCCATACACTCCAAAAGACTAGATTGCGTGCGCGGTGTTGCGCGGTTAATCTCATCCGCCAACAATATATTTGTGAACACAGGTCCTTCCTTAAAAACAAATGTCCCTTTCTCTTGATGGAAAAAAGACAGTCCGGTCACATCACTCGGCAGTAAATCAGGCGTAAACTGTACACGGTCGAACTTACAGCCTATTGACTTTGCCAACGCTCGCGCAAGCACTGTCTTGCCCGTCCCCGGCACATCCTCCAAAAGAATGTGCCCTCCGGCTGCCAACGCCGCCAAAAGCAATCTTGTCACTTCCTTTTTGCCAATCATTACTTTTGCGACATTCTCTTCAATTTTTGATAGTATATTGTGTTCATCCATATGTATGTTCCCTTTCCTGCCTCCCTATTGTTCTCTCTACACTTCTTAAATTTAGGTATACCCTACAAATTTAATTTGCTTTTAATTTCCTCTCCATAATTTCATAAACCAGTTTAACATCGTTTTCTAATTCATAAATTCCATAACCTATTATTTTATATCCTCTATGTTCTTACAAACAAACTGCCGAAAGTAAAGCCTCCAAAAAACGTTACAAACTGTGATAACAAAAATAAAAAGAGCAAAATGATATAAAATATTATAGCACAAAAAAATAAAGTATGTTCAAATTTTTTGAGAGTTTCTTCAATGTTTTTTGATTTCTCGTTACTGTTGCATTTTTTATGATTCTGCCTAGCTGCGTTGACAGACTTTGTGTCAGTTTCTATAATGATATTGTAACAGGTGTGAGAGGGGGAAGCGTTACAGATGGCTTTTAGTTTTAGAATATCTGTGGTTTTTATATTATTTGCAGTACATGCACTTGCCGTTTTTCTGACGACAATGGCGTTGATAGGGGAAAAGCCGCGGTGGCGGTGGTATATTGCATTTTATGCAGAGTACTGTGTGGTGATGTGGGGAATACTATTGTATATGGGACAGTTCGACACGGAAGAAGCATTCTGGTGGTGTGAGCCGCTGGGGCTTCTGCTTGTGACGCTGATCTTTAGCGCAATCCTCAAAATTAAGTTCCATGTACCGCTGGCAAATGCACTAGGGGCTGCGGGGCTGGGACATTTTCTAATCTATACGATATTTGATTTTCTAACGGAGGCAGCGGCTTTCTATTCCCCTGTCTTTGACGGAAAATATCTCTATGTGGCAACATCGCTAGTGCTGCCGTATGTTCTGACGCTAATATTTTCCGGCGGGATTGTGTTTGTGCTGAACAGAACAGATTTTTCACAATATTTTTCTTATTTGTTCCAAGGACGCGCGCGAACCACAGTCACGCTGGTGATCGTTTTCCTGCTGATGCACTTAAAATTGCTGTTGGATCAATTTTTCCCAAATGTGACCACGAATTTTTCCTACGGACTACTCTGTTTTGTCCTGATTGTGTTTGCGCTGTTTTGCATCCAGTTTGGCGCCATGTACGCAGCGAGCAGGGACAAGGTCAAGGCACAGGAAGAGACGATCACGCAGCAGCAGGCATATATGGCGTTGCTGGAAGAACTGCAGGGTGAGATTCGTGCGTTCCGTCATGATTTTACCAATCTTTTGTCTGGCATGGCACTCTCTGCGCAGGAGGGAGACATAGAGGCGATTCAGGAATTTATGCGGCGTACCAGCGGATATTTTGATGAAAAGCTGGGCAGTGAGATTCGGCAGATGGAGGGATTGTCCAATATTCAGCTCTATCCAGTGCGCAGCCTAATCTCCGCGAAACTAAACCTGATGCGCCAGCGTCATATTCAGGTTGCACTAGAAATTATGAATCCAGTGACAGGTGTCAGAATGCCAACAGAGGATCTACTGCGTTGTCAGGGGATTTTACTAGACAACGCTATTGAGGCGGCATCAAGGGAAGAAGGGAAAATCCGAGTCGTTCTTTTACAGGATGCGAGAGAATTATACATAGCAGTCGCTAACAATTATGACAAACAGCCAAATCTGGGGGCACTCACAAGAAACGGTTATACTACAAAGGGAAAAGGTCGTGGAACAGGGTTATCGAGCTATCGAAGGATGGTGTCCCGCTGTCCAAACTGCATAACGCGCACTTATATTAAGAATGAATATTTGGTGCAAGAACTGCGAATCCCTGTATAGTATTTTATGTGGGATGCGTTTAGAAATAATAGAGGAGAATATCAATGATTCCAGTGTATATATGTGATGACGAACCAGCGGTGAGTGTACTGTTGAAAAAACTGATTGGTGACCAAATTATGATAGCAGAGCGCGATATGGGACCATTACAGGTAGTGGACAATCCGGTTTCACTGCTAGAGCTGCAAAAGAATGCAGAGATTCCAGCAGTGTACTTTCTTGATATTGATTTTCCGGGGTATATGAGCGGTCTGGAGCTGGCAGTAAAACTAAGGCAGTATGATCCGAGGGGATTTATTGTGTTTATTACCGCGCATGGCGATATGATGTTTGAAACATTTCGGTATCGGCTGGAGGCGTTGGACTACATTGTGAAAGGCGAACCTTCTGTGATGGCAGAGCGTGTGAACGCGTGCCTAGAGAGCATCTGTGAACGTCTTATGCGTGAGCCTGATGGAAAAAGTGCCTACTGTTCTTTAAAACTGTTTGACTCCGTGCGACACATTCCGCTACAAGAAATCCTATATTTTGAGGCGATGGGAAGCCGCCATACATTAGTACTTCATATGGATAATGAAATACTGGAATTTAACAGCAGCCTGAATCATTTTGAGGACAAATTGGGTGCGGGATTTTGGAGATGTCACCGGAGTTTTCTGGTCAACCGCTCTAGGATCAGGAGTGTGCAATTGAAAGAAAATATGGTGGAGCTTGACAATGGAGAAACCTGTCTTTTATCCCGCAAAGCGAAAGCGGAGTATGCCTCCGCTCTACGGCGGGTCTGAGACTTGTTATCAGCAGTTTCGCTATTTTAGTGTTTTTTTGAAATACCAGACTTTTTTTCAGCGGTGCCATAATGTGTTGGCACTGTCCACTTCTCTGAAACAAGCGAAAAGAAAAACAGACAGGAAATCGCTGACATAACATTTAGCGGGCTGAGACTCCATGATACTTTGAGGATTTCAATGCCACACAAGGCAAGAAATTCGATAAAGCCAAGTACGAGCCCAATGCCCATCACGTAGCATAAAGTGTTTGCCATGAGTTTTTGGAAGCGCTCAGGCTCTTTTTTTAAGATGTTGCTAGTGATCACCAATGCGGTTATAAAGATCCAGAAATCAATTATTTTTGTAGTATCCATAATATTTTCTCCTTTTCTAATGTGTATTTGTGACTTGTTGAAATTAATATATCATAGGATACTGCCATATAGATGAAAGTTTCGCCGAATGCTGGTTTGGGTTCGCAGACGGCAAGATATAGGCTCCACAAAGTTTTTTCTTGTATTGCTTTTTACTTACTTCCCCACACTGCCACATTGTTGCCAAGCGCTGTAAAAGTCATAACTACTTTCCGTTCATTGGGATTAAAATAAAGTTGTTCGCTTGGCATTTTCAAAAAAACTCCTTTATATGTCACATCGTCAATTGTGATTGCCATATTGGGTGTACCATCCACATATGCCCACGTTCCAGTCAATTCACCTGAGACTGTACCATCTGCATTTAGCGTAATCTTTGATGGCTGCATAATACCCAATGTCTTGCTTCCCACTGTCTGATAATAAGTGGTCGGTGTGTGCACAATAAATTCATAGTCACCGCACAGTTCCGCAACAGAGTATCCTGTGGCACTAATTTTTTCCCCTGCATATTCATAGGGCGCTGCGACCAACCAGCCATCCTCATTTACAAAAAGTTGCTGCACGCGCACTTCATGCGCCTCGGCAACACCATTTTTCCCGCCTGCAAACCGCGAATGATAAATTAGGAAAATTTCACCCTCCTCTGTCACATAGGCGGAATTATGTCCCTGTGCCACACGAATTTCACGATTTCCTGTCCAATCATAGGACCCCATAATACGCACCCCTACTTTTTCAAATAAGTCATTGCACTCCTTGGTATAGACTGCACTGTTTCCCGCCTCGTCCACATAGGGACCTGTAATATTTTCAGACCGAAACACTCTCATCTGATATCCGCCATCAGCCACAAGTCCGCCATATGATACAAACAGATAATAATATCCATCTTTTTCAATAATATAAGGACCCTCTCCTGACACGCCAAATCCGCCGTGCACTTTATATCCATAATAGCCATCCTGCTCATTTGGTATTGTCTCATAAGTTGTTGTGTAATCCCGCAATCCTGTATTCTTATCAAGTTTAAGCATATATAAACCGCCAAACCAAGAACCAAACACCATCCAGAGTGAATCGTCCTTATCAAAAATTACGCAGGGATCAATCGCATTTAGCTTTGTATTTTTAATATTTTGATACCGCGTCAAATTCGTTCCCTCACCAAGCACTTGATACACATCTGTAAGCGTTACATCATGGGAATTAGTATTGAAACCAGAATACACCACAGGACCAACATACTCGTATGGTCCTTCAATGCTGTCTGCAGTGAGCAATACAATTACTGAGTTCCAATCATTTCCATTCACACTCATATAAAAACAATATTTGTTCATATTGGGATTATAAATCACATCTGGCGCCCATAAATTTCCATTTAAATTAGGATTTGTTGTTGTCTTGCAATATTCTTCCCACTCCCCTTTAAACAAATCTGCATACTCTGCATTAATATTCATTTGAAAAGATTCCCAATTTCTTAAATCCGTACTCTTTGCCCATGCCATATGAGAACCAAATATATAATATGTACCATTGTCGTAAGCGACCGAAGGATCATGCACACTCACACGGTTATATGACACTTCTGTCATTTCTGCCTCCTCCTTTTCTACCGTTTCTTCCAGCTGTATTTCCTTTGAAATTTCACTTTGTATCTGACTGGCTGCCACAGCATTCTTTTCCTCTATGTGAATCTTTGCCGCAGCACTCCCCTGCTGTGCTGATGTCTTATCACTTGCAGAATCTGCTTTCTGCTCCCCACATCCGCCTAAGGCTGCTGCCAAAATTGTAATTGCCAACAGCCTTGCCATTCCTCTTTTGTTCATTCTTTCCACCATTCCTTTTTATCAAAATCAAGTCGGGAAAGACTTTTCCCCTACTCGCCGCGCGACTTGTGCACCATGTTAGCAGCATATTTCCTCTGCATAGGTCTACACATAAAACTTTCAAAGTATTAGTTATTGACGGTTTTTAAAAGGAGGGCATTTAATGCAACGCCCTCCTTTTGCCACATTATCCACTGATAATGCATTCTGTCATACCATATACCAATCATCTAGCTTTTAGTAATTCAACTCAATACCAACCATCTGATAAGCTTCCTTTGCTGCTGCAAGCGCTGCCTGATTTGCATCGTAAGCCTTCTGCTCAAGTTCTGCTGCAAAATCGTTTGCATTCTTGCCTTCCAGACGGACTTGATCCTCAACGCCCAGTGTGTCGCCTACTGCGCGATAAGATGTGTCAAGGAAGTCTGCAAATCCCGGAATCTGGCAGTCACCAAATGGAATTGGATTCTTGCAGTTTGCAAAGAAATCATCAAAGTATTTGCCGTATTTTGCATCTTCGTCTGCTGTCACAAGATCCTCATTGTTGACAGGATCAAACACAGACTGGTATGTTCTTGTAGCTGCCGTCGGATAAAAAGACTCCTGAAACTCTTTCCAAATTTCTGCATCTGTTGTGATTGGGCAAGGCATTGCCTGTCTGTAGAGTGGCAGGTCCGCATAGGTCTCCACATCTTGCAGCGCATCAAGTTTTGTCTGCCAGCCTTCTGCCCCCCATCCCATCCATTTCAGAAGTTCATAAGCTTCTCTTGGATGCTGTGTCGCAGAGGAGATACCACCAAAGTCGAGCACGCCAAACACATAGCCGCTGTCGCTTGCCGGTGTTGTGTAAGGTACCCATTCCATACCACGATTTCTGTAGTCTGGTGTGTCAAACAAATTCAGATACGTCCACCATGCATCGATCTGAAATCCAAGCTTTCCGGTATAAGCCGCCCACATTGTTCTGTCGCCAGTCCATGCTTCCATCTCATCTGTATCACCGTATGGCGCATGATACTTACCATTTACAAGTTCCGCCCACTGATTTACACCTGCCGCCCACTGATCCATATGATAGTTCTTGCCGTCCCAGCCAAACTCTCCAATTAAATTATTTCCATTAGAAATTGGATAGTAAGTAACAAGAGAATGAAATTGGTTAAATCCATAAGTACCCGCGTCTGTGTTGGTCGCAGCCTTAAACGCATTGATCATTTCGTCCCATGTCCAATTTGTAGAAGGCACATCTACATTCAATGTCTCAAACACATTAAGGTCACAATAGATTGCGTCCGGGAAGAACTTAATCGGTGTTGCAAGCTTTTTGTCAGTGCCATAGTAGCCAAGTTTTGCGCTGTTAATAGATGGAAGGATGTTCTGGTTCTCAGGATCCGCCTCCCAGTATGGTGTCATATCACCAAGCAGCGCATTGGACAGTGCAAAGTCACAGTTTCCAAGAATCATAAAACAATCAGGGGTCTGTCCAGACTGAACCAGATTCAACAGTGTGTCATTGTATCCATCTGTAGAAAAAGCCTGCGCCTCCACCTTAATATTGGGATACTTTGCCATAAAAGCTTCCGCCACCCTGTTCACCAATTGCTCACTGTCAAAGTGCATATAGGTCAGTGTAATCTCGTCGGTTGTCATCTCTGGCAGTGCTACCGCACTTGATGCATCTTTTGTGTTTGCGTCTGTTCCCGCTGTATCACTTGCACTTGCATTAGAATCTGTGTTTGTACCTGCATTTGTGTTTGTGCTTGTATCTGCCGGGGCAGAATTTCCACTACACCCACTCAGCAATCCAGCCACCAGTGTTGTCGCCATCATAAGACTTACCATTTTCTTTTTCATTCATTTTCCTCCTTTTTGTTGTTAATGGTTATATTTAGTTCAATAACTTTGCCTTTTTATATAGGGAATACCTACTCTTGGCATTCTCTATAACAATCAATTTTTATTCTCCAGTGATACCAGTTCTATCTACACTCTCAACAAATTGTTTCTGGAGCACAAGATACATAATTAACAGTGGTAAAATACTAAGCATTGTTCCAGCCATCTCAATAGACTCGTTAATATCAACCATACCACTTCCCGCCACACTGCGCGCAGTATTATAACTGTTCTCAAAATTCTTGAGTGATACAATCAGCGAACTCCAATGATAACCGCCCGCATTGCTTGTGAACGCACCAACCACATAAAGCTGTGTCAAGTAGGACTCATTCCAATACCACACAATCGAAAATAGGAATACAACCAATATTGCCGGAGCTGCTGAGGGAAGCGCAATCCTTCTAAAAATTTTAAAATGCCCTGCCCCGTCAATCTTTGCCGCCTCAATTAATACCTTTGGTATTTGGCGGAAGAAATTAAAAAATATCAATATAAAAATCTGTGATTTTAATCCCTGCCCCAGTATCGCTGGCACTATAAACGCCTTGATAGAGTTGATAAGCCCAATATCTGTATAAAATACATAGGTTGGCATCATTGTTGCCTGCGGCGGCAGAATGAAAGAGAACAGAAGCAATCCAATACAGAGTTTCTTTCCCTTGAAATCATAACGTGCAAAACCATACCCAACAATAGCGCAAATGACAACGTTAATTAAAGTTGGAATCCCCGCAATTACAACAGAATCGCGAAAAGTTTTCCAATAATCCATAGACTGAAATGCCTGTTTGTAATTTTCAAGATACATCTGGCTTGGTATCCAGTTAATTGAGGTGTCAAGCAAGTCATTGAGATTCATAAAGCTCTTGCTAATCATATACAGCACCGGATAAAGATACACAAATCCAATACTGATAAGCAACAAATACACTGCGGCAAGCTTTCCTACACCTTCTGTATCCTTGGAGCCAAAAATAAACTTTCTAGCCTTGTACTTAATCTGCTCCCTTCCTTCTGGACTAAGCACTCTTTTTATTCGCTCCTTTCCGCTGCTGCTTTGCTTTTTGCTTTGCGTAGTTGCGCTCATTCCGCTCACCCCTCTTTCTAATCTTCTTTTCCAGACGTTTCTCTCTCTTTAACTCACGCTGATACTTCCGAGCACGTCTCTCATATACATCCTTGCGGCCCATAATTAGAACTGCAAAGAAGATAACAATTGCGGATTCAATCACCGAGTACAACCAAGCCATTGCGGACGCGTACCCGTAGCCGCCTGTTGCGGACAACATTGTGTCGTAAATCAGCACAATCAATGCATTCTGCTCGTTGTTTGACATAAAAATAACTGTGTACACAACATTCAGAAGAATCATAGGTTTCACTGTTGGAAGTGTAATCTTCCAGAAGCACTCCCACTTGGAACCGCCATCCATCTTTGCCGCCTCGTAGAGCGATGTGTCAATTTTTTGCAGTGCAGCGAGGAAAATCAGAATCTGTACGCCGGAGTACCACAACAATGTAATCATATTACTAAACACGCTTGTAATGCTAACTGCCAACACATGCGGTAAATATTCATCCAAAAGCTGTTCAATCATAGTCACATTCATCATTGGAATACTTGCCGCCTCCTGATCTGCCAACTGCTGCATTACAGGTCCACTGGCAATAATAATCGGAAGGAAGAAGATCATGCGGAAGATTCCCCTACAAGAAATTTTCTGATTTAAAAGCATTGCAATAATCAGCGAAAATGCCACAATAACCGGAACTGCAATTAGCGTTTCCAACAAGTAGGACTCTAGTCCCATAATGAAATCTGGGTCTTTTAAGAAAATCTGACTGTAGTTCTCAAAGCCAACATATAGTTTTGCCATACCTTGTGGCAAAAGTCGAATCTTGTTCAGCGAATATCCAAATGACTGTACCATAGGCCACAGCACCAACACCAAAATTCCAATGAGCCAGGGCAATATGAAAAGATACCCAATTGCATTTTCCCGGCGCTCCAACTGCCCGGGTTTTGTTTTTCTGCCGTTCTTCATCATACACCTCCCACTACATACGAAAGTGCAGGAACTGTCACATTATCTGCCTTTTGCTCTTTTGCAGAATAATTGATATACAGCTTCACACCATTGTCATAGGTTACAATTGTGACACCTGTGTCAGTTATTTCATGATTGACAATTATGCTGTTTTTCGTGCGTTCGTTAATCTGTCTTAGCTCGTCGTAATAGCTTAGAATCTGCTGTCGATAAACAGAATACTGTGACGTGTACACATCACTTGAGTTTGTATAAATCAGTTCGGAGGGATTCTCATAAGTCAGATAGAAAGAAGGATAAATTCCTGTTTCTACTAATTTTAAGAAATACTCTCGCTCATTTGCCTCAAAGTTTACATAGTCTCCATACATTGGCAGGATTCCCTTTAATGCAATGGATAAAAATGGAACACTCTGGTCCGTATAAATATAGTCTGAATCTGAGATTGGCATGTCGACAATTGCCTTCGCATACTGCCAATAGCACTGGACTGGCGCCTCCAACATAAGATCCATTGATGCACTTGTCTGCTGCAATGCCTGTTCATATAGATACTTGGAAACACGGCGTGTCTGCATTGTATCACCCATTGTATAAGTAAACATTGTGTTTCCAATCTCTGACAATGCTAGTTTATTCACACCTTTTTTTGCAAAATTCTTCTGTAAAGTCTTTAAATTCTCAAGGGTCTTCTGCGGTGTCCAATACACAAACTCACGGTAGACATTCTGATAGGTATTCTGTGTGTACAGACGTTTATCCATCTTTTTAACGGTATCAAATGTTGTGTTTCCTGTCTCAGTATTAGCGCGCACACCATCTGTAAACAGATAAAAATCAATATTTTTCGCCGCGCACTCATCCATCAACTTTGACAAGTCTCTCGCCCCGCCGATGCTGCTTGCCACATTGTAGGAAGTTACTGGCAAATCAAAGATACCGCCGTCCTGCCAGCCTTTATAAATTGAAAGGATATCTGTCACACCTTCCTTTTCCAAATCAGTGTAAATTTCCCTAATGTTGTCAACTGTTGTCACTGGCACATCTTTCTTCCACAGCATCCAGTTCTCCACATCCATTCCAAGGAAATCCAGTCTTACCTTGAATGTGTCCTCCACCTTGACAAGTTCATCCTTCTCAATTAAATAGTCACGATAACGTTTTGCAAGACCTGTATAGTTTGCGTCTGCACCATCTACAAACATATATCTGACATGAATGTCATATTTTATGCGGTCTGTGACCTTTGTCACAGAACCACCAGAATTTGATGTTGGCTGAATATAGGTCGTACACTTGCGAAATGCTGCCGTAATCCAGTTATAATCTGAGTACGCTCCATTTGGTGTCGCGTAGATAGAAGCTTCCTCGTCACCACTCTCAATAATCGCCAGATACCCCATCTCATCGCCAGTGTGTACCATACCATACACTGGTGCCAAAATCATCTCCGCATCATTGTGCGTCTCATAACTACCCCACAGCAAAGAAAGTACATAAGACTCACCAACACCAATATCAGAACCATACACCTTCTGCACATAGCCAGAATCAAAACGTCCATCCTTGTCGTCTAAGTAAATCAGCGCGCCATTTCCATCCGGCACAAACATATATCCATCCTTCTCGTCTAACCTTGAGTTGCCAAGAAGCGGGAACAGATAAATATTACCAATTTTTTTGTTATCCGCATTTTCATAGATGGAACTCTCTGGAATACTTGCAGTAATACTTCCGTCATCGTAGAGCTTCACCTCCGCCTCAAAACCAAGCTCCTGTGTAGGATAATCAAGTTTTGCGCGAAATCCGCCAGGTATCAGTTCGACATTCACCTGTGCACCGCTTCCTTCAATACCAAGCTTTTTCTGCATTGTGTTTGTCTCTTCCTGCAACTCCACTACAATGCCAGATTGCAGAAATCCCTTCCACGTCTCATTGACATTTCCAAGTCGTTCTTCATTGCGCACTGTAGACTCCATCACTGCACCAGTCTTTGTGTTCTTTACAATAATAGAAAGCGCTGGCTCATACAAATAGAGCTCATAATTCTCGTTAGCCGCAACTAAGTGATGCCCATCAAGCTGCTTCGATGTATCGACAACTCCATCACTCAGCGCTGCAACTGGCGCACTCACTGTTGGTTGCAAATCGCTGACATTTAGACTGTCCTTTCCTCCCGACTTGGAAGCCATCACTGCAACTGCGATAATCACAACAATAACCACGACAGCAATGATAATTTTTATAAAGCCCTTGCCCATCTTTTTCATGTTCAACTTAGCTTCCAATTCTATACACCACCTCTCGTAATACAGCACTTATAAAGTCGATTACCTGTGAGAACAATACATATATGATACAAATCAGCAGTGTGAGTATCAGCACAGTAAATGCCGTGAGCGCCAACGCCTTCACTGTCTCCTTCACTGAGAAGTTATTCATCTCTTTCACAGATATCAAAAGGAGCACTACCATCCACACCAAAATAATAATATTTGCAAACGAAATCAGGAACACTTCGTTGTAGGTCAATACATTTGACAATAATACGACAAATGGCTTGATAAGAATAAATGGTGTCAAGCAGTACGCATATGCACAGTACAGCTCCCGCAAAAATGCCTCGCCCTCATTGATTGTAACCACTAGATAGTTACAGAGTGTCAGACCGATAAAGATAACCAGCACAGTACCAATATCTGAAATAATATCATAACGCCCTTCCCGAACTGTTTTTACAAGAAAACCATTAAAATACTTCTCTATAATGGAAACCAAAATATATGCTCCAAGCAAGATATTGGCACAGGCAAGACTTGCATGCCCCTCCCGCTTCACACCATAACAGCCATCAAATGGATGTCGCATAAAATACAAACTGTATTTAAGATTTCCAAGCAATGGTATTTTCTGTGAGAGATACGCAGGTGCTCCATCCTGACCATATTTAATGCGTATCCGCCTTTTATACAGATTAAGTACCACCCCAAAAACTACAATGATTACAACTGCCATCACCAAATAATTGCGAATCCAGATATTTCTAACTTCCCAGAATGCATCTGAGTAACCATCTGCAGATTTTGCAAGGCGAAAATATCGTAATGCCTCTGTGTAATTTTCTTCTTGCAGATACGCATGCCCCATTGCCTGATTCGCATAGTCAAACATACTATTCATCTGCAAAACTTTTTCGAGCGGTTCCTTGCTTTCTGTATATCTTCCTTTTGAGAACAGATATAATGCTTCGTGCAGAAGATCTGTAAATTCCGTCGGCGTAAAAATATGTACCTGCTTTTTATCCGAATCGAGCAGATAAATCCGGTCAGAATTGTCCACTGCAATCGCTTCCACTTTGTTGCAGAGACCAATTCGCTGGCGTCCGTCATCACGTCCGCCAAACATAAACAATAATTCGCCCTCTTCATTATACTCATAGATATATCCGTCAGAATCCGCCACCAGCATATTGTGATATTGGCCTGTTGTCACTGCAGCTGGAAGATCTGCCCAATACGGGTCAGAATCTAGCATGTTTTTGCCGGCAATATTCAGCTTTTTGAGCGCCATATCCCTATCGCCTTGTGTGACTGTATAGATTAGCCCGTCTTCATCAATGTGAAGGTTGGTCGGCGTTGACGGAATATTACTCAACATCTGCGCGCGCTGTGCATCCGTCAAAATCAGTCTTTGCAAAATCTGGAATGGACTTAACGACGTATAGTTTGTTCCAAAATACCCAAGGAATGAACCGTCATCCACCGGGCTAATCTGAACAATACCATTCATATTTCCCTCACAGATTACATACATTGTTCCTGTACCATTTGCCACAACCTTAATGGGTTTAAAATCCATACTTGTTCCATAGATTGGCGAGTCTGGTTTACCATACTCGTTTAGAAGCTTTCCTTCCAAATCAAAGACAAATACCTTCTTCGCATCTCTGTCTGCAACATACACCTTATTATCATCAGATACAAATACCCCCATCGGTGTCTGCAAGGTGCCTTCCCCAATCATGCGAACTTCGTGCCCTTCAATTGTACTAACCATGACCACATGAGCGCCCGCATCTGCAATGTACAAATTGCCATCATTCCCAATTGCCATATCCATTGGTGTCACAAAAGAAGTCTCTCCAACTTTTGTGATAGCGGAGGCAGGATTGTACGCGGACTGTGTTTCCAGCACATACCCATAGCCATCCACTGTATAGGTTCTATATGGTGTTTCTGCAATCACTGTGGAGCTGAGAATCAAACTCAGGCACAGCGCCAACAAAACCACCAGTTTTGCTTTTTTTCTCATAGTTATCCTCCATTCCGCTATTTAATGCCTGAATGAGCCATTGTGTTCATAAAGCTCTTCCGAAGGATTAAGAATATCGCAAGGTTCGGAATAAACTGTATCAGAATACCCGCTGCCTGAATTCCCTGTCCAGCTACATTGCTGTTTTGATTTGCCAGCGTATTTAGATAAAATGCCAAGGTCTTCATGCTCTCATCATTAATATAGAAGTTTGAGCTCTCCACATTCACCCATACTTGCTGGAAGGACAGAATCGCTGTCGTCGCAATCGCTGGCTTCACCAGCGGCAATATAATAGAGCGGTATATCTTAAAATCCGATGCTCCATCCATGTACGCTGCATCTAACAACGCATCTGGTATCTGATCAATAAACTGCTTCACCAAAAAGAGTCCAACCGGCAGCGCAAGGAGTGGTAAAATATGTGCAAAGTAAGTATCTTTCATGCCAAGTGCATCAATCACAAGATAACGCGGAATCATAACCGCCACAGACACAAACATAAGTGCGGTATTGTTGATCTCTAACAGTGCATACTTACCCTTAAAGCGAAGCTTTGACAGTGCAAAGCCTGCCATTGTGGAAAACAGAATAGACAATAGCACCACAGAACCTGTCACAATCAGACTGTTAAACACATAACGACTCATAGGAATATTACTGTTTGCCGACGCCTTAAACAATTTTACAAAATTATCCAGCGTGGGTTTGTGTACAATAATCTGCGGAGGGAAGGCGAAAAGTTCATCCATCGGCTTAAACGCATGGCAGACAATAAACACAATGGGAATTCCCATAAAAACCGCAAGCGGTATCAATATCAATATAATCTTTAATTGACCAATCTCAAATTTTTTGGGATTGATATTACATCCTTTATATCCAGCCATCTTTTTATACCCCTCCTTCTTTAGTCCTCTTTAAACAGTCGTCCAAAGAATTTCGAGAATACAAATACCATCAAGAGTAACACAACAGAAACCGCCGCGGCATAACCCATCTCGTACCTTAAGAAACCATAATCTTCAATATGGTTTACAATCAACTGACCTGCGTAATTTGGCGTTGGATTCGTTCCAGAAAGCTGTACTCCAATCGCACCATTCTGGAAAGCACCTACAATTGCCATAACCGCACCGAACAGCATCTGCGGTTTCATCGTTGGAATTGTGATATAAATCATCTCCTGAAAACGATTCTTTACACCGTCAATTGCCGCCGCCTCATAGATTTCCTCATCCGCGTTTAATATACCAGCAAGCATTGCAAGAAATCCTACGCCCATACTGGACCACAACGCGACAATAATGATAATCGGCAAGAGATAGCGCGCATCTACCAGCCAGATAATCGGCGCGTCAATAACGCCAAGCCGCATTAGGAAACTGTTGAGATATCCCATCTGATCACCGGAAAAAATAATTTTCCACAGGACTGTCATGGACACTGCACCAGTCATACTTGGTGAGTAAAAGATAACAGTCAGTATTGTCCGTGGCACAGAACTAAGCTGTGCCAAACACCATGCAACCAAAAAGGATAAAACATAACCGCCCGGTCCCACAATCACCGCATAAATAATAGTGTTTGGCAAAACCTTCTGCATAAAAATATCATCCGCAGTCAACAGATTAATATAGTTTAAAAAGCCCTTGAATGTAGGCGCCTGTATTGTGTCATAGCTTGTGAAGGAGAGCGCGATTGCCACCACCATCGGAATGATGATAAAGATGGTAAATAAAATCACATACGGCGCGAGGAATGCATACGCAGCCTTGTTTGCATGTTCCCTTTGCGCTGCCTTGGTCTTTTTTGTTTTCGCAGCCATTTACTTCGCCTCCTTCGATTTTGCTATAATCTCACGTACCTTCTCGACAGTTGGTACCTCGTACTCTTTCACCATCTCGCCGTTCTCCATGTAGCCAAACTCTTCGAGCTTGCGCTGTGTTTCTCGCTTTACACTCTTTTGTGCATCGTCGAGTGACTCTCGCACAGACGCACTCTTTGCGCCAAGCACTACAAGATTATAGGCATCAGAAAGTTCACGCTCCACCATGTAACTTGCAAGTGCTCTAGGCGCCTCCAATGTCCACTCAAGCTGTTCTAAGATAACCTCTTTATCGTCACTGTCCCAGGGAAGCTGTGCGAATGCCTCTGCATTTGCTGTATTCCAGTAATACTCATCACCATATGTAATCTGAAGCCGCTGTCCAAACTCTGCCTGCACCTCTGCGCTTGACCACCATTTCACAAACTCCCATGCCTTCTGCTCGCGCTCTGGCGTGGACTCAAACAAAAATGTCGCCTCCGCGCCCGCAGACGAGTAGCGCATCACCTTACCGTCCGCATTTTTCACACCCGGAATTAACGCTACCCCCCACGAACCATCAATCTCAGGCGCCGCATTGGAAATCATATTATAGTTTCCAAAATCAGAAATACCAATTGGGTAATCCCCATTCCGAAAATGCTGGTAAAAGTTTGGCACGTCCTTTGGCAGATTGTAGATGGTAAACAGATTGGTCAACGTTGTAAAGCCTTCAACATTCTCCTCGCTCGTCAATATTGCCTTGTCAATTGCGCCGTCGTACAGGTTTCCGCCACTTTGAAACAAAATAGGTGTTGTGTCGAGAAACGTCTTCATACCAACCGTTCGCGCCGTTGGGTAATAGAAATTTAATCCTCTCATCTGTAAGTCAGGCAACATTGCTTGAACATCCTCAAGTGTCTGTGGAATCTCTAACCCTAGCTTGTCAAGGATATCTTTTCTATAGAACATCACCTGAAAATTCATTGTCTCAGGCAATGCAAAAATTTTATCCCCAATGACATATGGCATAATTAAACCCGCATTATAGCGCTCTGCCACGTCCGCAAAATCAGAAAACTCCGTCAAATCCTTTAGCGCGCCTCGAATACCAAGCTCAAACGGAATAGAATAGTTTACCCCTGTCGCCACATCTGGCGAGTCCCCTGACGCATTTGCAAGCACAAGTTTTGTCTGGTCTGGCATTAACGAAAGGTCTACCTCAATACCTGTCTGCGGCGTAAATTGCTCGTTAATCAGAAGTTGCATAATTTCAAGGTGCTGTCTGGAACGATTTACAGACACTTGCAAGTGCTCTGGATTCGTGTTGGTCGAGGAGTATGCCTGATCGCCAAATGAGGTAAAAAATCGCACAATACCAAGCCATATCTTGGTAAAAATATTTTTGTTCTTTGGGAGTTGTTTTGTTGCATCCTCCTGATATAAATAAATACTATCCAGCGCAAAATCATTTCCGTTAAGACTGTCAATTAAATTTGCCAGATGCTGATTGACGGAGGAAGTGCTTGTCGCAAGCTCGTCAATTCTGTAAATCAGTTCATCTGGCTTCTTTGCAAGACTTCTAAGCTGATTTTCTGCAATCTTTACAGAAGAGTACGCCGCAATTTTATTTTTCTTTGGATTGTAAACCCGCGCATCTTCCATCACTTGGTTGAGTTCATCCGCCCAGCCCCGCATAGTATCGCCAATTCCCGGAATGTATGTCTCAAGAGAAAAGTCTCTGTACTTATCTTTGTTTGTACCTGCAACCTTTGTAACTTCCAGTGACAAGTCATTTACCTGTCCCATAATTTTCTCAATAATTTCCAAAGATTGCCGGATAGGTTCCATGCTAATCTGCATTGAAATAGTGTGTTGCCCCGCCTCAAGCGGCACACTGATTTTCTTCTTGTCACTATCCACCATCGTGTACATTTCATACTTCTTTTCATATGCAAACGCATGATTTTGAAATGCTGTGTTTGGCAGTTTCCCGTCAATCTTTACATTCATAAACACTGGAAAATCTGCCTTATCACCCTGACTATAGTGAAATGCGATATAATAATTTCCTGCCTGCTGCACGTTAAAACCGTATGTAACCTCCTGCCCTCCTTTTCCAAAAGAAGTCGCATCCACTGTGTTCATAACCCTGTTTCCTGCCTGATAGGGAAACAAATCTGGGTCAAACTCACAGGTTGCGTGAATGGCTGAGTCATTTCTATAGAGGAAATCCTCCGCCTGTATCTCAATAAACCCGCCACCTGCTGCCGTCTCACCGCCCGCATACTGTGGCACCTGTGGCTTTGCTGTCAAGAAAAGGTTCCCCAGCAAAAGGGTGCCTTCGTTTAATGCGATAGAAATCTTATTTTTTCCTTGCTCCAACTCAATACCAAGGGGTTGTGTATAACGGTATGTGGAATCTTGCACATACTTGTTCTGCCAGTCATACACTTTGTCTGGCATACTGACAACTTCGTTCCCATAGCTGTCATATACTTTGTCCGCTTTCGCTGCCCATTGGCTCTCAAGCTTTTGCTGTCGCATCTCATAAAACGGATACGCATCATTTATCATAATTCCCGCCTCGACCGGTAAAATTGAGTCGCTGTTTCCTATATAGTCAAAGCTCATGTAGTAAACTGCTGACTGCGGCACATCAATTTCCAATTCCACTGTTCCCTTCGCTGGAATAGAAAGCGCATCACCGTCTCCTTCGTATCCGTCCACATTGGTTAGACTGGCATCTCCCGATTTGTACACACTGCTCATCTTGTACAGAATTGGCTCACCAGTGTAGGCAGCCTGTGTGTATCCAGCGCTTACTCTAGTGTAACCATTGTCCAGTCTCTCATTTGAATAACTTTCTGTCACTGTTCCCTGTGCTGTCCGTTCCGGCTCCTGCGCGCGAAGCTGCACTGCCGGAAATGCTGTCACAGCCGAAGCCGCAGCCATGCAGACTGCCATGCCAAGTGCCGTGACTTTCTTTGCAATTCCTCTTTTCATGATGATCCGACCTTTCTGATCACAAACAAACCATTCGCCAATCAGTCAATTTCAGCTCTGATTTATTTGTTTTATTCATGAGTTAAATGTTTTAGTTTTTCTTTATATAATAACCTTACGCTATTTTGACAAAAATGTCAATATAAAATCTAATATACATTGACACTATTGGTACTCATAATCATTGAATTTACATAACTTTAATAACTTTTATGCTATATAACAAATTTTTACTTGTGTTTTTATGCATTATTACCAAAACAGATTTTTTGCAAGCATATGTTCTTATTTTATTATAGACAAAATGAATTTAGCAAACACTAAATATTTTAACAAATAATATTTTGTTTTAAAAATTGTTACTATATTTCAGCAATATTATTATCTTTAGTAACCACTTTGCCTGAATGCTTGCACAGCAACATTACAAAACTTCAAATATCGCCCCTCATTTCTCAATCATATTCTTACAAAATGCGCAGTTATGCACATTCCTAATCCATAAAAACAACAATAATTACTGTTTATTCTGTTCCAATAACAGATAAAAATCTATACAAAATTTACTTCACAAATGAATTTTTACTTGCTATATGCATGTTTTTGTACAGACTTATCAGTAAATGCTAAGTCCTGTGTGAACAGTAACTAACAATACCTTACCGAAATTGTTAAAAAATTTCGTCCTTGACACTTATTTTAGTATTCACTATAATAGAGTTAATACTCATTAAAAGAAATAGAATTAGTTTATGTAGATAAAATATACTATCTTACCAATCCCTGAAGGAACAACACCCAATAAGTTTAACTTTTGTCAAATCATAAAGAAGGGAGAAAATTAGATTATGCTGTACTTTCGTTCTGTCGGTGAAGCCGAGAATGTCTTTAAAGCACTTAGCACGCCTATGCGCGTAAAAATTATGGAAATGATTTATGAAGATGACTCCCTCAGCATGAATGACCTTGCCGAAGCACTAGGACTTACCAACGGCGCGATATCCATGCATGTAGGGAAACTGGAGGAAGCAGGGCTTGTGCGAATCAAAATCACCTCCGGCAAACGTGGCACTATGAAGATTATCCGCCCTCGTTATGATAGGTTGATGATTGACCTTGCCCCGACAAAAGAGTCAAGACGTTGCTATATAGACGATATTCGTGTGGGATATTATACTGCCTGCCACGGCACACCAACTTGTGGTCTTGCCACCAGCAAGGAAATTATTGGCTCCTTCGACGACCCAAAGGTATTTTCTTTTCCTGAACGCTTTCAGGCAGGGATTCTCTGGTTTGCCAGCGGTTATGTGGAGTATAACCTGCCAAACCATCTACAAGCAGGACAGACACTGACAGAACTTCAAATCTCCTTTGAAATCTCGTCAGAATGCCCAAACACCAACGAGGACTATCCTTCCGATATCTATTTTTCTATCAATGGAATTCCACTCGGTATGTGGATTAGCCCCGGCGATTATGGCGCGCGCAGCGGTTATGTCTCACCGGCATGGTGGCCTGAGACCTTAAATCAGTATGGATTGCTAAAAACCCTCATCGTCAATAGTGAAGGCTGTTTTATGGATGGCACCAACAGACTTTCTGACGTGACAATACAGGAACTTAATATTGACTACAACAGTTATATTACCTTTAAGCTTGAAGTTCCAAAAGATACTGCCAACTGCGGCGGCTGTACGCTGTTTGGAGAGGATTTTGGCGACCACAATCAAGCAATCCGCATTAAAGCATACTATGACGAAGAAAATAGCGAAAATTAAAAGAGGCGTTTTGCCTCTTTTAATTTTTATTATACTGTTATCACTCCGCATGCTCCAAGTGCAATTACAACTGCCCCAAGTGCAATACGATACCAGCCAAATACTTGAAAATCGTGCTTTTTAATATAATCCATTAAAAATTGAATCACAAAAATAGAAACAAAAAATGAAACCAGCATTCCAATGATAAGCACTCCTGCCTCAAGTGTTGTAAAAGTCAAACCGAATTTCACTAATTTTAGAAAGCTTGCGCCAAACATAACTGGAATGGCAAGAAAAAAAGTAAACTCCGCCGCCACACTTCTTGAAACACCAATAAGCAATGCACCCACAATGGTAGCCCCTGAGCGGGAAGTTCCCGGAAACACTGCCGCGATTAACTGAAAAATACCAATAATAAACGCTGTCTGAAATGTTATGTCGTCAAGTCGTCCAACTCTCGCCCGCTTTGTCTTATTTCTGCGCTCCACCACAATAAACGCCACACCAAATACAATTAACGCTAACGCCACTGGCATTGCATGATAAAACAATGCCTCGAACACATCATCAAACAACAGACCAACAATCGCCGCTGGAATACATGCCACCACAATTTTTAGCCACAACATAATTTTGTCCATCTCAATCACAGGTTTTGATTTGTCCTTAAACTGAAATGGAAAAATCTTGTTCCAGAACAGAATCACGACAGCCATAATTGCCCCAAGCTGAATGACCACCAGAAACATCTCTAAAAATTCTGGTGTGCAGTCAAGTTTGATAAACTCATCTAGTATAATCATATGCCCCGTACTGCTGACTGGAAGCCACTCTGTAATTCCCTCCACAATGCCAAACAATACTGCCTTCAATAGTTCTAACATAGCCAATCCATCGCATCTGTATTGCGTTGTAACAGTTCAGCCTTCGGCTTCCTATTACAAGCATCAAGCCACGTACTGTGGCTTGATGCATCTCAACCACTACGCTTTTCCACGGACTTTGCAGCACAGTGCAAAGTTCCGGCTAAACTGTTACGCTGCGTTTTCAGATGCAGTCCTTTCTAATTCTCCTCTACTATCATATAATTCACATCCGCAAATAATTCATTAATTCTTCCCAGCGCTTTTTGGTATCCTGATACCCAAGTTGATATAATGCCTCCAACTTTTTCCTATCTTTTTCTATCCTGCCAATATCATTTGCCTTCTGTGGTCGGATAACAAATATCCTTCCCGCCTTTTCCTCCGCCTCCAAAAAGCGCATTGTCTCATTATAGCGCACATAACGGTTTGCTGTCAGCTCATAAACTTTAGGAAATTTTGCATACTTTAGTTTAATCAGATTCAGCATTACAGGAGAAACCTGCTTTCGGATATATCCCACTTCCTTTGTGAGAACCACCACATTTTTCTGATTTCCATCTGCAATCGCTTTTCGGATTGGGATCGCATCTGCAATCCCGCCATCAAGATAATATGACCCTCCAATTTTTACAGCTCTGGACACGAATGGCAGGGAGGCAGATGCTCTCACAGCAAGCGTATCTCTATGCATCTCACGCATTGGCTTGTACTCCGGATCCCCTGTCTGAAGATTTGTCACCACTGCATAAGCATTTCCCTCATATTTTGCAGCAGCCTTATAGTCGTAAGGGTCAAGCTTATTTGGAATTTGATTGTAGCACATATCTGCATTAAACAAATCTCCTGTTGTCAAAAGACTGTGCATACTACAATAATTTTTATCATTCAGGTAATCTAGTGCAACTCTGTAAGCGCGCTTTTTCTGTTTCGAGATATAACTACACAAATGACACGCCCCTGCCGAGACACCATAGCAATTCTGAAAATATAAATCTTTTTCCATAAAATACTCGAGCACACCAGCGGTATACATCCCCTTCATGCCGCCACCCTCAAGCACCAAACCACAGTTAACCATATACCTACCTCACACCATATTCCTCTTCAACAAATCTGCGCAGCGCTGGCATTGCGCGGCGAACCTTCTCCGTCTCAATGCAGTATGCCATCCGAAAATATCCCGGGCACCCAAACGTGTCGCCAGGCACCAGCACCAAGTCATAATTCATCGCTTTTTTGCAAAATGCAACGGAATCCTCCTCAAGTGCACGCGGGAAAATATAAAATGTTCCGCCTGGCTTCACAACCTCAAATCCAAGACGCACAAGCTCCTCATAAATAATATTCATATTTGTCTCATAGACTGACAATTCCGATGTCAATCCTAGAACTTCCGCCACCGCAATCTGTATAATAGATGGTGGACAGTTATGTCCAATTCCCCGAGAAATCTGTGCACACATTGGCGAAATCAATGTGCTATCAGTACATTTTGGATTTGCCGCAATGTATCCAAGACGTTCCCCTGGTATGGAAAGCGACTTTGCAAAAGAGTAGCAAGAAAGCGAATTGTCGTAGTACTTTGAGATATACGGCGCCTCCACTCCCTCAAAAATAATATCACGGTATGGCTCATCTGAAATCAAGAAAATATCATGCCCATATTCTTTCTGTTTCGCCTCAAGAAACTGCGCAAGTTTCTTGATTGTGTCTGTCGAGTAGACAATACCTGACGGATTGTTTGGCGTGTTGATAAGCAATGCCATTGTCTTTGCGGTAAACAGCTTTTCTAGCTCTTCAAAATGAATCTGGAACTGTTTTGTGTCAGCAGGCACCACTTTTAACACTGCGCCTGTCTGATTGACATAGTGATTATATTCTGGAAAATATGGAGCAAATGTAATCACCTCGTCCCCGGGTTGTGTGACTGCCCGCACCGCATGCGCCACAGCGCCCGCAGCGCCCGTTGTCATAAAAATATGTTCTGCCGTATAATTCATTCCATATGTCTTATTTAAAAATTCTGCAAATTTTAATCGCACAGATGGAATCCCCTGCGACTGGCTATAGCCATGCAGCTCCATTGTATCGCGCTCCTGTAAAAGCGCAATCATTTTATTTGTAAATGCCTCTGGTACTGCCACAGAAGGATTTCCTAAACTAAAATCAAATACATTTTCGTTGCCAATTTCTTTTGCTCGCCCAGTTGCCCACTCTGACATCTGTCGGATCACAGACTTTGCGTCCAGCATTTTTTTATAATTTTGTGAAATCATTCCTCTTTCCTCCATTCATAAAATGCGCTCTATCCCTCATTGTACCACCGCAAATAAAAAAAAGCAATTTTATTTCTCCTCATTCTGTTATGCCTAATCATAATCTCTTGGAACTTCTCATAGAATGTACAAATGATTCAGAAGGAGACCCCTTTTCAAGATTATGAAAGATTATATTGAAGAAAGAGCGATTAATATTGCTGTCTATATTATCGACAATAACGCTACTGTGCGTCAGACTGCCAAGGCATTTGGGGTGAGTAAGTCCACAGTACATAAAGACGTTACCTCAAGACTAATGCAGGTAAATCCTGCCCTCGCAAGACAGGCACGGACTGTTTTAGATGTGAATAAGTCCGAGCGGCATATCAGGGGAGGACTTGCCACGCGCGAAAAATACGCACACCAAAAAGAAGAGTAGGAGGAAACTCCCCCTACTCATATATTTTTGTCAAACAACTCTTCGCACACATAAAATATCTCGATACAGCGCATTACTAATCTTAATTCCCGTCTTGGCGGAACTTGCATGGACAATCTTTCCATTTCCTATATATATCGCCACATGTCCCGGATAACATATAATATCCCCTGGCTCCGCCTCTGCATAGCTCACTTCCCTGCCAACACTTCGCTGGGAAGTTGAGTTCCTAGGAAGGCTGTATCCAAATGCCTTGTATACAGACTGTGTAAAACCAGAACAGTCTGCTCCTTTTGTCAGACTTGTTCCGCCCGCCACATAAGGATTCCCTACAAATCCACAGGCGTAATTCGCCACTTCTTTTCCTTTTGCACTTCCCTTTGCTGACGCGACTGTCTCTTTGCCAGCAGTCGATTTTGCAGACACCTCTTTCGCCGGCGCGCTGTCACTTGCAGTGCTGTTATCACTGTTGTTACTGTTATTGTTATTGCTGCTATTTTTCTTTGCTTCTTCCTCTTTTTTCTTTCGTTCTTCCTCCTCTTTTTTCTTTCGCTCCTCCTCTTCCTTTCTTTTTCGCTCCTCCTCTTCCTTTCTCTTTCGCTCCTCTTCTGCCTCAATCTGTTTAATCTGTGCATTTCTCTGTTTAATTTGCTGTTTATAAACTTCTGCCTGCTGCCTTGCCTTGCTAATCTGAATTGCATAATCTGCACTGATTGCCTGAAGCTCCGCTCTTGCCTCCTCGACACTTCCTTGCTCCTCCTCAAGCCCCTCCTGTGTCGCTTCCAGTTCAGATTCCTCTATTTCAAGTGTTTCCTTTAAATCTTCTACATTCTGTCTAGCAATTTTATAGTTTGTAAACATCTTTTTGTCGTACTCATGCATCCTCTCCACATAGTCTGCCTTGTTGAGCATATCTTGCATGGAAGAAGCACTAAAAAGAATATCTAGAAAAGAAGTCTTTCCGCTCTCATACACCGCTTTCACACGAACCTTCATCGCTTCATACTGCTGGCGCTCTACTTTCTGTGCCTCTTCCAAATCAATTTTTGCCTGCTCAATCTGTGCCTTTTTTGCCTCAATCTCTTCCTCGAGAAGACTGATACTCGCCATAATCTCCGCAATTTCATTGCTGAGCACTTGTATCTCTGCGTCAATGCCCTCCTGTTCCCCTTCCAGTTCATTCACTTGGTCATCAAGGTCTTCTAGCTTCCCCTCATCTTCTTTGTTCTGTTGTTTCAATTCATCCTTTTTCGCCGCCTGTACCTGACAAGGACTTAAAAAAGTGTTAAAATCACATGTTACACAAAATATCGCCACACACAATCCTATTATCAACAGTCGTCTGTACCCTTTTTTCATGTGTATCTTCTACCCCTTTTTGCTCTGATTCCGCCAGCTTACTCCTCTTCCTCCTCAACAGTAACAAGTTCCATCAATCGCTCAATTACCATGTTTTGTACCATAGACATTCTATATGTGGCAAATCCTACATCATTGATTAATTCCTCCCCGGAAGCATACCCATACTCTGTTGCTTCTTCGTTTGCATTTTCTGTAATCATTTCCTCAGTAATTTCCATTTTTTCTGCACGCGCCACTGCTTCCATCACTAAGTATTGTTTTACTGTATCTGTGAACATCTCATTCATCTGAGCATTGTACTGTTCCATTGTGACACCATATGCACTTTCCACAAAAGTTTCTAAGTCCATATTATACATAGACTTTGCAAGCGACTCAATATAACGGTTATAATTCTGAGCCTCCTCCTCAATAAGATATTCCGGAATGGACTGCACTGTGCTTTCCTCAACAATTTTGCGCACAACAGCACTCTTTGCATTTGCTGTGTAAGTCTCCTGCGCGTTTTCTTCCATCGCACGCTTTCCTGCTTCCCACACTTCCTCTTTTGTCTTATAAGAAAGTCCCATCTCTGCCATCTCCTCTGGTGTCACTGTCGCATACTCCGCAGATCCTTCTATGCTGTTGACTGTAACCGTAAACACAACTTCCTCTCCTGCAAAAGCTGCATTGCGATAATTTTCTGGAAATGTCAGATTTAACTCCACAGTCTCACCTGCTTTTACACCAATCAACCCATCCTCAAATCCCGGAATAAATCCGCCTGAGCCAATTGACAATTTATATCCTGATGCAGTGCCTCCCTCAAATGCCACACCATCTTTTTTGCCCACATAATCAATATCTGCAATATCGCCCTTCTTGACTGGTCTACTTGTGATCGTTCCCACCAACAACCTACTGTTAATATAGTCCTCTATTCCTTCCTCATCTACTTTAGGGCGGGTTGCCGTCACTTTCATTTTCGTATAGTCAGCAAGTGTGACATACGTGTCAATGTCAAGATCCTGAAATCCCACATAGTCCTCTCTATCACTCACTCTATCCATCTCTGTCTGCGCGCTGTCTGAACTTTCTTCTTCTGTAGTGGTGGTTGTCTCTTTTTGCTCTATGGCAGAACTTGTCTCAACGACCTCTGCCTCTTTATCTGTTTTCTTCCCCCCGCAAGCACTTATACTTGCAATCATCATGCCTGTCATACATATCAATACCAATCTCTTTTTCATAATTCATAATCCTTCCTTATTTAAAATACATTCCTTCCACCCTCATGAACTCTATCATAACATTATCACATCAAAAACACAATCAAAAACAAAAAGGAAATCAACGGACTTTCTTGCACTTTCTGACATTTAATGTTAAAATATTACTATTCCCATCATATATGCTCTCGGAAAGCAAAGATGGTTATGCAGCCTGCAATCATGTAGACGTTGCATAATATTCCACAGCAAAACAGAAAGGTAATGGATTCAGATGGCAGTAAAAATTATAATCACAATTTTAATTATTCTTGTAGTCCTTTTGGTAGTATTGTATTTCGTCGGCAAAAAATTACAAAAAAAACAGGCAGAACAGCAAGCACAAATTGAAGCTGCCAAACAAACTGTCACAATGCTTATTATTGACAAGAAAAAACTCAAACTAAAAGACGCCGGATTTCCTACCGCAGTGTTAGAGCAGACGCCTAAATATATGCGCCGTGCAAAATTTCCGATTGTCAAAGCAAAAGTGGGACCACAGATTATGTCCTTAATCTGTGACGCTTCTATCTTTGATATTATCCCAGTCAAAAAGGAAGTAAAAGCAACTGTCAGCGGAATTTATATCACAGATGTAAAAGGGATTCGTGGAAAGCTCAACACTGTCCCCCCCAAGAAAAAGGGAAAATTCCGCAGTTGGGTTGAAAAAATGCAGGAGAAGGCTGGTGCCAAACCACTAAAGTAAACTTTCAGAGAAAGTCAGTCAACAAGTGATATTTTCCGACACACGAGTGGGGAAGATAACTCTTCCCTACTCGATAATACATTCATTATCCATTATTTTTCTACAATTTCTAATTTACAAATCCAATTTTAAATCATTTTCCAAAATCCAACCAATTTTCCGAAATAGATTACCGATAATATAAGTAAGAATTGCTGGAAGCAAGAAACTAACACTGATTAACCCCACCCAATCCCACATGGTAACGGCCATCTTAGTCCCTGCTGCGATATCATTTAGCCAACCTGTATACACGCCAATCTGCCCAACCAATCCACATGTTCCCATTCCTGATGCTACCGCTGCGCCATTCATCTGTAATTGAAAAATACAAGTTGCAATTGGTCCTGTGATGGCTGATACAATAATGGGTGGAAGCCAAATCTTTGGCTTTCTTACAATATTCCCCATCTGAAGCATGGAAGTTCCAATTCCCTGTGCAAACAATCCCCCAATTCCATTTTCTCGGAAACTCATCACCGCAAAGCCAACCATCTGCGCACAACATCCTGCAAGCGCAGCACCTCCCGCGAGTCCAGTAAGACTAAGTGCCGCGCAGATTGCAGCACTGCTAATTGGAAGGGTAAGTGCAATTCCCACAATCACGGAGATAATCACCCCCATTAAAAATGGCTGCAATTCCGTTGCCCACATAATCGCTTTCCCAACAGCACTCGCCGCACTGCCAATGGCTGGCGCACAAAAAGATGCAAGTAGTGCGCCACTTATAATTGTCACAAGCGGCGTCACAATAATATCCACTTTTGTTTCCTTTGAGACTGCCTTTCCCAGTTCTGCCGCGACAATTGTAATCAGCAGTACTGCCAGCGGTCCGCCAGCTCCGCCCAGCATATTGGCAGCATGTCCTACCGCCGCCAGCGAAAATAACACTAACGCAGGACAGTGCAACGAATATCCAATTGCAACAGCCATAGCCTCCCCAGTCACTGCCTTGGCGTATCCCCCAATCGTTACCAAAAGTTCCATGCCAATCCTCTCACCAATTGTAGAAAGGATTGTTCCAATCAAAAGAGATGCAAATAATCCTTGTGCCATTGCCCCCAGCGCATCAATCCCATAACGCTTCCCAGAAAACACAATATCTTTTCTTTTTAAAAACTGTTGTATCTTTTTCATAAGATTCCTCCATTTTTCTACAGCCCCTTCGTGTTTAAGATTGTCACTAACATTCTTGCTGTAGTGTATCTCAAATTCTATGGTAGTATATCACAAGCACTTTGGCATTTCAAGATAAATACCATAGAGCGGGGCATAGCAACCCATGCGCCATGTTAAGGCATATTTCTTCTGCACAAATCTGTATATAAATAAAAGCGGTCGCCATATCCTCTTACCTGATTGATATAACGACCGCTTCATTGCGCTTCAATATTCAATTTTTTCCTCTTTCTCGGACCCTTTCATCCGTTCCTATTCTTTTTTTATGTTTCCTCTGTCTCTTTCCTATTCTCTGTCTATCTGCTGACTTCGCTTCAGAAATACACTTCTTAATTCTCTATGCTTGGCTATCTTGATAGCTGCATCTTTTATGGTCTCTCTATTAAGGGATTTCTTCCAGTCAACATCTAGGTTTCTACTGTTGCCAAGGGACTCATCTCCTCTCCATCTCTACCGCTTATTTCGATTGTCTACAGGTTCCCGAATATTGCATTTGTTCTATAAATAAATACTTCGCAAATGCTTTACAAAAGTTTTTTGCCTTTTTATACTTTTATCTTTGGTATATCAACAATTTATCTTTTGTAATTCTAATTCGTCACCATCTTTGGTACGCTTCTACTATAGTTATCCTCTGCAACTATCTTCTGTACCTTTTTTTCTCTTCTTCCTTTGTGTAATTGTATAGTAACACTAATTTGCTATAATTGCAATAGCTTTTATGAAAAATGTCAAATACTGTCGAAATTACTATATTCTTTCAGTTATTTTGTATAATATTTTCTGAATTTTCTGACAATTATTCTTTCATTTTACTATTTTCAATCACGTATAGAACTTCCTCTTTTATAGGTACACTCTTTTTCTCATAATCATTTGTCTCTCGCAATGCTAGTGCTTCTTGTAGTGAAATCAAATTTCTAAGTAGTACTGTATGATTCTCTACTGGTATGTATGCCCGTTTCTTTCGGTCAGAAATAGGGGATAGCAAATAATATTGATAAATGTCTCTTTTGTTATCTGCAAGCTTTACAATGTCCTCTACAATACATACACCAATTGTCTCACTATAGATAATGTCTTTTTTCTGAAACAACTTTATCCCTCCAAAATGTCTGTATAAACCCTCGAAGTCTTTTGTATCTAATATTGCAAGATTCCGAGAAGTATCTGTATCCAACACAACAAAATAGCATCATCTCCACCTGAAATGATGCTATTTTATTTGCAGTTATGAAATTGCATTGTTACATGTGTTTCCTTTCCTGTCTGATATCTCCTGAGTTACTTCCCTTTCATACCAGCCGACTGTTCATAAAATCAGCCTGCCAGCAGAAACTTTGTTCCGCTTGCTCTGTATCACCAGACCATATTTACTTTGATATAATTATCGGTCAAAATCTCAAAACGCTTAACCCCATTTATCAAATTAACAACTATTTTCAGAACTGGCAGGTCATTGTTCTATGTCAATCTTCTACAGTTCCCTAACATTATGCAACAACGAAATCAGGAGGGGATTTCCCCTCCTGTCCAAATCAAACTTTTTTGCGTTTTTCGACAAATACTGGGAAAGACTCCGTTCCCTTTAATTCCTTATAGGAAGAAATAGTCACATTCTTGTCTGTAATCGCATATTCCACAGTTGCTCCTGTCTCAATAACTGTATCCTGCATCAGCACGCAATTTCTAACCTTTGCGCCCTTGCCAACTTTAACGCCACGAAACAGAATACTGTTCTCCACTTCCCCCTCAATCACACAACCGTCTGCTGCCATCACATTTTTTGCGTGAGATCCTGTTGCATATCTTGTTGGATTGTCATCACGAATCTTTGTATACACAGGATTCGGTGAGAACAACGCATTGATATTCTCTTCTTTGAGCATCTTCATATTCTCTGCAAAATAAGAATTAATATCCATAATGCGCGCATAATAACCGTCATGCTGATATGCTTTTACATTTAACTTGTCAAGTTGTGGTGCAATAATATCACGCTCAAAATAAGTCAAACCGTTGACATACGCCTCACGAATCTGGTCAATTAATAACTGCCGCTCAATAACATAGATATTCATAGAAACATTGTGCTCGCCATTTTCCTTATCATTGACCACAATCTTTTGTACTCTGCCGTCCGCATCAATGTCAAGTGTATAATACAAATCTTTTTTGGTCATATCAATGTCGCGCAGCGCCTTTGGAATCTCTTCCTTTGTGTATGCGATTGTCACATCTGCACCACTGTCAATATGCTCTTGAAGCAATTTACTAAAATTAAAATTCACTGCAATATTTGTGTCTGCCATAATGACATATTTTTCCTTCTGGCGTTTTAGATAATCAATAATGCTTGCAATCGCTTCCACTCTGCCATTGTAAATATTGACTGTCTTCTGTGCAAATGGAGGAATAATGTTCAGACCACCTTTTTTGCGTGTCAAATCCCACTCTCTGCCTGAACCGAGATGGTCCATCAGAGAATGATAATTTCTCTTTACAATCAACGATATATTGTCGATACCACAATTCACCATACTTGAAAGCATGAAATCTACCAGTCTGTAACGGCTTGCAAATGGTATAGATGCCATCAGTCTCTCAGTAACAAGCTCTGGTACTAATGAATCATAGCTGTTTGGGAACAAAATACCCATTGCTGAATCTGCATTGGAATTGATCATGCCTTGTCACCTCCTTTTACATCTGCTGACACCATCGCGTCAGGTCCCACAATTGCACCCTCGCCAATTGTCACATTAGATCCCACTGTCGCAACACCCTTTCTGTCTCCCTCTGGCATTTCTCCTACGACAGCATTCTTCTCAATCACTACATTCTCCGCAATAATACAATGCTTAATCTGTGCGCCTTCTTTTATGGTACTGCCTCCCATAATTACAGCGTCTTCTATCACAGCGCCTTTCTCCACCTTAACACCTGCAAAAAGTACAGAGTGCTTTACTTTACCGTCAATGCTGCACCCGTCAGTAATCATACAGTTTTCAAGCACTGCCTCCTCACCGATACGGTGCCCTGTCATACCACTGTTTCTACTGTAGACACGCCAGTCATCATCAAACAGATTGATACCACTATTTTCCGGATTCAATACCTCCATGTTTGCCTCCCATAGAGAAGAAATGGTTCCGACATCTTTCCAGTAACCTGCAAAGCGATACGCGTACATTTCCCGTTTATCCCGCAACAAACTTGGAATAATATTTTTTCCAAAATCGTTCTCAGACTCAGGATCATTCTCATCTTCAATCAGATATTTTTTCAGAATTTCCCAGTTAAAAATATAGATACCCATCGACGCCAGATTTGACTTTGGCTCCTTTGGCTTCTCCTGAAACTCTGTAATCTTGTCATTGTCATCTGTAACCATCAATCCAAAGCGGCTTGCCTCTTCCCACGGAACCTCCATAACAGCCACGCTAAATTCTGCGCCTTTTTCCTTATGGAATCTAAGAAAATCGCTATAATCCTGCTTGCAAATCTGATCGCCGGACAAAATAATCACATACTCTGGGTCATATCGCTCAATAAAGTTAATGTTCTGATAAATCGCGTTGGCTGTGCCCTTATACCAATCTGAACCAGTCGCTTTCTGATAAGGCGGCAGTACATGAACACCTCCATGCAGCCTGTCCAAATCCCACGGCTGACCATTTCCTATGTACTCATTCAGTACAAGCGGCTGATACTGGGTGAGAATACCTACTGTATCAATCCCTGAATTTACGCAGTTTGAAAGTGGAAAATCAATAATCCTGTATTTTCCACCAAACGGAACTGCAGGTTTTGCCAGCTTCTGTGTCAATGTATAAAGACGTGACCCCTGACCGCCAGCAAGTAGCATTGCAATCATTTCTTTTGCCATAAAATACCTCCATTCCTATTTTGAGCATGTGCAATGTTTCCTTTAATATTTATAAAAATTGTCTGCTCAATTTACGTTTTCTAAACAAGATATAAAGTATCATTTTATGATAATTTACAATCCCGCCCTGAATAGTTACAATTATACTATAATATTGAAAAAAATGGTAGTGTTTTGTTTATTTTATTCTAAAAAATATGCACAAAAAAACGCATTCTATTAATTTTGCCATTTTATTTTCTGACTTTTTCTTTCTATTTGTCACTTTTTATCTAATCGTTCTACTTTGTGTTCCTGTCCTATCAGACAGAAAAATGTCATATTGCGCAGGCGAGCAGGGAAGATAAATCTTCCCTGCTCGCCTTACTTTCATATTCTATACTCTATTATAATTAATTAAACATCCTTTCAGAATAATTTGCCTCTCCTCGTCGGTAAGCTCACCGAGCGTCATTTCAAACGCCGTGTGTTTGCGCTCACCGGAAGCACTGCCTACAACATAAGCCTGAATCACTTCCGCTTTTTCCTCTATTGCTTTGCGAATACCCGGAATATAAATATAGTCGAGATTCTTAAATGGCAGCTCGCCCTCCTTAATAAGAAATGGCAGCATTCCCCAGTTAATCAGATTAGAACGATATCGTTTGGTCGCGTACTCATTTGCAATATTTGCCCAGCCGCCAAGCACTTTCTGACAGCTTGCCGCCTGCTCGCGCGCAGAACCATCACCCGGCTTCACAGCAAAAATTGTGCTGCCAATACCAGTATTGCTGCGGTCCGCATCGGGTGTAATTGTCTTCATCACAGCCCATGCTGCCTCCAGCTCAGAAAACTTTCGTACTGGACAAGCCTTCTCCTGACGCGCCTTCTCTGCCAATTGAACCTCCTTTGCAAGACGTACATAATTTGGATCTTTTCGAGAAAGTGTAAACTCTGCAAGACCGAGTGGGTTTGAGCGATAAGAAGAAGTCTCCCCAGATGGAATCAGTTCATCTGTAGTTGTGACAGGATCGTGAATCTCTGAGACCACCTTAAGCATCAAATTATCTGTCAACTCCACCATTGCAGGCCAGTCCTTAATATTTGGTCCAAACTGAATTTCAACAGACTCATCCGCAATACCTTTGGAATCAAATACTCGATTCTCGTAAATCTTTTTGTCAAAGAAATATTGATACTTTGCAAAATTACCATCAAAATCCGTGGCAGGTGTGAGATAACCTTTATTTGCCGCTGTCGCTGCAATCGAGCGCGCATCCATCAGTGCCACCGATGCAATCTGCCCACTCTGAAGTTTTGAGCCCTCACGATTCGGGAAATTTCTAGTCGAGTGGCGAATGGAAAACGCATTGTTTGCTGGCGTGTCTCCTGCGCCAAAGCATGGACCACAAAAAGCTGTCTTCAGCACCGCACCCGTCTGCATGAGTTTGGCAGCACAGCCATTTTTCACCAACTCCATATAAATCGGCATAGAAGCTGGATAGACGCTCAATGTAAACGCATCTGGTCCAATGCTTGCATTCTCAAGAATATCCGCAGCCGCGCAGATATTCTCAAATCCGCCGCCCGCACAGCCTGCAATAATTCCTTGTTCCACATATAATCTGCCATTGCGCACTTTATCTTTGAGGGTGAAATTCACCGCGCCGTCTAAACTGACAAGCGCTTTCTTTTCGCAATCCTCTAAAATATCCATCAAATTTGCATTTAACTCTTCAATTGTATATGTATTACTCGGGTGAAAAGGCATTGCAATCATTGGCTTTATTTCACTTAAATCCACCTTAATACAGCCATTGTAATAAGCAACCTCACCCGGATTTAACTCCACAAAATCTGCACTTCTGTCATGAATCTCATAAAAATCCTTAATCGCACTATCTGTTTTCCAGATGGAAGACAGACATGTCGTCTCCGTTGTCATCACGTCAATGCCAATTCTAAAATCAGCGGAGAGCGAATCAACGCCAGGACCCACAAATTCCATCACTTTATTTTTCACATAACCATTCTTAAATACCGCACCAATAATAGCAAGCGCTACATCCTGAGGTCCCACACCTTTAATCGGCGCCCCCTCTAAGTACACTGCCACAACGTCTGGCATATTAATATCGTAAGTTTGATTTAAAAGCTGCTTTACCAACTCTGGTCCGCCCTCGCCCATCGCCATTGTACCGAGTGCACCATAGCGTGTGTGTGAATCGGAACCAAGAATCATCTTGCCGCCTCCTGCAAGCATTTCCCGCGCATACTGATGAATCACTGCCTGATGTGGTGGCACATAGACTCCACCATATTTTTTGGCACAAGTCAATCCAAACATATGGTCATCTTCATTAATCGTCCCCCCCACTGCACAGAGCGAATTGTGGCAATTTGTCAGCACATATGGCACAGGAAACTTTGTCAGTCCTGACGCGCGTGCCGTCTGTATAATTCCTACAAAGGTAATATCATGTGATGTCAGCTTGTCAAACTTAATCTTAAGCTTGTCCATATTGTCAGATGTATTATGTTCTTTCAGAATACTATAAGCAATAGTCTCTTTTGCTGCGTCTTCCTTACACACTTCTTTGCCAGTCTTTGCCTTGATGGCAGTTATCGCCTCTGCGTTGTCCGCGATTAGCTCAGAACCGTTCACAAGATATACACCAGTCTCCAATAATTGAATCATTTTTGTACCAATCCTTTCTATTTTTCATTATCAATACTGTATCTGCTTATAGAGCAGATAACAGAAAACAAATTTTCATTTCTATCGCCATGTATAATATACTATACTTTCCTATAGGAATGCAATGGTCAAATTACCCAACAACAAAATAAATAATAAATCTAAAAAATTATATATCAGTTCAGTCATACAAAACAGATTGTAAAAATTTAAAAACTGACAACTTATAAATAGACATAACAGAACTATTTTATAAAAAAATCGAACAAATGCTTGCAATATTCTTTATTTTATATTATGATATTACCGTAACCATCAACAATTGTTTAAGTTTTAAAATGATATAAGGAAGTAAAACTTAACAATTCTATTTGTACATACAGAATACAATCCCTTATAAAATTAATATTTATATTTTTCTCAACACATTGTATCAATATTATGTTCTGTAAGCAAGTGATTGTATAAAGGGGGTACCAAATGAAAAAAGAATGGAATGTAACCGACAGTGCGGGAAATGTCCATAAAGTGCAATGTAAAATGGGCGGTTTTGGCGGAAACAAGGTGATTATTGACAATGATAGCTACAAGCTAAAGTCAAGCAACTGGTTTATTGTCGTAGTTGATTATCAAATTAATCTGCCCGGCGCAGTATGCAATCTTGTAATTATTGGAAACAATATTCGACTTGCTGTAAATGGTGTATTTTTGGATGATGGCAAGCCCTATGAGCCTGTGAGCAATGTTCCTGTATGGACTTGGATTTTGGTGGCTGTCAGTTGTATTGGGGGCTTTTTATTTGCAGGTATCCTTGGTATGTGTATTGGCGCGGTATGTAGTATGTTTGCAATAAAAGCTGTTCTGGACAAAAAAGCAGGACTTGCGGTTGGTCTTTTTGTATTATCCATTGCGATTACAGTTTGCATTATGTTGTTTGTCGCACCATTATTTAAGGAAATACAAGTATAATTTGGAGGCAGCCAGCATTATGGAAAATAAAGACTTAAACAGCCAAAATCAAAGTTATGCCCAAGGACAACCCAGCCAACAGCAATACCCTTCACAGCCTGCAAGAGCTGTTGTGTATGACACTATGCCCATGAAAAATAACAATATGGCAATCGCTGGGCTTGTTGTCGGCATCTTTTCGCTCTTATTGTGCTGGGTTCCTTTTTGGAACCTGCTTCTCTCTATTGCGGGCATTGTCTGTTCTGCAATTGGGCTTTCTCACAAACAAAAATCTGGCATGGCAATTGGCGGTCTTGTCGCATCAATTATTGCACTTTTAATTTCTATTTTTATTATCATTCTTTATGTGATTGCGTTGTCGATTGTATAGTTTGTATAGTATTATACAAGTAGAAAAACTTATCTTCTCCTACTTGCCACACGGGCAGGCATCAGCAAAGCTGACAAACGCCCGTGTCCATATCAGAAAGCATAATTTTTTTTGCTCCCAACTGTAGTACTTCCTCCTCATCATGGGTAACAAAAAGCACCGTCTTCCCAGTTGTCCTTTGTTTCACATACTCTAAAACCTGTTCTTTGCATGTATTGTCCAGCCCCTTAAAGGGTTCGTCAAGACAAAGAATATCATATTCTGCAAGCAATGCCCTAAGAATACTCACGCGTCTGCGCATCCCGCCAGAAAGCTCAGACACAATCTGGTTGGCACAGTCTTTTAATCCCAGTCTGTCCAGTTCTTGCCAGACCGTTTTGACAGAAAGACAAGGGGTGACTAAGCGAATATTCTCTATTGCTGTCATATATTCGCACAAACGTTCCTCTTGAAATACCGCACTAAACCGTTTCCCTTTCTGTCCGCTAATACTTCCACTGTCAATGTCTTCCAATCCCATTAAAATGCGTAACAGTGTTGTTTTGCCTGCACCAGAGGGTGCCATAATACAACGAATCTCCCCACTGTTTATTGTCAGATTCAAATGGTAAAATACCGTTTTGTTTCCAAATGATTTTGATATATCTTTGACACAAATTTTCTCCATCGCCTATACTATGTCCTTTTTCCACCAACACTAACACACCATGTTGCGCATATTCTCACAAGTACTAATATTAACTTTTCAAAAACAAGGCTCATCACCACAATTACAAGCGTCCATGCAAACAAATCAGGGGTGTCCAAATAAACCTTTGCCTGTTGTAATCGCTCTCCAATCGACCCTTTGGGAATGCCAATCACCTCCGCAGCAACCCCCGCTTTCCATGCAAGACCAAGGGAAACACTGCACGCAGAATTAAAAAAAGGCATTATCTGTGGCAAATAAATAAATCTCACCACGCGCCGCCACGGAATCCGAAAAACCTCTGCCATCTCCAAAAGTGCCTTATCCACACTTCTAATGCCGCCAAACACATTGGTGTAAATAATTGGCAGCACCATTAGAAAAGATATCAGTATGGACAAATTCCTTGAGGAGAACCAGATCAGCGCCAATATAATAAACGAGGCGACTGGCACGGACTTCACTGTCAGCATAAGCGGCGCCGTTAGCTCATAAATGAGGCGATAGCGCGATGATAATCCCGCCAAAACACTCCCCACCAGCACAGCCAGCAAAAATCCTAACGCAATCCGTGACAGCGTAAAAAATATGGTCTTCCAAAATGCCGCTGCACACACCAACTGGCAAAGCCGAAAAAGTACCTTTATCGGTGACACAAGCAGAATATCACGATCTATCCACATACTTGCAAGCTGCCATATAATCAGCCAGAACAATACTGCCCAAAGACGAATTTCACGCTTTTCTATGCTTTGTCTCATAATCCATAATAAAAATCATCTGCTGGAACCGTCCCACCTATTGCCTTTGGATTTTGCTCAAATAACACCTTGAGATATCCGGAGAGCTTCTCTTTCATTTCCTCCCCTGTAATAAAAACAATATTGCAATTTGGAACTGCCTTCACCGCAACTGGCGCTGGTACAATATCATATTTTTCTATCAGAGTTGCAGCATCCTTTATATTTTGATTGACATTGTTTACAGAATTTTTATAGTAATCCAAAAATGCCTGCACCGCAGCGGGACTCTGTTCGACAAACTCTTTTCGCGCCACAACCACGCCTGTCAAAAGTGCAGAATCCGATTCAAGTTTGTCCCACTCCTCAGTGAGATCCAGTGCAACCCGAATCTTCTCACTTTTTGTCTGTGCTGTTGTCACAAAAGGCTGCGGCAGCATTGCAATCGCATTTTCATCCGCCATCAGTGCCGACAGGCATTCTGCATGTTCACTCTTCCACTCAATCGTCAACTCTTTTTCTGGGTCAATACCATTTTGTGTAAGAATATAATTTAGTGCATACTCCGGTGTTGCTCCTTTCCCACTGGCATAAATTGTCCTGCCCTTTAAGTCACTAATGTCTGATATGGTATCTCCACTCTCCACAATATAGAGAACACCTAGCGTATTGATGGCAAGTACCTGAATTCCCGCATCAGTATTGTTGTACAGCACTGATGCAAGATTTGCCGGAACTGCCGCAATGTCTGTCTTCCCCTGAACAAGTTTCGGTGTCACTTCATCCACTGCTGCGACAATCTCAAATTGATAGTCATTGTCTGTTATTTCACCTTTTTCGGACTTATCCATAAAGTCCACCATCCCCATAGCTGTTGGTCCTTTTAAAGCTGTGACATGAACGGTCACAGATGTTGCTGACGCCTTTTTATCTGCATTACAGCCTGTTAGCAACGTTGCACCCAACATCAATATCACGGCTAATTTCATTAATTTTCTCATCATTTACTCCCCAATTTCACATAATTATTATAAAACGCTTTGATATGCAATGGCTTTGTCACAAGCCCCATTATACTGTAAATCCACCACAAACTCAATGATCTTTCGTTTTTTCAAAGTGTTGGTAATCCTTACTACTGTTCCATGCGCCGCCCCACTCAAAACCATGTTCAATAAATAATTGGTAACATAAATCTTTCCGGTCAATTTTATGCAAAAAATCCACACTGCGGTCTGCATAATCAGCGCCATTCTCCGGCGAAATCAGTTCTGTTCCATTCCTAGTACGCACATAGGGATTATATAAAGGATTGATATCTATCGCATATCCATAGGAATGATTTGACAGTTTTGATTTGCCGGGCACCGTTCTATAATTAAAGCAGGAAGTATTGTTATCTGCCATAGATAGCTCGTCATCTGCACCATATTCATCAATCAATCGCACTTTCTCAATCGCATATTGCTGTTCATAAAGCGTGCGAAAAATATCCACTAAATCCTGTGCAATCGCCTGATTACAGATTAATTCCCCCTCCTGCACCTGTCCCTCAAAATCATAATGAAGAATATGTACATAGGCTAACGCATCATAAGAAATCTGAATGGGCTCAGTTGTATCCGGATAAGATTTTCCAGTAATATATGCTTTCAATTCTTCCGTTAGCGGGGTACTGTAAAACGCTTTTTGTACATTTTCAACCACTGTTTCACTTTCTGCCGACTCCGAAATACTTAAGTCTATATTTTCTCCTGTAAGGCTATCCATTTCGGCTTCCATCTGTTCTGAAACAATTGGCTTTGTGCCTTCTTCCACTTCTGTAAAATTGTCCACAAGCTCTGGCATACTCTGTTTTTCCTGCTCAATAAAATCTATCGTTGTTATCTCTTGCTGGGAAAGCGCATCAGCGGAATAAAAGGCTTCGGACGCAATAAAATCTATCGTTGTTATCTCTTGCTCCGATAAATTCTGATAATGCCTATTTTTTAAAAAGGCAAAAATACACCCAAGAAAAATTACTCCTGATAAGCATAAAATGCAAAAATATCCCTTTTTTTTCATCAGCTCTGTATCACCTTCATGCGATAAAATTCACCCTTCAAATCCATCAACTCCTCAAAAGTACCATACTCTACACATTTTCCCCCAGCAATCACAGCAATTTTATCAGCATTACGAATTGTTGATAGACGATGCGCCACAATAAATGTTGTTCTGCCGCGAACCAGATTATTCACTGCCTCCTGAATCATTTTTTCTGAAATGCTGTCAAGGGCAGAAGTTGCCTCATCTAGCACAATAATCTTTGGATTGCGTATCAATGCCCGCGCAATCGCAATGCGTTGACGCTGCCCGCCAGACAGTTTGCCACCATGCTCGCCAACCTGTGTATCTAGTCCCTTTGGTAGATTTTCCACCAAGTCTGTCAGATTTGCTGCGCGTACCACCTCAGCAAGTGCCCCCTCTGAAACTTGCTCACAGCCATAAGTAATATTTTCTCGAATGGTTCCTGAAAATAAAATAGAGGTCTGTGGCACAACCGCCAAATGCTTTCTATAAGTGCGCAAATCTATCTGACTCATATCATGACCATCTAGTGAAACCTTGCCTTCACTTGGCATGTGAAAACCTATTACCATGTTTAAGATTGTGGACTTTCCAGCGCCAGACTCTCCGACAAAAGCAATAGTCTGCCCCTGTTCTACATGCAGATTGAACTGACTTAATACTTTGTTTTCATTGTTATTGTAGTGAAAACCCACTTGCTGAAAATCAAACACACCATCCACATCAGACAGTTTTTCCTTGCCCTCATTGTTCTCCACATCCTCCGACAAAAGAACCTCTCCAATAGAATTTACAGATTCTACCCCCTTTGTAATAATCGGAAGCAATGTGACAATCGCCGATACCTGATTGACCACTGTAGAAAAATAACTTTGATACAACGTGATATCTCCAACTTGTATGCTTCCCCGTATTGCCAAATATCCGGTAAACCCAAGGCAGATTACTTGAAAAATTTGAAAAATTGCCCAACCTACAGAGCCAAACAACGCTTGCACTACATCTAACTGATATCCTTTTTCCGCAACTGCAAAAAGCTGGCTGCTAATCTTGCGCACTTCCTCATCTTCAAGAGCATGTGCTCTTGTGACTGGGACCAATTCCACCATCTCCATAACGCGAGCGGAAGTCTCTTCCATTTCCTTTCTGAACTCGCGGTTTTTATTCTTCATTATATTCCGAAAAGACACCATAGTAATCGCTGCCACTGGTGCTGCAAAGATAAAGAATACAAGAACCGTCTTGCTTTTGGAACCGGTGACAATCAGTGCAATTCCAATATTTAGAGCAATATTTAATATATTTAAAAACATCTGTGTGGAAAGGGTCTCCACTGCCTCCACATCCCGCATAATTTTGGATTGCAGCCTTCCTGACTGCGTTTCCACATGATACGAGATTGATAACTGCTGTAATTTTCGCACTAATGCTTTGCGCAGTCCCGTTTCCACATAGCGGGTAGCCAAACTTTTATAGGACGTGTACAGATAATTCATTGGAACATTAATAGCAATAAGGACTCCCTCAAACACTGTGTAAAATAAAATATTTCGCACAGTGTTTGGATTGCCTGTTGTCACATCATTAATAATATTTGCGGTCAAGATTGGCAGCACCCACACACAAGCATGCTTGATAAAAAAGCTAACGATCGCTAACACAAATTTATGATAGTTTCCTTTATATAAAGAGAGCAGTATCTTCATTGGGTCGCCTTGATACCTGCGATAGCATTCAATGAACCAACTTTCTGCATCAATGCCGCGGCGCGGCGCTATCTTTTTTTCAAAATTTTTCATAATATCATCCCTCAGGAAAGCAATTTCTTATTCCTCGATTGTATACACCGCATTGTCATAGCCAAGGTATTTCACTGTGTTCTTATCTATTGCATCTACGCTCTGCGCTATGTCCACTACTGGAATACACTTTTCGTTTCTGATAAACAGTGGCACCTCGTTCAGTGCAACCTCCACATAATGCGTTCCCTTTGTCAAAGTTTCCTTGTAAATCGTCCCGTCAGGCAAAAATTTGACAAACTGCATTTCCTCTGGCAAATATACCGTTCTGCCGCTCGCATTCTGCGTGTAGACTGGCGCAATCATTGCCTCATCACCAAGTAGCAATTGATCCTCTGTCTCTATTGCACGCCTATCCTCTGGAAAATCAAATCCAAGCGGTCTAAAATACATCTCGTTCTGATTCACAGCTTTTATATATGTGCTGTACAGATATGGTATCAACCGATATCGCACGCCAATCACATGACGGAAATCTTCTATCTGCTCAAACTGATAACATTCTTGCTCTCTTGTACCCAACGCAGTATGATTGCGCATCAGCGGAGTGAACACACCAAGCGCCAGCCACCGCAGCAATAAATCCCGCGTCGTGTTAGAACCAAAACCGCCAAGGTCCGCCCCTGTATACAGGAAACCACACATGTTAAGCGATGGCATCATTTTGAGATTTAGCAAGATATGAGACCACCATGACTGATTATCCCCAGTCCAGATACCTCCATAGCGATGCATTCCAATATAAGAAGAGCGCGAAAACAACAACATTTTCTTGTCTGGTGCGATTTTCTTTAATGCTTCGCCTGCTGCCCGCGTCATATTATAACCATACAAATTATGCACAAGATCATGACGAACCATTGTCCCGTTAACATTGTGATAAAAGCGCTTATAATCCTCAGAATTATTCTGAATCTGCTCAAGAATCCCTCGCGCCTCAAATGGTATCGCATCCCTATCATTCACCATTTGGTCAATACCATGCACTTTCACATGTTCAGCAATTGACTGATTCAACGCTTTTATCCCCTCCTCAGAATAGAAGATTGCTGGCTCATTCATATCATTCCAAAAACCGTCAATGCCAAGACTTGTCAATATCTCATACTTTCCCCCAAACCATGCACGCGCATCTGGATTTAACACATCTGGGAAATGGGTCCAGCCCGGCCACACCGATGCCACAAACTCTGAACCGTCTGCACGCTTGCAGAAATAGCCCTTTTCTACACCTTCCTCATAAATGTCATATCCCTTCTCAATCTTCACACCTGCATCAATAATGGGAATCAGATGAATTTGTTCTTTCTTCATCTTCTGCACAAATTTACCAAAATCCGGAAACCGCTCTGCATTTACTGTAAAATCCTTGTAATCTTGCATATAATCAATATCGAGATACACCATATCAATTGGAATCTGATTGTCTCTGTATCCCCGCACAACTGTCTCAATATCCTCCGCAGTTTTGTAACCCCACCGACTCTGACCAAATCCAAACGCATATTTGGGCGCAATATAACTCTTTCCAATTATTCTGCGAAACTGCTTTACTACATCATAAGCACTCTCACCCGTAATCACATATAAATACAAATCCGCACGGTCACAATGAACGGTCAGCATATCCTGTCTGGTATATCCAATATCAAAACATATCGTAGAAGGATAATCAAAAAAGAGCCCGACATGATGTCTTCCCGACAAGATAATAAAATTGTGCGCTCCATAGAGTGATATTTTATCCTCCGTGTGATTTGGGTCATCGGTGCAATTGCTCACATATCGGTATCCTCTCTTATTGATACCGCGATTTGCCTCACCTAACCCATAAATAACATCCGTCTCTTCCATCTGATACTGATAACAAAATCCATCTTCCACAGAAATCTCACCACACACAATTTTTGTCGCATCTGCTGACTCCACAATCTGCTCTGTCACTGCCTCTGTCTCAAACGGACTGCCAAACACATACTTTTTTACCATCTTAATCTCCTCCCTAAAAGTCTTTTTAAACAAACGTTTTACGAAATGCTGCGAGGACCAACACCATTGTGACAAGCTCTGCCGCAGGAAATGCCAGCCAGACACCATTCATGCCCAGCACTGCAGACAACACAAACGCACAGACAATAATTGCCACAAATCCTCTTGAGATAGATGCCGCAAATGCCCAACCTGCCGCTTCCACTGCACTTAGAACACCTGTTCCAACAATATTAAACCCCGCAAATAAAAATCCAATAAAATACAATCGCAATCCCGTCACTGCATACGCTGTAAGTGCAGCGTTGCCCTCATGATTAAACACTGCTGTAATTGACTCTGCCAACACAAAAACGATAGCAAGTATCAATACCGCCAATGCAAGCGCTGTACCCACACCAAGCCGTATCACTTTTTTAACAGACGGCATCTGACCCTTTCCATAGTAGTCACTTAAAAGGGGCTGCGACCCCTGTGACACTCCATTAAAGACCGCTGCAGCCACCAGCGAAGTATTCGCAACCACACCATATGCTGCTACACCGACATTTCCGGCAAACTTTAAAATAATCATATTAAAGATAATTGTTGTCACCCCTGACGAAATTTCCCCTACAAAGGCTGAAATTCCAAGCTGGCACCCTGCGAGCAATCTCTTAACAGAAGGGGTTGTCCAATGAAATTTTACAGTGCTCTTCTTGGACAACAAATGTTTGCAACAGATTGCAACGCCAAGCACGGGAGACAGTGCTGTCGCTAGCGCTGCGCCGCGCATTCCCATCCCAAGCGGAAACATTAACACATAGTCAAAAACCACATTAAAAAGGCTGCTAAATAATGTCGCAGCCATTGCAACGGAAGGTGCTCCGTCATTGCGCACAAAAGCATTGCAGATATGATTCCACATAAAAAACGGAGCGAACATCATAAAAATTGCTGTGTAATCTCTTCCCACCGCTACAATTCTATCATCACCGCCTAACAGCATGACGACCTGCTCTGGTGCTAAAAGCCCAATCAGAATAAAAACTGCCCCTATTATCAGTGCCCAAAACAATGCGTTAGAAAAATAAACCTCAGCCTCATGGTCTTTTCTTGCTCGAAGAATTTTAAACCGAATTGCAGATCCGACCCCCATCATAGCGCCAATCGCAAAAATTAAGCTGTACACTGGCAGAACAAGATTGAGTGCTGTGATGCCGTCCGCTCCTTCCGCCAATGAGATAAAAAACGTATCTGCCAAGATATATACCGAGATTCCTAACATACCAAGAATATTCTGGGACACATATTTTGCAAAAAACTTCTTCTCAGACATTTTCTCTTCCTCGCATGGGAATTTTTATTGACAGAGTCTTGCCACCACTTGGCTAATTACACTTCCATCTGCCTTTCCTTTTAACTCCGGCATTATGCTCTTCATAATCATTCCTTTGTTTTTCTGTGCAGCGATATCCGCAAATTTTTCCATAATAAAGGCCTCTATCTCTTCTGCGGACATCATTTTGGGCGCATACTCTTGAAAAATATCAAATCTTGCCTGATATTCCTGCTTTAAATCTGCTCTCGAATCAGGGCAAGTTTCTATCTGCTCCTTTACAGACTTCATCTCTTTCAGAATAATGCGGTCAACAATCTCCTCACTAATATTCTCTCGGCAACCTTCGTCTATCGCAGCTTTCTTTGCTGCCGATACAAGTGCAGAGAGCGCATCTTTTCGCACTTTGTCTCTTGCTTTCATTGCCGCCATCATATCCTTTTGCAACTGTTCAAATTTCATCTTTTTTCCTCCTAACTAAATTCCTTTACAAAATTCTGCAATCATCTCTGCGTAAGCCTCTCTAAGCGGAAGCTCATACGAAACATGCAATCGTTTTCTAACTGCCTTCTCTTGACTTTGTGTCACAGGATTAAATCCTTCCTTTTCATATTGTTCTTTCCAAATCCCAACTCCTCGCTTCTGCCATGCCGGAAGCTGATCGAAATTAATCCCCTTAGAAAAAAGAAGCTCATTTTTAAAACTTACCGACTGCCCTTCCAACGCTTTTGTAGCCTCCTGTACAGACTGCCCCTCCTTTCTTAACATCCAGTAACAATGTGCATTCAATGCATTTCTATGTGCATCTTCCTGACGCCACAGAAAATAGTCCTGCACACGCTCCACCGTAGGCAGCGGCACAATCCTGCAGTCAAATGTAGCCACCCTGCCAAGTTCTAGTGAAAAGGCAGCACTCGCCTCCCCAGCCAATGTCGAATTATATTTTCTCACTTTTCTTCCAAAGGTATTCTCCCCTAACGCAAACAATAGTGAGATTTCATCACTCTCTGTAAAACCATACACAACACGAAATCCGCAATCCATCAGACTTTGGGTTGTGTGCACCATCAAATCTCGAAAACGGATGTCAAAAGGCGCCTCAAAATGGCATATTTCCTTGGTGAGTCTTGTAAAGCCTCTGCCGTCAAGCCGCGCAACCAGATAAATCTCTGGCAAAATAATCTGATCCAACGACTGCTCATACACGCGCATTTTCTTATCCAACTCGTCAAAATTCATTCAAAACTTTCCTCCTTCCATTTTTCAACCAAGATTCCCGACTTTGTAAGACGCACAAAATACAACACATCAAACCCTTCCTGATAAGAGGGCATTTCTAGCTGATTTGAGGTAGTTGCAATTGCCCTTGTTGGAACTTTTGCCTTTCCCTGTCTTTGTTCGTTCCGCGCGATGCACTCCTGCAATTTTGACTGCATAAAATAACCAACCACGCGATATCCATTTTCTTTTGCTCTGCGGATATATTTTTCTCTGTCCTGCACTGTCGGATTAGTATTGTCAACCACCATATCCCGCTTTGCCCCAAACGCCTCCTCTATCGCTGTGTTCTCTTTATTTCGTGTATGCAGCGTATCTAGGTTAATCCTCTCATACTCTGTCAGATAATTTTTGCAGAAAGTGCTTTTACCACTTGCCTGAATCCCTATCATAATTGCCATCACAGGCACGAAATCACCCCTTTCTCCAAAAAAATTGACACTCTATTGACCATATAATGACCTTCCTATAATTAGGAACTGTACATGTATTCTATCTTAAATGCAAGACTGAGAAAAGTCAATATATCACAAGTATACACAAACGGTTACTCAATGTCAGTTCGTTAAGAAGATTTTTCAAACTATGGTCTCATAAAAAGTTCAAGAACAAAATCAAAAGCACGCAAAAACTCAAACTTATTTTCAGCGCATTTTTTATAATTTAGTCTTAACTAACTGGCATTGGCGCACGTCCCATCAGTTTTTAGCAGCACTTTAAGCATCCTCAACGTAAGCGGCAACATTTTTGTACACAAATTGGTAAAGAGCATCCATTTGGCACACACTTTTCCTCCCTTTTGCCTCCCTATGAACAATAACATTTTGTAGCACTTGTGAAAATTGGAAAAATATGGTAAATTATATAAATATGAAAGAGGTGGTGATTACAACGAAGCGAAAATATGCCAGTCAGAATGTGTATGATGCACTGCAAAACAGATTTCACTTTATCTTCAAAGAATTTGACAATATCTTTGTTTCCTTTTCTGGAGGAAAAGACAGCGGGTTGCTCTTGAACCTTACTTTGGACTTTCAGAAAAAATTTTATCCAAACAAAAAAATCGGTGTTTTTCATCAGGATTTTGAGGCGCAGTACTCTGCAACAACAGATTATGTCGAGCGGACATTTACGCGGATTGAGAATGATGTCGAACCTTACTGGGTATGTCTTCCTATGGCAACTCGCACGGCATTGAGTAACTATGAAATGTTTTGGTATCCTTGGGACGATACCAAAGAAGACGCGTGGGTGCGTCCTATGCCAGACCATCCATATGTGATTAATTTGAAAAATAATCCAATGACAACGTATCATTACCGTATGCATCAGGAAGATCTCGCCAAACAGTTTGGCCGTTGGTATCGTATTTCCCACGACAACAAAAAGACCATCTGTTTGCTTGGTATCCGCGCTGACGAATCCATGCAGCGCTACAGTGGTATTTTAAACCGCAAATATGGCTATGGCAATACCTGCTGGATTAGCAAGCAATTTAAGGATGTATGGTGTGCCTCGCCAATCTATGATTGGTCTATCTATGATGTGTGGCATGCCAACTATGTTTTTTCTTATGACTATAACCATCTGTATGACCTCTACTATATGTCTGGGCTAAAACTAGATCAGATGCGTGTCGCCTCACCCTTTGGTGATTATGCCAAAGAAAGCTTAAATCTATATCGCGTTATTGATCCCGAAATCTGGGCAAAACTTGTTGGCCGTGTCCGCGGAGCAAACTTTGGCTCAATTTATGGAAAGACAAAAGCACTTGGATACCGCAATTTGACTTTGCCAGAAGGACATACATGGGAGTCTTATACTAAGTTTTTACTAGATACATTGCCAGTGCGGCTCAGGAATAATTACATTAAAAAATTTCAAACTTCAATTGATTTCTGGCATAATGTAGGCGGCGGATTAGAAGAAAAGACCATTGAAGAATTAGTTGCGCGCGGCTATCAGATTCGACGCAATGGGGTATCTAATTACACCCTAATGAAAAATGCGCGTGTTATCTTTATTGGTAAAATTCCGGATCACACTGACGATATTAAGTCCTCAAAAGATATCCCTAGCTGGAAACGCATGTGCTATTGTATCCTGAAAAATGACCATATCTGCCGTTTTATGGGATTTGGCCTTACCAAACAGCAAAAAGAAAATGTTAATTTTCTAAAACTAAAATACCAGAATGTAGGTGATAACATATGATATACCAAAGCCCTGTCTATCAGGTTATTTCAGTCCCGATTAAGAAAATAAAGCCCAATACATACAACCCAAACTCAGTGGCACCTCCTGAACTCAAACTTCTCTACGACAGTATCAAGGAAGACGGTTACACAATGCCAATTGTCTGCTACCATGATGAACTTGATGATTCTTATATTATTGTGGACGGATTTCATCGCTATCGTATCATGTTGGATTATCCCGACATCTATGAGCGCGAAAATGGTATGTTGCCAGTCTCTGTCATCAACAAACCGTTAGACCACCGCATGGCGAGTACCATCCGCCACAATCGCGCTAGAGGCTCTCACAGTGTAGACTTGATGAGCAATATTATCAAAGAGCTGCATGAGTTAGGGCGTTCTGATGCATGGATTTCCAAACACCTTGGCATGGAGCGGGATGAAATTCTACGCCTAAAACAGATTACTGGACTTGCAGCCTTATTTCGAGATATCCCCTTTGGCAATGCATGGGTCCCTGTTGATGACAAAGAAAACGCAGCTCCTTTTCCAGAAGATGACGAACTATAAAAATAACTCTTTTGGAAAGCACCCATAGAACGCAAGAAAGGCGCATGGTTTACATTATTATTCCATACGCCTTTACGCTGTCTTTTGATATGATATCATCAAACATTAACAGTTTAATTGTCGTGAATTTTTTCGTCTTCTCTACAGACACACTTCCTATAAGTATAGTCTCTTTCTATGCAACTGTGCCCAATCTTGCCATACCTACAAAAACGTCCAATTCGTTTCTATGTGTTTTTCTAATAAAATATTGTCTATAGCAGCACATCCGATCAATATTCCTAAAATTAATGTGATACAAACAGTACATGCACAAAACAATAAATGATCGCTTTTTTGTACTATATTTTAAATTGATTTACGTCTTCTATCAATTTCTCTACTTTTCCTTCCAAATCCTCAACAATCTGGGTAGAATCATGCACTTCTCTAGAAAGCTCACTTGACATTGCTGCGGTTTCCTCTGCGACAGATGCGTTATCTTGTGCCAGATCGTTTAGTACAGAAAGGGATCCAGTAACACTCTCCCGCTGGCTGTCAATCTTCTGTGTCATTGTGTCAATAGAATTTACTGAGGCAAAACAGTTTGCAAGTTCCTGATGCAGCTTTTCCATAATATGTTGTGTCTCTGTCAGAGAGTTCACCTGTATTTCTACCGCCTCATTAATTTCCCGCATCACAATAACAGACTTCTCCGCATTGTCCTGCAGAGCAACCACAGTTCTGCTGATTTCCTCCACAGACTCTCCAGATTGATTTGCAAGCTTCGCAATCTCATCTGCCACAACAGAGAAACCTCTTCCTGCCTCTCCTGCACGTGCTGCCTCAATACTTGCATTGAGTGCAAGCAGGCTTGTTTGATCTGAGATTTCATTGATAAGATTTGCTGCTATGTGAATCTGTTCCACTGATCGGTTTGTGCTCTCTGTCTGTTCTGCCATCGCAGAAATACTCTCACGTGTCTTGTTATTCACGTCAATCAACTGTTTGAGTGTCTGCATAGACTGTTCGCTAATACGATTCATCTCATCTGCATTCCGGTTAAGGCTTGTCACTTCAGAACCCGTCTGATTAATTTGGTCTGCCATCATAACCACATTGTCATTTGCCTCATCCGTGGAAGATGCCTGCCTTGTCACATTTTCTGCGATGGACTCCACTGCCAACGAAACCTGCGAAATGGATTCCTTCATACTGTTAAAAGACTTGTCAAACGATTCAATTGCAGTGCCTACACCGTTAGACACTTCCATAATGTTTCGCAAAAGTCCTCGCATATTCTCCTGTGCCACATGCAGCGCCTCCGCCGTCTGTCCAATCTCATTTCTTGTCTTTACCTGCACACTGGTAGTCAGATTCCCTTCTGAAATCATCTGCGCAAATCCCTGAATCTTTTTTAATGGCGCTACAATCTGTCTGCCAATAACAAACGCCACAATCAATGAGACAAAAATCACAGAGAAAAATACAGCATTTGTCCGAATTAATACCCCTATATACTCGTTATTTAGTTCTTTCTGAACCACTTCCTTTGTCGCATTCATATCATCAACATAATTTCCAGTACAAACTGCCCACCCCCACGGCTCAAACAATTCTGAGTAGGAAATCTTAGGCGCGACTGTTCTTCCGTCTGACTTTGTAAAAGAAAACTCATTGTATCCGCTCTTTTGTGGGCTATTGCAGACATTGACTACAGATTGTGTAATCATAATTCCATTTTGATCCTGCAAGTCTTTGCGGTTATCTCCCTCCTGGTCTGTCAACACAGCATGCATCACCAGCACATAGTCCATACCATCAATCCAAAAATATCCGCTCTGATCATCTCTATAGCGCATGGCACGCACAACATCTTTTGCATCTTCCTGCGCCTGTTGCTCCGTTTTTTCTCCCGCCTGAAACTTGTCATACTCACTTTGTATCACTGCTATTGCACTCTGCACTTGGGATTTAATTTCTGTCTTATAACCCTCATCCACCGCTTCCTCATATGTATCATAAGAAGATTTTGACATATCTTCAATCGAAAAGATTGCATTTGCACCAATCCCGATTCCCGTTACCGCTGCCACTGCACCACACAGACACATAATTGAACTAATTAGACTTTTTTTCTTTTTACCCATGCTATATCCTCCTGCTTTTTATTGATAATATTCTATCTCTTTTGTCGAAAAAATGCAATATTTCAGTAAAAAGTAGTGAATTTTTATAAAAATTGCCATATTTTTTAACAATTTATTGCCAACAGCTTCCATGTGACGCAAAAATATAAAGAATAAGCTGACTGCCACCACTATTCTGATAACAGTAGCTTCCTGAAGATGCTATTTTTACAGCATGACCCGCTGACACTTCGTAAATTCCCTCTGTAGTCTTTAATGTAAGAACACCTTGTACTATTATAATGTATTCACAGTTGTCAGTCTCCTCCGACAAACTTTCACAGTCTCCGCCTGGCTCAATCTTCAATTCAAATACCTCAAATTTTCCACGCTTCTCCCCCGGAAAAAATGAGTGCATCTGATATGTCCCCTCCTTATATCTGACAATCGGAAGCTTGTCATTGTCTATAACCAGCACAGACGCTGTTGGCGGATAGAGCAGCTCCTCAAAAGAGATGTTTATACCATTTGTAATCTTTGCAATTGTGGATATTGTCGGAATCGATTCTCCGCGCTCAATCTGCCCTAACATACTCTTGCTTACTCCTGTTTTTCGCGCCAATATATCAAGACTCATTTTTTTAGATTTTCTAATCCTTTTTAGGTTTGCTGCTATATTTTTATCAATTTGATCCATATATGCCTCCCTGCTCTTCCCTCTAATAAACTGTCCTGTGCCCAGATACATAAAAAGCACCAGATTATTCCATAAAGGAAAATCTGATGCTACCTCTTTGTGGCTCTTTTTATATCATAAAGTGTTTCGTCTTTCTCGTCAAGACTTTTTCTGTACACTGTATCCAAATTTACCTAATTTCTCACCAAGAGCATAATAAGCACCATGATTGTATACAATCGGTTGTGCCTGTTCAAGAAGAAAACTTCCCCGCTCATCCATATAGCGCTCGTCCACATGCACTGCAACCACTTCTGCTATAAACAAATCATGTGAACCAAGTTTTTCTATCTTTTCGATCCTACATTCTATATTCACAGGACTCTCTGCAATTCCTGGAGCCTTTACCGCCTCAGAATCGACTGGAGTAAGCCCCGTCTCCTTCCACTTATCAACGTCTCTGCCACTTTGCACCCCGCAGTAATCCGTCGCATATGCAAGTTCTTTCGTTGTCAGATTTATAACAAACTCTCCTGTCTGCTCAAGCATATGGTGCGAATACCGCGATGATCGTACCGCAATGCTGACCATTGGCGGATTGGTACACACTGTCCCCGCCCATGCAATCGTTATAATATTAGAATTTCCCTGTTTGTCCGCCACACTCACCATCACTACCGGCAGCGGATAAAGCATATTTCCGGGTTTAAATGAAATCTTTGCCATATCCTGCTCCTTATTTTATCACTCCGGTTAGCATAAGTACCCACAAGACAATACTTGTCAAAGCCATCACTACAGAAATCCCGCTCAATATCATAATCTTTTTGAGCTTTACATCCAATACCTTTTTCAATTCATCTTGCTCTTCTTTTAAACTCTCTACGCAGCGCTTAATCTCGTCAACTACAACTGCCTGCACATTTCTGTACACTTTAACATTCTCCTTGTGCACAAAATCTTCTGATTTGTGAAAACTTTTTTCCAACAGGTCTGTTATAAGCGAAATATCTGTCTGTTTCTGAACATTTTGCGCCTGTTCCTTCTCCAGCTGATCTTCTGTCTTTCTTGCAATCTCTGCCTCCCGATTTCTTGTTTGCTCGTCCGTCAAATCGCGCAGCATTGCGACCAATTGCTGTTCATCCTCTTTCATACCCTGAATTTTTTCAGCATTCTCACCAATCATCAACTCTAATTTCTCTGTAAGTTCTGCATTTTTATAATTTAACTTTCTCATTTCCTGCAAAATCTTCTCATATTCTGAGACTTGCAGTTGCAGCCGCTCCAATTCCTCTGTCTCCGCTTGGGAATTTGCCTTAATTATTTCTTGTGCACTAAACTTCTGTGCAAGCTTATCCATAAAATTGTCCATTGTCTAAACCGTACCTTTCCAGTGAACCAGTTCTCCGATTCCTCTGTATCTTTTCAGTTTATGATACCATTAAATTCTTTTGCTTACAACCAAAAGCTTTAGAAAAAACAGTCCAAAAATTCTTTGTTGTATTTTAATTTTATATAATTTGTATACTTGGCCAGATTATTTTATTCTTTTAATATACATATTTACAATATTCTAACACATTATTCATATTTTATTCACAATTTAATGGTAATATTTTATTATCAAATCAATTACAACGTAGTGTTTTCATTACACATAGATAAATTTTTTCATAATAGCCTCGGTATATTTCTCGGAAATGTATCGGGGCACTCCTCATTTTATGGACCAAGAAACTGTAGGAAATTTTATTACAAGGAGAGTTTACAATGTTTCGATTATGGGCAAGAACCTTTAAGGACAACCATCTGCTTCAAGATACTGTCATCTGTGACAATAGCACTAAAACGCGCACACACAAAGTATTTGATGCGCTTGAGGCTGTTTGCTATACGTTTGACCTCGGCAAACCAATCTGGCTAGACTCCAACATTACAGACTTTAAAAAACATGATAAAACTCGGTTTTTCTCTGATAATTTTGTGGAAGATATTGATTTTGATTACCTCGAAATCCATGTGATTGAAGAAGATTGATTTGGTAACTGTAACTTAATTTAACCTTCTTTTACATAAATTAGTTGACAACGGATATTATAAGTAGTAGTATAATTCTTAATCATATGTAGTTTTAAATACTATATTATCTTTTATCAAATTCTATTTTCAAAATATTCTCATTGTCAATTCACCTTCGGGTCACTTGCATTAACTACTAATGCAAGTGTTTTTAGAAGGTTATGTATATGTAAAGGAGGAGCAATTTATGCAATTAACAATCAGAGAACCTGGAAGCGCCATCACACATTTTATCGCCTTCTTTTTGGCGGCAATTGCCGCCTCCCCACTCATTATGAAAGCGCACAGTGGTCTGACAACACTTGCGCTCACTGTCTTTGCCGCCAGTATGATTTTGCTATATGGAGCAAGCACACTCTATCACAGTGTCAATGTCACTGGGCGAATCTTACAGATTTTTCGGAAGATTGACCACATGATGATTTTTGTGCTAATTGCAGGCTCCTATACTCCGGTGTGTCTAATTGTCCTTGGTGGCACTATGGGCTACTCGCTGTTGGCACTTGTATGGAGTGTTGCCATTGTTGGAATGCTTGTAAAAGCACTTTGGATTACTTGCCCAAAATGGTTTTCTTCCATTCTCTATATCGCTATGGGGTGGCTGTGCTTGTTTGTCTTTGGCACATTGTGGAACACACTACCACACGCGGCATTTGGTTGGCTTTTAGCAGGCGGAATTATTTATACTATTGGTGGTGTTATCTATGCACTTAAACTGTCTACATTGAATTCCCATCACAAATACTTTGGCTCCCACGAAATTTTTCATCTATTTGTCATGGGTGGAAGCATTTGCCACTTTATCTTTATGTATTGCTATATTGCCTAATCAATAGGACTTATACAACAAAAAATGTCAGCGAAAACTGACATTTTTTGTTGTTCACGTATATAAAATAGTTAAGACATTTACTGTTCCATCTGTTTTCCAAGAAATCCTGCTGCCGACTGTGCGAGTTTCATTTCAACCTCGTTCATCTCATCTCCTGCTTTCGCGGACAGCAACACAACCGCACCAATCACATCTCCCTGAGTAATAATTGGTATGATTACTTCATGTTGATACTCTTCGGACTCATCTTCTGTCACAGATACATAATCTTTGTCACTGCGCGACGTACACACTGTCTCGCGCGAATTCATTTTTTCCTCCAACGCCTTGCTGACAGACTTGCCGAGCACTTGTTTACTGTTGCTGCCTGCCGCTGCTATAATTTGGTCTCTGTCCGCAATCAGCGCCAAATGACCTGATACCTGCGAGAGACTCTCCGCATACTGCTTTGCAAAACTTCCAAGTTCACCAATTGGTGAGTATTTTTTTAAGATAATTGCCCCCTCATGGTCTGTAAAAATTTCAAGTGGATCGGATTCTCTAATCCTTAAAGTCCTCCTGATTTCCTTTGGTATGACAACGCGTCCCAAATCGTCAATCCTACGCACTATTCCCGTAGCTTTCACCGATATTTCCTCCATTTCTAGCAAAACTCTTATGATGTTTTTCTTGAAACTGTGCTGTGACAGCCCTTTACTATGAAGGTACAAAAACTTTCACAATAAATCTGAACTGTTAACGTTCAATTTATAAGGATTTCCCTTCATAGAATTAAAATACAAGTTCATAATATTTATAAAACTGTATTGCTAGTATTTGTATATAATGGATTTTTATTCATTGTAAAATATTGGTTACAAACGATTCACAAACTGCATTATCCCAACCCTAGCAGATGGATTAACAAAAACCACGCCACACCGTAGTATGTGACCACCCCAATCAAGTCATTCACTGTTGTGATTAGAGGACCAGAAGCCACAGCAGGGTCGACATGTATTCTGCTAAAAAACATTGGCACAGATGTACCCACAATGCTTGAGATAATCATCGCTATCAAAAGTGCAATCCCGGCACAAAGCGAGATTGCAAAAGCGTACTCCGGGGATTTTCCCTTTATTAGACATAAATAGGCACCTATCAACACAAACGATAAAATTCCAAGAATCAATCCGTTGGAGAACCCAATCCGCATCTCCCGAAAAATCATTGCAATCTTTTGTTTTGTTTGCAGATTTTCATCCATCAAGAGACGGATTGTCACAGCAAGCGACTGTGTTCCGACATTTCCTGACATGCCTAATATCACTGACTGAAAGCTTACAATAATCGCAAGCTGTGCGATAACTCCCTCAAACAAACTTGTCACTGTAGATACACACATACTTAACCCCAACAAGACAACCAGCCACGGCAGGCGTTTCTTAATACTCTCACCCAGCGATTCCTCAAGCTCCGCCTCCTCTGTCATACCGGCAAGTTTCGCGTAGTCATCACCCATCTCATCATCCACAACCTCAACAATATCTTGCGCTGTAATAACCCCGATAAGTTCATTCTTGTCATTTAATACCGGAATAGAATCTTCCGCGTAATCCTTCAAGCGTTCGATACACTCTGAGATTGTCTCGTGGTCCCTCACATATGGAAATGATTGTGTAATTAAGGACTCCAAATCCATATAAGTTCTCGCCACAATCAGGTCCTTTAAATCGACTGCTCCATAAAAAGTCCCATCATCATCTTGTACAAACAATGTGGAAATATTATCATTCTCTTCCGCCTGCGCAATCAAAGAGCGCATTGCCTGTTTGATTGTCAGGCTTCTGCTAATCTCAATAAAGTTTGTGGTCATCTTGCTGCCAATCTCATCTTCCTCATAGGAACAAATAAGTCTGATGTCTTCTTTTGACTCTTCGTCAATCAGCTCAATTAACTGTTTTCTGATTTTCTCGTCAACTTCTTCAAGTACATCCACCGCATCATCAGCATCCATATTTTCAATAATGTCTGCTGCCTGCTCAAGTTCCAACTCTTCCAAATATTTGCCTGGGTCATCCAAATAGGCAAATATTTCTGATACACGCTCATCACCAAGAATATGGTAGAGCACTTTGCGTTCGCCGCTGTTAAGCTCATCCAGTGCATTGGAAATATCATTGTCATGATAATTTGTAAGTTCCTCTGCAATCTTCTCCCTCTGCTCGCCACTGCGAATCAGCTCAACAAGCTCCTGAATATAATCTGGCTCATTTAAAATTTCATTTTCCAAAATAAACATCGCCCTTCTATTTTTTATTTTCTCCAAAAAACTGCGGGCGAATCCAATTTCAATCTAACAACTGCATTCTTTCTGTTCCTGTTTGCATAACGAACTACTTGTCAACAGTCCAATCCAGAACTTTACACTTGCTATAACATTCGTGAAAGAGTGTATCCGCCCATATTATGCTGTTCTTTACTGTCACAACTGTCCATGCAGCTACACACTTCCTTTCCTCGTCTTTTATACTTTTTACATTTTATGCCTATTTGCAGATATTGTCAACACTTTAACAATATCTGCAACACATAATATATATTACAAATTATTTATTAACTGTTCATAAGTACTTGCAATATTCCAACAAATATTTTTTTGTTTGTGCGATTAAGATTCCTATAAGACTCTATAATATCGAGTTCCTCTCTACTGTATTCTTCTAGCTTTTCTCGATATGGTGTGTTATCAGAAAAAAACTCATACATCGTAATATGGAACCCAACACAAATCTTTTCCAGCGTTGAAATTGTTGGCTGATTATTTTTTTGAAAAAGGGAATTTAATGATGAATAAGGGATTCCCGATTCCTTCGCCAATCTATAGATTGTCCACTGACGTTCTTCCAATAAATCCATTATTTTTTTTAATGTTGTATTCATTAATCCACTCCTACTACTCTTTAACGTTATATCAATTCTACAAAAAATATTATTTATTAATAGATGAAACTGTACATTTTCTAATATTTATTTCTTATTTATAACATTTTAGTGTATTACTCTTTTTCGTTATATATAAATTACTAGGAGGAAAATCATAAAGGAAAAAATATTAATTGGGCTTTTATCAGTTGGATTCACACTCACAAACACTGTCACGGTACTCGCAGCGCCTGTATCCATGCCAGACGGTACAATATTTGATGCAAAGTATTACGCGCAGGCTTACCCTGATGTCGCATCGGAAATCGGAACAGACATTAACGCTCTTTACAACCATTATGTAACTTACGAAAAGTCAGAGGGTCGTTTACCGACTGCATTGGCACAGGCAAACTTTCCAATAAATCCTTTGGTTTTTGATGCCATTTACTATGCACAGACTTATCCTGACGTTGTAGCAGCAATTGAAACGGACCCTAATGACCTCTACAAACATTATTTAATTTATGGCAGAGGGGGAGGGTCGATATCCAATCAATCCGGAAATTCATGGAACCGCTCAAAATATTGGAGCGCCAAAAACAGCAACGGTTCTGTCAAACCCCGTAAGAAAGAATAATCCTTACTCCGCTAAACAAAAGCGCATTTGCCCTTGGAAATGGAACTGTTTTGCAATATGACGGTGTTGGTCATGCGAACAATGGCACACAAGTATTTGATATTAATTCTTCCAGCAACATTTGGATTCCTGGCCAGAAAAACGGCTTGATTCCAAATGGCATACTTGCAAACGGAAACTATTATATCACCATCAACACCACAGAACCAAATGTGTTGACCGCCAGTAATGTTTTTACAAACAACCCATAAAAATGAAAGAGAACAACTATATGAGAATACTTTCAGAAACCGCTTTCTGTTTTGTGGATAAAATGCTGATAACAATCTTTGCCAGCACAATACTGTCCCTTCTGTATTGTTGTCCGCTTACTGCCAGCCAAGAAAAATATACTGTAAAACAAGATGGCACTGGCGACTTTGCTTCCATTTCGGAAGCAGTCGCCGCCGTGCCATCAGAAAGTACTCTAGTGATATACGAAGGTATCTATAACGAACAAGTAAATATTGTTGATAAGACAGTCCACCTAGAAGGAATAAACCGCGAGAACTGCATCATCCAATATAATGGGGACAACTATTTTGAATCCCCCCTATCTGTTGCCGCAGGCAAAATCAACAATCTAACAATCACAACCTTAATCAATCAACCCCTTAATATCTGCTAAAGAATCCACCACAGCATACAAAAGTGACTGAATTTCCTCGTCAGGCTGCGTCAAATCTGGCACCATCACTGGTTTACAACCAGCAGCATACGCTGATTGAATGCCATTTGGCGAATCCTCGACTGCAATGCAGTCCAATGGTTCCTCGCCAATCTGTTCGCAAGCATAGAGATAGACATCCGGCGCTGGCTTTCCATGTTCTACCTGCTTTGCACTTACAATTTTGTCAAACTGATCACGAACACCTATTTTCTCAAGATGCTGTAGCGTCAGCTCAATTGGGGTAGCTGTCGCAACCGCCGTCTTAATCCCTTTTTGGTGCAAAAAAGCCAGTATTTCATCAATACCAGGCTTTTTTTCCAATCCATATTTTTCAAGCCGCTCTGCCACCAGACGGCGTCTGATTTCTCGTATGGCAAAGTAGTCGAAACTTGCGCCAAAGATATCCTTCATCCTCTCTGCCGCAAGTCGTGCATCACAGCTCCGAAGCATCAGCGCATGTTCCCTTTTGAAATCAAAACCCGCCATGCGTGCTGCCTCGCACCATGCTGCATTGTAGTGCTTTTCCGTATCAATGAGTACTCCATCCATATCAAATATTACTGCCTTGATTATATTGCTCCTCATTACTCCAACCCTTATATTTTATTCTTCGTGTACATTATATCTTCTATATATGCATTGCATAAAGAATCTTTTCTTTTGGCATTTCCTGATGTTGCTGCATCAGATTCAAGAGCGTGATGTAATCCTTAATCATATCACGCGCAGTCGCTTCCTCTCCCTCTAAGGTCCTACTGTACTGCTGTTTTAAAAAATAGATATAATCATCATGCTCAAGTTTTGGCGTGTATCCATACAAAATCCCATGTATGTGCGCAAGCTTCTCCAAAAGCACATACATCTCCCCCGGGTTTAATACAGATAACTTAATTACTGGAGCCGCCATATCCCTCATCTGAACAGCTCCATCCTGCTCAAAACTAGATTCTGAAAGTCTGGATTTCAATGGTTCAAAGCTAAATACCCCCCTTGCAGGGTCCTCCATCGCTTCCTTTGTAACACTGACAATAATGCCCAAGTGGGAAGCTTTTCCCTGCAATGCATCGTTGTAGACTGACAACAGCTTATTGTAATTGTATTCCCTTCCCACACGGCTTGGAATCTCATACAACGTCGCAAGCTCATCCATACAGACATACAACCCTGCATATCCCGCTTTCACCACAAAATCTGCAAACAACTTGATAAAATCGTACCAGTTCTCATCGGTAATAATTAGATTTACCCCTAAATCTGTCTTTGCATCTGTTCTGGTTCTGTACTCCCCACAGAGCCATCGCAGAGCCTTCTTTTGCAGCTCCATATCACCTGTTCGGTGCCCCTTATAATATGAAGCAAGCACTTTACCGAAATCAAATCCATTTACCCGCTCCTCCATTGAGGACGTAATCTTGTAAATCTTCTGGCTGACCCTGACATCGAAAACCTCATGCCCTGGTACAAGTCCCTCAAATTGTACCACCTCGTTTTCGAGTGCGCCAATCCACTTGTCAAGAATGAGTTGCAATGCTCCGTTATCGGGACACGCATGTGTAGCCATATTCCGAATCAATTCCCGGTAAGTTGCAAGCCCCTGCCCCTTATTTCCAACAAGTCGCCTATCTACAGAGAGCTCCACATCCGTCACCACGAAATTTTTCTCCATCACGTGGTTTCTAAGTGCATGCATAAGAAAGGTTTTCCCGCTTCCGTATTTCCCTTCAATAAAACGAAACGCCGCCCCTCCCTGCTCAATGATGGATACGTCCTGCAACAGTGCTTGAATCTCACTTTTCCTCCCCACAGTAATATATTCAAGCCCAGTTCTAGGTACAACTCCGCTCTTTAAGGAATTTAGTATTGTGGCTGCAGTTGTTCTCGATATCCCGTTATCCATACAACACATTCCTTTCCAAATTCCATCCAGCTACACTACCCTCAATTGAGATTGTACAAAATCCGCATCCCTCCTGATTCGCTCAAGATTCTCATAGCTGAACTCATAAGCAAATGTTTCTTTTGCGCTATCCTTACTAAGACGCTCAAATGCTTTCTCAATCATAATAACACGTTTCTGCTGACGAAGCGTTGCAAAAATCCGTTTATGTATCTGCTCTATTGTTTTACCACAATCTATATCGTAATCTAGTACTTCAATCATACGGTCCGCGTCATACGGATAAAAATCTGTCGAACACATCTTGCCCGTGTTGCCTTTTCCAGACGGAACATAAGTTCCCATAGAAAGCTCCCCCTCACACAGATAAACCATAACCATTGGTCTTTGTAGTAATCCGGCAAATACCTCTGTGAGCAAATCTGGTGATATCTTCCGCTTGAGGTTCACCTCAAAAATTGACAGTCCCGGCTCCCTAACAAGCTCCTTCATGTCCTTGATACCTTCTTTATCTACCAAATGATAACTCCACTCGACGCACTCGATCTCCGCTTCAAAGATGCGACGGCACTTCAGATTGTCAATTCTCTGGAATAAAGCATCCAGCGGCATTCCTTTATCGACCTTGTACTGCTTTTGAATGTTATATCTTCCTTCACTCATTCTAATCCTCCACCTTTACACTCCACTCTTGAATTGTTAACGAGTTATGTTAATCTATTCGAGTTTTATTATAATATACTATTTAAATAATTTCTACAATTTGTTTAACTTTCTTTTATTTTTGTGAAAAATGTCTTGCTACTATAGAAAAACAGGGTATAAAAGAAGTCGAAAATTGTCATATTACACATATTTTTCTCTCCTGATGCACCCTGTTCTTTTACCTGAATATTTATCTCAGCCAGAAAAAACTCCCACTTCTATAAGTGGTGAGTAAAATACAATTTTGTCTCAATAGAAGTACAATCTCCGGCTGAAATAAGCATCTGGCATGATTGCAGGCGTGCAAATCCGTCATCTGCCAACAGAGCTGACCCTACGCCGCAACAAGAATGCCGATGGCATTTCTTGAATTTATCAACTGTGGAAGTTTGGTTTTTGTGCTGTCGCTTTTAACGCTCTAAATTATTTTCATCAAATCCCACAATATAAATATCTTATCGCTTTTGTCTGTCTTTCTAATTATTTTATAAAGAATAAGCTGTGACTTTCGCACTTTCACGAAGCCTCATAAGGGCAAAAATGAGGTAAAACATTTTTAACATCTGAATCTGCTCTTATGTGGATTCTTTTTACAAAACAACCTGATACATATGAAGAATTTTTATCTCTCTGTCGAAACTATGGTCTTACAATGGCAAGTGTCCGTGTTGAGGAGTCTTGGGCAATGGCCAAATGGTTGGAGAAAGAAGGGAAATACACAATCTCTCCAACTTCTAAATACTAATAAAAACATTTCTTTGCTCAAAGGTTAGGTACTTTGTTGCGTTCCGGTGAAAAATCCCCCGATACCTTTAGGGCCACAAGAGGGGATTTTGCCAAAACCGCGGAAATATTTCTCCCTCTAATACCTACAAAACTGACAAAGGCAAAATGGACATTGATTTGCAAAAATTTCTCCCTATTCCTTACAACACCACACAAGCCGGAATAGGCAGAGATTTTCGGAAATTTCTTTCTATCCCCTTTGCACAGCATAATACTGACAATTTTCAAAAATGCCAAAAATGAGCGCAAAAAACAGGAAACCTTTTCTTGATTTCCTGCTTTCTGACTGCCACTTATGGCAACGGTTGTTTGGTTTTCATTCCCCGGAAGCTATGGCGCAACGGTTCTTCAATAGTGATAGGCAGTAACAACTTTTTTAGTGCTGTTTATTTTTTGGATTTTACTGGTAGCCAAATTGCACTCTGATAATCTGCACTTTGCGTATTTCCATAATTTGAATACCATTCAATATTAACCTTTCCATCAAGTTCATATTCCTTGTTCCCCGGTAACCATTCATTCCAAATTTGCGTATTTACTGTCTGGATGGCTGATGGTAAAGCACCAACACACTTGAATTTTGCCCATAAGGTAGCAGGGATTTCATATAGTTCCATCTCCTTTGGAACATTGCCGCCAGCATACTTTCCCGCAATCATATAGTGGAACATACCATCTTTTTCGATATCGTCAATACATATTCCAAAATCACCAATATGGTTGTCATAAAATGCCTGTTCTACTTCGTTCATGTGGGTATTTCCTACTAACAGGGATTTTGAACAAAATTTTTCACGAATCTCATCCCAAAACTTCGGAATTTCTGCATAGGCGGTGTCAAATAAAATCTCCTTCGAAAATCCAATGACCTGAAACGCCGCCATCTTTTCAACAACATAATCCATACCATATCCTCCTTGAATAATAATGTGTACTCGCAATGGAAGAAAAGTTTTGATGCGTGTTCTGTCCTTTCGTATTTCAGATGGTGTTGCGCCATGAAAGCGAGTAAAGGCTTTGGTAAAACTTTCTGGGGCATCATATCCGTATTCAAGAGCCACGTCTATTATTTTTTCCCCACAGCCTGCTAGTTGCACCGCCGCAAGATAAAGCCGTCGGTTACGAATATACTCTCCAATATTGTAACCAGTGATAATCTGAAATCCCCTTTGCAGATACAGAGTTGATATATTCAGATATTTTGCTACATCTTCTGGCCTTTCAATTGTTAACAGATTGTTTTCCATATAGTCTATTGCATTTTTGATACAAGACAGCCACTCCATAACATTTTCCTTTCCGTTGCGGTTATATAGATTCTATCAATATATTCGCGTGAAATCTTGTCTATTAAAAAACAAATTTGTCCTTTATTCTTTCGAACAGCTTTGTATTTATTTCTTAGTGGAAATATTTTATCATATACTCTTGTATAATTCCATCAAGATATAAAAGTTTAACATTATCCTCTCTAAAAACGCTAAGAGAGCCACTTATCTTTTGGTTTTTGTTTCGGAATAGTGTATGCTGGCGGTCTATCTCTTGTTTTTGGTTGCTTGCTTCTTTACCATACATGAGCATTTGGTTATAGAATCCAATTCTTCCTGAAGACGTGCCAAATCCTCTCGAATCGCGATATGCTGTGGACATGCCTGCTCACATTTTCCACACTGAATGCAATTTGATGCTTTTTGGGATTCTTCTATATTTTGTGTCCAATTCCATTTTGTGTCGTTGATATTCTCATAAATATGATACTTGTTCCAGATAGCAAAACACTTAGGAATATCAACCCCCGCGGGACATGGCATACAATAGCGACAAGCTGTACATCCATTTTGCACACGCCTGCGCAATGCATCTGCCACCTGCTCAACAATACTCTGTTCTGCTTCGCTTAACGGCTCAAAGTTTGCGAATGTTTTCAGGTTATCCTCCACTTGTTCCATTGTTGACATGCCGCTCAAAATCACCTTTATATTGTCAAAACTGCCAACATAGCGCAGTGCCCACGATGAAGTTGATGCCTCAGGACTCGCCTTTTTAAACAGTTCGTCAATACCATCATATGGAAGCTTTGCCAGAGAACCGCCTTTTATTGGCTCCATAATAATCATTGGTATTCCTAGTTTTTTAGCAAGCTCCACACCCTTTAAAGTAGCTTGTGTGTCTTTGTCCATATAATTTAACTGAATCTGGCAAAAGTCCCACGGATACGCTGTTAAAATCTCCTCGAAAACCTCATATCCATCATGAAATGAAAATCCAATATATTTAAGTTTTCCCTCCGCGCGCAACTTCTCGCAATATCCGAGAAGGTTAAGCTCCTTTACTGTCTTCCAGCTTCCTGCATTCAACGCGTGCATCAGATAAAAGTCAACAAAATCTTTTTGCAAACGCTCTAACTGCTCCTGAAAAATACGCTCTGCATCCGCTATGGACTGAACTCCCCAGATTGGCAACTTTGTCGCTAGATAATAAGAATCTCTAGGATAACGCGCAAGTACTTTTCCAGTAACTTCCTCACTCTTTCCGCCATGATAAGGATATGCTGTGTCAAAGTATGTAACACCCGACTGATACGCTTTGTCAATCATGGCGAGTGCTTCCTCCTCATTGATACTGCCGTCCGCGTTGGTTGGAAAGCGCATACACCCAAATCCCAGCAATGATGTGCTAATACCAAGTTTCTCCATTTTTCTGTACTCCATAAATTTTTCTCCTTCCTGTTATCTTTCAATATTGTGTTTATATCATACAAATAACGCTACACATCATACAATAGAGCAAAATCTGCCAATATTTTATTTGTATAGGACATCATCAATTCTGCCTCTTTCTCTATTAAACCATATTTTTTATATTTTAGTACAAAATTTGGTGTCCCTTTTGCAGAAAATTCTAATACCCCCTTATATTTCGCCATCAGCTTTGGCAGACGTTCAACATGCACTGGCGCATAGGGCTCCATAAAAAATGTAATCTGCCCCATCTTTCCCTTAATCTCTGTCACATAACGCCGATGCGCCATAACGCGAATGAGCGAAATTTGAATTAGATTCTCAACAGATTTTGGCACTATTCCAAAACGATCTTTTAACTCTTTTCTCATATCATCGCATTCTGACTCATTCTCAAGACTTGCAATGCGCTTGTAAATCTCAAGTTTTTGAACCTCATTGACAATATATTCTGATGGAATAAATGCATCGACATCCATATCGACATAAGTGTCAAAATCATCCTCCACTTTCTTCATACCTTTCAATGTCTTGACTGCCTCATTAAGCATCTTGCAGTATAAGTCATACCCAACAGCCGCCATATGCCCATGCTGACGCTCCCCTAACAGATTTCCTGCACCTCGTATCTCAAGGTCTTTCATAGCAATTTTAAAACCGCTTCCCAAATCTGTAAATTCGCGAATTGCCTGCAATCGTTTCTCAGCAATCTCTTTTAACATTTTGTCTTTTTTGTACATTAAAAAGGCATAAGAAGTACGATTGGAGCGTCCTACACGCCCCCTCAGCTGGTAAAGCTGGGACAATCCCATTGTATCAGAATCATGAATAATCATTGTATTAACATTTGAGATATCCAATCCTGTCTCTATAATGGTGGTCGCTACCAACACATCAATTTCTCCATTGATAAATTGAAACATAATCTTTTCAAGTTGATGCTCTTTCATCTGTCCATGTGCAAACGCTACATTTGCCTCTGGAACAAGATGTGCGACATAACTGGTAATCTCCTCAATATTGTTGACACGATTGTATACATAGTACACTTGACCCTGTCTGGACAGCTCACGCACAATTGCCTCGCGCACCATCTCCTCATTGTACTCCATAACATAGGTCTGTATGGGTTGTCGTTCCCCGGGCGCTTCTTCCAGCACACTCATATCACGAATTCCTACCAGACTCATGTGCAGAGTTCTTGGTATTGGGGTTGCAGTCAATGTCAACACATCCACATCCTCTTTGATTTGCTTGATTTTCTCTTTGTGACGCACGCCAAAGCGTTGTTCTTCGTCAATTACAAGAAGTCCTAAATCCTTGTAAACCACATCTGCCGACAACAGTCTATGTGTGCCAATCACAATGTCCACCAATCCCTTTTTCAAGCCCTCAATCGTTTTCTTGATCTCTGCTGCAGTCCGAAAACGCGACATCATCTCCACACGCACCGGAAAATCCTTCATGCGTTGCAAAAAGGTATTGTAGTGCTGTTGTGCCAAAATCGTTGTTGGGACCAGAAAAGCAACCTGCTTACCGTCCTGTACTGCCTTAAATGCAGCACGAATGGCAATCTCTGTCTTGCCATAACCCACATCACCACAGATAAGACGGTCCATAATGCGTGGGCTCTCCATATCATTTTTGGTCGCTTCAATCGCAAGAAGCTGATCGCCTGTCTCCTCAAAGGGAAACATTTCCTCAAACTCCTGCTGCCAGACAGTATCCTTGCTAAAAATAAAACCCTCCTTCTGTTGACGAATTGCATAGAGCTCCACCAAATCCTTTGCGACCTCATTGACAGCCGCTTTAACCCGCGATTTGGTCTTTGTCCACTCCTGTGTGCCAAGCTTGTTTAGCTTTGGCTTTTTTGCCGCGTCGGAGAATGCATACTTCTGAATCACATCCAATCCCGTTGCAAGCACATAGAGGTTACCACCATCGCGGTACTCAATCTTAATATAGTCCTTTACAACTTTGTCCACTTCGACTTTCTCAATTCCCTTGTAAACGCCAAGTCCATGACTTTCATGTACAACGTAATCCCCCACCTTTAGGTCTGAGAAAGTTTGAATTTTCTGTCCCTCATAGGTCTTTTTCTTCTTTTTGCGCTGTTGTTTTCCAAAAATATCTGTCTCCGAAATCACAACAAATTTTATCAGTGGATACTCAAACCCTTTTCGGACAAAGCCATGATAAGTCATAATTTCTCCTGGCTGCAACACCTTGTCAGAATCCTCGGAATAAAAAGCGTTCAATCCCTCATCCATTAAATCTGACGCAAGACGTTTGGCGCGCGTCGCAGACGCAGACACCAAGAGCACTCTATACCCTTGTTTCTTAAAATTGTTCAAATCCTTTACAAGTTCTGCAAAGCTATTATTATAGGAAGAAATAGTCCTTGCACTGACTGCAAAACGATGCGGGAACCGAATGCCAAAATTCTTAAATTCCATCGTGGAAAGCGCAAGAATATGCGACTCTTCCAACTTTGCAAAAATCTCCTGCATAGAAGAGAGCACTTCCATTTGTCTTGGCAAAATATATCCCTTTTGCACACGGTTTGTCATACTCTCCCGAAATTCCAGCTCCACAGCTCTTGCATGTTCCTCAATGCGCAGCGGCTCGTCAAGATAGACGCAACACCGCCGATTTTGAAACAAATCAAGAAACGACATGGTGTCCTCATAAAAATAATTGATATAACTATCCAGATTTACCAAACTTTGAAATTGTGTCACCTGCTCTTTTAAATCTGCAACTGCCATTTCAAGCCGATGTGCTTCCTCTGGCATTGTCTGTTCTCGAAAATATTTTGCTTGTGCTTTACACTCTTTCTCAATCTTGCGAAATCCCTCATCCAGCACAAACTGCGGCAGTATTAATTCTGCCGCTGGATAAATTGACACTTGTGTCATATTTTCCTCAATAGAACGCTGACTTAACACATCAAAAGTGCGCATGGATTCCACCGTATCTCCCCACAGTTCAATGCGAACAGGATTTTCTGATGTCAAGTCAAAAATATCAACAATGCCACCACGAATCGAAAACTGTCCTGGCGCTTCCACTTGATAATTTTTCTCATACCCCATCGCCACAAGTTTTCGCGCAAGCGCCTGTTCCTCAATCACGCTATCTCTATCAATACGGATAATATTGTCCTCAATTACTGACAAGGGCAGTTGATGTGCCATCAGAGCAGCAAACGTTGTGACAATCACAACAGGATTTCCCTCCAAAATCCTGCGCTGCACCCCAATTCGTTCCTTTGCAAGCTGATTGCCATGCACATCCGCTTGGTAAAATATCAAATCCTTTGCTGGATAAAAATACGAATCACGACAGTACAAATGGCAGTCCTCAAGAAGCTCCCGCGCCTTAATATCGCTGTAAGTCACAATTAATTTCACATCATAATCCATATCCATGCCAAACAACATATGGAGTTTTTGGGAATCCACACAGCCGCTAATGCTCACCTTACCACTTTTTTTATCCAGTGCCTTCGTAATCTTCTCGTACTCACCAAGTTCTCTAAGCGGTGTCAACAATGTGTTCATATTTACTCACCTTTTGACTTTTTATTATATTCATTCATGGCTGCGTCAACCTTGTCCTCCAACATAAGGTTAACCGCCCCATCCACTTTTTCAAGGCTCTCCCTCATCACTTCTAGTTCTTCCTTGCTAAAATGGCCTAACACGTAATCCGCCAAATCATAACCTTTTGGCTTTTCCCCCACACCAACCTTAACGCGCAGGAATGTGTCGTCATCCAAATGCGCAATTATGTTTTTAATGCCATTATGTCCGCCTGCACTGCCTTTTTTACGAATGCGCAACTGCCCTACATCAAGACTAATATCATCATAAATCACAATTAACTCACTGGTTGGGTCCACCTTGTAATAATCCACCACGGCACGGATTGCCTCGCCACTCAAGTTCATATACGTAAGAGGCTTCACCAAAATAACCTTGGTGGTTCCTATAATACCTTTCCCAATCAGTGCTTTGTGTTTACAATCCATTACATGAATATTATATTTGTCTGCAAGCATATCAATTGCCATAAAACCAATATTATGACGTGTATTTTCGTACTCTCTTGTAGGGTTTCCAAGCCCCGCTATAATCACCATCTTCATTCTCCGTTCCTGTATTTCTATCTCTGACGTACTCTCTATTTGCTTGTCTTGCAACTCGCCAAATTTGTTAAATCTGCTTTTTAACCACCGCATACTCATCACCACTTCTTAATATAAGGGCAGTTTTTATAACACCCCTATATCCTGCGAATTATATCATCTTCATTATTACTATTCATGGCATGGAAGCCACTCATAGTAACAATTCGGGACAATATTTCAAGTTTTGCTTCACAAAAATCGCCCCTCACTTCTCAATCATGTTCTTATGGAATGCGCATTTTTGACCCATGAATAAAACACTTCACCTCACAATAATAACATATATCATTCTCGTCATATACATTATATGCACAAGTATCGCAATTTAAAAATAGGGCAACCGCAATCCCACTGACATTTTTCCTTCGGATGCCTATGTTTTTATTGAATAGGGAATCCTTTCCCTTACTTACCGCGCAACCTGTGCGCCGCATAACAGCTTATTTCCTCTATATGGGCTTGCGCATAAAGAAAAGTGGAGAAAACCATCTGAAAGTATTTTCTCCACTCTCACCTTGTCTCAAATGTTTCTACCGCCTTCTCTGTTCTGCCACCCATTTCGCTTCCTGCAAACACGCGACATACTTGTCCGCTTCTGCCTTAGCTTCTTTTGCCTCCGCAGAATTCAAATGAACAATATGCTCCTCCATCAATGTATACATCTTAACTTTTTTCCCGTCAATAGAAAAGACAAAGCTTACTCCACGTATTGATGAGGCAATCGTTTTTATCTGATCCACACGAGACGCATTAAAAATCTGAATCTGAAATGGATTATATATGGATATGTAGCCAATCACTCCATTCTCTACATCAATGTAAAGTCTGCTGTGCAACACATCATCTTCAAAAGATTCCCGAAAATGATAGGGCAGTTCATTAATCCGCTTTGCAGTGCGCCCTGCCAAAAACGAAAGTATCATCCCATTTCCAAGAATCATAACGAACACAATAACCACAAAAATCATCAACACTATAACAAGAGTCAAAAAAGATTTTATCTGAAACCCTCCTCCTGCTAGTTCTTTAAACAAAGAAAGCAAAAATGGAAACGCCACCGCTCCAATCACCAAAGGCCAAAAAAGTTTTCCACACTTTTTAAATTTTTCTGTTTCCTGATACACAATTCCCACCCCTTGAATCGATATCGAATCATAATATATTTCAACAAAAACAGCATACCATACATATGGTCTATTTTCAAGCCGAACATAGAAAAAAGCTAGTTACTTTTCACAGCGCAAAAATACCCATAAATTGCGCATTTCGTGGGAACATGATGGAGAAATAAAGAGTGATTTTTGTAAAGCAAAACTTTCTATATGGTCCCAAATCGTTGCTAAGATCAGTCTTCTAGTCCGTGAACAATAACGAACAATAGTTTCTGTTCCACCTAGGACTTTGCACTGTGCTGTAAATTATGGCTTATATAAACCACGTAAGAAATGTAGCAGTTGAGATGTATCAATTGCAAAAAGCCACCCGCTATGAACGGATGGCTTTCCTACCCACATTTTATTGAAAATATCCTAAGAAGCAGATTCCTCATCTGGTTCTAAGAGCGCTTTCTCATAGCTTTCAAGAATCGTTCTCTGGATTGTGTCTCTTGTGTTTGAATTGATTGGATGCGCAATATCTCTGTACTCTCCGTCTGCAGACTTCTTGCTTGGCATTGCAATAAAAAGTCCTTTCTCACCCTCAATTACCTTGATATCATGAACCACAAATTCATCGTCAAGTGTAATTGAAACTACTGCTTTCATTTTTCCCTCTTTTGTGATTTTACGAACGCGAACATCTGTTATTCTCATTCTTTTGTCCCCCTTTTGCAAGTCGTTGATTGATTTTTAAAGAACATACCTTTCGTTTTTCTCCACCACAACCTTGATGCCTGTCTCACCGACATGGTGTGAATTTGCTCGAATTGTATCACGGCTTTCTACAATACAGTTTTCAATGTGGGTGTTATCGCCAAGATACACATCGTTTAGAATGATGGAGTTTTTAATAGTGCAGTTGTTGCCGACGAAAACCTCCTTAAACAAAACGGAATTTTCAACCGTTCCGTTGATAATACAGCCACTCGATATCAAGCTGTTCCTGACATGAGCCCCCGGGTTGTACTTTGCTGGCGGCAAATCGTCAACTTTGGAATATACGTCTGGATACTGCTTAAAGAAATAATCACGGATTTCCTTCTTGAGGAAGTCCATATTTGTGCCATAGTAATCCTCGACTGTTGCAATATTTCTCCAGTAGGATTCAATTTTGTACCCGTATATTCTCTTTACATCTTTATAGCGTATTAGGATATCTTGCACAAGATCGTGCCTTCCCTCCTCAGCGCTCTTCTCTATCAGTTCGATAAGCTGCCTACGTCGAATAACATAAATTCCACAGGACACTGTTTTTGACTTTGCCACCATAGGCTTCTCCTCGAACTCCTCTATCCGGCCGTCATCATTCATTCTGACAACGCCGTATCGGTCCACATCTGCATTGTCTGGCATCTCCTTCACAACCACTGTGATATCCGCCTTTTTTGCGATATGGTACTCCAAAACTTTATTGAAATCCATCTTGTAGACACAGTCGCCCGTCGCAATGACTACATATGGTTCATGACTTCTCTTTAGAAATAAAAGATTTTGATAAATACTGTCCGCAGTTCCCTGATACCAATTGCTGTTATCTGGCGTGACTGTCGGTGTAAAGGTATACAAACCTCCCTGCTTTCGTCCGAAATCCCACCATTTAGAAGAACTTAAATGCTCATGAAGGCTTCTGGAATTGTATTGTGTGATTACTGCAACCTTCTGGATATGTGAGTTGGACATATTGCTCAATACAAAATCAATGCTTCGATAACTGCCTGCGATTGGCATTGCCGAAATCGCCCTCTTATGTGACAGCTCTCCCATTTTTCTGCTGTTTCCGCCTGCTAATACAATACCTAATGCTCTCATATCACTCACCCACCTTTATCAATGTCCTGCCGCTATCCAATACACCATTCGGATAATCCGAAGCTGTGGTTTCTCCAAAGACAACAGCATTTTTGCCAATTTTGACATTGGCGGGAACAACAGATTTCTCACCGACTGTAACGAGTCCGCTGTTGTAGATATCAGGTCTTGTATCGTTTTCCTTCTCCGCAAGTGTTCCGAGCTGTGTACAACTCCCGACCCGCGAATATTCATCTATAATTGCTTTCTCAATTGTGCACCGATCACCAATCTGCGCTTGATTCATAATGATAGAATTGCGCACGACAGTCCCCTCACCGATAACCACACCACATCCAATCACAGAATTATACACTTGTCCATATATTTCCGAACCTTCACCGATAATACTTCTCTCCACAACACTGTCTGGTGAAAGGTATTGTGGCGGCAAAATTTCACTCTTTGTATAAATCTTCCAATACTCTTCATAAAGATTGAACTCAGGTACAATGTCTATCAACTCCATATTCGCTTCCCAGTAAGAACTCAGCGTTCCGACATCTTTCCAATACCCATTAAACTCATAGGAGTACATTGGACACCCTTTCTCATGACAGTATGGAATGACATGTTTTCCGAAATCAAGTGCTGGCTGGTCTGCTTTTGCAATCAATGCTTCCTTTAGTACTTTCCAATTAAATATGTAAATTCCCATAGAAGCCAGATTACTTCTGGGATTCTCAGGTTTCTCTTCAAAGTCAATAATCTTTTTGTTTTCATCTGTAATCACAATGCCGAATCGCTTTGCCTCCTCAATTGGAACAGGCATAGATGCAATCGTCACTTCAGAACCGCTCTCTTTGTGAAAATCCAGCATCACTTCATAATCCATCTTATAGATATGATCCCCGGAAAGAATCAGCACATAATCTGGATTGTAATTTTCCATATATTCAAGATTCTGGAAAATCGCATTGGCAGTCCCTGTGTACCACTCACTCTCACTACTTTTTTCATAGGGTGGTAATACGGTCACGCCACCGACATTGCGGTCCAAATCCCATGGAATCCCAATACCGATGTGTGTGTTCAGCTTCAATGGCTGATACTGTGTAAGCACCCCGACTGTGTCGATACCGGAATTAATACAGTTGCTGAGCGGGAAATCAATTATGCGATACTTTCCGCCAAAAGCAACAGCCGGTTTTGCCATTTTCGATGTCAGGACACCCAGTCTTGAACCCTGTCCACCTGCTAAAAGCATGGCAATCATTTCTTTTTTAATCATGTTGTCACCCCTACTTACATAATACCAATACATCGATTCTTAAATAACGAAACCAGATAACCTGTCTATTTTTTCGATTGCAAAACACAAAAAACAATCTGTGTAGTACAAATTATTTACGAAACGCTGTACTAGGTTTCAGACCCTAATATATTATAACATACATTTTCGTTAAAGGGAACAACTTTAGCATCATTCCTATTATATTTCTATGCATTTTTTAGTATACATAACTTATATCGGTCGGAAATTAGAAAGCTTAACCTAGAAAATAAAAATTATTTAATAAAATTTTTATTTTTTGCTCAATTCGACAACTACTATTTTTTTTGCCAATTTCATAGAATTATGGTAGATTTCTATTTTTTTATGGAAATGTCACCTTTTGGGGTGTATGATAGAAAGTGTATATCATCTTATTTTATGAAAGGAAACCAACAAGATGTACCAGATAAATTTTAATAGTCCTATTCATGTGCACTTTATTGGAATTGGAGGAATCAGCATGTCTGGACTTGCCCAGATTTTACTCGAGGCAGGTTTTACTGTGAGTGGATCTGACAGAAAGAAATCACCTCTCACACAGCACCTTGTCTCTATGGGTGCCAAAATTAACTATCCACAAATGGCGAGCAATATCAATGATGGCATTGATTTGGTCGTGTATACCGCTGCGATCGCACAGGACAATCCGGAGTTTTGTGCCGCCTTAGAAAAAAAGATTCCTCTTATGACACGAGCAGATTTACTTGGCCAGATTATGAAAAATTATAAGACTCCCATCGCAGTCAGTGGCACACACGGAAAGACTACCACCACATCCATGATCTCTGAGGTGCTTTTGGCTGCTGGCACGGATCCCACTCTTTCTATCGGCGGTATCTTAAAATCCATTGACGGCAATATCCGTGTCGGCAAATCCGACTACTTTGTAACAGAAGCATGTGAATACACCAACTCTTTTTTAAGCTTCTTTCCCCGCATTAGTATTATTCTCAATATTGAGGAAGATCATCTGGACTTCTTTCGGGATATCCATGACATCCGCCATTCTTTCCGAAAGTTCTCCGAAATCCTGCCGGAAGATGGTTATCTTATTATTAACCGAGATATTGACCATATGGAACAAATCGTCGAGAACCTTCCCTGCAAAATTATTACTTTTGGTGCGAACACTACGGCAGACTACAGTTATACAGATGTTGCATTTGACACATTTGGATGCGCTTCCTACACACTTGTCAAAAAAGGCAAAAACTGTGGTACTGTAAAGCTTGGTGTTGTTGGGGAACACAATATTCTCAATTCTCTTTCTGTCATTGCCCTGACAGATTTGCTTGGCATTGACTTTGTTATCGTGTGCGATGCCCTTGCTTCCTTCTCAGGTACAGAAAGGCGATTTGAACACAAAGGAGAAGTTGCTGGCGTCCACATTCTTGACGACTATGCCCATCACCCAACAGAAATTGCTGCCACTCTAAAAGCAGCTACAAACTATCCTCATCGCACTCTATGGTGCGTTTTTCAGCCCCATACTTACACGCGCACAAAAGCGTTTCTAAAAGAGTTTGCCAAGGCCCTTTCTCTTGCGGACAAAATAGTGCTGACTGACATCTATGCCGCGCGCGAAAAAAATACGGTAGGTATCAGCTCTGTAAATCTTTTGCATGAGCTGGAAAAACTTGGAAAAGAATGTTATTATTTTCCAAATTTTGATGACATAGAAAATTTTTTATTAAAAAATTGTATCAACGGCGATTTGTTGATAACTATGGGCGCTGGAGATGTCGTAAAAATCGGTGAAAACCTTCTTGGAATATAGTTATCCACATTATCCACATTTTTTTGTGTCTGTATTGACAAGAGGAGTGTGGATATTTTTTACTTTCATCCACATTGGCTCTTAATAAAGTCCATGTGTTATCTTTTTTGGTTTATCAAGGAATTACCCTTTTTTGTCCGCCAGCTATCCACACTATCCACATTATCCACACTCATTAGAGGAATCAGATTCACAAGAGTTGGGACAGGGTGTGGGGCTTGCTTTTTTGGAGAAGTGTGCTACAATACACTTACCTTACAGATTCTGATGCCTCCCAACATCGGAATGCTTCTAAGGAATCTAGGACAGGACAGGTGACGAATATGAATCGTGTCAATATTTATCGGGCTAGTACAACTGAACAGACTAACATCTCCAATCTTTTTATTGATGAGTATATGGCAGATGCCAATGATGCACAACTCAAAATCTATCTTTTTCTAATTCGTATGATGAACGCCAATCTCCCAACAAGTGTGGCAGACATCGCGGACAAGTTTAACTATACAGAGAAAGATGTACTTAGGTCACTGATGTATTGGGAGTCTAAACAGTTACTGGCACTTGACTTTGATGCGGCTCATAACCTGTCCGGCATTAGGGTACTTTCCCTTGAAAACGCGTATGAGGTGCCCCGACCGGCTCCCCGCATCACTCCAGTTCTGTCCTTTATTAAACCAACTTCCATGCAAACGAGCGTGACTGCTACTACTGAAATCACACAGGCGAGAGCAAATCATACGATCGCAACCGTTGACAGTCAGCCCGCAAATGGAAAAATTACAAAACCAGAATACACGCTTGAGGAACTCAAACACTTTAAAGATAATGAAGATATCGAACAGCTTCTGCTTGTCACAGAACAGTATATTGCAAGACCATTGACACGCAGTGATATGGAAACCATTCTCTTTATGTATGATAAACTTGGCTTTTCCACGGATTTAATCGACTATCTGGTACAGCACTGTGTAGAGCGTGGCAAGAAAGACTTCCGATACATCGAAAAAGTAGCTTTCGCATGGCACGAACAAGGAATTTCGTCGCCCAGCGATGCGCAGAATGCTTCCCGCAAATATGATAAAGTAGTCTATACAATTATGAAGTCTCTTGGAAAAAATACTACTCCTGCGCCCAAGGAACTTGAATACATAAATAAATGGACCAAAGAATATGGATTTCTGCTCGATGTAATACAGGAGGCTTGCGATAAAACTGTTATGACCACCGACAACCACCGCTTTGCGTACGCGGACGGCATTCTCACCAAATGGTTTCAAGCAGGAGTACATTACAAGGCAGATATTCCTATAGCGGACGCCCCTTACAGACATCCTGCCGCAGACAAGACACCCAAGACCGACAATATTGTTTCCAAAAACAAGTTTAACAGTTTCGCCCAAAACTCGTATGACTTTGATAAATTAGAGCAAAATATCCTAAGTAATTAAGAGTTTATACAATTCTGAACATTTGGGTAGCCCAAAAGAAAATGAGGTAAAATACAAATGTCACTGACAAATAGCCAATACGATGCGATTATGCGCTCCTATGAGGAAAAGCAACGCACTGCAAGACATCGGCTTGAACAAAACACGGAGATTGTCTATCAGAAAATTCCTGCTTATGAAGCACTGGACAGACAGGTTGCTGCCATCTCAATTGAACAGGGGAAAAAACTGCTCGGCGGAGAAACCAACGCATTATCTGAATTAAAAGAACGCCTAAGAGAACTGTCTGCTCAGAAAATTTCCTTGTTGCGTGAAAATGGCTTTCCAGAAAATTATCTGTCACCAGTTTATGTGTGTGACAAGTGCCAAGATACTGGATATATTGCCAACAAAAAATGCAGCTGCTTCCGCACAACAGAAATCAATCTTATTTATGAACAGTCTCATATCAAAACACTACTGGAAACAGAGAACTTCAGTTCACTTTCCTATGACTATTATGTGGGAGAAGACCTTGAAAAGTTTACGAAAGCTGTACAAATATGCCAAAATTTTGTAAAAAGCTTCAATAAGGACTACCGAAACTTGTTTTTTTATGGTACAGTAGGAACGGGTAAATCATTTCTGTCTTGCTGTATTGCAAAGGAATTAATCGACATGGGAAACTTGGTCATCTATTTCAGCGCGTCCCAACTTTTTGATATTCTCTCAAAAAGCACTTTTAACAAGGACAGCGTGGAAGCTACTTCTGGCATTTCAGATGATATCTGCGATTGTGATCTGCTGATTATTGATGATTTAGGGACGGAACTTACCAACTCCTTTGTTTCTTCCCAGCTCTTTTCCTGCCTAAACAACAGGCATCTACGCAAAAAAGCAACCATTATCACTACAAATCTATCGCTTGGGGAACTGCGGGACCGCTATTCTGACAGGATCTTTTCACGCATCACAAGCAATTATGATATATGCAAGCTGACAGGCCGGGACATCCGGATGCAGAAAAAAACAGCATCTGCTAACAAATGAAAACTGATATCTATATATTATAGAAAGCGAGGGTTTTTCAATGCCAGTTCGTGAGGAAAAAAGAAATCTCAACTCAATACCCGTAGGTTCATTAGGCATCATCCCTTTGAGTGGTTGTAAAGAACTCGGTGATAAGGTTGATAAATATCTTGTTAAATGGAGGGCAGAGCGCGAGAGCGAACACAAGGATTCACTTGCATTCGCAGGCTACCAGCGCGACTCTTATATTATACAAACCCGTGTTCCACGTTTTGGCACCGGAGAGGCAAAAGGTGAGATTTTACAGTCTGTACGCGGTGATGACATCTATCTATTAGTAGATGTCACAAACTACAGCCTAACTTACTCCCTTTGCGGACAAGAGAACCACATGTCTCCTGACGATCATTTTCAGGATTTGAAACGAATTATCGCTGCCATCGGTGGCAAATCACGCCGCATCACTGTGATTATGCCCTATCTCTATGAAAGCCGTCAGCATAAGAGGAATTCAAGGGAATCTCTTGACTGTGCTCTGGCACTTCAGGAAATGGTAAACATGGGGGTAGACAATATCATCACCTTTGATGCACATGATCCACGTGTGCAGAACGCAATTCCTTTACATGGATTTGAAACTGTATCACCCACCTATCAGTTTATTAAAGGACTGTTAAACAATGTTCCTGATTTAACCATTGACGCAGATCACATGATGCTCGTCAGCCCCGATGAAGGAGGTATGGGGCGTGCAATTTACATGGCAAATGTGATGGGGCTTGATATGGGCATGTTTTACAAACGGCGCGATTATACCAAAATTGTAAATGGGCGCAATCCAATTGTAGCACATGAGTTTCTTGGAAGCAGCGTGGAGGGCAAGGACATTATTATTGTCGATGATATGATTTCATCTGGCGAGAGTATGATTGAAGTTGCCACATACTTAAAAAAACGCAAGGCAAAGCGCATTTTTGCTGCAGCTACATTTGGTCTGTTTACTGCCGGTCTTGATAAATTTGACGAGGCATATGAGCAAGGGCTGATTTACAGAGTTCTCACTACAAACTTAATCTATCAAAAACCAGAACTGCTCGAAAAAGAATGGTATATCAGTTGTGATATGAGCAAGTATATTGCCTATATTATTGACACGCTAAATCACGACTCCTCTATCAGCGACTTGCTAAATCCCAACGACAGAATTCACAGTTATATTAGCCGCTATAAAAATGGTGAGATATAATAGAATCCGTAAGAAAGTCTCATTTCCTACTTGCACGCTGCACGTTCGTCAGCTCTGCTGACATACTTCGTTTGGATTCCCATATGCATAAAAGAATCCCACAACTTTGGTTGTGGGATTTATATATATTATTATTCTTCATACCCATTCGGATTGTTAGACTGCCATCTCCAGCTATCCGCGCACATCTCCTTAATGCCAAACTGTGCTGTCCAGCCAAGCTCTTCCTTTGCCTTTGATGCATCTGCATAGCAGGTTGCAATATCGCCTGCACGCCTCGGTTTAATTTCATATGGAATCTTTACACCGGTGGCATCCTCAAAATTCTTTACAATATCAAGCACGCTGTAACCAGTTCCTGTCCCAAGATTGTAAATACACAATCCCGCTTTTTCCTCAATCTTCTTCAGCGCCTTCACATGACCAATCGCAAGGTCCACAACATGAATATAATCTCTCACTCCAGTTCCATCATGTGTGTCATAATCATTGCCAAACACTCCAAGTTTTTCAAGCTTGCCCACTGCAACCTGCGTGATATAAGGCATTAGATTGTTAGGAATACCATTTGGATTCTCACCCATTGTTCCACTTTGATGTGCGCCAATCGGATTAAAATAACGCAAAAGAATCACGTTCCACTCGGGGTCTGCCTTCTGCATATCCGATAAAATCTGCTCTAACATGGACTTTGTCCAACCATAAGGATTCGTACATTGCCCTTTCGGACACGCCTCTGTAATTGGTATAAATGCAGGATCTCCATATACAGTCGCAGAGGAGGAAAAGATAATATTCTTGCAACCATGCTTTCTCATCACATCCACAAGTGTCAATGTACCCGCAATGTTATTGTTGTAATATTCCCACGGCTTTGCCACAGACTCTCCAACTGCCTTTAGTCCTGCAAAATGGATGCAAGAATCAATTTCCTCTTGGTCAAATATCTTCTCTAGCGCCTTTCTGTCCAGAATATCCTCCTTATAAAATGTAACTGGTCTCCCTGTTATTTTTTCCACACGCTGTAGAGATTTCACACTTGCATTCGATAAGTTATCCACCACCACTACATCATATCCTGCATTTTGAAGCTCTACCACTGTATGGCTGCCGATAAATCCGGCACCACCTGTAACTAAAATTGCCATATTGTCTACCTCCATTTTACTTTTTCTATCCGCACTTTTTCTTGTCATCCTTTATCATATCCCTTTTTTGAGGGGAAAACAATAGCATAATCGTAGTTTTTTATGCCAAAAACGACCATAATGCAAAACCTATAGGAGATTGTATCTAACTTTGTCGTTTATTTTTATTCTTTATATAATCTGTGTATTTACAATGGATTTTTTATCCATATTTTTGTGGATATTGTGTATAAATATGTGGATATTATTATTTTATAGCACTATTTAAAAAAGTTATCCACAATTTAGAGCATATTTAAATGGGCTTGTCCTGTATCTGCTGTTCCTTCTATATAAGCTATATAATTAAATATAGTACCCATCTAATCAATATGGAATCCAGCAAGTTTCATTGATTCATCAAACGTCATACTATAAGTTACACGCAATGCAGAATACAACACTTTCACTTGCACAACCGCATATCTATTGCCATTTTGCTTTGCCTCTGATAGCTCCATATCTTCAAACTTTAACAATTCTCCAAAGTCTTTTTCCCGTTCTGTTTTGGTATATCGGAGCATCTCTGCGCTCAAAATCACCTTCATATCCTCATTCATATATGCATTCACTGCCTCAAAATCATCCTCGCTATAAAGTCGAATGATCTCCTCTACTTGCGTTTTTATCTGTTCTTCCTGAAATATTGTACTCTCACGAATATCCCCCCACCGCGGAAGATTCCAATATAAGAAGGCAAACAAGACAAAAACAATAAATAACACAATGCCCCAAATCAATATCGCCTTCTCACGCTTTGCTGCTTTCCATTCTGCCTTGTCAAAACGATCATTATACTGATTGGCATAGTCCCAAGGAATCCCCATGCGCGCTAAAACCTCATCCACTGTTTCACCCTTTGCCACTGCATCGTTTATCTCAGCCAAAAGCTGTCTCTGAATGTCTTTTCTCTTTGTTCTGCGACATTTCAACAGCTTTCTCACTTCCTTTACATATTTTTTCGCGGTCATGCACTTCTCCTCTCCTGACACAAGACACTCTGTACCAGTACAACATTTGGCAGACAGATTACACTCTAATTCTTTCATCTGCGCGTTGCTAATCCAATCGTTCACTTGTAGGAAATCAATTGTAATGCAAGTGAATGATTGAATTTGCTATGCACAGAGGAAAATGTCCCATTGAATGAAGTATCTGTACTTTGTCTATAATTGCAATTTTACTCTTTTGTACGGCAAACATCAAGCAATTTTTGCCAATTACATTTATCGTATTACACCGCATCCAATCTTTTCGCCGGCATCTCCTGATGGTTGGGATTTAAAATCATCTGGCATTTTATGAATAATAACGCTTCTTCCCATTATCTCTGGTATTGTGAAGCGTTTGTCATAAAAGGAAAGCCATGCATACCCTTGATTTCCCATAAGAGGAAGCATGTCGCCTGCATGATCTGGGTGTGCTTCTCTTGTAGGGTTGTAGTGTTCTCCTGTCTTGTCAAAGGGCATTGTACAATCTCCCTTCTCATGAATGTGCATTGCATAAAAGTCCGACGAAAATTGTTTGTCAATGTTGGGAAGTCCAAAAATTTCCGCCTCAATTAGTACACCGGCATATGGGGTCTCATAAAATTTAACAATACCACTCAACTGTGGATTCTGCGCATTTCCCCGAATCCATGCCATTGCTTTTGGACTTTTATTTCTAAGAGTATCTGTAAAAATCATTCCGGGGGTCATATCTGCCATAAATATCAACCTCAGATTTATTTTTCTTTATCATATGTATACTATTATGTTTTGGTGTCAGGCATTACCAAGTTACGATTCACGCCTTATCAGTTTTTAACAGAATTTCTAAGTATTGTTAATTTGCATCCCCATAAACAGTAATACTGACAACCCAACGAATTATAAACTTAATAAAAATGCTTGACAATCAAATACTTTTTTATTAAAATATGAAACTGAAATACATCTAAAATTCTAAAAAACTATTTTTAAAAAGGGTGGTGGGAAGATGATGAATTAACAAAACAGAAAACACAAGTTGAGATTTTTAATTTCAGACAACTGTATCTTTCATGTACAAGGGTCTATTATTGTGTGTTTTTGTTTTGTTATGCTGTATACGGATACGCAGTCATCATCTTCCTGCATTTGTGTGGGCTGAAAAAGTATTTTCAGCTTTTCTTTATGCACAGACCCGCGCACAGGAAATAAGCCGCTATTGCTATATATCTTGTGTGCAATAGAGAAAATCCTTCTCGATTGTGTGTAGAAGCCATAAGCAATTCAAAAATAAATCTCCTTCGTGTTTTCACAAACAAATTTCCTGTGAACAATAATTACTATTGGAAACCTTAAAAATATGCTACACAATTTACATCAGTTATTTTTTGTAGTTCCTTAAGGCAGGTTAAAAACTTTCAAGAAACGGAGGAGATTTTATGTTACAAGTGAAACATTTGACAATACGACACAAAAAAGATTATCGCATTTTATTGGAGGATTTTAACTTTCATATTAATCCAGAAGATAAATGTGCTTTGATTGGTGAGGAAGGCAATGGTAAAAGCACTCTGTTAAAACTATTGTTTAATCCCGTTTTAACAGAAGACTATGTGGAATATGAGGGTGAAATTTTATGCACCAAAGAACGTTTAGGCTACCTACCTCAAGAACTTCCCGAAATCATCCGTACTCTTTCCATTTACGAATACCTTACAGCCACTGGCAGTTTTTACGACCATACTCCCAGTGAACTTGCCTCATTATGCGTTCGTTTGGGGTTTTCTACAGAACGTATCTATGCGCAAGAACCAATCGGTGTTCTCTCTGGGGGGGAGAAAATTAAAGTACAACTTCTTCGTCTGCTCCTTGATAATCCGACAATTCTTCTGCTGGATGAGCCTTCTAATGATTTGGATATAGAAACTCTTGTTTGGCTAGAAACCTTTATCCAAGACAGCAAAATTCCAATCCTCTATATCTCTCATGATGAGACACTCCTCGAGCGCACAGCAAATAAGATTATTCATATTGAACAGTTGCGCCGCAAAACTGCGCCGCGATATACAGTTGTTCGATCTGACTATCAAAGTTATATTGCCCGCAGAAATCTGCAATTCCAAAAACAAGAACAGGAAGCCAAAAATGAGCGGCGGGAATATGACAAACAGCAGGAAAAATTTCGCCAAATACAGCAAAAAGTGGAGCATCAACAAAACGCCATTAGCAGACAAGACCCACACGGCGCAGCATTGCTGAAAAAGACAATGCACCGTGTAAAGGCATATGAGGCGCGATTCGAGAAAGAATTTGAGCATATGACAGAGTTGCCGGAATACGAGGAAGCGATGTTTACCAAATTTGGCAGCCACGCTTCTATTCCAAACGGAAAGATTGTGTTGGATTTTTCCCTAGAGACACTTTGCGTTCCCACATGTTCAAACACACAGGAATCTATCACACTTGCCCACAACATCCGCCTTTTTATACAAGGACCCGAACACATTTGCATCACTGGGAAAAACGGTTGTGGAAAAACAACACTTATGCGCATTCTGGCAAAAGAACTATCACAGCGGTCAGATATCAAAGCGGCTTATATGCCGCAGAATTATGAAGAACTTCTTGATATGGAGCAGACTCCTATCGCATTTTTATCGGATGGCAGCAAGCAAAGTATCTCAATAATGCGCACCTATCTGGGCAGTATGAAGTTTACAGCAGATGAGATGACGCATCCCATGCGGGAGCTGTCGGGCGGGCAGAAAGCCAAAATTATGCTGCTCTATCTCGACACCTCCGGCTGTGATGTTCTCCTGCTCGATGAGCCAAGCCGCAATTTTTCACCGCTGTCCAACCCTGTTATCCGACAAATGCTTACCGGTTTTGGGGGCGCAATTATCAGCATTTCCCATGATCGCAAATATATTGCGGAGGTCTGTGACAAAGTATATCAGCTCACAGAAAAAGGACTCGTTTTATGATATCTATCTGATATTTATACCATTGCGTTTTGAATCGCCTTCATCAACGCATCATAAGTTTCATATGCTGCAAGGTCTGGATTATCCGCCTTAATTTTATCTGTACTCTTAAATAAAAATCCAGCCTTGCTTGCCCGAATCATACCAAGATCATTGTAGCTGTCGCCACTGGCAATCGTCTCATATCCAATGGACTGTAACGCCTTAACCGTTGTAAGTTTCGACTGTTCACAGCGCATCTGAAACCCTGTAATCTCACCGTTCTTTGCAACCTCAAGGGAATTGCAAAAGATAGTAGGCCAGCCAAGCTTTTTCATCAGTGGTGTTGCAAACTGTGCAAATGTATCACTAATAATAATAACCTGTGTGATACCGCGAAGTTCATCTAAAAATTCCTTTGCACCCGGAATCGGGTCAATCTTTGCAATCGTTTCCTGTATTTCTTTCAGACCAAGTCCATGTTCCCTTAAAATGCCTAATCTCCAATGCATTAATTTATCGTAATCCGGCTCATCGCGTGTTGTCCTTTTTAATTCTGGAATACCACTTGCCTCTGCAAATGCAATCCAAATTTCCGGAACCAATACACCTTCCAAATCCAAACATGTTATGTACATCTCAATACCTATACCTTTCTATCCTGCATAAATTTCCCCCTACATGCACCGGGCACTTGGTAGCTTTTAAATATTTTCCTTTGAGTGCCTGTATGCAATCGAGTAAGGAAGTCTCATCTTCCCTGCTCACGCACTGAACATCCGTCAGCCCTGCCGACATATTTCATTTAGACGCCCATGTGCAATCAATAAGAAAAAGCTTTTCCCTACTCGTCACCCGACCCATGTGCCACGTTAGTGGCATATTTTCTCTGTGCGGGTCTGTGCATAAAAATTACAGGAAACGGCAAATCGACTTGCCGTTTCCTAATTACATAGAAAATTCCTGCATTTTTATTTGCAACCCTTAACAACGGTATTGATTATAACACACTTTTTTCTTCTAATAAAGCAAAATTTTTCTAATCCATTATTTCCACATCTCGACTGGTTGTTGTAATCATAATGCACCGATTATCTTTGTCGCTGCCGTAAATCCCAGTTGCACTATTTCTGCGCTTGGAGAAACTTAAATCCTCATTAAAAAATGTATTGATATCGCCACTGCTTATCAACGCCTCAAAATAAAAGGAGTTATCAGCAGATACCTTAATTTTCGCCCATCCACTACTAGAATTGACACGCAAATCTCCTGTCAGTTCTCCAAGGTCCAAATCTATATCTCCACTTGTGGTATTAATGCTGCCGCTACCTTTTGACGCTGTAATTTGTACATCGCCGCTAGATGACTGAATATCCCATGTATTGTCAACATCATCTAACAAAAAGTGATAAAACCATGCACCAAATGAATCCCCTCTTAACCATATACATACAAAAATTTCACTGATCGCACCATAATAAACCTTAACATAAAAAACTGTTGCTTTCACAATTCAAAAAATAATGAAAACAACAGCTTTTCTCTATTTTCTATGCAGCACAAAAGCCTCATATGGCTTGAGTGTCATCTCGGATTTGTCATATTGATTCTCCACATTAGAAATCAAACAAGATGTTCCTACAAATTCTGCTGGTATCATAAAGTTTGTTTCATGGTCGCAGAAACTGCACACCACCAAGAGCTTCTCATTATCCATTGCTCTAGTGTAAACAAACAATTCTGCACTGTCCTCCATCAACGCCTCATATTTGCCATATACCATAATTGGGTTTTCTTTTCTTAGCGCGATTAGCTTCTTATAATAATGAAACACCGAATTGACATCTGCGGTTTCTGCCTTGGCATTGATTGTTGTGTAGTTGGGATTGACTGCAATCCAAGGAGTTCCCACAGTAAAACCTGCCTGCGGCGAATTGTCCCATTGTATTGGTGTCCTTGCATTGTCGCGGCTCTTAAATGTAATACAGGGCCAAAATACCGCATGAGATAGTTTGCCTTCGGTGCACCATTCCTTGTATGCATTTATACTTTCAATATCATGAAAGTCATCTGGACTCTGGAATGGATAATTGGTCATTCCCAACTCCTCACCCTGATAAATATAGGGCGTGCCCTGCAACATATGCAGACAAGTAGCAAGCATCTTAGCAGATACCTCACGGTACATAGGACGGTCATCCCCAAAGCGTGAGACAGCGCGCGGCTGGTCGTGATTGTCCCAAAACAGGCTATTCCAAGCCTTACCATAAAGCTCTGTCTGCCAGCGAGACAACGTTTCCTTCAATGTGATAAGTGGAATTTTCTCATCTGTCCACTTTCCATATTTTCCATCTCCTTCCACATGCTCAAACTGAAATACCATGTTCAACTCATGTGTATCTTCACCCGCATACTGCTGTGCCAGAGCTGTAGTTACACCAGATGTTTCACCTACTGTCATAATATCATATTTAGACAGCACCTTCTCATTCATTTCCTGCAAGTACTTATGGACATTTGGTCCATGAACACAGTAAGGACCAAAATCTCCATTTTTGCCATCGGGCATTTCCTTGGTCTTGGAAATCATGCTGATAACATCCATGCGAAACCCATCAATGCCTTTGTCGCACCACCATGTCATCATATCAAAGACTTCCTCGCGCACTTTGGGGTTATCCCAATTTAAATCTGGTTGTTTCTTAGAAAACAAATGCAGATAGTACATGCCTGTCGTTTCGTCATACTGCCATGCCGAACCGCCGAAGCAAGATCCCCAGTTATTCGGAGGTGTCTGTGCATCTTTGCCCTCACGCCAGATGTAATAATCACGATACGCATTTTCCTTTGATTTCCGGCTTTCCATAAACCATTTGTGCTCATCTGATGTATGGTTTACCACCAAGTCCATAACAATTTTAATCCCGCGCTCATGGGCTGCCGCCAACAGCTCATCAAAATCCTCCATTGTACCAAATTCATCCATAATATTTTGGTAGTCACTAATATCATATCCGTTATCGTCATTGGGAGACTGATACACTGGCGAGAGCCAAATCACATCAATCCCCAGATACTTTAGATAATCCAATCTACTGATAATGCCCTGCAAATCGCCAATGCCATCCCCATTGCTGTCCATAAAACTACGCGGATAAATCTGATAAATAACTGCTTCCTTCCACCATGTTCTGTTCATACTGTTTCCCTTCCTTTTTCTTTTTATCTTTACCTACATGCACATTTCCAATACCAAAACCTGATATCCATATAGTCTAACTGTTCCATTCTCTTCTGCCATATCATGATAGTTATTCAATAGTACTTTTTTATATGATGTTGGCAGTTTAATTTCTTGTGCTCCTCTCTGATAATTTCCAACCACCAACAATGTTTGTTCTCCTTTTCGGTAATATGCCATTAGGTTATGCTGCTCTGCCCACACTGGCTCCAAAGTACCATACACAATCGTTTCTTTATAAATCGGATTTTTACGCAGCGCAATTAACTTTTTATAAAAAGAATAAACAGAATCTTCGTCCTTCATTTGCATAGCTGCATTGATAGACGTATAGTTGGGATTGACTTTTAACCAAGGTGTTCCAGTTGTAAATCCCGCATTCGCCTCGTCTGTCCACTGCATTGGCGTGCGCGCATTATCACGGCTGTATTTTGATACGACCTTCAAAGCCTCATCCGGTGAAATTCCTGCTTCTAGCGCAACGCGGTACTCGTCGTGAGTAGAGATGTCATCCACCTCATTAATGGATGTAATTGGTACATTTTCCATCCCTAATTCCTGTCCCTGATAAATAAAAGGCAGACCGCGCAACATAAAATTTAGTGCCGCCAGCATTTTCTTGCTTTCAATACAACAATCGCCATCGGGTATGTATCGGCTGACACCGCGAGGCTCATCATGGTTCTCTATAATATTAGAGAGAAATCCAATATCCCCTACCTTTGCCTGCGCATCAAAACAGCATTTTTTATAGTCGTCTGGCGTGATGGGCATTGCATCATACCACCCTTTTTCACTGCTGCCAAAAATTGCCTCATTAAAATCAAACATACTGGAAAAATAGCCGTCATCTCCAATAAACTCTGGAATTTCTTCCGGTTTTTCATTGAATACCTCTCCCACTGCAAAAGCATCATATTTCTTAAATGTTCGGTCGCGCATTTCTCTTAGGAACGCTCCAATTCCTTTTGCCTCCTGCAACATGACATTCATACTACATAGATTGTCACTTCTGTCTGGTTCATAGTCATGGAATGGAAGGGCTTTCTTAATATTGATAATGGCATCAATCCGAAAACCACCAAGACCTTTATCCAGCCACCAATTAATATTTTTATAAATCTCTTCTCGAACTTCTGGATTCTCCCAGTTTAGATCCGGCTGTTTCTTATGAAAGACATGCAGATACTGTTTGTCTGTACCCGGCAGATCATCCCACGCAGGGCCACCAAAATAAGAACGCCAGTTTGTTGGGAATTTCCCCTCTTTTTTATCCATCAGATAAAAATATTTCCCATATTTTCCCTCTGGGTCCTCACAAGCCTTTTGGAACCATTCATGTTCATCAGAACAGTGGTTCACTACCAAATCCATAAGAATATACATATTGCGTTTGCTTGCCTCTGCAATTAACTGCTCCATATCCTCCATCGTGCCAAAACGGGAATCAATATTGTAGTAATCGGAAATATCGTACCCCTGATCAGCCAGAGGGGACTGATAACAAGGGGACAGCCAGAGAATATCAACGCCTAAATTTGCAAGATAGTCCAGCTTGCTGATAATGCCGGGAATATCGCCAATGCCATCGCCATTGGAATCATAAAAACTCTTGGGATAAATCTGATATGCAACCTTGTCATGCCACCACTTTCTATTCATAACCATACCTCCAAACATAAAAATCGTATTGTTTTTATACGAGTCAACAGCATTGTGTTCGCTGTTTCATTCTATCTATTATCTACATTTTAATGACATCTATGTCAAATGTCTTACGATTATATGATTAAAAACTACGCTATTATGACTTTTAAAGGGATTCCATGTGCTTTCTGTACTGTAGTGGTGTCGTTCCAGTATGCTTGCGAAATTCCTGAAGGAAGTTTCCCAGATTGTTAAAACCACATTCCAGACAAACTTCTGTCACCTGCAAATCAGTCTCTTCCAAAAGACGTTTTGCCTGCCGAATACGATACTCATTAATATATTCTATAGGAGAATGCCCAATTGCCTTTTTAAAAAGACGACAAAAATATTGTTCATTTAGATTGACTTGATCAGCAAGATCTGAAATATATATTTTATTATAATAGTTTTCCCGGATAAACGTAAGTGCTGTCTTAATACTCTCCACACGCCTGTCAAAATTTTTTTCTGTAGGTATAAAAAGCCCATAGGCAGAGAGCGTGGCAAGAATATACATTAGGGAAGACTTAACATACAATTGACTTGTCAGATTATCTGTCACTAGACTGCTATCTTCCAAATAAGGCTGCGCTATCCCTTGTCCCGCAAAAGATTCTTCTGTCCGTTGTCCAAAGGCGCGCATAATATCAACAAACGCATTGCGCAACATCAAAAAAGCGGGATGCTGCGACGCGATACAACGCGGAAAAAGCAACTTCCCATTTTGAATTGGTTTTATCAGACGAATCTGCGCCTCATCACCAGAATCAAATCCCAAGATATTAGGCGAAAAGACAATCGCATCCTCCCAATAGCTTTTAGAACTCTCAGTAATAATGCTATGTAATTCCCCGGGATTAATAAAATAAAAACATTCTGATTGGATTGGAAACGACTCCATATTCACTTCTAGTCGGAACTCTCCTTCTGAAAAGTACAAAATTTCTATTTCATCATGCCAGTGATGCTTCACAAAAACGCCCTTTTTTACAGAATGCGTGCGATAAATTGCACAGGGAAACGACTTCGTTCCGTGCAGGCGGACTTCTTTTAACTCCTTTAAGACAGCAGGCTGTTGTTTCATGGGAAGTCTCCTTTGCTTCTTTATTGTAAAAAGCTACCATATACCTGTGATAAAGTCAATAGTTTGTATCGCTTCATCCTTCTATTATATATCATAATATCACAAAGCCAAAAAATTCTATTCCTTATGCCTCCACATACTCTGACAAGCATCCATCTATAATACACACAATACGCTGCGCCGCCTTTGCTACTTTCAGATCATGTGTAATCATAACAATTGTATTTCCTAGTTGGTTTAGATTTCCAAAAAGTTTTAGCACTTCCTGCCCGCTTGCACTGTCAAGCGCTCCTGTCGGCTCATCGGCAAGAAGGATTGCTGGTTCGCTGGCTAAAGCTCTTGCAATAGACACACGCTGTTTCTGACCGCCGGAGAGCTCATTCGGTCTGTGGTCTAGTCTGTGCGCAATCCCCAGAAGTTTTACAATATCATTGCATTGCCTTTTTGCCTCATAGTGTCCCATACCACGTATAACCAAAGGCATAATAATATTTTGCATCACATTATAAGTTGGAATTAACTGATAGTTCTGAAAAATAAATCCAATCTCTTTGTTGCGCACCTCTGTCAAATCGCTCTCCTTTGTATTATGAATTGCTCTTCCATTTAGATAATACTCACCAGAATCCAACACATCCATACAACCGATAATATTCATAAGCGTTGTCTTACCAGAGCCGGATGGTCCCAGAATCGCCACAAACTCCCCCTTTTTTACTGTAAAATTAATATCTTTTAGAACAGGAACCATGTCATCGCCAAACCGATAACCTTTATTCACATCCTTTATCTCTATAATTTTTTCCTCCACAACTTCTGTCTCCTATTCCACAATCCATATTTTCATCAACGCTTTATTTCCAGCATCATTTTTTTGCAAAAGCATTTTTATAATGTCCCCGTTTGACAGACGTGAAAATGTTGTAATAGTGCCAAGTTTTGTTTCCACTTCTGTGCCTACAGGAATCTGTATTTGCCCTGTTGTATCTGTTTCGGTATAAATCGTAACCATACTACTTTGCGCGTCATCTGCCTCATCTTTGACCAAACGCTGCTGTGTAATTGGTCGTTCAGTCCTCTCAGCCTTGTCCTCAACTAGCACTTGACTCATATCCGGCATATTTTTTATCTCTACCTCCGCCAAAACTTTTGTTGCATTTTGTCTTTTTCCTCTGCTGCTTTTTCCATCTAAATCAGAAGAATCTACTATCTGCGCATCAAGAACAGTATATGCTATCTCATTCCCCAGCACAGATGTTATCTTTGCATATATGTACTCCTGCCCTTCTTCCAAAACAAACTCTTGCTTTTCATCTACTGCATGAACTTGTGTCGAACCCAAATAATAGACCCCTGCACCTGCCATTATAAAGAGAACGGTTAAAATCACAATACCATTTTTTCTGCTCTTCTTTTTTTTCATTTTTTCCTCCAACCGATAGGTAATTAATACCTCATGTTATTTTACTTTACTCCTGATTTAGTGCGACAACAGGTATTAATGATGATGCCTTATACGCTGGATAAAATCCAAAAATTGTACCTGTTATCACTCCAAATGCAAGCGATAGCAACGCCCCTTGTGCAGATAGCTCTACTCTGACAGAAAAACTTTCTATCACAGGTGTAATGCCAATAGCGACAAGCACACCAAGAATTGAACCGATAAAGCTCATAAAACATGCCTCAAACAAAAATTCCAACAGAATATCACGTTTGGAGCATCCGAGTGCCTTAAGGATACCAATTTCGTTTGTCCGCTCTTTCACGGACACAAAAAGCACATTCATAATGCCAATTCCACCTACAATAAATACAATTACTGCCATTGTAATAAGCAAAAGTTGTAATGTGTTATTGGATTCTGATGCAGCTTCCATCTTTGTTCCCGCATTGGAAATAGTAAATTCCGCATTTGCATAGCTGTCAGCAAGAATCGTTTTTATATTTTGTATCACAATGTCTACACGATTGACATCAGCGGAAATCACAGTGATGGTCGGGCTAATATTCTGCCCTGTAATATATTTCACGCCAGTATCATAAGGAACAAAAATTGTTGTGTCTGGGCTAATACCTGACGACACGCTTCCCATCTCTTCAAGCACACCACTTATCACATATGGTCTTGCATCAATATAAATTACATCATCACATGCAGCATACACATTTCCAAAAATCTCCTTTGCTATAGAATAGCCAACAACACAATATTTCTCCTTATTTTCATCATTTTCATTGGTTAAAAAAACTCCAGCTATCATTGAGAGATTGCTTATGGCCATAAAATTTTGCTTTACGCCTGCAATTGTATAAGAACCTGCTGCTTCTAGTTCTCCTCCTTCCACTTCTGTTGTCGTTGTATAAGATATCGTCACATCAGAAATATCTGGAACAAATACTGCAAGGTCCTCCATATCATCTGTAGACAAAACAATTTTCTCTTGATTCATTGCATTTTCGTTCTCTCCTCTGTTAATAAAAAAATTATTGTTCATTGACGGCATCCCACCGCCTGGTATCCCTCTTCTATTTGGTGCTCCTGCTCTGACAGACATTCCTCTCTCTCCTCCCCCAAATGCAATGTTATTGGATTCATAAGAAATATCTATTGCGCCCGCATTAAGATTTTTAAACTGTTCTGCAACTTCCATTTTTCCGCCTGTACCAATAGCAAGCACCATCATAATTGTGGCAGAACCTACAATAATTCCAACAGAAGTAAGAATAACCTTAAACTTATTTTGAGAAAGATTAATAATGACAAGCCTTAATAACTCTGAAATTCTCATGTTTCACCTACCTTACTTTCAATTAGAACTATGTCCCCTTCAGAAAGCCCCGCTGTAACCTCGACATGAATGCCATCTGAAAATCCTGTGGTAATTTCCTTCTTCACAATATTTTTATTGTCATCTTGCACTTTGACATAAGATTTGGTACCTTCTCTAAAAACTGCTCGGTTTGATACATAACAGACCTGTTTTACCTCCTTTGTCACGAAAGTCACTTCCCCTGTCATTCCCTCATACAGCCGTGATACTTCTCCTTGCATTGTCACAGTAACTGTAAAATATACGTTTCCTAAACTACTGTCATACTCTGCATCTGTCACCTCTGTTATCTTGCCGTAATATGTTTCGTCGGGGTACGCTGTAAAGGCGATATTGACTGTTCCATTCTTGTCAACCGCGTTATAATCATCTTTACTAAGAGATACATCCATTGTCACAGCCCCATAGTCATTGAGCACCACAAGGATGCTTTCCTTAGACAAGGTATCACCTTTTGAGAGAGGTATTTCTGTCACAACACCGCTGTAATTAGAGAGAACACAATTGTCTTGTACAAAACTGTCAAATTCATCAAGTTTCTTCACCGCAGCATCATAACTTTTCTTTGCAGATGACAGTTCATTGTCAAGACTTGCCGTCTGTATATCATACCATTCTGATGCTTTATTGGCATAATAAATATCGATATCTTGTGTCTGCCCTAAATCTAACTTAGCTTTCTCATAGTCAAGCTGGCTCTGACTCATGGTGCGGAGTGCTGCCTGTATGTCAAGTGAAAGTTGTGTAAGCTCTTCATTCATGCTGTCAATCTCTTCTTGAAACTGGTCTGCTAATTTTTGCGCTGTATCTCTTGTGTTCAGATATACTGTATAATAATAAGCATTCTCATATCGCCTTGAATAATTTTCTGAGACAGCTCCCTGTGCTTCATGCAGAAATTCTTGCGCTTGAGCATATTCTTTTTGAAGCTCTGCCAACTCCAACAATTTTTCATTGTAGGTATTTTGTTTGTCATCCACAGCTTCCACAGCTTCTTCCAAAGCATCCTGATATGTTTTTAACTCATTTTCATAAATTAGAGTTGCGTACTTTCCATTTGTAATATAAGTATCATATTCTTGCTGCGCTTGTGTCCTTGACTCCTCCTGCGCAATCTGCAACGCTTCATAATCTGCCTTTGTATCGTCAATATCATCAGAGAGTGCCTTCCGAATCTCATCCACACTTTCTGATGTCAAAGTATAGAGCAAGTCTCCTTCTTTAATTTCCTGCCCAACCGTAACCTTCACATCTGCCACCTCAAGGGACTGACTCTGTGACACTAAACTGTCCATATTAAATAAACCAAAAGACATCATCCCGGTATTGCCATTTCTCATGTTACCAAAGTCCCCTTGAATAGCGCCTGCCTGTGTCTGACTGTTTGTTGCATCACTATCCACAAGTGCACTAATATCCAAATCAAAACGTTGTTCCAACGTACCAATTTTCACAGTTGCCTCCTCTGTGATTCCAACTGTAAGGTTGCCATATGCAACCTTGGTTTCTCTGTACACTGTCTCTTCCTCACCGTGGATACGCCCTATAAAACACAGACAAACAACTAAAATTCCTATTACTGCCACTGCTCCCATACCAGACAAAAGTTTTACTTTACGCTTCATCTACGCCTCCTTCACGGACCAATGTCCTGATATAGTACCTGTCGCCTGCATTGATTCCATCCTTAATTTCTATGTATTCACCATTGTTAAACCCAGTTGTTACAGGAACTAGCATATACTCCTCCCCAGACTTTATATACAACTGACTTTTACCGTTTTCCTCCACAATTGCTTTTCGCAAAATATAGTTTACATTTGTTGCTTCTTCTGTGACAAATGTAACATCTGCTGTCATACCACTGTAAAGTATAGAAGTGTCTCCCTGTATCGAAATCACCACTGGATAACTGGTAGTAGCTGAAGTTCTACTTGTGGCAGTTGTCGTTATCGACTTAATTATGCCAGAGTAAATTTCTCCTTTGTATGCAGAAAAACTTAACTCTACTGTGTCGCCTACTTTCATTGCCACCACATCTTCCTCAGATACATCCACAGATACAGTCATCTCCTCCGCCTTCGCAAAAGCGATTAGCGTGCCAGTATTTTTTAAGTAATCTCCCGACTTATACCCCATTTCTGTGATAATACCGCTTCCCTCAGCACAGACAGTTCCATCTCCCACAAACGCATTAAATGCATCTAACTTTTGTGTCGCCTCCTCAAGTTCCCGCTGTGCTTTTGAAAGTGTGTTCTCATAGCTAGTCAAGCTACTCTGGTATTTTACATCCGCAATCTCACCACTGATAGTTGACGCTTTCAAATCTTGTTGTGCTGCCAGCAATTCCTTTTCTAACAGTTGCTGATTATATACAATCTCTGCTTCTATTTTGTATACTTCGTCAACCTTATCTTGAATTTGCTGATTGGTCTCATTAAATTTGACAAAAAATTGTTCATAAGATGTTTTGGCAGACTGGAATGTTTGCGCTGCGTCCACTTTATTTGTAACATAATCCTCGCTCGCGTCTTTGACACCCTCAAGTGCTTCCTCATACACTTCCACAATATCCGATTTTTCTTCAAGATACTCATCCTCTGTCAAATCACACTGTAATTTGTAAATATCCTTTAACAACTGCTGTATCTCAAGACTTTTTGCTGCCATATCATTAGAAAGCCTTGCAACAGTTGTGTTGTAAGAAATCTGTGCCAATGATGTATCAAGCAATGTTTCATTGCGAGAAAGGTCCGCCTCTAACACACCACGCTCATACGCTGTCTGCGCCGTAGCAAATGCAATCTGCGCCTCCGTCTTTTCATAGGTAAGCGCCTTGCGCACAGATTTAATGCTGTCTTGTGTAAACTGATATATCTTATCTCCTTCCTGAACACGTTGCCCAACAGCCACATAAACTGCATCTACTTTTAAATAGTTGTCATCGTCTTCCTCATCCTCTTCCTCATCGTCATTATCCGTGGACACATCCAAGTCATAAATCTGAGAAGTAATTTTAAATTGCACAGTTCCACTCTCTGTCACACCATTTTTTAAAGTGCCCTGTTGTACAATCTGTTCCTTATATTCCCACTGTTGCACGTTCTGTATTGGTTTTATAAAAATTGTATAGCACGCAGCCGCAACAATAATCACAATTGCAATAAACAAATATCGTAAGCTCTTTTTCGTTCTGGATGTCATACGCCTTTTGCTTTGTTCTTCTTGACTGCCCATTTTTATCCTCCTTTTCGCCAAATACAATATATCTCCCTAGGGCGTGTCTTTTGCAAATATTACGCTTGCTGTCTGATTCGCGTCAAGTCCGCTTACATCTCCCTGCAATGTTATTGTCACAGTATAGCTGACCGCCGTTCTACTGTTTGACGAAGCAATTGGATTGATTGTCTCAATCACGCCATTATAGTTTTCATTGTCAGATATAACAACCGTTGCTGTTTCGCCAACATATAGCTTGGCAATGTCATCTTGGCTTACTGACACAGACACAGAAATCTGTTCTGGGTTGCTGTAGGCAAAAATCATGCTTCCGCCTGTAAGTACCTGACCTTTCTCTACCATTAACATTAAAACCGTCCCGCTTTCTTCCACATACAGATAGCCATCTCCCACAAGCGCTTCAAACAGGGCAAGGTTGTTATCTGCCTCCTCTTTCGCATCGTGTAGTCTGTCAAGACTGTCTTTTAAACTTGCAAGTTGGGTGTCATAGTCATTCTGTGCTGTTTTTCCTTTTGCCATAGACGTCTCATAAATAGTCTTTGCATTTAGAGTTTGTTTTTGATAGGATACCTCCGTGTCTGTGAAATCCTCTCTTGCTGTCTCCAGTTTGCTCCAAAGTTTTTGAAGTGTTAGTTCCGCAGATGCAATCTCAGACTCATATTCCTCAAGTGCAGTTGTGTATTTTTCTTCTGCCTCCTCTGTTTCCTGTTCCAGAAGATTCATTGTCTTAATAATCCATTTTCTTTCATTCTGAGAATCCTGATTTTCCTGTCGTCCCATACCTCCAAGACTCGAAAGTTCTGTGCTGTCATTGGGAGCGGACGTCTCTTTATTAGAATTTTCTCCTCCCGCAGAACCACTCAATGTTCTCATTTCTACTGTTCCTATATTTTCTGATGAACCATTTTGCAGTTCGTCATCTGTCACTTCCCAATACTCCTTCCGGTCTGCATATAGTTCCTTTGCTTCCTCATAAGCCTTTTTTAAACTAGCAATATTATAATCATCATAAAAAGTATTTTTCTGTACACGCTCAAGATATTCTTGATACTCCTGTTGTGCCTCCTCATAATTTTTTACTGACTGTACATAATCCACATCTAACTGCGCGATTGTATTGTCATAAACTTGCTGCGCAAATTGTGTCTCAAGCATTGCCATATCATAAGTGTACTTTGCACGCAGCCGACTCTCTCCGTCTGATATTTGCCCATTCCTGTAAGCCAACTGTGCACGCAGCGCAGTAGAGGAAAGCTCTTTCCTCGCATCTGCAATGCTCTCATCCGTAAATTTTATAAATTTATCACCTGCTGCAACACTGTCACCATTTTCTAAATACACTTCCTCTACATACAAATTTGTATCCTTCAGAAAATCAATTGCAAACATAACTGCTTTCATACCTACAGAAGTTGTTCCTGTCACCATAATCACATTTGACTCTCTATTAAAATTTCCATTTATATTTTGAACATGGCCCAATTCATCTATACTATCCTTTAATGCAGGTTGTCTTGTTCTCATATAATTGCCCAAACTCACCGCAGCAATTACAATGACGATTGCTGCCATAACTATAATTCCAATCCGATTTTTCCATTTTCGCTTTTTTACCAAATTGTCCAATTCTTGCAATGCCTTTTCTTTTTGTTCCATACAAATCACACTCCTAACAAGACTAAAAAGCGTGGATAAAATACATTTGCCATTAATACAGCTACAAACTCCATTTCATACAACTCCCATTTATCCGCTAAACTGACCACTCAATCAAGATGATAAGATGGTTATTTTCACACATTCCCTTTACAGATATGCTGACACAGCGCAAAATTATTGTTAGCGCAGCCCACTGTTCTTACCAATCTGTCCCCAATTTTTGTGCAATGCTTTGGAATATATGCAGCTTTACATAACAGCATTCCCTCTGACTGTAGAATGTATCTTCTGACAAAATGCATTTTTCGCACGCTCTTTAATCAATATACTGTGACTTCCTAAAATGTACTTAAAATAATATGTGTATTTTGTTTGAATTGTACTTTTACTGAAATAAAATTGACAGAGAATAAGAGATATCAGAACTGTATTTTAACTATCACAAGATAACTTTAAAACGAATTATTTTTTCCTTCATGCGCTCCGCCTTAATTTTTCCGCTGTGCGTTTCCGCAATTGCCTGTGCCATTGCCAGCCCAATCCCTGTTCCTCCAGTACTGGTGGATCGAGACTCGTCCACGCGGTAAAAACGCTCAAACAATCTATCCAAATCAACGATATCCGGCAAATCGCATGTGTTTAATACCTCTATACAAACTTTGCGTCGCTTTTGGTATATATTTAGACGAATCTCCCCAGCTGTATCAGAATACTTCACTGCGTTATCAAGCAAGATAGAAATCATCTGTTGTATGGAATTGCGGTCCCCGTACATTGTTATCTGCTCTCCAATATTCTGGCAATATTTTTTTCCTTCTGCCTTTGCGCGAACAGCAAATGGCTCCGCCGTCTCCCACGCAACATCACTCAAAGAAAAGATACCCTTTTCAGGAAATGGAATTTCCTCATCCAATCTTGATAACGCAACAAGCTCACCCACAAGACGAGTCAGGCGCGCTGTTTGCTTCTGAATGTTAGAAATCCATTCATCTCCCTCATATTCCATTGCTGCTATATCAGCACTAGTGGCGATGGAGGTAATCGGTGTTTTTAACTCGTGCCCGGCATCCGTAATAAACCGTTTCTGACGCTCCATATTTTTTATGTAAGGTCTGACTGCATAGCGCGAGAAAAAAATAACAAGTATCAAGACAACAAGCAGGCTGAAAACTCCTATTGCTAACGAGATAAACAATAGAGATTTCATAAACTGCAAAGCAGAAGTGACATTTAAAAATAAAATGGTACTTCCTGCGTCATTTATTTTTACATGATAACGGTAGTCTCCATAATACCCTTTTTCTTTGCCCTTTTGAAGTACTGCCACAGTATATGCCTTAGCTGTCTCCTCATCAATTGAGTAGATATAATCCCTTGAAATCACTTCAATATTCTCATATATGTCACAATATACAGCAAAAAAACGAGTGGTAAAGCGTGCCTCTGGTCCCCCTCCGGGCATCTCTGAAATTGGTGGAAAATCTGGATCCAAATGTGCAGAAATTCTTCGTTCATGTTCCTTCGTTTTCTCATTTGACAAAGTATTTCTGTGTTCCCTGCGTTCATATGCCCGTTGCTCATACTCCAAAAGGCTTGCCGCCAAACCATCTTGTGTTAATGTTGTCCTATAGTAATTTCCTATATTAATACCCGCTACCAACACAAGCATTACTGTGGCGAAAGCCGCCATAGCTGCCATAATAAACCGTCGCTGCATTTTTTTCAGCATATGAGTCATCCTTTCCTATTTTTATTCCTCCAATGAATATCCAGCGCCGCGCACTGTCCGTATCTCGACATGGCTTCCAATCTGTCGAAATTTTTTGCGCACAAAACCAATATAAGTCCACACAACGTTCATATCCGACTCTGAATCCTGTCCCCAGATTTTATCCATTAAATGATTTGCCGAAAAGACAAAATATGGATGTTGCAAAAATAATTCTGCCAATTGAAATTCTTTATTGTTCAGTCGTACTGTCTGCCCTCCACAACAAAGTTCATATCGGTTACAGTCTAACTGCACATCCCCAAAGGATAACACAAGATCTGTATATCCTGCATTCCTGCGCGAAAGCGCTTTAACCCGTGCGATAAACTCCTTTGTTGCAAATGGCTTCGGAAGATAATCGTCCGCCCCTGCTTCCAGACCCACCACACGGTCCTCCACTTCCGCCTTGGCTGTTAGCATTAGAACAGGAACTCCTAACTTACATCTTCTAATGTGGCGCAACACTTCCAAACCATTCACTTTTGGCATCATAATATCCAATATAACAACATCATACTCTGTATATTGCAAACAATCTAAAGCATCTGCTCCATCATGCACAATATCCACCGTAAATTTATTCTTCTCCAATAAAAATTTTAATCCTCTTGCAAGCTCAACCTCATCCTCCGCTATTAAAATACGCATTGTATAACCTCCTATTCTTATTTAGAATATGCCTCCATGCTGAAATGTACTTAAAAAACGTTTATTTTTCTAATTTTAATTATCACAAAACCCCCCTTACACTGTGCTGACAGTCTGCTATTTTTTTACTTTTGGTACTTCTAGTTCCCTCTGTTCTATCGAGTTGGACAGATATCGAAATGTCCCATCTGAAAACGGCTGTACCACAATCTGATTTGTAAAGGCACAATCTGAGTTATAATCCGCCCATACTGCATCTACATACAATGTAATTGTCCCATCTGAATTTTCAGTGTAATCAACAACTTCTCCAAAAGGTGGATAGGGGCTTGCAAAAATCATTTCATACGCATAACTATTGCTATTCTTGTCATATCCACACTTTTCCTGTAACTGTTCTATTGACACCGGAAAATATGTTGTCATAATTTTCTCATATATCTTTGCAGGAATTCTCCAGTTTTCTACTTTTAAGTTTTCTCCACTGTAGATTCGATATAAATCTTCAAACATACAAGGCATCAGAACATCTTCTACATTGTTGCTGTCCCAATTTGTCACAAGGACATTATAATTTACATAACTTAACCCAGATACATATTTTGCTGTTAATTTTCTGCATTTCTCAGAAAGTGGTTTGATTCTCCAATATTGCCGCAAGCTAGAATGAGCTATTAAATTCTCATATGCATAGATAAAATACCCTTTCTCTGTCAGCTTTAATTCTGCAATATCACTAACTAAAGTATTCTTAATCCTTGGTATACCACCCTCCTGCCAACCAACTCCCACATAATATGTTTGTAATTCATTATTTCGGTAAATAAAAGTTATAACATCAATAAATCCATCCTGATTTACATTAAATATTGTCACCATTGCATCCTGTTTTTGTATATATGCCGTATAGAATGCTTCAACTTCTTGGTAATTTTCCATATTGGTGGCTTCTGTAACACTGACATACCCCACGTTTCCAAGAAGGGTAACTACTTCTTGACATTGTTCCTTTGCAAATTCTTTGATATTAGAACCATAAGATGATACCCCTGTCAATTCTATCTCTTTATACACTTCCTTCACCTGTTCTGCCGCGGTCAATGCAGCTTTTTTTAATTCGCTTTTTTCCTCTTCGCTTATCAGACTCTTCTCCGATTGTGGAAGAAACCATAAAGATTCTTCTTCTAATTCCGTATCGCTTTGTTGCGGCATATTATCACTTAATGTTTGTATAGAAGATTTGCAAATCTCTTTTTGTTCTTCCTCCGTCAAACGATTAGAATGCCACCATAAATCACAATCACTTTCCAATGAAATCATCTGATTGGATATATATTGAAAGTTGTGTTCACTCAGCGGGCGAACTACCGTTTTGTGTAAGTAGGATCTAGATGTATTTTCATTTGGATATACTGCATTAATAATCAGTGTAATTGTCCCATCTTGGTTTTCTGTGTAACTTACTACTTCCGGATAAGGAATCTCACAATATTCTACCTCATAAAATCCCCGTGGTCTGTACTCATAAGCTGCCTCCTCTGACTTATAGATTGTCTTAGACCGAAGCATGTTTCTGTCTACATTAAAATATGACATAATAACAGTTTCAAAAATATCTTCTGGAATCTTATAAACTGTTTCAACCCCTAAATTTTCATTTGCAATATAAGGAATTGGCTGTCTATATAAAATTGGATAAAACTTGTCAAAAATATCATAGAAATCTAAATCTCCAAAATCTTCCTCACTCCAATCAGTAAGAAAAATATTGTTCTGTTCATAGCTGACTGGCAAAATAAACTTTTGATTCCATTCCCTACATTTTTTGTCCAATGGCAAAACGCGCAGCGCTACATGTTCTGGTGTATCGCTCAATGTCAACACAAAATTCTCATCAGCAAAATAACTCCCTTCAAAAATTATATACCCTTCCTCTGTATATTTCCACACGTCAGCAAAATAACTTATGGTACTTCTATTTTGGAGACAACCATTTTTATCATACTCATAATAACCTCTTACAATATTTACTTTGCCATCTTGTGTTTCCAAATCAAATTTTTGAAAACCCAACTCCATAATCACGATTATTGTAAGTCCATGCGTTTCCTTCTCATCCACCGCTTTACAAAATTTTACTGCCTGTTCTGCTCCTGCCATATCAACCTGATTTTCACTGTCAACAGCCACATATCCGTTCTCTCCAAGTCTGTTAACAATACGTTGTTTTGTTTCTAAACTATCTAACGTATTTGTTTTTACCGCCTCCTCATAAATATCATGATATACCAAAGCTATGTTCTCTGCCTCTATACAATCGCCTTTATCCAAAAAAGGTACTTCACTATCCACTGCCGTTCCAGTAATATCCGACACAAAAGATATTTCATTCTTTATTGTGGTTACATCAATATCTGATATCTTTTGTGATTTATCGCTACAGCCAGCAATTATAAATACAATCATACAAATCATTCCTAATAAAGAGGTTCCTCTGCCCCCGCTTACTTTCCAAAACCTGTTTATTCTATCCCACAACATAACATCTTCCTCTCTTTTGTTTTTTACGTTACTTTTCACATATATTATTTGCATTAACATTATTTAAAAATCTTACCAATGTAATATTTAGCTCAATATTACATTGGTAAGATTTTTAAGTCAAGCAGATTATAATTTTATTAAATGATTTTGCTAGTATTACAAAGAACAAACTTAAATTATTCTGCCAAAACTTGATAGAATGAATCTCTTTCAATCAAGAAATATTGAATAATTAATGATATTCCAGTTAAATATTTTTGACTTCAAACAACATCTTCAATTTGTTCGCTGTAATACTAGGGCGTATTTATTGTTATCTTTATTTTTTAATCTTTCCTTTCAGTATAACCTTATACTTTTATTTAAAACAACAGCATATACTATATAGCAATAATATTTTTAATTATATTTATGATCTTGTCATTTCTAAGTTGTTCCCTGTACTCTACATTAAAGCCATCTTCTTTTAATGATTGAAAAAAAGCTTTTGCACATTCTATTCTATATTTTTCTTCTAATCGAAGTGATGCGTCATGTTCATAATCTTTTGTCTCTACAACAAGATTTAGTTCCTGTCTTCCGTCTTTATGTCTTATTAAATACATAAAGTCTGGGCTGTAGGTTTGCCCATCTATTGTGGGAATTGCAATACTTTTTCTTGGAATTTTTCCATACACAATTACATTATCAATATCTGCCCTTATATTTTCCAATTCCAAATCAGAATCATATGCCAAAGATTGATACAAATAGTTTGCATTAATTGCTCCTGCTGCATCTTTTGAACCTATAAACAATTTTGTAATTGTATCAACTGGCGTTCCGTCTGAATTCGTAAGGGAAGTTTTTCCAACTGGAATATTTACTTTTTTGTAAGAAAAATGTCCCTTAAGATTATTATATTTCCAGTCAGAAAATTTATTAATTATGTTTATAGCAGTCTTTTCATTAATCTTATCTGGCTCAATCTTTTTCTTCTGGTTTGCCTTACAAAAAGCTTTATGTAATATCATAATTGGAAGATTGGTTGTTTTATTAATATGCTTTAAAAATTCATTATACTTCATTGGTCTTTTAATGATATATTGAACATTGCCGCCCTCCTCAGTGACCATTTTCTCATCTTCTATTTTTACAGATGCTCTCGCACTTGTAAGAACAACATCCGTCAAAGAATTTAAAATGATATCTGGTAATACACTGTCAATTTTCGCATCAATAGAATCATCATACTGTAAGGTATATTTTTGATTTAGAATCATCCACAATTCTTTTAATTTATCATACACCTCTTTATTAATAACAACTTTTTCTTCTCTTCCCTTGTTGCGATCTTTAATTTTTGCTGTCGGTTTCGATGTATTTAATTCTGGATATGCCTCCAATATCTCTGAGATTTTTCCAGAGATTACATTCTTATCAGAATCAACAAACCCTGCCATCAACATAGCAGCAAAAATAATATTTTTGTTTTGATTTCTGGCCGCTGCAATTTTGTCTAATTGTATATCAGTTATTTTATCCATCTGATCCCCATGTTCCCCATTAATCTCTTTTATGAGCTTTTCTGCAAAATCAGCTTCAGTAAAATCGACAATATAATTTAATTCAAAATCTCTGTTAGACACACGAGAGCCAATCGTATTAACAGGCAATCTTAAACCGCGGCCAACTTCTTGTAGCTTGCTTATTTCACTTCCAGATGACCTTAACTTTGCAATTGTAAAAACATTTGGATTATCCCACCCCTCTTTTAAGGTCCATTTTGAAAATAAAAATCTTCTTGTATTATAAGAGCCATCCTCATTCCTAATTGCAAGCAAGGACTTTTTCTCTTTTAAAATTACCTCTACTTCTTTTTTTATATTTTCGTCTGTATCATTATTATCCTGTGAAAAATATCCAGCCTGTGATGCCTCTATATCGAAAAGTGTGGCTTGCAAATAGTCTTTGTATTCGCTCTCAAAGGATGTTAGTTTTGGAATTATCTTTTCTATTTCTTCTTTTAACACCCTGTTAAAAATCTCCTTTAACACAGGGGGATCCGATTCCTTATCTTTTTTTCTGTATGAGTAAATATCGTCAATAAAAAATAATGCAAGTGTCTTAATCTTTATAGGACTATCACCGTTAAAATTTTCTCGCTCTGTCTCAAAGTGTCTTTTTAAAGCAAGCCTTACCATTTCTTCCTGATAAGAATTCGCGTATATATCAACCTCAAATTCATCACCGACTCTCTTCTCTACACCGTTTGACAGAACAAACTTTTTATCTGATGAAGAAATTCCAACAATAGATAAATTTCCAAAATCAGGGCTAATAATGGATAATAAATCATTTTTTTCCAAATCGAATGTTTTAGTTCTTTGTTTGTCCTTGTATTGCAAATGTGCCTTTCCATTTGTAATACTCATTACTCTAACCTTTGCTTCCTTTCTTGATGTTGGTTGAAAGTGTTCTTTTGCAATTCCCTTTATCAATCCCTTTTCAAAAGAAGAATAAGCATCAAGATTGTATATCAAGTTACAGTAATCCTTTTTCTTAATTTTATTTTTTCCAACCTTTATGGAAATTTCTGGAAATGTCGCGCCATATCTAATGATACATTGTGGTTTTAATCTGCTTTCAATCGCCTTATATGCACCTTGACTCCTTGAAAATCTATGTGGTTCATCAATAATTACAATTGGTCTTGTTGCCCCTATTGCATCTAATGGATTAAAGTAACTTTCTACTGCACTATCATAATCCGCTCTTGTTAATACCCCCGTTAACGCATTTCCTGTAAGGAGCGCCATATTCACTAGCAAAACATATATTCTATTTTTTGTCTTATCCGATCCTGTTACATAGTCTCTCACTACGGATGGAAAATATTTTTTTCCTTTTTTGCTTTTTTGCCCTGCCTCAACAGTGCATAATTCTATTTCACAATTATATCCACATGTATCAGCAAAAAATTTTTTCACATAATTATCATCAATAAAACTTCTCGCGCCTTCTTTAATTGGCAAAGATGGAACAACCACTACAAATTTATTAAACCCAAAACGCTTGTGCAATTCATAAATTGTTTTGGTATAAGCAAATGTTTTACCTGTACCTGTTTCCATTTTAATATCAATATGTAAATAATGCTGCGCTGGCACAAACACACAGTCTATGTTTTGCACATTCTTTTGTAATGATTCAATATTATCCTTTATCGCGGTATCCTTTATATTAATCAACGGATTCATATAATAAAAGGGAGGAACACTAAATGCAACATTATCAAACACATCACATACTGCATGAACCGCATATTCTTGATGCTCCAAATCCTTTTGCAACAGAATATCCATTCAATCACCTCCTAATATCTCACATCATAATTGATATTTAAATCTTTTTGCCCTGCTTTTAATATGTTCAGATTCCTCTGTAAAACTTCTGAAATCGTCCAACTTTCAAAACTATATCCAAAAATCACAATGTGTTCTGGATTAAATGTAATATCCTCTATGTAGGACTTTACTAACGCTTCTACATTGTTTTTCCCAAATCCCTTATTAATCAAATATAAGTGCCTGCCGCAAAGCGTTGCATGATATCCATCCAAATCTATATCTTCTATCTCCGGATACAAACCATATCCATCTTTACATAACCATGTTGCTAAAACTGTTGCCTCACCATATTCAGACAAAATATCATTTGTAGTTATCATAATTTCCGGGTTAAATTTTTCCATGTTATCTATAGTTTCTGCTTCAATCTGTCTTATAATATAGTGCTTGTATCCATAATCAATATTTGCATTTGTTTCTGCTTTTATTGCCTCTGCTGATGCTTTTATTCTGGCTTTTCCAATTTGATCTATCGTTCTATACCCAGCTTTATATGCAGCATCCGATTGTTTCACCTTTTCTGGCATCTGTAAATGAATATATCTAATGTTTAAATTACTTTGTGCATTTAGTTTCATTATCGAATGTGCTGTCGATGCAGACCCAGAAAAGCAATCTAAAACAACATCTCCATCTTTAATTCCAAGTGCCTTAAAAATAGAACACATAAGATCTACATCTTTCGGATTTGAAAAATATTTACCACCCAAAAGCGTTTCTATTAATTTAGATGCAACTCGCCCATCTTTGTATTTAATACTTGCCAAAGACTGAAATTCTACATCCTTAAGATATGTTTTTTTATTCGGGATAACTGTTTCATCCTTTCCAAAATGAATCGCGCCTTCTTTCATCTTTTCCTGCATTGTATGTTCCGGAAATCTCCAGCCAGATGCTGGGACTTTTACATTTTTCCCTGTAACTGGATGCGGCACATCATACACATATTGCCCATAGTTCGGACCGGCAATATTATCTGGAAAATAGACGCCATGTATATCATCATACCAAGAATAATGCTTACTATCATAGATTGGATTTGACTCAGAAAACTGTTTATACCAATCAAGCGCCTTCTTATGAATTGCCTCATAATCTTCACCACACTCTTGTCTAAATTTTTCAAATGCTTTGTAAATATCCTCTAATCCTTCCTTTTTCTCTTTCCAGTTCCCCTTATTTATATCCTTATTTTTAACATAAAACAGTATATATTCATGTTGCATGGAAATGTAATCTTGGTCATTTTTAGAACTATTTTTCCAAATTATTTCTCCTGCAAAATTTCTTTCGTCAAATACATCATCACATAACAACTTTAAATTAGCGTGTTCGCTTTCATCAATGGAAATTATCACAACACCATCTTTTGTCAGTAGATCCCTTGCCATTAATAATCTTGGCAACATAAACATAAGCCATGCAGAATGTGATGCGGAACCCCTTGTTGTTAAATCCAATATTCTTTCTGCTTCTTCCTTACTTAGATTAATCTTCTCGACCAATGAATTAACTGTAAAATTAAATTTATCTTGATATGTGAAACCGTCCGATCCTGTATTATAAGGAGGATCAAGATATATAAATTTAATTTCGCCCCTATATGAATTTAACAGATGCTTCATAGAATCAAAATTATCACCTGTAATATAAACATTCTTACTATTCTTATTTTCTTCCAGTGCATTATGTTCAATATCTGGCACTAAAACAGTATCCGCATCTAACGAAGTCAGATACTTTGCATAATTTTTTCCCAAGAAATTTAAAGAATAACCCTCTTGCGAAAAATCTACCTCATCTTTTAACAACTCTTGAAATTTCACCAAATCAAATTTCCCTTCTTTGGTAAAACAAGAAGGGAAATGTTGTTGTAGCACTTGTAATATATTATCATTTAATTTTGTATTTTCATTTGTCTTGATTTCATCTAACATAGCCTTTCTCCTTCTGATACAAATTTTGATGATATTATATCAAAAATCAAAACATTTTTCTATTAAAATACCAGTATTCCTCCTGTTCTTTCCCCCCTACTCCTATTCCATGTAAAAAACTAGGATCTATAAATATAATCTGTCCATTTTCCAAAACAATTTTTGCCGCTGCACAATTTTTTTCCGTACCATCTATAAGTTCTATATCCTTCACTATATTATTAGCAAGCATTGAACTAACCAAAATAAATTCAATAATAGAGGATTTAACTTTGATCATATCTTCATCGCATTCAAATTGATATCGAACTTCTGTAACCTTTTCCATACTTAACCGACTGTATTGTTCAATAGATTCAAATTCTAATAATATATCTTCAAATTCAAAGTAAATCCATCTTAAATCAGGTGTATATTCACTTTGACCTTCCTCTAAATATATAAACCCAACTGTATAAATGTCTGTTAATCTTTTACCAATTACTGTTGATAACATTTTACCTCCTAATCGAACATTATCAAATCAATTCTGCATGTATTTATAGAAACGCCATCGCACGCTAATCCGCTCAGACTATTATAACACTATATACTATAGTTCTCTTCAAGATAATTCTGCTTTCTCTCCGCAATCACTCTTGATAATATTCCCTCATAATATCTTATCTTTGTAGTCTCACTATAGTCTCTACGTGTGTTTTCACTAACATAGGAACACACATCTTTTACCGCGTCTACAATATGGGAACACAATTCTTTTGCTTTATCACCCACACTCTTAGACTTGTCGAAACGCTCTTTTACTTTTCCAATTTCATTTTTAAATCCTGTTTTATATATGAAAGTAATCTTATAGGGATCTTTGTTTCCATCTTCATCATAGCCACCGACTATAACTTTTTCAATTATACTCTCAAATATTCCTCTATCAAACTCCTCCAACACACCATTTTTCGATAATGCCCTTTTAAAATCCCCTACCCGACGTTTCAAGGAAACTTCATCTTCCATTTTCTGTTCCAGCATTTCTAAATTAGCTTTTATATCTGATAGTTTCCTTTCGTATCCTACATCTGTTTCTTCATAGATGTCCTGTGCCACAATTCCCTCAAGATAATTTTCCAGTAACCTCTTTCTTTTTGCTTGAAGATTGTCTGGACTCTTTTGTCATTAAAAATTCGCCATATTTTAGAGCATTTATTTTTTCAACCTTAAAATAGACAGCAATTTTCTTTCCATTAACATTCTGACATATTTTAAAGTATCCAGCGTATTTCTTGCAAAACGAGGTAAGCCCTTAGCAATAACCATATCAATCTTACCGTCCATGCAGTCCTGAATCAGTCATTGAAAATCCTCTCTTTTATCAACTTTTGTCCCCATTATCGCTTTGTCTACATATACACCAGCGAATACCCACTGTGCATTGTTCTGTATCAGTTTTGTATAATATTTAATCATTGAGTTATAGCTTTTAATCTGATCCTTATCTTCCATACTAACACGACAATACGCCGCAACTCTCAAGCGGTCTACTTTTCGGACTTCGGAGATTCGTCAAATGGATTGTTTGCCTTTATAATTTCTACTTCCATATCTTCCTCCTTTTTGCATTCCTATCACAGTGTTCGATTCTATTATCGTGCAATACAGTTCATAAGTCAAGCCGTAATATTGAATACTATTCCATAATCTCGCACTAACTTTTTTTGAATTTGCCCATACTCCAACTCATTTATTAGCTTCAAATTTAATAACTGCTTTAGCATAGATAATTAAATACTATATCTTAATATCTTGTTCCCCTCCATAAACAAGCATCTTTTCCATATATTTTTAAAATATCCTCCTATTTCGTTGCACAACCTTATCTACTAATAAATAAGCAGAATCTACTTCTCCCCATTTATTAGCAGATAAAAACTGCAATACAGGTGGCAGCTCATTACACTGCCCACATCGGTCTTGCAACGTCATTTTATTGATCGGATTGCAGACTGCTCCGCAACCCAGAAGTATCATTATCACAGATATGCTTTATCGCCCCATGTAACTGCTACACATTTTGCCCGATCTCACTCGCTCCTTACCTTTGCTTCAATATACTGTTTCAACATTTCCTCAAGTTCACTCTGTCATAAGACAGAACAGGTATGTCATGGCGCATCTGCTTAGTGGATCTGTATATCCTCATATCCTATATGCAATACAGTATTCAATTTTCAAGGTATACCGCTGAACCTGTCAGCTATGGAAAAGGACAGCTAACCACCCTTTACACCGCTTCAAACGCCAGTATTTTTGTAATCAGTTTTGTTTCAAGCCTTCGGCGCAGCGTTTCATCAACACAGAAATGAAGCTGGTCTCGTCATACATCATTCGGGTGGACAAAGTGATTATGTGCCCCTCATAATGCTTCAGAACTTCGTTGATTGCCATTACATCGCCTTCTGATGCTGCCTTTATGATATGGAAAGGCAGTAAATTCTTATCCCATTGCTCTTATATCTCTTTCGCATCTGCTTTTTCCTCCATAATCTTTCTCAAAATCTCAAGCAAGCGTGTCCTGTGTTCGTGGATTGTGCTGCGCGCAAGGTTCATCTCCATATCCGCATCACTCATTTCCAGAAAATACGAAAGCAATATTACATCCGCTTTCGTACCGAAAGTGCCTGCAACGCTTCCGCAATCAGGGTGTCCTTCACTTCAATGTCATATCCATGTACTGTAAAATGACTGTTTTCCACTCCGTACTCATCCATAACAAACAACTAGTTCAGCTCCTTTTCAGCCAGTTCAGAAAACATGGCTTCATACTCCCTGCGATAATCCATGTGCCGATAATAATTGATTGCTTCGCCCTTGAGCGACATCTGGCACAGGCGGTCAAAACGATGCCTTCTTGCCGCTTCATCATAGCAAGAAGGTTTCTTTATACGAGTTCATCTCCTCCCCCGTTATGACATGACAAAAGCATACGCCTTCTCCCTTTTTGTTATATCTGCCAAATTGTGGTAGGCTGATGTTTGGGTTAAATAAAAAACGCCTATATGATCTTACAAAGACCACAAGGCGTTTTTATCCCAAATTGTATTTTTCTTATAACATAAGGATACTTTCTTTTACATAGCGTGTTTATTCTTATTTATATATTTTGTTAATACTTAATAGCTAATTGATGATTGGCGCTATTATTGTCTGCTGTATCTTTACATTGGCATGCGCAATTATCACCATCGCCAAAACGTTGCAAAATAGTATTTGCTCCCGTATTGCAAATACATGCCCGTGGCATCATTCCATTTAATATTGCTGCTGGTGTTCTTCCATCTACATTTACTAATTTCATTTTTTCCTCCATTTCTAGCTAACACTTATTGTGTTTAACTTTTCTATAATTTCTGGTCTATCCTCTAAAATTGAAAAATAGGCTTTTAAATTTCTTTCAATTGAACGCTTCATTCTGCCACACGCTATGTTCTTTTTTTCCAAATCAAATCCCATTTGATCATAACATTCCATAAAACATATCTCACACAAATTTATTGCTTAACACTCTGCACACTGTACAATACTTTTTTCTATATATTTTCTATGATACTCATTAAGCAACTCTTCCTTTTTTATTCCCTCAAATACATTTCCCAAAATAGGCGCTTTCCCTATTCATTCACAAATAGAAAAATTACCATCTACACTTACATATAATCTCCTGCTTCCGGGATAGCAACAACCATTTAATTGATATTTTTGTATAGGTGTTTTTGCTAATATCCTATTATGTATAGACAACAACCCTCTTTCTAAAAAATCATTTGTAAATAATACTCTTTCTCCATCCTCCAGTTGCTTTTTTAAACTCCATTCACCAATCGGTTCTGAATACACCTCTTTTAATTGTTTTACTCTAGCAATCTCCCTTTTTGAAGGCGGTCTAACATATGAAATTCTTTTTACAATTTCTTTGGGGAACCACGTTAATTGCTCAAAAAAGTTTTGAATATTTTCTAGCCGTTCATCATTAATCGGTGTATCTATAACCATACTTAATATAATTTCTCTTTGGCTCTTTCACCAAATGCTTCAACTATATTTTTAAGCCCTAAAATGGCAGCATTATACGAGCCTTTACCATTTTTATAAACACGATTTTGATTGTGTACTTCTTTATTTCCGTCAATACTACCTACAACAGAAAACTGCGGAATTGTCAATAAATAAAGCGCTATTTCTTTTGACAATAATGTCAAATTTGTTGTCATTGAAAATGTACATTCTTTATTATCTTTATTTTTCAATGTATACTCCACAATTTGTTTGAGTAACTCAAAATTAAGAAGTGGTTCTCCCCCATAAAATGTTATGGCAATTTTTCTTTTTGAATGTGCCAATGCATAATCTACCGCTGCCTTAGCAACATTCCAGCTCATTACTCTATTTCCAAATTCTCTAAAATCACTGTTTTCTTCTCCATATATACAATATCGACAAGCTAAGTTGCAACATTCTGTTAATTCTAATGTAATTTGCTGTAAGTCTGTTTCAGCTTTTTCCAATACTATTTTCTCTTTTCGCTCAAATTTCTTTAACTTTTCTGCGCAAAGAAGATGATGAGTTTTTATTCCTTCTATTAAATTACTGATTTCATCAATAAACATATCACCATATTTACTCGCATTTTTATTAATTGCCATATCTAAATTTTCACTCTGTAATAATTCATTGAGAAAATCATATTCACATTCCGAACATTGGCAAGCCTTACCCGTTCCTACATCATACATATATTTGCTTTTATTAGTTTGAAATACTTTATACAGCCTGCTAAATCTTCCATATTGTGAAGTTATCCTGTCAAAAAAAACTTTTATATAGTTATTATTCATAATAATACCTCATAAATTTATGATTTCATCACAAATTTTTATAACCCTTTCATCGTGTGTTATTATTAATGTAATTTCTTTTTTCTTTCTGTTTTTTATCCATTCTAATAAACTATTTACACTTTTTGTATCCAATGCTGATGTCGGCTCGTCCATAATTGTTAAAATAGATTCTTTGCAAAGTCCTCTTACTAAAGCTAACTTTTTTTAATTGAGATTCCATCAAATAGTATCTCTCCATCATATAAATCACTATATAAACCAACCATTGAATTCACTAAGGTTGTTTTTCCTGCTCCATTTGCACCAAGAATTGCATATATCTTTCCTTTTTCTAATTCTACATTAAAATTATTAATAATAATCTTTTCTCCATATTTAATTGAAAAATCTTTAACTTGAATTTTATTTATACTATTCAGATGAATTTCTCCAAATATTTCACTTTCTGCATTTTTGATTTTGTTTATCCTTTCTACTGATATTTTAGTTTCTTGATAATTTCCTGCCAAATTTAAAAAATATGTTGCAGACGAAATAATCATTGAAAAGTATGTCGATATTATAGTGAGAAATCCAACCGTCATTTTTCCCGTAAGTACCTTATAGCCGAACGGTGTGCACAATGCTGTGAGAGGACGGCGGCTAGTCACCGCCTCCTACTCGATTCAAAAAAGTCAAAATTACTGTTATCAGCACAGTCCTTTGCTTCTGATTTTCAATAGATCCTTACCTGTTACTGGAACGGAGTGAACAGTACGTATGCCGATTGACATGTGTACTATTCAATGTTAGACTGGCGTTAAAGAACAGTTCAGAGCGGTCAGTCTTTTCGACCGCCAGTATAATAAGTGTATACGAGAGGATAATCCATGCGATATATAACAATAGGAAATCTGCTTGTGCAGATGCGGAGAGAGAAAAAAGGCATAACACGGAAAAAACTGTCAGACGGCTTATGCTCTGCGCAGATGCTGTACCAGATTGAGAAAGATCAGTTTGAAACAGACCCGCTTATGATCGATATGCTGTTGCAGCGGCTGGGAAAATCACCAGATAAGCTTGAGCGTATACTGCAGGCGGATATGTATCGGATGGTGCGCGTGCGTGACCTGCTGGAGAAGACAATCTATAAAGGAAAAAGAGCGCCTGCAGCGTATATATTGGAACAATACCCTGTGCGAACGAATGTAGATCAAATGTATCGGTACCGTATGAGAGCCAGTCTCTTATACCACATTGACAAGGACTATGACAGGGCGGCGGAAAACTTGTGGTTCGCAGTAAATGTGACAATGCCTGGTTTCACGTATGATACGATCAATACATACCTTATCTCGACTGTGGAGATGGAGAATCTGCTGGCATTGGAAAAAATAAGTATTGAAAAAAATCCGGATAAGAATAAATCAACGGAAAAAGGACACCTGAGAATCTGCATGGAATATATAGACAGATATTTTACAGATGATGAGGAGCATGCCAAAATTTACGCGAAATGTGCATGGCTGCTTGCACGGGTTTATTACAGTGAAGGAAACTACGTGCAGGCAATGACGCTTTGTGAAAAGGGCATGGAGGGACTGCGCAGAAATACAATGATTTATTTTACACTGCCGCTATTAGCGCTCATGGTTCGGATAGGGGAAAATTTGGGGATTGCACCAGAGCATAGCAAGTGAATACAGTATTATAGGGCTCTCACTTTTTTGTGGGAATCTTTTGCGGAGAAGTGGTATCCTACTGATGCGATATTTCATAATTGCTGTCAGAGAGAATACCATCTGGATTATGAATTAGTCCGGGATGAGCGGAAAGCGAAAGGTATGACACAGGAGGAATTTGCAGAAGGGATTTATCAGGATACAGGCTCCATTTCCCGGGTAGAAACTGGAAAGACATCGCCAAACAAAAAGACCTTTGAGAAGATGATAAAGAAAATTGGTATGGAAAAGGGGCGGTATAACGGGTATGTAGTGACGGACTCGTTTGAGATAATGGAACTTCGGAGCCGGATAGACAAACTGCAGATGCACCGCAAATATACAGATGCGAAAGGGCTTTTGAAAGAATTAAAGAAATGCATTGATATAGAGATTGGGGAAAATCAAAGGGTGATAGCGCTTCATGAAACTATGATTGCCTATCATCTCAAGGAAATCACTGCGCAGGATGCCTTGAAGATAATGAAAGTGTTATTAGAAGGAGTTATGGAATATGACCAGATGATCCTTTATCATATCCCGATGAGAAATGAGGTGCTGGTTATCAATAATATCTGCATTTTGCTTGATGAAACCAGGCGGGAGGGGGAGGCAATGATGATATATAAAAACGTTTTACAGAGAATGCGCAGCAGTAAAGTGGACGTTAGGTATAGATACCGCTCTTATGCACTTTTTCTTAATAATTATGTGCATCGATGTAAGGATTGGAAAGGGGCTGTTGAAGGGCTTAAAAATGAATTATGCTGTGGAAAGGCATCTGTGTTACCGTATTTTGTGAATAATCTATCTCAAATATTGGAGAAGGATGGAATGTCAGATAAAGATTTAGATAAATGGTCAGAAGTAATATACTATATGAGTGATTTTTATTATTTTGAGAAAGAAAAAGAGATATATGGTATATATCTCAAAAATTCAAGATGTAAGTATATTATAGATTAATCATTGAAAGAAACACTACCCAAATCAGGAATCTCCTGGCAACAGACAACATCATAAGAATCCTCAGTGACTGGCGAATCCTGAAATGTTGTAATAGCGGTGGATTTTTTCATAAGTGATTTTAATTTTTGAATCATAGATACATAACCTCCATATATAAATTGTATTTAAATATGTATTATACAGCAAATTTACAAAAACAGCAATGGCTTTTCGTTTTACAAAATTCGACGGATTTTTATAAGCGAAAAGCCATTGTATTTACTATATGCTAATATATAATAATCATCGTAAGCAATAAATTGTAAGAGGTTAATATAGCTGTGCACGTTTATTGCTTCTAAATTTAGGTATTAATTTATCATAAAATATGGAGTTCGTGTCAAATGGTTTGTGAAATAAATGGTCACTAAGAGGTAAAAAGAGAGGGATAAAAGTATCTAGAGACTGAATACCTTGAATTTACTAGGGTTGAGGCGATTTTGGAATATTAAACTTGACACTACCTATATAGAAGTGGAGGGATTAGAATGAAAACATTAAAAAAACCTATTATTACCGAAATTAAGAAACCTACAATTGTACGGTTTATATCTTGGGGAAAAAACTGATTATATAGTTCCCCTGGAAAAAGGAAGTTTTTAGTTTAGTGCTATAAATGAGTAAATCCGAAAATTGTACAATAGAAATTAATATGAATCAATTGATAAATGGAGCAAAGTGGTTTTTTTCGAGATATCAGTGTGTACTATATGTATATTTTATGATATTCAAAAGTGAGATTTAGTAAACATTTTGAATGTGCTCTTTTATAGTTTAGTAATTAAAAATGTAATGTATAAAATATATTGTCTACAGTTTCATGGCAAATTCTGCGTACATCATTATTAGATTAAGAAAATTAGCAGAAATGTAATTTTTAGATTGCTAAATAATCTATCTAATATGCATATTTTTGTATGTGTAGATAATATATACAGAGCCATAATTATTAGATTAGTGATATTATTTTATGATGAATTAATACCTTGTAGCATAAATCAATACAGTGAATGTTTTTATAAGATTAGAAATTCCATGTAAACTACTCAAACTTTCCACACTATTCGGTATGATGCACTTTGAAAATCAAATACTTCAGTCCACAAGAACACCTTGACATGATTGTTATGATTAAGAAAAGTAAAATGAAATACTTATACAATGATGAAAAACTCAATGTGAAAGAAGTCTATAGCCAGAACAAAACGCAGAGGTCAGTCAGGTTAGTTTCTTTACCTGTGACAATTAAAAAAGATGGCGAAAGTCTCCCAACAAATTTTGTCTATTTTTGCAATAAAAGTGACCAGAAAGACTGGCTGGTGATCATAAGCATAAATTTAGAACTTTCCGAAGAAGAAAGTGTTTGTGTTTTGGAATACGTTGGGACGTTGAGTTTTTTCAAAACATGAAGATCTTATTTGAACCTTGTGAAAGAATACCATGGTATTTCCTATGATGCCTTGAATACTCATGCTGCTGTTGTCTTTTCTGGTTACATGATGCTGTTAGTAGCTCAGCGGGAAACAAAGATGATAAAACAATCTGTGAGCTGTGTTTCAGCCTGCTTGATAAAATGGAAGATATCACGTTCACCCGTTCCATTTGTATTATCATTGATGATGCACTAATGACGCATTGATGGATATTATCATGGAGTATTTTCACATCATCGAAGTTCAGCGGGGAAATTTAATACTTGCTTTATCCAGAATCTCCCAAAATATATGCAGAAGGTTTTGGAACGAAAAGAAATAGCCATATGAAGGTATTGTGTGAGCTAAAGTATTGATATTTTAAGGTGCGATCCATTATAATATCAAAAGTTAAGTAAATAATTATTGAATACTTAGATTTCATAATGAGTGGAATATGCTTTGTAATATGGTACTCAAAGGCAAGGTATATGATAAAGTATTAAACGAGGTAAATTTAAATGAGAAAAAATTTTTCTGCGCCTGTTTTAGCGGATATTTCGCTGACAAATAGATGTAATCTTAAATGTGAATATTGTTATGCTTCTGCCGGAGATGAATGCAAAGCAGAGGAGGAATTAACCTTAGACAAATACAAAGAATTATTTAAGCAATTAGATGATATGAATGTTCATAGGATTTCGTTATCTGGGGGTGAGCCGTTTGTTCGAAATGATTTTTTTGATATTCTGAATGAGGCTCAAAAATATAAATTTGCAATTGTAATTAATTCTAATGGAACTCTAATTAGCGAAGCTGTTTCACGTAAACTTAGAGAGTATCGATTTGATCGTATATGTATTACTATTGATGGTAGTTGTTCTAAGGTTCATGATATTATTAGAGGTAAAGGGACATTTTTAAAAGCTATTCAAGGAATTAGAAATCTACAGAAATATAATCTTCCGGTCTCTACGTTATTTACATTAAATAAAACCAATATAGATGATTTGATTAATACAATAAAGCTCAATGAGTCCTTGGGAATAGAGTATATGTCTGTTATGGTTATGTGTCCTACGGGACGTGCATCAAATGGAGAGTTATTGATTACGAAAGAAAATTGGTATCCTATTTTTTTAAAGCTTACCCAAATGAAAAGTAGGGGCGAGATAAAAATAAATTTTAAGATTGTACCTCCAAATGAAGGAAGTATTTTTTGGTTATTTTATTATCCACTTAAGTTTTATGATTGTTTGGATTTGTTGAAATATTGGAATCAAGATTATGAAAACTGTAATGATTGTGATGTAAGTTGCCAAGCAGGGATAAAATCGATTTCAATTATGTGTAATGGTGATGTATATGGCTGTGATTTAATGATAGGTATTGATGAGTTTTGTGCGGGGAGCTTTTTGAACAGTTCTATAAATGATATCTGGAATAACTCTAAAGTATTTAAAAAGCTTCGAAATCTCGAAAAAAAGAATTTAACAGGAAAATGTCATGATTGTGAAAATATATGGTGTGGTGGTGGATGCAGGTCTGCTGCTTATAATTTAGATGGTAGTATTTATGGATCTGATTTAAGTTGTTTTGGTTGTGAGGAATAAGCATGAATGAGATGAGGGTGTTTTGTATTGATGGTAGTAAGAAGATAATATTTAGGCAGGAAGGTAATGTGTATATCTGTTTTGATCCGAAGGATTTAGAATTTTATGAAGTAAATATTACGGGAGCCTGTATTTTATTTTTGGTATCATATAATACTAAATTTGAAAATATGGTTCATATTTTAATGGATTGGTTTAATATGGAAAAAGAAGGGGTTGAACAATATATAATAGACTTTTTTGATAGTTTTCCGATGAAGAGCCTGATCATGACTAATTTAATAGAACTAGGGGTTCCAAATAATGTTACGATTGAATAAAACTGGCATACAGGAATTAAATAAGATAGCAGTCCCGTTGATCATTCAAAATATTTCAGGTTTTCTGATTGGCTTTGTGGATGAGATGTTTATCGGGAGGATTTCGACGGAGGCATATGGTGCGATTGGCATCGCTGCATCGCTGATGTTTTTTATCGCAGGGGTTTTCAGCTATACAGCGGTGGCATTTAATATCATCGGTTCCAGAAAGAGCGGAGAAAATGATACAGAGGGTTTCCGAACGTCTCTTACGGCATCGCTTCTGATAGATGTGCTGGTTGGAGTAATGTACGCGATTATAGTAATTATTCTTGGAAAATTTATTTTTTCGACTATTTATGGTCTTTCCGACGAAGCTCTGAAGGCGGCTATGATTTATATTTACATTACCAGTCCATATATGTTGTTCCAGATGGTTATTTTTACCTTCAATTCGTATTATAAGATCAGAAAGGAGACAAGCCGCATTATGTGGGCGTCAACCGGGGCAGCAATCTTAAATACAGTGCTGGATTATGTCCTTATTTTTGGCAAATGCGGGATGAAACCTTTAGGAGTTGCGGGCGCTGCAACAGCCAGCATCATCAGTGTTTTTGCCAATATGATTTTCTATATCTGGGGCGGTAGACGGGATATGGACTCCATATTGAGGAACAGACACAAATACAGGCATATTTATAAAAAGGAAATTTGCAATCTAATCAGGATCAGCCTGCCGCTAGCCGGGGAGGAGCTGCTGGAGGGCAGTGTGTTTGTCGTTGTCATCAATGCCATGATTGCAAAAACAGGCATCATGGAGATCGGTGCATATTTATTGGTAAAAAAAGTACTGGATATGGTAATGATTCCGATGTTTATGTACGGTTCGGCGGCACTGACGCTGGTGAGTGAGAAAATTGGGCAGAAGGATAAGAACAAAGTGAAAGACATCACCAATATGAGTGTTCTGATCGCCCAGGTGATATTTGCGCTGTTATCAGTCATCGTGATTTTTTTCAGGAGACAAGTTCCAAGGCTGATTTCTGCAGATGAAGAACTGATTGCCTTTGCCGGTATGATTGTGATTCCTATGGTCATTATGAACTTGTTCAATCCGGTGCAGACGATATATAAATATGTCCTTCAGGCATATGGAGATGGCAGCTTTGTATTGTACAGTACCGCAGTTATCAATCTGACAGTGCTCGGGTTTATTATATTGCTGTATAAGGCAGCGCCTCGGATAGAGGTTATTTTTGTTGGATTGTTTTTCAATTATATGTTTAGCTGTATTTTCTATATGTATAGGTACAAGAACCGGTTAAAAGAAACGTAGTTACTGTTCAGACAGGACTCGGCACGTACTGCCAGGTCCGTGGAAAAACGTATAACAGGCAAGTAAACAATTTCAAGGATTTATTCGACTTGCTTTAAACGTAAACTTCCAGAAAACTGGTACTAACTCGTACCAGTTTTCCTAATTAATTGGTGATTTGCTCGTTCTTGGGTTTTGGTCTGGGTTTCTTACGCGGGCTTCCATCTTCGTTAAATTTCCCGCGCTTTGTTCCTGGTTTTGGACCCGTTTTTTGTCTTGGTGTTCCATCCTTATTGAATATAGATCTTTTATATCCTTTTGGCGGTCCTGGTTTTCCTGGCGTAGAATTACCGCTTTTATGCCCTGCCTGTTTGCGCTTTGGCCCTGGCTTGCGGTGACGCGGCACAGGAACTCTCTCTTCAAGTCTCTCATTTTCATCATGGACAACCTCGTCAATAATTTCTACGCCTGCCCCCAACTTTTTGAGAAATTCTCCCTGCCTGCCGTTTTCAATATGCACATATGCGTATGCCCCATTAATGTTTGACATCTCAAGAAGATTCATTTCATTGATCATGCTGGCTGCGGTTTTTTTATGGACTTTGACGCCTGTTGAACCTCATAACGGATTACCGACGCAATAACCCCCGCCAAAAACATCAAGCGGACTCCGACGGTTAATTGAATCCTTATTTTTCCATATCCCAGGCAATTTTTGATGAACATGTACTGTTTTTCCGATGCATTTCTTGAAGCACATAAGCTGTGCACATCATATGGCGCTATCGCCTCACTACATACAATGCAGTACAGGCCTTTCTCATCAAGTGCCGTCTGTAATCCCGCCGGATCGATTGAGACATCCCTAAATTCCCCTGTCCCGTTTATTTTCAGATAATCCTTATATTTTTCCTGGATACACGCCTCACTGCCTTTTGAAATTTTTTTCCGGATGTTCTCCATTTCACGGTACAGGTTTTGCAAAAGCCTTTCGATCCGCTCACTGGCATTTTTGAAATCATAAAATAATGTGACATAGTCCTCTTTCTTATAGGATTCGAACAGTACACAGTGGTTCTGGACTCCGGACAGATTCGTACCTTCTATAAGATACTCTGCGTTCATCTTGATCTTATTGCCATACATACGGACTGTTTCCCGAACCCGTCTGGCGTTCCTTTGACCATGATGACATGTACTTGGGAAAGGACAAAAAGCAAAGCACCCGAAACAGCCAATCGCCAAACTGAATGTGGCGGATGCCCGCAGGGTTCTTCCAAAAGGATTCCCCTGTCTTTATTTTACCATAAGGCAGGACATTTTACACGAAAAACTCTTTCAGAAACCAGACAAAAAATTTGATGAGAAAGAAAAAGTCAGAACAATGGCATTTTTACAACAGCGGTAACAGGTGTGAATTGTGAGTAAAGTGAAAAATGGGAAAATAAGCAAAGCAAATATCCGGTGTATATGGACAGCCCTTATTGACTAAATCATAGTAAAATATTAGAGGAAATGAGGTAAATCATTATGGAGAAGCGGGTTTATATTAAAGATGAAGAACGGAAAAAAGTGCCGCAAAGTGATTGATGCGTTTACGGAACTATACGAAGTAGAAGATGAAGATATGGTAGTGGTTGATGTTGTAAGGTATGGTTTTGTTAAATTGTAGTGTTATACACCATCATATGGCTTTGAGGAACTTGACACCTATACAGACAGTCACAGTTTATTTGAAGGGGTTTGGAAGGAATGGCTCAATATAAATTTGTTTCTGATTCCAAGGGAAAAGCAATTAGATGATAATATTGTCGGTGAGGAAATATTTAACTGTCTTTCAAAGGAAAAACAGTCGGAATTTATCGGAAGAAAAATAGACTTCGCACGAAAGGCGGGTATACCTCTGTAAAATGAGTTTTACGGAAAGAAAACGCTCTATGTAGAGGGAGAAAAAAGATTGGAATTGCTTTGTATATGATAAATATGCAGGGCTTTTCACTTTTGGACATGCTGTCTAAAAGTTATAAAAGAAAATGAATAAGATGGATTCCGTAAGCGTAGGCATTGTACAAATATCGTATAACTGCCTGTTTTATGCGCACCTCAACATGATTTTATTATTCATGACAGAAAAAACTCGTTTTACAACAATTTATCTGTTTTCTTATGTTTGCTGTCGATATAATAAAAGTAATGGTTAAATTTAAGGAAGTGATGTCTATGGAAACAACGAATGCTACGATTGCGATATGCGATGACGAGCAGGAAATACGCAGCAGCATAGAAGGGAATATCCGTCTACTCTATGAAAATGCGGATATTATACAGTTTGAAGATGGAACGACTCTGGTGGAATACGGGGGCAGTTTTGACATTCTCTTTTTGGATATTCAGATGGAAGGGATGTCGGGCATGGAAGCAGCCAGAGAGCTGCGCAGGCGTGGGTGCAAAGCCACGATTATATTTGTGACAGCCATAGAGGAATATGTATTTGAGGCTTTTGACGTGGGCGCTTTCCATTACATTGTGAAGCCATTTGACAAGGCAAAATTTTTTGAAATCCTGCGGAAAGCCGTGGCGGAGCGTGAATCCATAAATGCAAAAGAGGCAAAAGATGAGCCGAGCATTGCCATAAAAACAGGTTCCACGACAAAAAAAATTTATTTGTATAAAATCATTTATCTTGAAGTGTTCAACCGCAAGGTCATCATACATAAGGCGGACGGGGATGTTGAATTTTATGGAAAGCTGATTGAATTGGAGTACAGGCTTTCAGAAGATTTTGTGCGCTGCCATAGGGCATATATCGTCAATCTGCGGTATGTGCTGAAATACACGGCAAACAGTATTACATTGGAAAACGGAACGGAAATCCTGCTGTCAAAACAGAAATATGCGGATTTTGTAAGGAAGTATTTGGAATATACAAGCAGGCTTATAAGTGGTTAGGTGCGGAGGTGGTAAATATGCCTGAAAATATAGATATGCTGTATCAGATAGTGTCGGATGTGAATTTCCTTGCGGATCAGCTTATTGCTGCAATCTGTCTGCTTATATTGTGCAGAGATTTTATAAAAAGAAAGCGTGGAACGGGACTGATTGGGAGTGTTTATTTTTTTGGAGTGGTATTTTTGTATTATGTGCCATTTCTTGTTGATGGTTTTGTGGCATATTCCCTTGCCTTAGCTGCCGCATTTGCAGTTTTCGTATGGCTTGACAGAAGAAATATCAAGATGAAGATTTTCTTGTTTGCCACATTTTTTGTTATCCGGTGGATTTCTTTTTCCATATCGAGTAAAATAAGCAGTCTTTTATCTGTGGCAGTATTAAATCTTGCGGGTGGCTTCCTTGATTTGTCTGATCCGGCAATGTGGTGGTTTCATTTTATAGAAGCTGTCCTAAGTGCGCTGTCCGGCTCTGTATTGGGCGGCGTGGTTTTGTACTTATTAGTCCGAAAAATAAACAAGATGCTGTTATATAAACAGGAAAATTTGGAATGGCGTGAAATGCTTCTTATGATTATACCATCTGCAAATGGAATGGTTGTTTATGGGATATTTCGGTTTTATGCGGTTGCCTATGAGCATGAAATGGGAATTTCTTTCTTTCAGCCACATATACCGCTTGAACTCTTATGGATATTCTGCTATGTGGTAATATTAGCTGTAATCGTCAGTGTCATAACATTGTATCAGGACATTAGAAAAAGGCGGGAAGACGAGAGCAGATGGCTTATGCTGGAAAGCCAGATGAAGGATATGCAGACACATATTACCGGAGTGGAAAGGCTTTATAATGGCATTCGTGGCATGAAACATGACATAAAAAACCATATTGAAATCATAAACAGCCTGATTGCACAGGGTAAAACAAAAGAGGCGCGGGAGTATTCCAATTCCCTTTCCGAAACTGTGGAAACCTTTGATTTTACCATAAAAACGGGGAATCCTGTAACAGATATGATTCTCCATGAAAAAATGGAATCCGCATTAGGGAAGGGCATACAATTTTCTGCCGATTTCCATTATCCGGTCGGTTGTGGAGTGGATGCGTTTGATGTCAGCGTGGTATTGTCAAATGCCCTGTCAAATGCCATAGAAGCAACAGAAGCAGGGGGATTTGTAAGAGTGTATTCATTCAGGAATAAAAATGCGTATCTAATTACGGTGGAAAACTCGTTTGATGGCAGGTTAGACATAGATGAGGAAAGCGGGCTTCCAAAAACAAAAAAGAAAGATAAAAAAGCGCATGGCTTTGGTCTGCAAAATATAAAGTCGGTTGCCGCAAAGTATTATGGGGATGTGCTGATTGAACAGAAAGAAAACAAGGTATCATTAAAGGTAATGCTGTTAGCGGTTGTATGAAATGAGTGCGTTTCGCACTCATTTTTTGCTATGGCGACAAGAAAAATGCAGCCAGCTTGCCGGAATGCAATTGACGACCGCCCGCATCGAGCCGTAAGGCGAGATACGCCCACAACAGAAAAAAGTCGATTTACAACATTTTTTGAAGTTTGCGTTTCTATCTTCCGAAACAATAACTATAGGAGCACCACTGTGAAAAGGATTTCAAATTTTAAGGTCAAGGAGAACGATTATTATGAACAAAGTAAATGAATACGGAATGTATTACGATTACAGAGAGAAAGGCTTGGAAAAGAACAATAACCGGGGTAAGCCGGAAAAAAACGAAAAAGGCATCTAAAGCAAAGCAGGCAGAACTGAGCGATAAGGCAAAAGGAGCTGCTCAAAGAATTGCAGGCAAGTACAACAATATGGACTTTATGGTTATAGATTATGATAGCGGTGAAGAAACCCGGAGGTATCTTTCGAGAGGGACAACGTAGTACAGCGTGTTGATTGAGCCAGCCCTGCTTGAAAAAAAGGTGAATGATGTGACGAAAGAAAAATACATGGGCAGGGGATGTTTCCTTTTTTGCAGAGCTTGAAAAATGAGTGAGAAGCAAAAAGAGAGGATTGAAAAAGGAAGAAAGGAAAAAGCCGAAGCTGCAAAGGAGAAAAACCATAAGAAGCAAACGGATGAAGCAACGAAGAAAGCGTTTGTCAAAGCGGATTCCGCCAGTGGTCTGATAGAGAAATCCGTCAGATTGATTGGGGGAACATCAAAGAATCAAAGACAGAAACACAAGGAAGCCGCTTTGATTGCAGCATTTAGAAAGGAGGAAAATTATGTCAATAGAGATTACGAACAATTACAACAGTGTTTATGAGAACACATATGCTTCATCAAGAAAGGAGGCAGTAAAGAAAGAGGAAACAAAAGAAACAGCGGCTACGCAAAAAAAAACTGAAACAGTAAAGAAAAGCGGCAATGAGGAATACCTTAAAAATTTGCAGAAGCAGGTACCATATATCAAATTGCAGACCGGATACGGGATTAATACAAATAATGACGGTAAGGTGAATGTCGTGGATGTCAATCCTAAGCTTTTGGAGAAGATGCAGAATGATCCGAAAGCAGCCAAGGAATACACACAGCGATTGAAGGATGTGGAATCGTGTGCAAAGTTCTTTAATAATTTCTTTGATTCAAGAGGATCTACTGTGGTTTGTAGACATGATTATCTTGATGAAAACGGTAATTATACAAACTTTACTGTCACAGTTAGAAAAGATGAATTAAACGAAAAACTTCGTAAGGAAGCGCAGGAAAATTCTGAAAAGCAGATTGAAAAATCAAGAGGAAAGAATCGTGAAAATGCGGAGCAGCTTGCTGAGAAATTAGAGAAGAAAGCGGAAGAAGCAAAAGATGTCAGCGAGGAAAAAGAAGCAGACAATAAAATTCAGATTTCAGATAATTCAGTAAAAGATAAAGCGGAACAGCTTTTAGATGAAAAACTCTCTAAGTCTAAAGATGGCACGATTTATTTGTATGATACGGACATTAAGACAATAATCGAAGCCGCCAAAGAGGACAATGAAGGCAAGGCAATGTCTAAGCAACAGGCAGTAGTCGGGGCAAACTTGGATTTGCAGGCTTAGGAAAAAAGATTTTACATTTTTTCGCCGAAAGGGACTACAGATTGAGTTTTCAATTTACGGAAGTGATTCGTACAAAATTTATATTTTAGGAGGATATGGCAATGAGAATTGATAGTGTAAACAATAACATGAACATGGGGATGCAGACACGGATGGCGCAGGGAATGGATGCGGCAACCAAGAGCATTCAGAATCAGATTCAGGCGAAACAGCAGGAACTTCAGAAACTCTCCGAAAACGAGGACATGAGCCCTGAGGACAGAATGAAGAAGCGACAGCAAATCCAGCAGGAGATTTCTGATTTGAATATGCAGCTCCGCCAGCGCCAGATTGATCAGCGCAGACAACAGCAGCAGAGCAAAGGCTCATCTATGGACGATATACTTGGTGGGAAACAGCAGGCACAGAAAAAATCACAGAGCGGGCAGAGTGCCGGATTGTCCCAAGCAAGCATGAAAGCCATGATTTCCGCTGATTCTTCCATGAAGCAGGCGGCAGTGCAGGGCAGCGTGGCAATACAGATGCAAGACAGAGCAAATGTTTTAAAGGCAGAAATAAAGCAGAGCGGAAGTACAGAGGCTAAGGAAGCGGAGTTGGCGGATTTGGAACAGAAAGCGATGAATGCCACCGCTTCACAGATGAATACGTTAAGTGATGCGAATGCGACTATTGAAGAAGCAAGAGAAGCTGAAAAAGAAAGTGCAAAATCTGAAAGCAGCAAAACAGAGAATACAGGAAAGGCTAAAGAGAAACAGGAGGGTATTTCTGATAATACAGAAAATGGAATGGGAGTTCAGACTACGAAAACACAGACTGCGGAAGCCTTCAAGAATACAGAGGATGTATCTACTCCAAAAATGGAAGAAGCAGTAAATGAAAACACCTCAACGCCTGTTGGTAATATTCATGTAGATGTCCGTTTATAGGAGACAGCTTACATGTCAGAAATCAATAGTTTTATTGATTATACCAGTAAATATAACACTCACCAGGATTATTTCTATTTGTTTTCTGGCATGACAGTAAATATTTCAGTAGCTTTAGGAAGTAACATGCTATCAGATTAGAAAAGTTGCATTTTAAAGTAAGATTTTAGGTCTGCTGTAAAAAAAGTACGAGAGATAAAAAAGATATGGACAGCTGTAGGTAAAAAAATAGTTTTGATGCGCGGATTAGAGCGCAAAATGATAAAGCAATTTGTAAAGGTACATAAGCGTACTGCAAGAAAATTTTATAAAGATTTCTGCACATAAAGGTGTATCGCAGAGAAGAAAAATCTTCAGGGCGATGCACCTTTTTATCTCGAATTTTGCAAGATTTTGATGATGGTTACTGCTTCATGTATGGCTGTTTTGAGAGCATGGATTTCTGTGTATTCCACACTTTTTTGATTAGCTCTTTTACTTCCTTTACATCGGCGACATAGATGTTTCCCGTTGCGTTCATGCACTTTGCTATCTGGTTCAGATTGTTACTGATTTTGGAAAGCGTTGTGTTGTATTCCCGTAAGTCGGAATAGTCAATGTCTGTTTCACACACTTAAAGATACCGTTAATAAAAAACTTGATGAATCACTCAATTTTACCGATAAAGCGATAGTATATCTCAATTTCCTGTTCCTTTGTGCCATCTTTCGTTTTGACCGCATCATGGACGACAATCTTTTCAATCAGCGTGTTTAGGAGCAGGGCTGTCAATTTTGTAGAATAAGCATCTTCCCTGATATAAGAAATCCATTTTTCCGCGTCAGTGGCAGTCTGCTTTGTTTCGTTCAGCTTGGTTTTTAATCCGTTGAGTTGTTCATCAAGCTGTGCCTATTCGTCCTGATACTTTGCAGAAAGCATATTGAAATTGTATTCTGTGATGCGTCCTGCCCCCAGTCCTCATACCGCCTTGTGAATAAACCATCTAATTCTGCCCTGCGTTTTTCAGCCCGTTTTAGGTCATTTTCCTGCTTTTTACGGATAGCGCCAGACTCCCTGTTGCCTACGTTCAACAGTTTTTCTTCGTCTGTATGAGCCTGTTTTGACCAGTATTGCAGCCTTGACAGGACTGGTTTCATACGATACAATGTTAGGTTTCCCCATGTGAAAGCACCTCCATTTCCTCATGCAACATCTTTAAGGCACTGTGTATATGAGCCATGCTGTACTCCGGCAGCTTCCATATAGTTCTCCGATTTCCTGCTGTGTGTATCATCCGGAAAAGTAAAGGTAAATGATTTCCCTCTTTTCTCCGGCAAGGATAATAGGGCAGCGGCAAGATTCCCATTTGTGAGAATGATTGTCTGACCGCATATCGTGATACGATACTCCTTGTAGGGGTCTGCAAAATATTCATCTGACGTACTGAATGGGTAAAATTTTTCTTCTGTGAGGTATTCAAAGGATATTTACCTTTGCCGCCGTCTGCTCCGTTCCCGCCATGCATTGATAGCGGCATAGCGTGTCACTACTTTGCAGAAACCGTTAAAAGTATACATGATGTGTTCTTTATATGCTTCTGTGCAAGTCATAGAAATTTCCCCCGTTCTTCCACGCGGGATTTGTATGGTTAATAGCTACTTTTAATAATTAAGAGAGATGACAACATTTTAGGCTGTCATCTCTTGATTATCTGTAATAAATTCCCTAATTCAAAATTTAGAATTTTTGTAATTGTACGGAATACTTGTTCCCACAAGAACATCTTCAATTTTCTCTAAAATAAGCCAGTCGTCCATATTTCCTTGATGTTCAAAAGAAAGTGGCTCAATTTCCTTGACATTTTCAAACTCCACGAAACATAGACACTTTTTATGCCAGCGTACTTTTTGCTTATCGGATAAATTTAATTTGCTCTGGTTATTCTCAAGAGTTCTTGTGATTTCTTCATCAGATAATTTCACAAAGTTTTGTACTTTTTTTACAATAGCAGTTGTCCTTATCTCCGTACTTCCTTTTTCTATGAAATAAAGACATTCACCCTCAAACACTCTACTGTGGGGAATTTTTCTTCCTGCTGCTCCGCGCACAATCATTGTCTTAGTTTCCGCCAAAATTTTATCTAATACTTTTTCACCTTTTTTGCCTGCGTTATCGCAATAAACTAAATGTACCATTTTTATTCCTCCTCTATAATTGGTATCCATATTTGACTTAAATAGTTGCTATCATACACATTTCCATTACTATACCATTCTACTTCCGGGCATTGTGCATGTTGGAATGGATATTTGACAAGCCATTCTTCATTAAGATATTGCCAACCTTTCTGTATTGCTTGCGGAACGGAACCTCTGCAATCAAAAATTGCCCATGTAGCAGTTGGAATATTGATTTCAGTAAAACCTTGTGGCAGTTCCCTATCAGATATAGCCATAATAGAATATTCAATTTCGTTTAACTGTTCATCATAAGCTCCAAATAAACCAAATATCCCTTTTTGTGTAGCAGTATCTATCGAAATTAGTTTTGCAAAAATACCATTACGTTGACATTCATTCCAAAATTCCGGTATTTTCTTGAAATGAAGATTATTTTCGCAAGACACAACAATGCTTTTTCCTACTAACCGAAAACTTTCTTTTTGTTCAAGTTTCCATGAATATTCATGGCGTTCTAATATTTGCATTTTGGGAACAACTTTTAAAATAACATTCAGATTTCGTGCTTCTCTTGGTGATACTCCGTGAAAAAGTTGAAATGCCTTTGTAAATGATGTAGGAGAATCGTAACCATATTTGTAGCTTATATCAATCACTTTTAAATCTGTGCTTTTCAAATCATATCCAGCTAAAGTTAATTTTCGTGAACGAATATATTCAGCAAAGCTAATACCATTCATATATGAAAATACCTTTTGGAAAAAACCAAAAGAGCATTCTGCAATTTTGGAAATTTCTTCACTATCAATCACTTCTTCTTTTCGTTGTAAATGATTTTCAGCATAATCAATAATTACTTGTAGTTTTTCATTCCATTCCATGTTTATTTCCTTTCGTTTTGATTCATATTATCTTAGCAAATGTTTTCTAATAGTTCCTCTTATTTTTGGTTCTACATGGATAATATAATACAATTTATTTGCTATTTACTGCAATAAACATATACAAAAATATATAAAAGAGAGAAATTCCGCTGTAGTCGGCATTGTGGGAATGTGTATAACTGGCTATCTCATGGAGTTGTGGGTAACTTTGTTTGCAGAATGTGGGAAAGCTGCACTTTAGCTTTTCCATGTTCTGTGAACAGAGTTATCCATGACGAAATAGCCTGTTATGCACATTTTGATAATGCTTGTCTTTTGGTCTTTGGTTTGGAATAGTGTGGTACTGGCGGTCTATCTCTTGTTTTCGGTTTCTTGCTTCTTTACCGTACATGAACATTTGCCTGCGGATTGTCACTTCATTGCGATCTCTGAAACCTTCCTCTGTAAAAATCAGCCTGAGCTGGTCATACGATTTATTCCAGTTGCAGCAATATAATTTTGTCACCTCTGGCTTAGACCAAGAACCTGACCCTACATACAGAATCAGCCTTTTAATCGTCTCTTTACTTGATACTGGCAAGGGTGTGTATTTCTGCAGGAACTCACTATTCAACTTAGCAAGCATTTTAAAAAAGTTATTCGTCATAAACGCGCCCCCTTTCAAAATAAAAACATCATTATCCATTTTCCCATATGTGACAAATTCTTAAAATCCCCGATAAAAGGGAAATTTCAGACAAAGCTTTTTTCCTTGTGCTTTTTTGCGCAGGAAAACAATCATTTATAAAAACATTTAGCCCCAGATTTTAATAGAAAAATATCGCCTACACTACCCCTGAACCATGTCTGCATATTCCGCGCAAACAGAATCATGCAACGAATGAACAGGTAAAACCAGCACCTGCCTCAAAGCTACCCCAGCCCTTACAGACACCTGCCAAAAACTCCGAAATACACGAAAAACTCAAAATCGCGATTTCACAAAAAAGTACAACTCTGTCTGACGCTGCCAGCGCCCTGAATTTTGCAATAAAAAAATACCTGAACTAGCACGATTCAAGTATTTTTTCACTTCAAACAGGCATATCTACAGAACTCCACAATCCCTATAATATATTACATTTTTTCAATTATGTAAAAGGCAGTTCTGTATAATCATACTCATCTTCGTCATCACAAAGGCTGTCTATATAGTGGTTCTAATATGGCATCTTCACAGGTCAGGCTTCTCCATAAGACTACCCCTGAACTGATATTATCTCACCAAATCATACACCTCATCAATAATTTCATCTATGAGCCTTTCATCAATATCAGAATATTCCTCCAAAATCGCATTCTTTGCACTTTCTGGACTTTGATTAAATCTTAAATAAGACTTAGTTATACCTCTTATACCCTTTCTCTATTCCTCAGTCAAATATTCCTCAAATAAAGTTGCCATAATGTTAACACCTGCCCTTTCATACTTAAAATAATTTACCCTGTTACTCAATTTTGCAAACTTATTATTCGTATCACTGTTGTCTTTAAAATACTGCATCAACTCCGCCATATCAGAACCGTCATCAACAGCTACATTCACATAAACCTCATGTACCCGTTCCCAACAACATCGCCTGTCTCGCGAATTACCCTGTCTATATGGTATACTGTGCTGTTTTTCCAAAATTATCAAATTTCGAGATAAATATCATATAAGTATCAGGAAGTTCTTTATACCTTATTCCCTTCTCGGTGAATATAGTGTCGATATTGGACTGGTTGAAACGTATCCTTTTCTGATGGTTATCATCATCAGCCTTCTGAACCTCAATATTTGACATTGATCCATCTTCTAATTCGCATAATGCGTCTAATATCACGGAACGTGCCCCGTTATTTCGCAGGAAACGCCGTACCTGGCTCTGGATAATCTTTAAATTTGGCATTTCCAATATGATGCGCACAAGTCCACAAAGTAATCATACTCCCCTGCCTGATATGCCAAATATTTTATTGTAACACCTAATTTTTTGTCTTTTTGACTAACACATTCTGGCTGCTCATATTTTTACATATTAATATATTCCACAGGTTTTCTGTCTAACTTAGTAAAAAATTATGACCCAAATGCAAACTTTTACAAATATATGCCTGCGTAACCTTACTAATTGCATATACTTTACATGAAACTGCAATGAAGAATATAACCTGAATAATCAGAAAAGGCTTAGATGGCGGATCAATGTATATTACTCCACTAGTCTTTGTCATCTTTTTAGAAGATACTGACGATCTGTATCTTTTTAATACATGGATGCCCTTAACTATAAAAACTACAATTTTCTCACTATTTTCTCATATTTTTATATGTAAACAATTTTTCTATTCTATAAATTGCATGGTATACCTTTATTACAATGAAAACTACACAAACTCACCTTTTACCTTTCAGTATACAATTGATCAAAATATTCACCTCACAAAAAGGAACTGTTCATCTCGAAACAGCTCCCTTTAATATCACACAATACTATATAACCTCAGACTTCACAGGAAACATTTGAAAATGCTTCAGTGCAGCTACTATCATATCTTCCTTATCTACAGGACAATTTGACACTTTGGCATTAGCATTTTTAGAAATATTGTAGTTTTTCCCAATCTCTAGACAATACTTTCTCTTTACTTGAGCAATATAAAGCGTAGAAACCTTTTGTTTGTACTTCTCTGCAATATATTTTTTGATTTCTTCATAGGTAGCGTTTGTTTCAGCGGGTGTTACATCCGGGTTCCAAAGAAACCTTGATATAATCATCACCCCTTTGTTGGGACAAAAGTACACACGTCTCCACATGCTGTGTAAAACTAAACATATCAACAATCCACGCTTCCTCTGCAATATATCCCTCTCTGCAAAACCACTCCAAATCTCTTCCAAGTGTCTCTGGGTTGCATGAGACATATACAACACACCGTGGTCTAAGGGAAACTGTCGCCTTTACAAACGCCTCAGTACTCCCACTTCGCGGCGGGTCCATTATAATCACATCTGCGCGCATCCCATTTTGTGACATCTGTGTCATATATTCTGTCGCATCTGCCGCCACAAACTGTATTTTTTTTAGATGATTTTGTTTTGCATTCTCCCTTGCATCTTTTACTGCCTGCTCATTCAGCTCAATGCCGATCACACGTCTCGCCTTTGCGTGCATACACATGCCAATTGTACCGATTCCACAGTAGGCATCAATTACTGTCTCATCTCCTGTAAGCGCTGCTGCCTGTATTACTTTTTTATACAAAACCTGTGTTTGGGCAGAATTTACTTGATAAAAGGAATTAGAAGAGATTCGAAAACGAAGCCCCAACAGCACATCTTCAATATATCCCTGCCCATATAGAATTTTATTTTTATCACCAAGTACCATGCTTGTCTGCTTTGTATTGATATTTTGCACAATGGTTGTAATCTCTGGATGACGTGTCCTTAAAACCTCCACAAAATGATTTTTATGCGGAAATTCCGTTGATGCAGTCACCAGTACAACCATAATTTGTTTTGTGGCAGTACCCTTTCTAACGAGAATATGTCTCATTAATCCGCGCCCTGTATCCTCATTGTACACCCACAACTTAAAAGACTGAATTAATTCCGCCACAGTCTGAATAATAGCAGATGCCTGCACATCCTCAATAAGACAACTATTTACAGGAATAATTGTATGTGTACCTTCCGCATAAGTTCCCGCCACAACAGTATCTTTGACTTTGCCAAGTACAGCATGAACTTTATTTCTATAATGATATGGATAATACATTCCTATAATGTCATGAATCTGATGACAGTACTTTCCAATATGACTGATCACCCATTTGTTTTTCTCTGCCAGCTCTTGCTCATAACTCATCTCACCAATGTGACAGGCACCACATTTTGCTGCATATAGACATCGTTCCTCCGAAACTACACTTCCCATAAAATCCCCCTTATATTTTTCTAATATGACAAACTTCCTTTTTAATGCATGTACAATCGAGTAGGGGAAGTAATCTTCCCCTACTTGCTACGCGCCCTGTGCACCACGTTAGTGGCATATTTCCTACGTGAAAACTGTCATGTATGGTTTTCACATTATACACGGGTCTGCGCATAAAAAGAGCAGAACAGCTCTGACAAGCCATTCCGCTCCTCATTCTTGTTACCTTTACTTTGCGTTATATTTTCCTGCAAGGAATTTTATAACAGCAATAATTACCAAAAATCCAGAAAGGTATCCAATCACCTGTTGTTCCTGTTCGGAAGTCCCATCCAATCTGGCATAGATTTTTACATAACAATTGCCAAGAAAAATAATTGTCAAGGCCATCGATGCAAGTGTGCCAACAACGGGAATAAACGGACAAATAAACAACAATCCCCACCAAAACTTATAAAGCATTACCGGAACTGAAAATGTCCCAAAAAGTGTTACTGAATCTTGGTTGCCTGCCACTACATCTGCAAGTGCATACTGTTGCGCAAAGGGAATCCATGCCATCCAAGCTTTATCATATCCCAAAGCTTTAAGTGCCTTCATGTGTGCCAATGATGTCAACACATAGCATATCACCAAAATCACTAGAATCACGAACAAATACGCTCCTAAAAATGCTAAGAGTATAGCAAAATCGTTCATTTTATCCCCCCTTGTAATGAACAAAATCACTGCACAGGAAATTGTCCCATGCAATCCGGCAAGAAAAAATCTTCTTACCCACAATGCACCCCATCAGGGCTATACATCATTAAACAAATGTTATAATATAACATTTTTCGTGTTTTGTCAACATATGTTTACATTTTTTCAAAACAAATTTTCGAGGTACGTGTCATAAGCCTTAATAACACTTGTATCTTCAAATTCTGTCAATTGCTCTCGAACAGCACGAAAATACCACTCCTGTTTTGTTTTATCTGGCTGATTAAACTTCGTCCAGATATTGCCGCTCATGTGACGCTGCTCCTTTACAATGGACTCCAGATTGGCAGTCTTGTCCGCAAGAACAATCACTTTTGTGTCGAGAGAGGCTTGTTTTAAATGTTCGACCGTCTCTCGCTTGCGAATTTCCCATGTTTGTGAGGCAGGTATATTGCGGCGCTTATTTTCCGTTTCTGTCTCCACAAGACAAGCAACCTGCTCCCCAAACTCCCTTTTTAAGTCATCAAGAGTCACCCAAGTATCCTCAACTGTGTCGTGCAAAATTGCCGCCTGCAGCACTCGTGTATCCTTTGTAAGTTCTATCGCATAGTTCATAGTCGTAATAATATGTGCAATATATGGAATATCTGTTTTCTTTCTAAACTGTCCTGCGTGCGCCTCAGCAGCATATGTATACGCCTTGTAAAGCTGTGCATCCATTCCTGCAACAGACGGAAAAAGGGCTGGTTTTTCCGCCAATCCCTTTTCCTGATAACAACACGCAAAGCGCCCCGGGACGCTCTGTGTCCTTTCCATAAAACAAGGACACCCACGCCCGCATACCTGTTGCTCCTTCTTATAGTTTAGCCTGCAGTCTACTGCCCTGCAATAAAAATATCCATCGCTGTCTGCAATCACAACATGTTCATCTCTGTTCATTGCCACTAATCCTTTTTAGTAAACTCTATAATCCAGCCTTTTCCTTCTTTTCCGTCCTTTTCCTTGTAAGTTCCGTACTCCATGCGGCATGTAAATGAAACACCCTGCTCTGCCTTTATTTCATCTACTACACTTTCCAGTGTTTTCTTTGCCTTGCTCTCGTCACTTCCAATACCTGTACTCTTAAAGACAGTTCCAAATTTGTTAATATTGTAGCGAATCGCTCGGTTGAGTGCAAGTTTCAGTTCTTTCTCATTTCTAAATGGTCCCGAAAGGCTGTTGCTAAGATACCTATTTCTATAATTGATAAGATATGCCTGCATGGTTATTGCCGCAACATTCTTGTCCAATTTTGCTTCATTTTCATAAGTTTCCTTTAGATATCTACCGCTGTCCTGCATAATACAAAAATCCTGCAGCGCATACCCCATCAAAAAAGAGTCCAGATACTTAATATAGGTGTTTGCATCCATATCCTCAACATCATTCGTGTCAAAATCCCCCAGTTCTGAATTATCAAAAAAGGAAAATGTCCCTCTGGTCAATGCCATAATATCTGAACCAACCACAACACCAACACCACCTGTGTTTTGGGAAACCAGACCATCTCCCGGCACATAGTATGTGCCATTGAGTGAAATGCGAAACCAACCGTTAGAAGTGATTCCAGTCACATCAACCGGAAGATCCTTTGCAATCACTGTCACAACACCCGAATTAATATCAGGTTGTTTATATACTCTTGTCTTATCATTGCTGTAGAGCACTGCTTTGCTCTCGGTAACCGTAAACTCTGCCGCATATATCTTTTGTAATGAAAAATTTCCCTGTGCTGAGGTTGCCGCAATCACAGCAACCAACAGCACCCCAGTTATCTTAATTCGCAATTCCTTCGTTTTTCTCATACCCTTTTCTCCATTATTTCCAGATGCCAACTCGATCCTTTGGTGCCACATACATACCATCTGTCTCCTTGATATTATAAATCTTGTAAAAGGCATCGCAAGAACTCAAAACTGCATTGACTCGCACTTTGTTGGGTGAATGCGTGTCTGTGTTTAAAAGATACATCATAAAACTTGCCGTATCCTCACTCGCCCAGTTATATGTCATCTGTCCGAATGCCTCGTCGAGTGCTTTCGCATCCTCTCCTATAATCGAAGAAATACAGGTCATCGCCCCTAAATCTGCAATGTTCTCCATCAAGGTTAAGTCTCCATTCACCTTGACACCCATCATCTCATAATTATTGTAGTAATCAATAATGGACTGAGACATTCTCTTGTACTCTGCCATCTCCTCCTCTGTCCACCAGACATTGTAATTGCCATACTCATCATACAATGCACCGCTAGAATCAAATGCATGACTGACTTCATGGGCGATAACAAAACCAATCCCCCCTAGATTAGCCCCATAACTGTTGTCTCTATCGTAGAACGGCGCCTGCAAAATTGCCGCTGGAAAGATAATTTCATTATTTAAGGGATCATACATTGCATTGATCGTCTGTGGGGTCACATCCCATTCTGACCGATCAACCTTTGTTCCAAGCTTATTTAAACTGTCATCAATTGCAACCTGCATACTCACTAACATATTGGATAGCAGGCTCCCCCCCTCCGAAATCGGGGTCACCTGCATCATATCGCGGGCAGCCGGCCATTGATCTGGATAGCCAATCTTAACTTGCATTGTCTCAAGCTTGCGAATTGCTTTTTGTTTCGTCGCCTCACTCATCCACTTTTGGCGATTGATAATTGTCTCATATTCCTCCAAGATCTGGTCAATCATCCTCTCCACAGCCTCTTTGTCTTTGGCCGAAAAATGCTCTTTGACATAGATCATACCAAAATCCCACGGAAGCATCTCCTGGGTCAACTTTTTCCATGTTTTTTCGTCGCCCCAACTCTCTGTAATGCCATACAATGCATTTTTCATGTCATCACTGAGCTTTGCATAAGTTGCATTGGCATATTTTGCTGTATCGTTGAGCATCACAAATGTGGAATAATCTTTCAATGCCTGCAAGTTTTCCTCCACTAGCAATGAATTGATTTTTTTTGCCTGTTCCACATCCATGACGATATATTTATCCTGCCCATCTATGTGAAGAATCTCAAGCATTCTGGGCACGTCAATATTTGTGAAAAGGTTCTGCAAATCATTCTGCGTATACACATTGTAGGTAAGTGCAGGATCATATTTCTGTTCTGTTGTCAATGATGATGCACAGATATCCCGCAGCAACTCCTCAATAGAATCTGTACTCTGTGCCGCCTCATTTGCAGTCATGCCAAATTCCATGAGCATGTCATTCACATAGTCCAGATACATATCCACGTATTCCTGTGTATTTTCCCCCTCAATATATTCCTTGCCAATCAAGGTGTCAGCATACATCATATACACTGCATACTCACTGGAGTCCGCCTTGTCCTGCATAATATTATATCCGCCAACAATACTGCTAAATCCAAACTCACCACTCAATTGTGACAACGCATCCACATACTCCGCTATAGTAGAAGCGCTCCGAATACTGTCCATATGTGGTTTTAGTGGTCCAAGTCCGGTCTCCTCGCGGTTTTCCATATTCGTCACACACTCGTACATGTCCTTAATCTTCTGTTCCGAACTCCCTCGCTCATAGGTTTTTCCATCATTTGCCAAATCCTCAATAATGTCTTCCATCTCACTGCTCACCACAGCATTTAGCTCACTAAACCAATCCCAGTGTGCGTCTGTCGCCGAAAGTTCAATCTTTGAGAGTAAATTCTGATTTACATACTCATAATAATCATCCTGATAGCGAACCTCTTGTTCCTCTTCTTCGTCCTCGTCATTTTCCTCTCCCTCCAAAATCTTATCTACAAGCTCTTCATCTTGCAATTCCTTCTCGTCAGCTGTCGTCTTTTCTGTGTCTTTTTTATCTTTTTTCGCATTGTTAAACAGCTCCTTAATACTGCTCTGTGTTCTGTTGGAGGCTGTAATGTTGCTCTCCTCTTTCCTTGCATTACACCCTGTCAGTTGCAGGGCAAGAATCACCGCCATAAAAAGCGCTAATGCTCGTTTTTTCATGTTCGCTAACCTTTCTTTCTGATGCACTTTATGTGAACTACCCATTGCCTAAAATCAACAGGCTTCCTGCTTCTTTAACCTACTATCTCCACAGGCATTTATTCGGGCAGTCCCTGCCCTATACTCTTATTGTTTCTATACTGTTTGCCTTAATTCTTCCATAAATATATTCTTTGCAGCATTTACATCTCTATCATGTTCTGCTCCATAAACAGAACATATCCATTTTCTTATAGATAATTTCTTGACTTCTACATATTCTCTCTTGTTCCACAACGCTTTATACTCTAATTGCCTTTGAAACTCATTCCGCGATACATCCAATATTGTTTTTGTCATATGGTAATTTTTTATCATATTCTTTATCTGAAGATTTTCCCCAACTATCACTTGGTTTTCGCTGATAATCTCATAAAAAATGTCGCGTAGATAATCTCTTCTGATATTTACTATCCTCTCATAACACAATGCTATTTTTTCTGGTTTGAAATAACTGCTACTCCCTTTTTCCTTATGTGACAACTGCCTTTTCAGCTTTGCAAGTTTTTTCTCATAGTTCCCAACTATCTTTGGATTTTCATATTTTTTTGCATTTGACGTAATACATAAATCTTTAATGTCCAAATCCAATCCTATCTGTTTTTCAATTTTCATGTCCCCATGTCGTAAGTATAGTACAAACCACTACTTTTGGCTACCTTAATCCACCCTAAAACCAGTGGGATTGCGGTCGCTCTATTTCAATACAGCTCTTCCTCAATCGATTCCTACCGCCCTGAAGTCAGAAAATATTCTATATTAACTATATGAACCTCCAAAACCTTTCATGCAGAATCTATTTCACAGATATACTTATATTATACCAAAATTGTGGAAAACACAACAATTCTCTAAAAATTTGTTATTGTGTGGTTACAGTTCAGTCTAGGACCTTGCATTTATTGTAAATTATGGATTTATAAGCCACATAAAATTACGTAGTGCCACAAACGCATCAAGACACGGGACATGGTTTTGCAGGACTTGATGCAGATAACAGAAAGCAGAAGGCTGAACTGTTACATTGTGCCGCTTTGCTGACTATCTTCCTTTGAGTATACATGTACAATCAAATGGGAAAGGTCCCTTTTCTCTACTTGCATGCCACGCACCCGTCAGCTTGCTGATGTATTTCATTTGGCCTCTTGTGTGCAACGAAGCAGGGAAGTCTCCTTCCCTACTCACCGCGCGACCTGTGCACCACATTAGTGGCATATTTCCTATGCAAAAACTGTCATATATGATTTTCACATTATGCACAAATCCACGCATAAAAAAGCAAAACGCCCTGTCTTACAACAGACTGTTTTGCCTTTTACAATGTTATTCTATTGCGCCAACTGGCTCTTCCTGAATGACCAAGCTCTCCTCTACAGGCGCTTCATCCTCAAACTCCATCTCCAAGTCAGCATCCAAATCCATGTTTACATCTGCGTCTGAAACTGTGGTATCAAACTCAAAATCATCCACAAAATCCAATGTAGAATCCAAATCCACATCTGTATTCAGCTTTACATTTCTGTAACGTCTCAATCCAGTTCCAGCAGGAATCAGTTTTCCGATAATAACATTTTCCTTCAGACCAATCAGTGGGTCAATTTTACCCTTGATAGCCGCTTCCGTAAGAACTTTTGTGGTCTCTTGGAAAGACGCGGCAGAGAGGAATGAACTTGTGGCAAGCGCTGCCTTTGTAATACCCAAAATCACATCTTTATATTCTGCTGGCTGTTTTCCTTCTGCAAAAAGCCGCTCATTGATGTCTTCCAACTCAATACCATCCACCAGCGTTCCAGGAAGAAATTCTGTATCACCGCTCGTCTCGATACGTTTCTTCTTAAGCATCTGGCGCACAATTACCTCAATATGCTTATCCGCAATATCCACACCTTGCAAGCGATAAACACGCTGTACCTCTCGCAAAAGGTAATTCTGAACGGCGTCAATTTTCTTGATTTCTAACAAGTCATGTGGATTAATACTACCCTCTGTCAACTCATCTCCTGCTTCTAGTTCAGCGCCATCTGCAATCTTGATACGAGAACCATAAGGAATCAGATATGTCTTTTCATTAACGCCATCAGAGACAATAATCTCACGCTTCTTCTTGGTATCCTTAATGATTGCTGTACCGCCAAACTCAGCGATAATTGCAAGTCCTTTCGGTTTTCTCGCCTCAAAAAGCTCCTCGACACGCGGAAGACCTTGTGTAATATCATCACCGGCAACACCACCACTATGGAATGTTCTCATAGTAAGCTGCGTACCAGGCTCACCAATTGACTGTGCTGCAATAATTCCAACTGCCTCACCAATCTGAACTGCCTCGCCTGTTGCCATATTTGCACCGTAACATTTTGCACAGATACCAATATGAGATTTGCAACAAAGAATATTACGAATCTTTACTTTCTCAATTGGCTCGCCTTTCTTATCCACACCCCTGCTCAAAATCTTTGCCGCCCTACTTGGCGTAATCATATGATTTCTCTCCACAAGAATGTTTCCATCTCTATCTTTAATGTCCTCGCACGAATATCTGCCTGTAATGCGGTCTTTTAAGCTCTCAATGGTCTCCTTGCCATCCATAAATGCTGCAACTTCCATTCCAGGAATATAATCTTTTCCCTCACAGCAGTCAACCTCACGGATTATCAACTCCTGGCAAACATCAACCATGCGGCGTGTCAGATAACCAGAATCGGCTGTACGAAGCGCGGTGTCAGACATACCTTTTCGCGCACCATGCGCTGACATAAAATACTCCAACACGTCAAGCCCTTCACGGAAATTTGACTTAATTGGCAACTCAATAGTCCGCCCTGTCGTATCAGCCATCAACCCACGCATACCCGCAAGCTGTTTAATTTGCTGGTTAGAACCACGCGCACCAGAATCCGCCATCATAAAAATATTATTGTATTTGTCAAGACCGCCAATAAGCTTTTCCGTCAACGCATCGTCTGTTTCTTTCCATGTCTCGACAACCGCCTTATAGCGCTCTTCGTCGGTCATCAAACCACGTCTAAAATTCATTGTAATGCGGTCTACTGTCTTCTGCGCCTCCTCAAGCATCTGTGCTTTCTCTGCAGGCACTGTCATATCAGAAATGGAAACGGTCATGGCAGCGCGTGTGGAATATTTGTATCCCATCGCTTTAATGCTATCAAGTACCTCAGCTGTCTTTGTAGCGCCATGAATATTGATAACCTTTTCCAATATCTGTTTTAATCCCTTCTTGCCCACATGGAAATCCACTTCGGGAAGCAGTTGATTTTCCATTTTGCTTCTGTCCACAAACTCCAAATCCTGCGGGAGAATTTCATTAAAAATAAATCGTCCCAACGTAGACTCAACTATTCCAGAAAGCACTTCTCCATCTGGCATGGTTTTGGTCACACGCACCTTAATTCTAGAATGCAGTGTACATGCCTTGTTTTCATAGGCAAGGATCGCCTCATTCACGTTCTTAAAATATTTCCCTTCGCCAAGTGCTCCCGGTCTCTCCTGCGTCAGATAGTAAATACCAAGCACCATATCCTGTGATGGGACGGCAACCGGTCCACCATCAGAAGGTTTTAATAGATTGTTTGGCGAGAGCAGCAAAAATCTGCACTCTGCCTGTGCCTCCACTGACAGCGGAAGATGTACTGCCATCTGATCTCCGTCAAAGTCAGCATTAAATGCTGTACATACCAATGGATGCAGTTTGATTGCTTTTCCTTCTACCAAGATTGGCTCAAACGCCTGAATACCAAGTCGGTGCAGCGTCGGAGCACGATTTAACATCACTGGATGCTCCTTGATAACCTCCTCCAAAACGTCCCACACAGACTGATCAAGCTTTTCTACCAACTTTTTAGCATGTTTAATATTCTGTGAAATCTGCCTTGAAACAAGTTCTTTCATCACAAAAGGCTTAAACAGCTCAATTGCCATTTCCTTTGGCAGACCACATTGATAAATCTTTAACTCCGGTCCCACTACAATAACAGAACGTCCAGAATAGTCCACACGTTTTCCAAGCAAATTCTGACGGAAACGACCTCCTTTTCCCTTTAACATATCTGACAGGGATTTTAAGGCTCTATTGCCCGGTCCCGTGACAGGCCGTCCGCGTCTTCCATTGTCAATCAGCGCGTCAACTGCTTCCTGGAGCATACGTTTCTCATTGCGGACAATAATATCTGGCGCGCCAAGTTCCAACAGCCTTTTTAAACGATTGTTTCTGTTGATAATTCTGCGATATAAATCGTTTAAATCTGAGGTTGCAAATCTGCCACCATCAAGCTGAACCATTGGACGTAAATCTGGCGGAAGCACAGGAATCGCATCCATAATCATCCACTCCGGCCGATTGCCCGATGCCCGAAAGGACTCCACAACCTCCAGCCTTTTGACAATCTTAGCACGTTTTTGCCCCTTTGTATTCTCATTTCTGAGTTCTGCAGAAAGTTCCTCACAGTCTTTCTCGAGGTCAATCGCCTCCAAAAGCTCCTTGATTGCCTCCGCTCCCATACCAACGCGAAATGCATTCTTGCCCCATTTTTCCACATTGTCCTGATATTCCTTCTCCGACAGCACTTGCTTGTATTCGAGGGAAGTTTCTTTTGGGTCCAAAACAATATAGGACGCAAAATACAACACTTTTTCAAGCACGCGCGGCGTCAAATCAAGAATCAATCCCATGCGGCTTGGTATTCCTTTGAAATACCAGATATGCGACACTGGAGCGGCAAGCTCTATATGTCCCATACGCTCTCTGCGCACACTGGACTTTGTGACCTCAACACCGCAGCGATCACAAATCACACCCTTGTAACGAATCTTCTTGTATTTCCCGCAATGGCATTCCCAGTCTTTGCTGGGTCCAAAAATCTTCTCGCAGTACAGACCATCACGCTCTGGTTTTAAAGTCCTGTAGTTTATGGTTTCCGGTTTTGTTACCTCGCCTTTTGACCATTCTCTGATTTTCTCAGGAGAAGCCAGACCAATTTTGATGGCGTCAAAAGAGATAGACTGGCTCTGTTCAATTTTATTCTCAGACATTTTGGCACTCCTTCCAGATATTCTTACTCATAATCCTCATCAAAGCTATCTTCATCCGCGTCGTAATCATCAGAATAATCATCATCTTCCTCAAAATCATCCTCCGCGTCAACCAAATCACCGCTTGCAGCGTCAAACTCCTTCTGCTGATAGCCTTCCAGATTCTCTGTGTTATCGTATTTATGGTCGCCCTCCATTTCAACGCGAAAATCCGTCTCTGTGTAATCGACAGATTCCTTAAGTTCCACTTCATTTTGATTTTCGTCATATACCTTCACATCAAGTCCAAGAGACTGAAGCTCCTTTAACAGCACCTTGAAAGATTCTGGTATACCAGGCTCTGGTATATTCTCACCCTTGATAATCGCCTCGTAAGTTTTTACACGCCCTACAACATCATCGGACTTTACTGTTAAAATCTCCTGCAATGTATGAGACGCGCCATATGCCTCTAGCGCCCAAACTTCCATCTCACCAAAACGCTGCCCACCAAACTGCGCCTTGCCACCGAGCGGCTGCTGTGTAACCATGCCATACGGTCCAGTGGAACGCGCATGAATCTTGTCGTCCACCAAATGATGCAGTTTCAGATAGTGCATGTGTCCAATTGTAACAGGACTGTCAAAGTATTCACCGGTTCTGCCATCTCGCAACCGAACCTTACCATCTCTTGAGATTGGTACACCCTTCCAAAGTTTTCTGTGTTCTCTGTTCTCCGACAAATATTCCAACACCTCTGGAAGCAGTTCCTCCTTGTGCTTTGCCTCAAACTCTTCCCACTCAAGATTTACATAGTCATTTGCAAGATCAAGCGTATCCATAATATCCAACTCATTTGCACCGTCAAACACTGGGGTTGACACATTAAATCCAAGCGCTTTTGCCGCCAGTGATAAATGAATCTCAAGCACCTGCCCAATATTCATACGCGATGGCACACCAAGCGGATTCAACACAATATCCAGAGGACGTCCATTTGGCAAATATGGCATATCCTCCACTGGAAGCACACGGGAAACAACACCCTTGTTTCCATGACGACCAGCCATCTTATCCCCAACAGAAATCTTTCTCTTCTGCGCAATGTAAATCCGCACTGTCTGATTCACTCCCGGCGCAAGCTCTGTGTCTCCATTTGCTCTTGAGAAAACTTTTGCATCCACAACGACGCCATACTCACCGTGCGGCACTTTCAATGAAGTATCTCGCACTTCACGCGCCTTCTCACCAAAAATTGCACGCAGAAGACGTTCCTCCGCTGTCAGTTCTGTCTCTCCTTTCGGTGTAACTTTACCGACAAGAATATCGCCAGCGCGAACCTCCGCGCCAATTCTAATAATTCCTCTATCATCAAGATCTTTGAGCGCATCGTCACCGACACCTGGCACATCTCTTGTAATTTCCTCTGGTCCAAGTTTCGTGTCACGCGCGTCTGTCTCATACTCTTCTATATGAATGGAAGTGTACACATCTTCCATAACAAGCCGCTCACTTAAAAGAACCGCATCCTCATAGTTATATCCTTCCCAGGTCATAAATCCAATTAATGGATTCTTGCCCAGACCAAGCTCCCCGCCACTAGTTGACGCGCCATCCGCAATCACTTGACCTGCTTCCACATGATCTCCCTTAAATACAATCGGCTTCTGATTATAGCAGTTTGACTGATTGCTGCGCTCAAACTTGTGTAGTTTAAACTCTGCTTTTTCACCGTCATCATACGTCACTCGAATCAATTTGGAGGATACATAGGTGATTGTTCCCGCCTTCTTTGCCACCACGCAGACACCAGAGTCAACAGCCGCCTTTACCTCAATTCCAGTACCAACTACAGGCGCCTCTGTAAAGAGAAGCGGCACTGCCTGACGCTGCATGTTTGACCCCATGAGCGCACGGTTGGCATCATCATTTTGAAGGAACGGAATCAACGCAGTTGCAACGGAAAACACCATTTTGGGTGACACGTCCATATAGTCAAACATTGCCTTAGGATACTCCTGCGTCTCATCAAGGTATCGGCCGGACACAGAATTTCGCACAAAATATCCATTCTTATCAAGCTGCTCATTCGCCTGCGCTACATGATAATTATCTTCCTCGTCTGCTGTCATATAGACCACTTCATTTGTAACGCGCGGATTCTTTGGGTCTGTCTTGTCAATTTTTCGGTATGGCGCCTCAATAAACCCATACTCATTGATTCTAGCATAAGATGCCAGCGAGTTAATCAAACCAATGTTCGGACCTTCTGGCGTTTCAATTGGACACATTCTACCATAGTGAGAATAGTGTACATCACGCACCTCAAATCCAGCGCGATCTCTGGAAAGCCCGCCCGGTCCCAACGCCGAAAGACGCCTCTTGTGTGTCAGCTCACCGAGTGGATTATTCTGGTCCATAAACTGCGACAACTGGGAAGAACCAAAAAATTCTTTGATGGCAGCCTGTACAGGTTTAATGTTAATCAACGCCTGCGGTGACACATCATCAGAATCATGTGTTGTCATACGCTCACGCACAACACGCTCCATTCTAGAAAGACCAATGCGATACTGATTTTGAAGAAGCTCTCCAACCGCTCGGATACGCCTATTTCCCAGATGGTCAATATCATCGCTGTTGCCTAGACCATACTCAAGATGCATGTTGTAGTTAATGGAAGCCAATATATCTTCCTTTGTAATATGCTTTGGAATCAACTCATACACATTTCTGGTAATCGCATCTGCCAATTCCTCCGGGTTCTCAGCATACTCCTCAAGAATCTGACGAAGCACCGGAAAATAAACTTGTTCTGTAATACCAAGACTTCTCGGCTCACAATCCACAAAATTTGTGATGTCCACCATCATGTTGGAGAGTACTTTTACAAGCCGCTCCTCTGTCTGTATCCACACAAAAGGAACCGCTGCATTCTGAATTTCCTCAGCCATCTCTACTGTCACTTTCTCGCCCTTCTGACCAAGAATCTCACCGCTAAAGGGATCAACCACATCTTCCGCTAAAATCTGATTTCTAATTCTATTTTTCAATGCAAGCTTCTTGTTAAATTTATATCGGCCAACCTTTGCCAAGTCATATCTTCTAGGATCAAAAAACATTGCAGTCACAAGGTTCTCTGCACTATCCAAACTGAACGGCTCACCGGGACGAATCTTGCTGTACAGTTCCTTTAAGCCTTCCTGATAATTATCGGCAGTATCCTTTGTGAAGCTTGCAAGTATCTTAGGTTCCTCGCCAAACAAGTCGAGAATCTCCTCATTCGTACCAACCCCCAATGCACGAACAAGCACAGTGATTGGTACTTTTCTTGTTCTATCGACACGAACGTAGAAAACGTCATTGGAATCAGTCTCATACTCAAGCCATGCGCCACGATTGGGAATTACAGTACAAGAAAAAAGTCTCTTGCCAATCTTGTCATGCGCAATGCCGTAGTAAATGCCAGGGGAACGCACCAACTGGCTGACAATAACTCGCTCTGCACCATTAATTACAAATGTGCCGGTCTCTGTCATCAGCGGGAAGTTGCCCATAAAAATCTCATGTTCTGTGATTTCTTCTTTTTCTTTATTGTGAAGACGAACCTTAATCTTCACAGGAGCCTCATATGTTAGGTCTCTCTCCTTGCACTCCTCAATCGTATGCTTAATCTCGTCTTCCGCCAAAACATAATCTACAAATTCCAGACTTAACCGTCCACTGTAGTCTGTAATTGGAGAGATATCCGCCAAAGCTTCCCGGAATCCCTCTTCAAGAAACCACTTGTAGGAATCCTTCTGGACTTCGATCAGATTCGGCATATCGAGAACCTCTTCCTGCCGCTGATAACTCATACGCATTGTCTTACCAGAGACCACTGGACGTATTCTGTTCTTTTCCATGACATTTCACCCCGTTCTTCATGATATACATCTATTATATAATAATTGTAACAGTTGAAGCATCTCATAGGCACAATTTTTCATAATAGTGCATCCTACATACTACCACAAGTTATTTTTGAAGTCAATGAAAAAATTCAAAAATAAAATGAAAGAAAAACAAATCGAGTAGGGAAGGTTACTTCCCCTACTCGCCGCGCGATCTGCGCGCCACTTTAGTGGCATATTTCCTCTGCGCAGGTCTGCGCATAAAACCAAAAGGTCGGGATTTTATCCCGACCTGTCGTAACCAGAATGCCAAACTTACTTTAATGTAACCTTTGCGCCCTCTGCTTCAAGCTTTGTCTTAAGCTCCTCAGCCTCAGCCTTTGTCGCTGCTTCCTTAAGTACCTTTGGAGCGTTATCAACAAGATCCTTTGCTTCCTTCAAGCCAAGGCCTGTCGCCTCACGAACAACCTTGATTACCTTCACCTTGTTTGGACCAATCTCTGTAAGCTCTACATCGAAATCATCCTTCTCCTCCTGCTGCTGTGCGCCATCACCTGCTGCTGCAACGACAACACCTGCTGCTGCGGATACACCGAACTCTTCCTCACATGCCTTTACCAAATCATTTAATTCTAATACTGTAAGCTCTTTGATCGCTTCAATAAATTCTGCTGTTGTTAACTTTGCCATTATTGTTCTCCTCCATTAAATTCTTATTTTTTATCTATAGTAAATGCAACTACTTTTGTCATTTACTATAAAATACTAGTAACAGTTCAACCTTTGCCTTCCTGTTACAAGCACCAAGCCATGCAAAACCACTCCTCGGTGTCAAAACCACGTTCCGTGACTTGATGCATTTCTACCACTATGCAATTTTACGTGGCTTATAAAGCCATAATTTACAGTAAATGCACAGTCCTAGACTGAACTGTAACAAATACTACTCTGCTGCGGGTTCCTCCACTGCTGCATCCTCAGTCTTTGGAGCCGGTTCACAAGCGTCCGGTCCCCCTTTTTCTGCAATCTGATTCAGCACGCGTGCGAAGTTTGTAATAGGAGACTGAATACTTCCAAGGAACTTGGAAATCAGTTCGTCTCTGGAAGGGATATTTGCGATTTCCGCCATTCCCTCTGCATCGTAAAGAATACCTTCCACAACACCAGCCTTCAATTCAATTGCCGGACAGTCTTTAGAAAACTTTTTCAAGATTCTCGCTGGTGCTGTCGCATCATCCTTACTCGTTGCGATAGCATTTGTCCCAACAAGGCTGTCTGTCAACCCCTCAAACGCGGTACCTTTAAACGCACGCGTCATCAGAGTGTTTTTGTACACCTTGTAGGTAACACCAGCCTCACGAAGCTGCTTGCGCAACTGTGTGTCCTGTGCAACAGTGATGCCGCTGTACTTAACAACCACAACGGTAGCTGCATCCTTGACTGTAGCCGCAATCTCTTCAACAATCGGCTGTTTTAATTCAATCTTTGCCATTTTCTTACCTCCTTTTAGATTTTAGAGACGGGAAACCGCCTCTTCCTGCCGACAGGAGTTTTCTACTTGAATAAGATTTTTCCTTACTCACCACGCGACCCATGCGCTGCCTTAGCGCCTCTGTATGGATCTGTGCAATATAAAACCTCCCAAAATATGCCGCGACACACTCTGAGAGGTAAAAAGTCATATCACAAAAACTCTTCTCCTCGGTAGGCGATATCCTTACGCAAAACCCTAACAATGTGGTTTCGCACCTACTGTCTTCGGCATGGTTTTATAACCTTTACTACCATAACACAAGCTATATTTGTCTGTCAAGCTTTTTTCTATAATTAATTGAAACCTACATACCCTTCAGAATCAATCTGAATATTCGGTGACAAGCCACGCATATAATTGAGCACCTCAGCCTTCTCGGCACCCTCAAGCTGTCTTGTGCGGCAGTTCTCCTGCAAACATGGGACAAATTGGAGATACTCCATGCCCTCCTTTGTAATTGCAACCTCGACAAGACAGGTATTTTGTGTCTTGGAGTTAAACCAATAATTTCCCAGACTAAAGACTACTGGAACACCAGAAATGCGGTCAATCTTTTGCAGACAATGCGGATGATCGCCAATAATCAAGTCCACACCCGCCTCAGCATAAATCGGTGCCTGTTTATCCTGAAGCCAGTCTGTTGTCTCCTGACTTTCCGTACCCCAATGAATATAAAGAATAACAAAATCGCTGTTTGCCTTTGCCTGTGCAATCACTTCCAAAAGCGCCGTTGGGTCCATACATCGCAGTACGCCAGCATTGGTCATAGTGGCCTCCTTAGTATCTGGCACTGCATTGCGCTCAATCTGTGTTGCACTTACGACTGCAATCTTTATTCCATTCGCAATCAAGTAGACCGGTTTTTTTGCCTCGTCAATATTTCTCCCCGCACCAACATAGGGTATTCCAGCCTCCTCAAGTGTAGCAAATGTATCCAAAAGTGCCTCCTCGCCAAAATCATAGGCATGATTGTTTGCAAGAGATACAAGATCCACTCCAAGTTGTGCATACATTTCTATATTGGCAGGATTTGCCCGAAATGTAAATGTCTTTCCTTCTGTCGGCGTCCCCCGCGTAGAAAAAGGAAATTCATTATTGAGCATAAACACATCTGCGCTGCGCATCCGTTCAAGCAGCGGCGCCGAAAACGTATCATTGATATCACTTCCCCGGCTCCGATAGCGAAACATCATAGCATACTCATCATCCAACAGAATATCACCCGCAAACGCAAATGTAACACGTTCCCGGTCCGCACATTCCACCAGAAAAGCCTTTTCCCCCTTGGAAATTGCTTCATTGTAGAGTCGCTCATTCTCTGCAAGCAACGTATCCACTTCCTCCGACGACATCTGCTGTGATGACTCCGACTCAACCCCCGTACTCTCTATCGCTGTATCTTCTAATAATTCTGAGACGTTTGGTGCCTGTTCTAGTCTGCCAAAATCCACAACAGTCCGTGGTTCTTCTTCCCCGCGTACCGCAGTGGAATATGCAATCATTCCAATTCCCCCCACTGTCAGAACAAGCATCAACGATATGATAAACACACAGAGGTTACTCCTCCTGCGTCTTCTTTTTCCAGTCTTCTTACCAGCCAACTACTCACCTCATAATCAAGCAGGGAAGCTTGCTTCCATCTACTTGCGCGCCGGACACTCGTCAGCTTTGCTGACAATTTGCTATGCGTGTCCGTGTATAATCGAGTAAGGAAAAACTTTTCCCCTACTCGCCGCGCGACCCGTTAGTGGTATATTTCCTCTGCGCGGGTCTGTGCACAAAAGACCCCGCTTTTATCCAAAACGAGGTCTCAAATCATCTATATCTTTGATTAGAACTTAGCAACACTTACCTTTACACCTGGTCCCATTGTAGATGCCAGTGTGATGCTCCTCAGATACTGCCCCTTCAGAGTGGACGGTTTTGCTTTCACAATCGCATCTAAGAGCGTATTCAGATTCTGTGTCAACTGCTCTTCCGTAAAGGAAACCTTTCCGATTGGGCAGTGAATAATATTGGTTTTGTCAAGTCTATACTCAATCTTACCAGCCTTAATATCATTAATCGCCTTTGTAACATCCATTGTGACAGTGCCTGCCTTTGGATTTGGCATCAAACCTTTTGGTCCTAAAATCTTACCAAGACGACCTACAATGCCCATCATATCTGGTGTGGCAACCACAACATCAAAATCAAGCCATCCATCATTCTGAATCTTTGGAATCAGCTCATCGCCGCCAACATAATCCGCTCCGGCAGCCTCTGCTTCCGCCACCTTGTCGCCCTTTGCGAAAACCAGAACTCTCACTGTCTTACCTGTTCCATTTGGAAGTACGACAGCACCACGAATCTGTTGGTCTGCATGACGTCCGTCACAGCCTGTTCTAATATGAACCTCTACTGTCTCATCAAATTTAGCTCCAGCAGTTTTCTTTGCCAGCGCAACCGCGTCCTCAATCTCATAGTACATTGTGCGATCAACCAACTTCGCGGATTCATTATATTTCTTACCATGCTTCATCTCACTTTACCTCCGCTTAATCTTCTACTTTAATGCCCATAGACCTTGCTGTACCTGCAATCATGCTCATTGCTGCCTCAAGGCTTGCCGCATTTAAGTCAGGCATTTTTAACTCCGCAATTTCTTGAATCTTTGCCTTAGAAATTGTGGCAACTTTTGTCTTGTTTGGTGTCGCTGAAGCAGTCTTAATATTACATGCTTTCTTTAATAAAACTGCTGCAGGCGGAGTCTTTGTGATGAAGCTAAAGCTTCTGTCTGCATATACTGTGATGACAACAGGAATAATCATTCCTTCCTGATCTGCTGTTCTGGCGTTAAACTGTTTTGTGAACTCTCCAATGTTTACGCCATGCTGTCCAAGAGCAGGACCAACCGGTGGAGCTGGTGTTGCTTTTGCGGCAGGAATCTGTAATTTAATATATCCTTCTACTTTCTTTGCCATTTCAGGCACCTCCTAATTTATTCTCAGCCTCTCCCGTTCCCAAAATACTTTTATAGAAACGAAACGCTGTTTTGTGGTCGTCCGGGCGGATACCCCTCCCACACGGACAAACGTCCAACACTTATACTATCACTTTCCTGGTGTGATTGTCAACAAAAATTAATCCCACATCTTTTTCACGTCTGAGAAACTAATCTCAACTGGCGTCTCACGACCGAACATTTCGACACTGATTGTAACTGTCCGCCTTGCAGCATCAATCTTCTGGACAGTGCCAACGGTATCTTTCCATACACCTGCGGTGACACTGATTACATCTCCCTCAGAAAACTCCACCGTGGTATCAACACCAAAGTTCAGCGCTTCCAGCTCCGCCTCTGTGAGCGGCACAGGCTTGCTTCCCGGTCCCACAAATCCAGTCACTCCCCTAGTATTTCTAACCACATACCATGCATCATTGTTGTCCGCATCCATATGCAGCAGCACATACCCTGGAAACATTTTTTTCTGCGATGCTTTCTCCACGCCGTTTTTGAGTTCCATTACTTCCTGCAATGGAACCCTTACCTCAAGAATCTCATTCTCAAGGTGTCTGTTCTCAATTGCCTTTTCGATATTTGCCTTCACTTTATTCTCATATCCAGAATAGGTGTGCACCACATACCAGCCCATGCCAAGACCACTCTTGTTGTCACTCAACGCCACTCTACTGTGAGGCTCCTCCTCAACAGACTCCTCAGAGATAGGCTCCTCCTCAGCGGATTCCTCAGAATCAAGTTCTTCCTCAACTGGCTCTTCAGAAATAGGCTCCTCCTCAGCGGATTCCTCAAAATCAAGTTCCTTGTCAACCGATTCCTCAAAATCAAGTTCTTCCTCACGCTCCGGCATCTTTGGCGATACCGGAAGCCACTCTTGCATGTTGGGGGTAATGATCTTCTTGGCTACTGCCCTAGCTGCCGGTTTTCCCGAAGCCACATGTTCTTTCTTCTCTTCCATAATGATCATCCTCTTTTATACACCGATACTTGTTAAGAAGTTAATGCCGAACTGGATAAGGGTATCCAAAAAGGTAATGATAAGTCCTACAACAACCGAAACACAAAGAACTGCCACAGACTGTTTCACAGTTTCTTTCTGGTCAGGCCAGGCGATCTTCTTAAATTCTGTTTTCACACTCTTCCAGAAGCTGTCCTTCTTTGCTTCTGTCTTCGCTGAATCTGCCATTGTGTCCCTCCTAACGAATCCGATTGCTTATTTGGTTTCCTTGTGCAGAGTATGAGTCCTGCAAAATCTACAATACTTCTTAGTCTCCATTCTGTCTGGATGAGTCTTCTTCTCCTTCGTCGTATTGTAGTTGCGCTGTTTGCACTCTGTACATGCCAATGTTATCTTTGTACGCATAATTCCACCTCCGCTAGCGTTCCAATGTAATTATCTGCTCTAATCCCGCCAGACGCCTGTCCGACCAACAAACAATAAAAGCAACCAACTTTATTGCATAAAAAAAAGACCGAATCGACATCTTGCTTTTCCACTATACCACACAGAAGACACAGCGTCAACATTTATTTTTACGCAGGCAATTTTGTATGAATTTTTATGTGAATCTTATTTTTAAAAGCGATTTCTAGTAAATTTTTGCTGGGAATAGGTCAGCTTGTCCAAACTGTTATATTTATATTATGAAACAGTTCCCCCAAATTCAGTGTTTACATATGATAAAATAATAAAGATTGCAGAATAGCATTTTGTTATCGTACAAAATAACACAATGCGAAATTGTATTTGTTTTAGATACAATTTGTTCTTTTTTCTGCAATTTAATTTCATATTATGAAATTTTTTCATCTTTTCCCAAGTAAACCCCTTGCTTTTTTATACAATTCATGATAAGTTAAAAATAACAAAGAGATATACATAATATTTTTCTGAATTTTCATACAATTTAGGGCTTGTATGTCTCTAAAAAAGGGGAGTTTTGTGAATTTAATATTCAATTTTGTGTTCAAAAAGCAGTTCACATAAGACTCAGAATCTATAATCCAAGGAAGGAGGATATCTGTATGTCAATTTCTTCAACAATGCAGATCTATGATCAATATTTGACCACATACCGCAGCCAGAACGACAATCGTTCCAATCGCAAAAGCAAACGCAGTCTACGCCACGCCACACATGACGCAAGTGAACTGCAAAATGTATACCGCACCATCCAGTGGAAAAATCGCTTTGCTCCGCTCTATTTGACGGATCCTTCACCGCGCTCCATCGCGTATGCAATTCACCTAAAGGAAAGTGCTAATGACTTAAAGCAGACAATCGACTCACTTAGCGGTGACGATGACGATTTGTTCTCAATGAAATCTGCCTACAGTGACAATGAGTCACTCGCAACGGTAGAGTATGAACCTGAAGACGCAGAGGATTTTGTACCCACAGACTTTACATTGGAGGTTGAGAACTTCGCCTCACCGCAGGTCAACACCAGCAAATATATGAAGGCCGACCAACCTGTCCGACTAAAACCTGACAGCTACTCTTTTGACCTTCTAACAAATAAACTCCATTACGAACTTCAGTTCAATGTGCATGAGGGAGAGACAAACAGCGATCTACAACGTAAACTTGCCCGCCTAATCAACAACTCCGATATTGGTGTTTCAGCGCGTGTTGTCGAAGCACGTGGACTCTCAGCACTCGAAGTCACTTCCGATGCTTATGGGCTTCCAGTTCAAGGGGAACGCCACTTTACAATCACAGATGAGAACACCAGCTATCAAAGTGGTATTGTAAGCTATCTGGGACTAAACAAAAATATTAAGGAAGCAACAAACGCTATATACAGTATCAATGGCAATGAGGAATCTTCCTACTCCAATACTTTTAGTGTTCACGGCGCTTATCATGTAACACTGCATCCCGAGTACACTGGCACTGGTATGACTATGTCCGACCAAATCACAGCACATGCCGCAGCAACAAACGCTGGCAAGACTGCCACTGCCACGATTGGACTCTATCCAGATACGGAGTCCCTCGCCAACAATATTGAGACCTTTGTGGAAGGTTACAACCATTTTATGAACGGTGTAATCAACGACTCTGTGGATGCACCACTCACAAAGCTACTCTCAAAGGATTTGCAAAAGTTTCTAGATTTGCACAGCTACAATCTTGAAAAATACGGCATTCGCATCAATGAAGATGCCACCCTTGACTATCAAAAGAGCGATGATATCACAGACGCTACTGCTATCAAAGGCTTTGGTTCACAGATTCTGCGAAAGCTCAATGCAATTTCGCTTGACCCAATGGAATATATTGACCGACGTATCTGCGCATATTCCAATCCCAATGCAAGCTACCCAAATCCGTATGTAACCAGTATATATACAGGAATGCTTTACAATAACTATATGTAATATAAAAAAGATGAGTGCATTAACACTCATCTTTTTTATGCACAGACCCGTGCAGAGGAAATCTTTCCCTACTCAATTCCTACTTCATTTCTTCTGCTGCCATCTTTAATGCCGCTGCAATAACCTTATCCATATCATAATACTGATACTGTCCCAGTCTTCCGCCAAAAAGCACCTTTTTTTCCCTTGACGCAAGCGCCACATACTTCTGATATAACACTGCGTTTCTCTCATCATTCACTGGATAATACGGCTCGTCGCCCCGCTTCCACTCCTTGGGATACTCTCTTGTAATCACTGTGTCTGGCTGTGTCCCAAACTCAAAGTGCTTATGCTCGATAATGCGTGTGTAGGGTATTTCTCTTGCTGTGTAATTCACCACTGCATTTCCCTGATAGTTCTCCTCACCCTCAAGAAGCTCTGTCTGAAAATCAAGTGAACGGTACTCTAGCGTTCCCTCACAATAATCAAAAAATGCGTCTATCATACCAGTATAAAGCACTTTTTGAAAAATGTGCTGACCATCAAAAGTGACATACGTGTCATTTTCATTCTTGCGTACAAAATCCTCAAATGCTGTGTTTGCCCGCACCTCAACACCATCCAAAAGCTTTGACACCATCGCCGTATACCCACCCTTGGGAATACCTTGATAGGGATCATTAAAATAATTGTTGTCAAAGGTAAATCGAACTGGAAGACGTTTTATAATAAATGCTGGCAGCGCACTGCAATCACGCCCCCACTGTTTCTCTGTATAGCCCTTCACTAGCTTCTCATAGATATCTCTTCCAACCAGTGACAATGCTTGCTCCTCCAGATTGGAAGGATTGGTAATATTTAAGTCTGCAATTTGTGCTTGAATCTGTTCTGCTGCCTCCTTGGGCGTTCTAACATTCCACATCTTAGCAAACGTGTTCATATTAAAAGGAAGGTTGTACAACTCGTCATGATAAACTGCTAACGGCGCATTCATATAATTGTTAAATTCTGCAAACCCATTCACATAGTCCCAGATTTTTTTGTCCGATGTGTGAAAAATATGTGCGCCATACTTGTGGACGTTAATTCCGCAAACCTCCTCCGTATAGATATTTCCGGCTATATGTGGCCTTTTGTCAATTACAAGACACGTCTTTTTAGATTTTGTCATCTCACTGGCAAACACAGCGCCAAAAAGCCCTGCACCTACCACCAAATAATCATATTGCATCTCCTCCTTCTCCTCTCTTCTACTTTAATAAAGGTGGCTCAATTGGTTTCCAATCCCTTGCAAGCTGTTCATATTCTGCTGCCTTCCTAGTCAACTTCTCATACTCCTGTTCATACTCCCTCTGCGGAAGTGCTTTGACTTTTGGCGACTTTGCAATCTTACGATAACATAGCGCCAGTGCCATAAACGCCGAAGTACCACTGCTCGCCACATCAATCTCACTCTCACAGTCATATCCAGCTTTGTGAAACCACTCTGCCGCCTCCTCATAGTCCTCCTTCTTCATAAAGAAATATCCCAACTCCATACAAATCTCTGCCGATGGAATTGTAGCCTCCTCACTCAGAGACACTTTTAATATACTTACAGGGTTATCTGTAATTCTATATATTTTTAGAAGGACTGCAATTATCTGACGGCACAACACATCTTTTCCTTCTGCCCGCCTTCCTGCCAGCGCACGCTCAAAAAAATCTTCTGCCCTCTTTAATTCTTCCTCAGTTCCCGCTTTGTATAGTTCCCGTAGGTACATACCCATCAGACGGTCAGAAAGGACTCCTTTTTCAGTTATAATACGCTCAAACACACTGAAATCCCTGCTGCTGTGATTACCTTGCGGATGATGCTGCACCTTGATATCACTGTCAAAAATAACAGGATTTACATTGATTGTCTCATGAATCGGCTCAATCCATGTAAACTCACGCAGCCGTTTAAAAAGCTTAGGCCGCAAATCCCGCGCAAAATTTTCTGTCGGATGATTAATCTGCTCTGTCACATAAATCATCTGCACAATCTCCACTTCTGGCAGTATAACACGCTTCAACGCCTTTAGCTTGTCCTGATTCTCACGGTCTAGCACCTCATCCGCATCCGCCGAGTAAATATAGTCTCCTGTTGCTTTGGAGAATGCAAAATTTCTGGCGGCTGCAAAATCATCATTCCACACATAGTCGTATAGGTATGGCGTATACTCCGCCGCAATTTTCTTGGTATCATCTGTGGATCCAGTATCCACGATAATGATTTCATCCATAATATCCTTCAGGGAATCAAGACAATTTCTCAGTACCGCGGACTCATTTTTTACAATCATGCATAAGCTGAATTTCATGATAAACCTCCATTGTGTCTTTCCTAGTCACTATTTAGAAACAGCCTCCAAACAGTCCCTTAAACAGTTATTCATTGTAACAGTTGAGCCTTCGACTTTTCTATTACAGGCATCAAACCATATAAAACCATGTTCCGTGGCTTGATGCATCTCTGCCACTACGCAATTTTACGTGGCTTATAATGCTATAATTTGTAGTAAATGCAAAGTCCCAGACTCAACTGTAACTATTCACTACATAAAACATTGTAACTGACTTTACATAATTTCTCAACTATTTCTTTATTGAAAATTTTGTAACAGTTCAATCTGCGGCTTTCTGTTACAAGCATCAAGCCATGCAAAAACCGCTTCACGGTCGGCTTGATGCATCTCAACCACTACGCTTTCTTATGTGGCTTGTATAAGCCCTAATTTGCAGTACAATGCAAAGTCTTAGGCTAAACTGTAACATTTTTTCACAAAATAGGTTAAGTTTTCAGAATATTCTGACGATATATTTTATGTAGTATAATTATGTAAATATATTAAACTTTAAATATAATATGTTTCACTAAACTGTGATAAAAATCAAAGGGGGAACCATTATATGGGGTATCAACAAAAATATGAAAATTTGTTGCAGACTTTATGTTATGCATATGAAAAAATGTTTTGTCTACTTGAGGGAATTGGACAATGCGATGAAAAACTTGCCAGTTTATCTGTGATGCATCGCCCTAATGTAGAAGAAGTCCACAATATTACCTTTTATAAAGAACGTCTAATTGCCACCCTCGATCAACTCTCTATTGCTGTTGAACCTATCCACGAGCAACTTGATGGTATCTCAGAACTTTGCCAAGAAGTCAATTCACATCCATTATACTGTCGCATGGAAGATTTACAGATTTTGACTTACTATAATATTCGCAAAATCATTAACAAGGAAGATATTAACAATCCCGATATTATCCATCGCCTAAACAGCTACAAAGAGTCTTTAGAGTTAGATGCTATTCTTAACGCGATTCCCGAATCACAAAAACAAGTTTTTATGTTGATTCCTGAGAGAAAAGTTTAAAATCGAGTGGGGAAAAATTTCCCTACTCGATTTTTAATTCTTTGTCAGTATACGATTATATTCTAGTTTACACGCTTCATATTTATCTCGGAAAACTTCCGCCATCTTTGCATCGCCCATACCTGCATAGATTGCAATAATACGCTCATAACAATGCATTAAATTTTCCCCTAATGTATCTGCATCTGTCATAGTTGTAATCTTAATATACAAAAACAATGCCTTCAAAAACTGATCGTTTTCCAAAAGCAGGCTTGCATGCAAATACGTGTATTTCGCACTCTTACAGTGTTTTGCATAGCGATCCATTAATTCCAACGCGTCATTCTCTCTATGGACCAGCATATACGCCTGAGCCAATGAGGTAATTAAAATTTGCACATAAAATACCTCTGTAGAAGGATTCTGTTCAATTGCCCTCTCATAATATGAAACTGCCTTTTCATAATCCCCTAAGACAAACTCAGACTGACCTATCTGAAAAAGAGTATAGAGATCATCTGGCTTTTGCTTGAGTGCATAATGCAAAAGCTCTAAATTACGTTGCTGTTTTTGCTGCATTTCTTCTTTTGTAAGTGCATAGCCATAATGTGTCACTTCCATTGGAAGTAAAAAACATGGTATTGGCTTGTGCAAATCCCCATCATTAGGGCAAATCTGTTCATGAATTGGAAAATCATAATGAAAATAATTTCTATTATAGAATCTTGTCACATCATCTGTGCTATATCCTTTTTCCCCATTGCCTTTTAGAATCAGATTTTTTAACCGAAGTACTCCAGTACTGCGTGGATACTTTTGCATCATTATTCGGAGAGTGCCTATATCAATGTCATTAACCTGCTCATCACAATCCAGAGATAAAATCCAGTTGTTAGAAGCATTTTGTGCACAGAAATTTCTCGCTGCACTAAAGTCATTAATCCACTGAAAATCAAGTACTTTATCTGCATATCTGCTAGCAGTCTCTTTGGTTGTATCCACTGAACCAGTATCTGCTACCACCACTTCAAATCCAAATGGCTTGAGTCGTCTTAGGCACTCTTCGATATATTTTTCTTCATTCTTTGCGATTATACACACTGAAATTGGAAGCTTTGACATTCTTCAATTTCCTTGCTTTAATTCAATAGCTTTGACACAACATTTGTTGCTTGATTTGCCTGTGCAAGTACTGAGTCATCTGCGTTTTCCAAAATCCGGCGACTTGCCTCCTGAATCATTGTTTCCGCTCTTGCCACGTCTTCAACAGAACTAAACACAGAATTAATATTCTCCTGTGCAGCCTCCGAAACGGCTTCTGTCTTTGCTGTAATCTGAAGAGAAGCCGCATCTTCTGCTTGTGCTGCTACCTTATGTCCTGTAGCTAACCTGCTCTCTTTCTGATTAACCTTTACCGCATACACATCTGCTGTCAATCTTGCATCATACGCTAAACTTGTCATGATATCCATAAGAAACCTCCTTGTATAAACAATTAATCCTTTATATTAACTATTATGATGCCACTTGGCACCACTCCCTTGATGATTCTATTTTAACCGAATTGTCAGACTATGTCAACCAATTTACATAATTTTTTAAAAAATTATGTAAATTTACTCAAAAAGACCATCGGATTTCTCCAATGGTCTTTTGTATTCAATCTATTATAATTATTGTAAGAGAGAAAGCACTCCCTGATTCGCTTGATTCGCTTGTGCAAGAATTGATTGCCCTGCCTGAAGAAGTACTTGATTATTAGAATAACTAACCATCTCATCTGCCATATCTGTATCACGAATAGCTGACTCTGCTGCTGTAGTATTCTCAACAACATTATCCAAATTCGCAATCGTATGCTCCAAACGATTCTGAACTGCACCAAGAATAGAGCGCTGTGTTGATACAATCTGAAGTCCCTTTGCCACAACGTCAATCGCTGCGGTTGCATTATTGCCAGAATCATCAACAATACCAATAGAAGTATTTTTTAACTTATTTACCCCAAGACCAGCTGCAGACATTGTGTCAATTGTTGTATAAATCTTATTCTCAAGGTCAGAGTCTGCACCTACATGAAGCGCAAAAGTAAGCGGCGCTGTAATCTTCTCTGTCAATCTGCTAGTATAAAAATCAATCTTCGTTGGATCGTAAATATCTGTTGCTGCTGGCGGGTTACCTCTTTTCACTTCCTGCGTTGCTTTCGCATCGCTAAATAGGCCTCCTGTATAATCTCCATTTTCATTAAAGAATTTATAAAGTGCCATGCCCGCTACTATATTGCCGTCAGAATCATAAAGCTTACGCTCTGTTCTTGAACCAATAAAATCATGCCTATCTAATTGTCTGTCTGTATCCTTCACTGCATCTCCTAGAACATTCGCAGCAGCACCTGCTGTGGTTTGCCCATCTGCTTCTGCCAACAATCTATATTGATCTTTCACTACATAGTTGCCGTCTCTCACTTCAATATAGTTTGACAAGTCTTCTGTCGCTGCCAGATGAATGATATTCTTTGTCTCTGTGTCATAAATATATGCTTCTTTCGTCGCATGTGTGATTCTTCCTTTGGCATCGGTTGTCAGACCATGATTTGTCCCCAAATCTGTATTTTTAAATGCCACATGTGTTGTTTTAAAACCTGCAGCTGTGACAGATGAACTTGCTCCAACCTTTGTAGTAGCATCAAGATATTTTGTATAATCACTGCCCTTTGTAATCACATCCGCAGTAACTGGACTGCTGGAATTGGAAGTACTGATTGTCGCAGGTACTACATAGACATTTTCTGTACTATCATAATTTACCTTAACTTTCTGTGCGGGGGTCTTATTGTTTTCTACAAGTGATGTCCCCGTTGGATCAACCTCATCATCTACAATATAATTAAATGTATAAACCAAATCTTCTGGTAAATTTTTATCACCCTTTAAGAGATAAGTCTCATTAAACTTTGTTGTCTCAGAAATTCTATCAATCTCTGTCACAAGCTGATTCAACTCATCCTGTATATACTGGCGGTCTGTCATGGAATTCGTACCATTGGCTGCCTGTACGCAAAGCTCATTCATTCTTTGAAGCATATCTTGCACTTCTGCAAGTGCACCCTCAGCTGTCTGTACACATGAGATGCCATCCTCAGCATTGCTTGAAGCCTGATCCAGACCACGGATCTGTTTTCTCATTTTCTCTGATATTGCAAGACCTGCTGCATCGTCTGCTGCCCGATTTACGCGATAGCCGCTTGAAAGTTTTTCTGTCGAATGTGCCGATGCCTTTGAGTTGATATTCAACATCCTGTTTGCATTCATAGCTTTAAGATTGTGTTGTACTACCATATTCTTTCTCCTCCTTCAGCAACCTAGGACCTCCTTTTCTCCAAGTAGCTTTCCCTTATCATTATTTCATTCCATTCATTCCCTTGAATACATCAAAGTTATCGTTAATTTTTTCTGTAACTCCCTTTACAGTATATATATCGGATTAATTTTCTGATAATTTAGTCTATTGTTTGATTTTTTTAGATTATTTAACTAAGTAGACTTCGTACTAAATTATTTGACTGATTTGCCTGTGCAAGTATCGCGCTGCCAGATTGTTCCAAAATTGATATATTTGTATAGTGAACCATCTGATCGGCTATATTGGTATCTCGTATTTTTGACTCCGATGACTGCGTATTTTCCGATGTGTTTTTATCAATCGCGTATGCATGTTCAAGTCGATTTTGATACGCCCCAAATATAGAACGTTGCCTGCTAACAATTTGAAGAGCGCCAGACACCTCATCAATTGTTCTCACTGCAGTATCTTCTGTCAGCACATTGGTATTTCTCATACCAAGTGTCGCAAGGCGAAGACATTCATATTCTATTGGAATCTTATCTATCACATTTGCACCACTATGAATTGACAGATTAATGTTATCATACTTCTCCTCAGGTCTAAGATCCTTTACTATAATCAAAGACCTATGATAATCCGTATGATTATTATGATAATAACTACCTGGCGAACTGCTCGTCTGCAAATCAATAACTGTGTTTCCATTCAATGCACTTTTTATCTTATCTAATATTGACTGCTCTGTATCACTTGGGGATACATTCAATCTCAAATGATAAGATCCAACATATTTGCTCTGTTGCCCATTTCCATAAGTATAGTCATTGTCAGCCTGTAAGTTAAAATTTATCTCTATAGTGCCACCGCTGTCGCAATCCCCTCCATTTGCAGGTGTCAAAAGCCCTTCTACATCTGGCGAACCCTTTTTTCCCGTCAGTGCCGCCATTAGTCCCTGAAGATTTCCATCTGCATAGTGTGTTTTTGATGTTTTATATGCATGTCCCTGACTATCCTTAACCCAATACCACCAATAATCATAGTCATCCTGATCCCTGTCATTCCCCCAATAATTTATGCTTTGAGAAGTACCTGTCACTCTTCCAATTCCATCCATATCAAACTCAAAAACCCAAGGTTGTGTATCATTTTTAGCAGTTGCAACACTGCTGGTATTGGGACCATTAATCATATTACAATTTCTGTTTGATGGTTCTATATAAGGATCGTTTCCATTTTCAAAATCAAACTGTTTGTTGGCGCCGGCATTGGCTCTTGATGCATAGGCCGCAGCATAACTGATGCTGGCACCACTTGTACTCATTTCTCGTCCAGTATTCGTGTCCTCAAAGGAAACATTCATGGAAGTGTACGGCCAAGAAGATACAATTGTGTTGTCAAGTGCTGCTATAATATCTGATTTCTGCGCATCTGACGCAACTGCAAAAGATACTGGAAAATCAAACACAGGATTCCCTGCCGAATCAAAAAGGTCTGTGTCCGTTGGCTTAAAGTAATCGCCAATCTGAAATTCCCAACCATTTTGCTGATTAAACACATCCCAACCGACAACATCTGTCTCATAATTCTTCCCATTATAGCCTGTCCACGAAAGACGCACTCCTGAATCATTTACCTTTACGGTATAGTGATTCGACGATATCTTATCATAATTTGCATTTGTCACCGTCTTACTTGTGTATGGCGTTTTTGGTGAAGCAGCCTGAACCGCAACCTCACCAACCAATTTTAAAGAAATGTATTCTGTATCTTCCCAAATTTTACGCTCATTAAATGAGGTTGTAACAAATATACGTTCTATTTCCCCTTTAATTTGCTGAACTTCCTGATTAATATGTTCTCTGTCCGTCGGTGAATTTGTTCCGTTTGCTGCTTGGACTGCAAGCTCATTGATACGCTGTAACATGTCATGTACCTCATGCAAGGCTCCATCCGCCACTTGTACATATCCAATGCCATCCTCAATATTTCTTGCTGCCCGGTCCAGACCGCGTATCTGTTTGCGCATCTTTTCCGATATTGATAATCCTGCCGCATTATCCGCCGCTCGGTTAATCTTATAACCTGACGATAATTTCTCTGTATCTTTTGCCTTGTGTGAAGATAAAATCTTCATTTGCCTGTTGGCATTCATCGCCTTCATATTATGGGAAATTACCATGTGTCTTCCTCCATTTACTTTTATAGTCTTTTGGTATCTTCCTCGTAGTATTAAGTATTAAGCGATTTTAAAAATCTCTTTATGACTTGTCGTAATAATCCAAATTCATATATTATGTATTAATTATCGGTAAGTCATTATGTGAAATTAACATATATTGGCAAAAAAATACACAATTTGTACAATTTTAATACAGTACTGATTTCTTATATTAAAATAATTAATTTTTCTGACTATTTTTGCATTCATCAAATTTTTGTCTAAATATATTTTCCATCTTTATATCTCCCATTTCATGATATCCCTCAATCAAATGCGCATAGCAGCGTAACATTCCTTCACCTAATAAATCTGCATCCGGCATTAAAGTAGCTTTCATATATAGTACCATTGCTTTAAGATGCTGACCACTACTCCATAACAGTTCTGCATGTGCCTCTATAAATTTAGCTGTGTCACACTGTAATGCATATTTATCTGCAATCGCCATCGCTTTTTGGAAATATCCAGCACTGCGGTAAGTTCTGATAAGCGATACAAGCAACATTTGGACATAAGTCTTTGTTGTGTCATTATTCATTGATAATGCTTTTTCATACGCTGCAATTGCTTTCTCACAATTTCCAAGAATTGCATGTGACTGACCAATCTGAAAATATGCATACGCATTACTTGGCTCAAGCTCTGTCAAGCGATATAAAATTTCCAGATTTCTACACTGTTTTACAGACATTTCCTCCTGCGAAATTGCGTAGCCATAATGTATGATCTCTATAGGAACATCAAAACAATTCAACAATGCATCATTTACTGTCCCTTTCCTTTGAATCTGTTCATGTATTGGCTGAACAAATAAGTATTCTTTCTTATTATATAGGCGCACGATTTCATCTGTGTCGTAATCCACATCCTTGTCATTCTTATTGAGTAAATTCTTTATTGTAAGTTTTCCAACGGAATGTGGAAACTGATAAATAAGTTTTCCAAGCGCTGTCGTGTCTATTGTTTGAATCCTCTCGTCACAATCAAGCACTAATATCCAGTTATTCGTTGCCCTTTCTGCACAAAAATTTCGTGCGCTACTAAAATCAGCACACCACGCAAAATCATATATCTTATCTGTATATTTTTTTGCAATCTCTTTTGTATTATCCTCAGAGCCTGTGTCGCACAACACAATTTCAAAACCAAATTGTAAGACACTTCTCATACACTGTTCTATATACTTTTCCTCATTCTTTGCTATGATACAAACCGAAATTGGTAATTCTGTCATTTTTTCCTTCATTATTATGTGATCTCCTCTTGGAATCTAGTGTAGTGACCAAATTATATTTAGCTTATTTTGTGGCCACATCAAACTTAGGATATAGAGATACCAGCTTTGTCCTGGCATTATCGGCAGTGAACTGCCATTGGATGCAGGCTGCATGTTTGTTGCGGTCGCTCTCC
>JAAZZQ010000029.1 GCA_014239155.1 Lachnospiraceae bacterium | reverse complement strand
TTGTATAGTCGAATAATCTTTTTGCCATTTATTGTTCCAATTGCACAGAAATATTTTGCTTTAAATTCTAAATTTATACATACTGGTATTTTACTTGTTATATATGTTCCAGTTTTGATTTTTACTAAATTACTATTTATTTCCCTAAATGACCGCATATGAGCACCAAAAAAGAAATTTGGCGTTGATATGCGTTTATTTATGCGCAAAAAGGAAGAAAGGAGGAAGTCACATGGATGAAGGGATATCCAGAAAGGAGCATGAGGAGTTTGCAAGACGACAGGATGATGAAAACCACCGCCAAAATCGCAGGATCGCAGAATTGGAAGAAAGTGTTAGGCAGATAGGAGCACTTACTACTTCAGTAGAAAAGCTTGCGTCTAGTATGGAGAGTATGGTAAAGGAGCAGGAAAAACAGGGGACACGTTTGGAAATACTGGAAGCTAGAGATGGTGAGAAATGGCGCAGGGTTGCTTCCCATGTTGTTACAGCGGTTGTAGGTGCTGTTGTTTGCTACCTTATGACACAGCTTGGGATATAAGTTGCAAACAGAATTTTAATTTTTGGTAGGAGGACATACTATGAAACAGATTAATTGGATAAGAAAACTTACAAGCCGTAAATTATGGGCTTCAGTCGCATCTTTTGTGTCTATGATGATTGTAGCCACAGGCGGAACCGAGAATACTGCTACACAAGTAACAGCGCTTATTATGGCTGGTGCATCAATAGTAGCTTATGTTGTAGGTGAAGGCTTAACTGATGCAGCAAATATTACAACACAGACTGACATAGAGGTGGATAAGTTTGAGGAGTAGAAGAAATATAAAACATAGTTTAGGGTGGCAAATTGCCACCCTATTTCTTTGAACAAAACAGTAAGAAAGGTGGAAAATGAAATGAAATTTACAAATAGTTTATTGGCGCTTTTCAGAAAACTAAGTCCAAATAAGACTCCAAGAAATCATAAAATTGATACTATTACAATTCACTGTATGGCAGGTAATCTATCCATTGAAACTTGTGGAAATGTATTTGCTTTGTCTTCCAGAAAAGCATCTTCTAATTATGGTATAGGAACAGATGGAAGGATTGCGTTGTATGTTGAGGAAAAAGACAGGTCATGGGCATCATCTAATGCCAAAAACGATCACAGAGCAGTTACAATTGAAGTCGCAAATGATGGTGGAGCACCCGATTGGCATGTATCTGATAAGGCGATATCAAGTTTGATTGAACTTGTAACAGATATTTGTAAACGAAACGGAATTAAAAAGTTGGTGTGGTCTGAAAACAAGTTAGACCGCATAAATCATAAGAATGGCTGCAATATGACTGTACATAGGGATTTTGCAGCGAAAGCTTGTCCGGGAAATTACTTATATAATCTGCATAGTTATATTGCAGAACAAGTAAATGAAAGGCTTGGTGTTAAAATGGTTCCAACAAATGTAACGATAACATCAGAAATTAATCCATATAAAGAACCAATAACTAATATAAGGAGAGGAACAAAAGGAGAAAGTGCAAAATGGGTACAATGGTACTTATGGCGTTTTGGCTTGTTGCGAAAATCCGAGATTGATGGTGTAATTGGTTCCAAATCAGAAGCTGCAATAAAAACAGCACAAGAGAGATTGGGATTAAAAAAAGATGGAATTGTGGGAGAAATTACAAGAAAGACATTTATAAGTGTTTGTGTTAGATAATATTTTTTAGAATAAAAGATCTGTTTTAAGTTTTTTAAAGTGGGTCTTTTATTATTATAATATGGTAATTGCTTAAAAAAGAAAATGGCTATTGATAGAGAATGGAATGTATGATAAAATAAATTACATAAAAAATTGTATTAATATATTATAATTTTTGAGAAATCAAAAAGGAAGCCTGAAAAAGACTGTTTTTAGAATAGTCAGATAATTGCCTGCGAAAATGAGTCTTGAAAACCTTGATTTTAGAGGATTGTGAGGGGATACTATAGAAATGACGTCTATCCGCTAAAGAGAATTGCTAAAAGAAAAATCCGGTTCGATCATGATTGGTGGTTTACTGGTAGAAACGAAGTCTACCCGCTAAAGGGAATTGCTACTCAACAGTTAATGGTTTTTTTGACGGAATGAAGCGTGTAGAAATGCCTTATACCCGTTAAAGGGAATTGCTGCAACCAGTTACTTCTGAACTCGTCGTTGCCATAAATGTAGAAATGACGTCTACCCGCTAAAGGGAATTACTATATGTTGATAATGATTGAAAGCGTCTCAATTTCTTCTGGATAGAAACGAAGTCTACCCGCTAAAGGGAATTGCCGCTTATTTACAATTTTTCGACTCTCATGACGATTGATACCATAAAGAAGAAAGAAGCCCGCTAAAGGGAATTGTTACATTTTGTGCTCTCCAGCTGTCGTTTTCCCATTGTTGTAGAAAAGAAAAATACCCGCTAAAGGGAATTGCCACACTAAAATAACGCAAAACGAATCATTTTAAATGAATTAGCTTTGCGTTATTTTTGGGCTATTCTGTTTGATAAAAGTCATATAGTAAAGGAAATATATTCTACTTAACATTTTGATTGGCACGCCCATTATCGCGGTTGAGTCGGGGTATGTGGAGGCGCTTGGTTGGAATCGATATGGTGGTTGGCGCATTGGCATTCGCAGTTTTGATAAGAAACGATACTATTACTATGCGCATTTGCGCCAGAACAGGCCTTATGCGGAGGGGTTAAAGGAAGGTGATTATGTTACCGCGGGTGATGTGATTGGTTACATGGGGCATACTGGATACAGTGACAAGGAAAATGTGAACAATATCAAGTCTGTGCATTTACATGTCGGCTTGCAGTTAATTTTTGACGAGTCTCAAAAAGATGGAAATAATGAAATTTGGGTAGATTTTTACCAATTGGCAGGATTTTTAAGTGCTAACAGATGTGATGTGGAGCGAAATGATACCACGAAGGAATGGGACAGAAAGTATGCTATGAAAGACCCTGTGATACCGAAAGATACAAAATAGACAAAGAACAAAAAATGGAAACAGTGCACAATATTGGCAAAAATTATTTTTTCCATACGATGCAGAAAAATATAAAAATCAATAATTTTTTTAGAGAAATTTCGTTAATATTGTAATAAATTACAAAAGATAAATAGATTGCTTTTTTTTTAACAATGTGGTAAAATAAGCACAATGACTGTGATGACTGCAATAAAGGAATAAATGTTAAATACTGCACAAAGAGTTTGTACATAGATAGAATGTATTAGGCAAATCTGCAATATTTTTTTGTGCATTTTTAAGTTTTTTTGTTTGTTGTGATAAAATGGCAATCATAGTCACACGGAAACAAATGGGTGAGTGTAAGACTGCACAGCCCATTGAAGGAATTTTTTTAGATGGAGGAAAAGATAATGGCAAAGAAAATTGTATTAGCAGGTGCGTGTCGTACAGCAATCGGTACTATGGGCGGTTCACTCAGCACAACTCCGGCTCCAGAACTTGGCGCAATTGTGATCAAGGAAGCATTGAATAGAGCAGGTGTTCCAGCGGACAAAGTGGATCATGTGTATATGGGATGTGTGATTCAGGCAGGTCTTGGACAGAATGTTGCCCGCCAGTCATCTATCAAAGCAGGAATTCCTATTGAGACACCCGCAGTTACAGTGAACGTGGTATGTGGATCTGGTTTGAACTGTGTTAATATGGCAGCGCAGATGATTTTAGCAGGCGATGCAGATATCGTGGTAGCAGGCGGCATGGAAAATATGTCAATGGCTCCGTTCGCACTTCCTAATGCACGTTTCGGCTATAGAATGAACAATGGTGTGCTTGTTGATACTATGATTAAGGATGCTCTCTGGGATGCATTTAATGATTATCATATGATTCAGACAGCAGACAATATTTGTGACGAGTGGAAGATTACGCGGGAAGAGTTGGATGAGTTTGCACTTAAGAGCCAGCAAAAGGCAGAGGCTGCTCAGAAATCTGGTGCATTTGATAAAGAAATCGTACCCGTTATGGTTAAGAAGAAAAAAGAAATGGTGGAGTTTAAGGTTGATGAGGGACCAAGAGCAGGCTCTACAATCGAAGGACTTGCAAAACTTCGTCCAATTAACAAGGACAAATATGTCACAGCAGGAAATGCTTCAGGCATCAACGATGGTGCGGCAGCAATTGTGGTTATGAGTGAGGAAAAGGCAAAAGAATTAGGTGTGACACCGATGGCTGAGTGGGTTGCAGGTGCGCTTGCAGGTGTGAGACCTGAAGTGATGGGAATCGGACCTGTTGCAGCAACCAAGAAGGTTCTGGCAAAGACTGGCATGAAGATTGAAGATTTTGATATTATCGAGGCGAACGAGGCATTTGCCGCACAGTCCATTGCAGTTGGCAGAGATTTAGGTATCGATGTAGATAAGCAGCTCAATCCAAATGGTGGTGCGATTGCACTGGGACATCCTGTAGGTGCATCAGGTTGCCGTATCTTAGTTACATTGCTTCATGAGATGGAAGCAAAGGATGCAAAGACAGGTCTTGCTACACTTTGTATTGGTGGCGGTATGGGCTGCTCAACAATAGTAAAAAAATATGAATAATGAATGGATAAAATAGAAATTCTGGCTGGCAAATATGTCAGCTAAGAATTTCTGACATTTATAGAAAAGAATGCGAAATATGGAGGTAAGTATGGAGTATATTCTTTATGAGGCAAACGGTGCGGTTGGAAAAATTACCATCAACCGTGAAAAAGCTTTGAATGCACTTAATTCTCAGGTGCTGGACGAGCTGAATGAAACACTTGACACAGTGAATCTTGATGAGATAAGATGCCTTATTTTGACAGGCGCGGGTACAAAATCTTTTGTTGCAGGGGCAGATATCGGTGAGATGAGCACACTCACAAAAGAGGAGGGTGAAGCTTTTGGCAAAAAGGGAAATGATGTGTTTAGAAAACTTGAGACATTTCCAATTCCAGTGATTGCAGCGGTAAATGGCTTTGCACTCGGCGGTGGATGCGAGATTTCTATGAGCTGTGATATTAGAATCTGTTCTGAAAATGCTGTGTTTGGTCAACCAGAGGTTGGTTTGGGTATCACGCCGGGATTCGGCGGAACACAGAGACTTGCACGTCTTGTAGGTGCTGGCATGGCAAAACAGATGATTTATACAGCCAGAAACATCAAGGCAGATGAAGCACTTCGGATTGGTTTGGTAAACGCAGTATATCCAGCCGAAGAGTTGATGACGCAGGCGGAGAAGATGGCAGCAGGTATCGCAAAAAATGCTCCGATTGCAGTGCGCAATTGCAAGAAAGCAATCAATGAAGGTCTTGATGTGGATATGGACAAGGCAATTGTGATTGAGGAGAAATTGTTTGGCGACTGCTTTGAGACAGAAGACCAGAAATATGGCATGGCATTCTTCCTAGATAAGAATAAAGAGAAGGTGAAGGAGCCATTTAAAAATTGTTAATAAAATAATGAGAGATTTAAGGAGGAGAAACGATGAAGGTAGGTATTATTGGCGCTGGAACAATGGGTTCTGGTATTGCGCAGGCTTTTGCAATGACAGATGGCTATGAGGTATGTTTATGCGATATTAAGCAGGAGTTTGCAGATGGCGGAAAGGCTAAGATTTTAAAGAATTTGAACTTTCTTGTAAGCAAAGAAAAGATTACACAGGACAAAGCAGATGCGATTGCTGCAAAGATTGCCACAGGTCTAAAAGATATCTGTACAGACTGTGATCTTGTAATTGAGGTTGCTCCTGAGAAAATGGAAATTAAGAAGACAACATTCAAGGAATTGCAGGATATTGTAAAGCCAGAGTGTATTTTCGCAACGAACACCTCCTCTCTTTCTATCACAGAGATGGGTGCAGGACTTGACCGTCCGTTGATTGGTATGCATTTCTTTAATCCTGCTGACAGAATGAAGTTGGTAGAGGTGATTGCTGGTGCGAATACGCCTGCCGACTTGGTTGAGAAGATTAAGGGTATTGCTTCTGAGATTGGTAAGACTCCTGTTGAGGTCAATGAGGCGGCTGGATTTGTAGTAAACAGAATTTTGATTCCGATGATTAACGAGGCAATTAATGTATATGCGGCAGGTGTTGCAAGTGTTGCAGATATTGATGTTGCCATGCAACTTGGCGCAAATCACCCAATGGGACCTCTGGCACTTGGAGATTACATAGGACTTGACATTGTACTTGCCATTATGGAAGTAATTTATGCTGAGACTGGCGACTCTAAGTATGCACCTTCACCGCTTCTTAGAAAGATGGTGCGCGCTGGAAAACTTGGAAAGAAGACAGGTGTTGGATTCTACGATTACTCTAAGAAATAATTTACTTAGCAAAATTGCGGCAAGGCACTGTGCATTGTACACAGTGGCTTGCTGTTCATGGTAATTAAAAAACACCCGTATTCAGATATGGCAGTGTCGATTATAAAATGTTTTTAAAATGGAGGAAAATAACATGGATTTTACATTAAGTAAAGAGCATGAGATGGCGAGAACCCTTTTCAGAGAATTTGCTGAGAAAGAGGTTAAGCCTCTTGCAATTGAGGTAGATGAGACAGAGGAGTTCCCAAGAGCGACAGTTGAGAAGATGGCGAAAGCTGGATTTATGGGAATCCCAATCCCCAAGGAGTACGGCGGACAAGGGTGCGATGTGCTAACCTATGCAATGTGTGTTGAGGAGTTGGCAAAAGTCTGCGGTACGACAGCAGTAATTGTGTCTGCACATACCTCTCTTTGCTGTGACCCAATTCTTACATATGGTACGGAGGAGCAGAAACAAAAATATTTGCCGGATCTTGCAAGCGGCAAGAAGATTGGTGCTTTTGGTTTGACAGAGCCGGGTGCAGGAACAGATGCGCAGGGACAACAGACAAAGGCTGTGCTAGATGGAGATGAATGGGTGCTCAACGGATCCAAGATTTTTATTACAAACGGCAAGGAAGCAGATGTTTATGTAATCTTTGCTATCACCGGAATGATTGAGAAGCGTGGCAGAATGACAAAGGAAATTTCATCTTTTATTGTGGAGAAAGGAACACCTGGGTTCTCATTTGGTACAAAAGAGAAGAAAATGGGTATTCGCGGTTCTTCAACTTATGAGTTAATTTTTACAGACTGCCGTATTCCAAAGGAAAATATGTTAGGACAGCAAGGCAAGGGCTTTGGCATTGCAATGCATACGCTGGATGGCGGACGTATTGGTATTGCAGCACAGGCACTTGGTATTGGTGAGGGTGCGCTCGAGAGAACGATCGCATATGTGAAAGAGAGAAAACAGTTCGGACGCGCAATCGGTGCATTCCAGAATACGCAGTTCCAGCTTGCTGATATGGCGACAAAGGCTCAGGCAGCACAGTTTATGGTATATAAGGCTGCATGTACAAAGGATCAGTACACAAAGGATCACAAGACTTCTTATAATGTAGAGGCGGCTATGGCGAAGTTGTATGCGGCAGAGATGGCTATGGAAGTGACCACAAAGGCAGTGCAATTACATGGTGGTTATGGTTACACAAGAGAGTACGAAGTAGAGCGTATGATGAGAGATGCCAAGATTACAGAAATCTATGAAGGAACGAGCGAGGTTCAGAGAATGGTTATCTCCGCGAACCTGTTAAAGTAGAAATGTGCGGACTTTACAAGCAGGCAAATAAACAGAAATTTTGGATGCTTGCAGAGTCGAGGCGTGTTGATATGCAGCGCGCGAACGAGGAAACGAAGCTTCCGAGTGCACATTTGGGACAGATCAAAAAATGATAAAGAAAAAATATAAGGAGAATAAACATGAAAGTTGTAGTATGTGTGAAACAGGTACCTGATACAAAGGGTGGCGTAAAGTTTAATCCTGATGGTACACTTGATAGAGCAGCTATGCTGACAATTATGAACCCTGATGACAAGGCAGGACTTGAGGCAGCATTGAGATTAAAGGATCAGTATGGCGCAGAAGTAACTGTTGTTACAATGGGACTTCCAAAGGCAGAAGAAGTTCTTCGAGAGGCACTTGCTATGGGGGCAGATAAGGGAATTCTTGTGACAGACAGAGTTCTTGGTGGAGCGGATACATGGGCTACTTCGCAGACACTTGCTGGTGCAATTAGAAATCTTGACTATGATTTGATTATCACTGGCCGTCAGGCGATTGACGGTGATACTGCACAGGTTGGTCCTCAGATTTCGGAGCATCTTGGAATCCCTGTAATTTCTTATGCCCAGAAGATTCAAATCGAGGGTGACAGTGTTATTGTTGAACGGCAGTATGATGACAGATATCATGTTTTAAAGGCTAAAATGCCTTGTTTGATCACAGCGCTTGCTGAATTGAACGAGCCTCGTTATATGACTCCGGGTGGAATTTTTGATGCGTATAAGGCAGAGATTACCACATGGGGCAGAGCTGACTTGAAGGATGTAGAGGATTCTAATCTTGGATTAAAGGGTTCACCGACACAGATTGCTAGAGCATCTGACAAGGTTAGAAAAGGAAAGGGTGAGAAAGTTACATTAGACCCTTCCGAATCTGTAGAGTACATTATGAACAAGTTAAAAGAGAAGCATGTGATCTAATAACGCTTAGAGTATAATGGAGGTTTATCATGAATTTAGAAGAATATAAAGGCGTGTTTGTCTTCGCACAGCAGGTAGATAACAAGGTAAGCAGCATTGCCCTTGAACTGATTGGCGAAGGAAAGAGGCTTGCAGAGAAATTAGAAACAGAAGTGACTGCAGTATTGGTTGGAAACGATGTAAAAGGATTGGCAGATGAGCTTGCAGCATATGGGGCAGACAGGGTGATTGTGGTGGATGACCCAGAGTTAAAGGAGTACAGGACAGAGCCATATGCACATGCGCTTGCATCTGTAATCAATCAGTATAAGCCTGAGATTTTACTGGTGGGTGCAACTGCAATTGGTCGTGATTTGGGTCCTAGAGTATCTGCAAGGGTTCATACAGGTTTGACAGCAGATTGTACTTCCCTTGAGATTGGGGATTTCCCAATCAATCCAGTTCCTGGAAAGGAGCAGAAGCACAATCAGTTGCTTATGACACGCCCTGCATTTGGTGGAAATACAATTGCCACAATTGCATGCCCAGATTTTCGTCCACAGATGGCTACTGTGCGTCCGGGCGTTATGCAGAAACTTGAGAAGAAAGAGGGCGCTAAAGCTGTAATCGAGGAGTATAATCCGGGATTTACACCAGACAACAAGTATGTAGAGATTGTAGAAGTTGTTAAGAATCTTACAGACACTGTGGACATTATGGATGCGAAGATTCTTGTATCTGGTGGCCGTGGTGTAGGAAGCCCAGAGAACTTTAAGATTCTGGACGATCTTGCTGAGGCAATTGGCGGCACTGTAAGTTGTTCTCGTGCAGTGGTGGATGCTGGCTGGAAGAGCAAAGATTTGCAGGTTGGTCAGACTGGTAAGACAGTTCGTCCAAATGTATACTTTGCAATTGGTATTTCTGGTGCAATTCAGCATTTGGCTGGCATGGAAGAGTCTGATATTATTGTTGCAATCAATAAAGATGAGACAGCACCAATCTTTGATGTTGCTGATTATGGTATTGTAGGCGACTTAAATAAGATTGTTCCAATGCTTACAGAGCAGATTAAGGCGGCTGTTGCAAGCAAGTAATTGCGGAATTATGAATTTTACATAAAACCTCAAAGAATTTATTCTTTGGGGTTTTTTTTTGTTGAAAGATGGAGTATAATCAAGTAGATAATGTGTACATGAAAGTATCATGTAATCATATTCTGGCAATTAAGGAACTGTAGGAAAATAAGTGATGCAAACTATGAAGAAACAGAAGAAGTGCTAGTTATTTTTCTATTATTCCTAAAGAGCAGAGATTTGTTAGAGAACTACATAATGGAAATGAATAAAAGATAAGGAGAATCGGAATGGCATTAACAGAATTGAATACTTATACAATAAATGATATGTACAATCTTCCAGACGGACAGCGGGCTGAGCTGATTGATGGAAGAGTTTATTATATGGCACCCGCGACAAGGAACCATCAGCGGATTGTCGGGGAGCTTTTTGCGACAATTCGGGAACATATCCGAAGAAACAACTTTAAAGGTGAAGTGGATATTACACCATTTGGCGTTTTTATTGATGCGGATGATAAGAGCTATGTTGAGCCAGATATTTGCATAATCTGCGACGATAATAAATTGGATGAGAGAGGCTGTAATGGTGCGCCAGACTGGATTATTGAGGTGGTTTCCCAAGCAAGCCGCAGGATTGACTACACCACAAAACTTTTCAAATACCGTGCTGCGGGAGTGCGTGAATATTGGATTGTAGATGCAGATAAAAGCAGGGTGATGGTATATAATTTTTATCAAGATGATATGAAAGAATACAGTTTTATTGAGGAAATTCCTGCTGGAATTTATACAGATCTTACTGTTCGTATGTCAAATCTGGAGCTGTAATTGCAAAATAATTGGTCAAGAGAAATTTGCCTAATAGAGATAAGACAGCCATATAGTTTGAAGAAGTATTCAAAAATAATCAATATAAATTGTGTATATTATGAGTGGAAATCAAAAATGATTTCCACTTTTTATGTCTTTTAAAATTCGTGGGATTACGACCACGTTATTTTAATTTTGAAAAAAATATGTTATACTATAAAATATTCCTGTGTGGGAAGTTTGGCAGAAGGTGGTGACAGTCAGAGACAGGGAGGGATAGGCATGAATATTTGCATTGTAGATGATGACAGGTATGTGGTGGAAAAGATTGTAGAGGGAATGGAATGGAAAAGGTGGGAGATAGAAGGGGTTTTTACGGCCTATAATATTAAGCAGGCGAAAGAGATTTTAAGTACGATGGAGATTGATATTTTACTTTCGGATATTGAGATGCCTCAGGGAAGTGGTTTGGAACTTTTGAAATGGGTACGTGAGCAAAAGCTTCCGGTTGAATGTATTTACTTAAGCAGTTATGCGCATTTTGCTTATGCACAAAAGGCGTTGGAATTGCATTCTAAGGCATACTTGTTAAAGCCAGTCTCAAACAAAGAGCTTGCCAGTGTGTTGGATGATCTGGTTAGTCAGATGAAACTGGAAAAGGGAGCGGCAGGAGAAGATAGGCAGCGAGCTAAAGAAAGATATTGGAAGAATATTCTTCTGGGGAAAGAGTTAGATGAAACATCTGCAAAAGAAAACAAAAATATTGCTGAAGGCTATGGCGATAATGAATCTGTTGTATTAAGTTTGTTACGCATTTTTCATGGAATAAAACACAAAAAAATACAGGATGCCGCAGTGTTCTATCTTACTCTTAGGCATATCGCGGAGGCATTTATGCATAGGAAAGGAATGCCGTTGGATGTGATGTTTCAATATAGTGATGATTGTTTTATGATTGTGCTAAAAGGCTGCAAGCAGGAAAATGAGCAACTTAAGTGTGATTTTAGGGAGCTTCTTTCTTGTATAGAGGAGGAGGCGAGTGCTTCTGCATGTATTTATATAGGAATATGCACGCGACCAATGAATAGAAGGGAACAATTAGTCTTGCTGTTTGAGATGATGAGAGAAGGTGTACCGTGGGAAGATGGGATTCTTCTTTTGGAGGAGTGGACAGGTAAGAATGCAGTATACAATCCGCCAGATTTTGCTATATGGGAACATCGAATGATGTATTCTCAAGATATTGAGGGTGTCTTGTCGGAGATTACAGATTATGTGGATAAAACATGCAAGAGTGGTGCAGTGAATACAAGAGTATTTAGCAGCTTTAAGGCAGACTTGCAGCAGATGGTCTTTCATTACATGATGGAAAATGGTATTGCGTTGAACCAGATTTTTGAGGCAGGTGAATTTGACTTTTATTGTGATAAAGCATCACTGACAAGTTGTGATATGAAGGAGTTTGTCAATATTTTATTTAAAAAATTAAAAGCTGTGTTGAAGGTAGAAAATATAGAAGAAAATGTGGTAGAGCAGATTATCCGCTATATTGACGATAACCTTGCAGGGGATTTGTCAAGGGCGAACTTGGCTTCGAGAGTGTACATATCAGAAGATTATTTGTCCAAGAAATTTGCGATTCATACAGGTATGAGTATTCCAAATTATGTATCTAAGAAAAGAATGGAAAGGGCTTGCGATTATTTTAAGAATACGATGTATAGTGTTAGCGAGGTGGCAATGTTGGTGGGCTACAGCAACTTCTCATATTTTAGCAAAACATTTCGGGACTATGCAGGATGCACGCCAAATGAATATAAAAGCAGAAACAGCAAGAGCAATATAACAAAAATCTGATATACATAGAAAATATAAAGTTGTAAAAAAGAGCAGAATGACGAAATTCTGCTCTTTTTTGTTAGTGCTTTTGCGCAATATTTATAGAGCAATAAAAAGGGAATCGCTATAATGTATATATCAAAAAAAGAATAGGAGGGGATCCTTGGTGAGTAAGGAAACAGCAGTAAGAAAAAAGAAAAACATATGGCATAGAATATATAGCGACCGTGCGTTGTATGTTTTGTTATTGCCGTCAGTCATTATTTTATTTTTGTTTACCTACATACCAATGTACGGTGTGGTTATCGCATTTAAAGATTTTTCGCCGGCAAAAGGTATTATGGGAAGCCCGTGGGCGGGATTAAAATATTTTAAACAGTATTTTTATTCATATCAGTTTTGGCCTACGATTAAAAATACATTGGTGCTGAGTATTTACAGCATTGTGGTGACATTTCCGCTGCCAATTTTACTTGCGTTGGTTTGCAATCAGATGCGCGCAGGGAAATTTAAGAAATTTTTTCAAGTGTCCACATATCTTCCACATTTTATATCAACAGTTGTTATGTGTGGTATGATCATCTTGTTTTTGTCTCCTAGTTCTGGTGTGATTGCGAGACTTTTTGGATATTTTGGAGCTAAGATGCCTAATGTGATGGGGCAAGCCTCCTCATTTCCAAGTGTTTATGTCTGGACAGAAGTGTGGCAGCATCTAGGATGGGATAGCATTCTTTATATAGCAGCGTTATCGGCGATTGACCCTTCCTTATATGAAGCGGCTACAGTGGATGGTGCTTCTAAATGGCAAAAGATGATAAAGATTGATATTCCCTTGTTAATGCCTACCGCAACAGTCATGTTTATATTGAGAATGGGTAGCGTTATGAGTGTTGGTTTTGAAAAGGTTTACCTGCTCCAAAATAACCTGAATACGGCAACAAGTGAGATTATATCTACTTATGTGTACAAGATGGGTCTTGTCAGCAGTCAGTACAGTCTTTCTTCAGCAATTGGGTTGTTCAATAATGTGATAAATCTTGTGCTTTTGGTGGCGGTGAATTTTATCTCATCTAAGATGAGTAATACATCATTGGTATAGGAGGAACATATGAAAGAGGATATTATCAAAAACAAAATTAGAAAATCAAAGGAAGACAAAATATTTGATTTTATTATTTATTCCGTGGCGGCACTTCTCATATTGATTACATTATATCCAATGTACTTTATTGTAATTGCATCGATTAGCAATCCCACAGATGTATCGAGTGGCAATATTATATTTTGGCCCAAGGGAATTAATTTTCGAGGATATGAACAGCTCTTGAATTATAAGCAATTATGGGTGGGATATAAAAATACAATTATTTATGCGGTGTTGGGAACTTGTATGAACTTGATCGTTAATATCTCGGCATCCTATGCGCTCTCCAGAAAAAATTTGGTAGGCAAAAAGTTAATCACCTTCTTTTATCTGGTTCCTATGTTTTTTGGAGGTGGTTTGATACCAACCTATTTGATAATAAAAAATTGTAATATGTTAGACACGAGATGGGTTATGATTCTTCCATTCTCTGTAATTACTTATTATATCATTGTGGGAAGAACATTTTTTGCCAATAATATTCCAGACGATTTGTGGGAGGCAGCACAGATTGATGGTTGCGGAAATATGACTTTTTTCTTCAAAATCGTACTTCCACTATCAAAAGCAGTGATTGCGGTAATTGCCCTTTGGTCGGCAGTTGGACATTGGAATTCGTATTTTAATGCATTAATTTACTTGAGAAGTGATGCATTGCAGCCCTTACAGATTGTGCTTCGGAATATTCTGATTAGTAATCAGACAATGAGTACAATGATGACAGGAACTGCGGCGACTGAGGCAAGACAGGCGGCAGAGTTAATTAAGTACGGAGTGATTGTTGTATCCTCTGCGCCCATTATGTGTATGTATCCTTTCGTGCAGAAATATTTTAACCAAGGTGTTATGATTGGTGCTGTGAAGGGTTAATAAAATAAGAAAAAGTAAAAATATAAAGGAGGAACAATTGTATGAAGAAGAAAATGGTAAAGAGGATGCTCAGCATGGTTATTGTGGGAGCAATGACAATGGGAGCGCTTGTCGGGTGCGGAAATTCTGGGTCTGATAGTACACCGGAGGCGACTGTGAAACAAGATGACAGTCAGGGCGGCGAGGTTACAGCCGATGGCGTAGAAACATTTACAATTGCTACTGTAAGGTGGACAGATGCATGGCCAAATGATTTTATGAATGCTGGCATTATGAAAGAGTTGGAAGAAAAGCATAATATCAAGATTAATTGGCAAGTTTACTATAATAGTGACTGGACAGAACAAAAATCTCTTCTTCTGGCTTCTGGAGATTTGCCAGATGCGTTTTTTGGCTCTATTTGTTTGACGGAGACAGACGTTGCACAAAATAAGGATTACTTTGTGGAATTGACAGATGGAATTGCAAAGAATATGCCCAATTTAACCGCTATTTTTGAGAAAGAGCCGCAATTAAAGGCGGCAGCGCAGAATCGTGACGGAGAGATATATAGCCTTGTGAAAAAGCTTCCGCTTCGTCCTGAAGTGGCAAATGCAATGTATATTAACAAAGAGTGGCTTGATAATCTGGGGCTTAGTATACCAACGACTTATCTAGAACTTGCAGATGTTTTAAAAGCATTTAAAGAACAGGATGCAGATGGAGATGGCGATCCGAACAATGAGATTCCATATACAAACGCAGGTTCGCTTTCCGGTGATCTTAGCAATCTGTTAAGTCCTTTTGGCACAATTGTTAGTAGAACTGGAAATTTCATGCAGATTGATGCTTCTGGAAATCCAGCTTATGTGCCAATTACAGAGCATTATAAAGAAGCAGTAAAGTGGGCACATGATTTGTATGCATCAGGATGTCTCGATCAGGAATACTTTACACAGGATAGTTCTATGGCGTCTGCAAAGAGAATGGCAGATGGTGGTTCTCAGACAGGACTTGTGTTTGCATGGACCGCTGACGCTGAGATGGGAGCGAATGCAGAGCAGTTTGTATTGTGTGAGGCTGTGGCTGGACCAGATGGAAAACGGTATATAGAATCCGATCCTACTTATCTTGACATTGCCAACAGAGAACTTATCATTACAACCAAGTGCAAAAATCCTGATAAACTGTTACAGTGGGCAGATGATTTTTACACAGACTTAGTTTCTTTGCAGACATATTACGGATCAATTCCTGATCAGATAGCAGAAAAAGAAGATGGAACTTATGAGGTTTTACTTCCTGCAGATGGAACTACGCTCGATACTTCTGCATGGTCTTTCTCCATGAGAGATTTTGGTCCGAAATATATGACAAAGGAATTTCAGAGCAAGGTAACGCTTCCAGAAAGTCAAGGAGACGGTGTGAAGTTGGCACAGGATGCAGTTAATGCAAAATATGCTTCAGATATAGCATTCCCTGTAGTGAGTTATACAACAGATCAGCTAACAAGACTTGCAAGTTTGACGACAGACATTAATAACTATGCATCTGCACAGTATGCACATTGGGTAGTAGATGGCGGAATTGACGAGGAGTGGGATGCATATCTCAAGCAGCTTGACCAGATGGGATTGCAAGAAGTGTTGGAGATTCACAATGATGCATATGCGGCATATAAAGCGATTGTAGAATAAAAACAGGCGCGGCCGATGTCTGAAGGAAAGGGCAGACATCGGTTTTGCTTCTTATATTAGACTTTGAAGCATGCAGAAAGAGGGATAAAATGAATAAACAGTATCAAATTCAGACAAACTCAAAATGTAGGAAGGAAAATGTGATAACTGGCACACACTATCGTATTAGTGTGATAACAGCAGGGCTAATTAGATTAGAATATACACAACAGGATTTGTTTGAGGATAGACCTACACAGACTGTTTGGAATCGAGATTTGGGAACATGTGACTATCAAATAATTGAGAAGGATTATTCTCTGGAGATTATTACAGAGCGTATTCATCTCTATTATGATAAGAAGCCTTTTAGTAAGAATGGATTGTATATTGAAGTAAAGGGAGGCATTTTTCCCTATGGGAATGTGTGGCATTATGGAGATGATAGTCGGCTTTTACAACAGACAGAATTAAAAGGAACGGCAAGAACACTTGACAATGCAGATGGCGCAATTCCCCTTGAAGAAGGGTTGGTGTCCATGTGCGGTTATGCACTTCTGGATGATAGTCAGTCTTTGGTTATACGCGAAGATGGATGGGTGGAACGACGTGAAGTGCCAGAGGAGGATTTGTACTTTTGGGGATATGGTGTAGATTATTTGGAATGTATACAAGATTTTTATAGGGTGTCGGGAACAACTCCTATGATTCCAAGATATGCCCTTGGAAATTGGTGGAGTAGGTATCACAAGTACACAGAGGATAGTTATCGTGCGTTGATAGAACATTTTGAGAGAGAAGATATTCCAGTTTCTGTGGCAGTAATTGATATGGATTGGCATCTGGTAGATATTGATAAAAAGTATGGAAGTGGTTGGACGGGATATACATGGAATCGTGATTTTTTTCCTGATCCAGAGAGATTTCTCAATTGGCTTCACGAGAAAGGGTTACATGTCACATTAAATGTGCATCCAGCAGATGGTGTTCGAGCACATGAGGAGATGTATAGAGATATGGGGAAGGCATTGGGAGTTGATACAGAGCATGAGCAGCCCATTTCTTTTGATGTGTCAAATGAGAAATTTATGGAGGCATATTTTGAGTATTTGCATCATCCATTGGAGGACCAAGGTGTCGATTTTTGGTGGATTGACTGGCAGCAGGGTGGTACTTCTAAGATTGAGGGAATGGACCCGCTTTGGATGTTAAATCATTTTCACTTTTTGGACAATGGACGAGATGGCAGAAAACGACCTATGACCTTTTCTAGATATGCGGGGGCAGGTAGTCATCGCTATCCGATTGGGTTTTCGGGAGATACAATTATATCGTGGGCTTCCCTTGCATTTCAACCATATTTTACAGCGTCTGCTTCCAATATAGGCTATGGTATGTGGAGCCATGATATTGGCGGGCATATGCTTGGAAAGCGGGATGATGAATTGAGCGGGAGATGGGTGCAACTTGGTGTCTTCTCTCCGATAATGCGTCTGCATTCATCAGACAGTCGTTTTCTTTCCAAAGAGCCTTGGAGATACCGCGCAGATATCTGTGAAGTGATGAAAGATTTTCTGAGACTACGCCATAAAATGTTGCCGTATCTGTACACAATGAATTATAGACAGTATGCAGAAAAAATTCCTATGATTTTGCCAATGTACTATGCTTTTCCGAGGGAGTGGAATGCATATCAAGTTCCAAATCAATTTTTGTTTGGCAGTCAGATGATGGTGGCAGCAATTACAACTCCTTGCATCAGTGGCATTAATCTGGCAAAGACAACGGTATGGTTTCCGGAAGGCAAATGGTATGATATTTTTACAGGTATGTGTTATCATGGGGGAAGAAAGATGAATTTGTACCGTGGTTTGTCTACGATTCCGGTATTTGCAAAAGCGGGTGCAATGATTCCATTCCAAGAGGATTATATGGAAGATACAAGTGAAAATCCAAAGAAACTTCATCTGTATATATATACAGGTGAAGATGGAAGTTTTACTTTATATGAAGATGATAATCAGACTGCGGAGTATCAGAGTGAAGTGTGTGTAAAGACCACTTTTCGTTGGATAGAGGCGGAAGGTTGCTTGTTGATTGGTGCAGCAAATGGAGTACGTTCGTTGATCCCCGCAAAAAGGGATTACACAATTACATTTTGCGGGATAAAAGATGCACAAATCAGTGTGGACAAAGTGAATTTGCAGGCTGATTTATGTGAGAAACACGCGCAAAATGTACAGGTTACATTGAGTGATATCCCAGTGGAACAAGAAATTCGCGTATGTCTGACAGAAAGAGTTTGTGCAGATAATGATGTGCAAGAAAATTGTTTTCAGATTTTGGATCGTGCAGAGATTCCTATTATGATGAAGGAAAACGCATTTCGGTCGATTCTAGCAGAAAAGGAACCGGTATGTCTGTTAGGAGAGTTGTTAGCACAGGAGATGGAACCTGATTTATATGGGGCATTAGTGGAGATTATTACGGCTTAGAATTTATCCTGAAAAAGCTTGCGTTATGGATTTTTTTCTGGAATGGAGATTGCCATGAAAAAGACGGACAGAAAGAAAAAGAAAAGACTTAGAAAAAGTCGTTCTATGGTTAGGAGTGCTATGGAATTAATCGTTCCTGTTTGTGTGCTGTTTACCATACTTTTGCTGTTTCTTTTTCGGAATGTGGGGGAAGCAAAGGAAATGGCATATCGCTATATGCAGGATATGGCGACTGTCAATGCAGCGAGAGTGAATGAGGATATTAGCAAAATAAATTCTGAGATGGTGTATCTTATACAACAAGACAAAAATATACAAGGACTGCCTAATGATATTACCCCACAAACGACAGAATATTATAAGTTGTTGCAGGATATTATTTCGCTAAATAAGATGTTAAAGATCCGATATGGCGGAAGTTATTTTTTCTATGAGTATGTGGCAGCAGCAGAGCTTCTCGTTCTTGACAAATCACCATACTTTTCGGTTAGTGTGAAGAGTGAGGTAGCACTGGAATTGGAAAATGTAATCAAGGGTTATCTGTCAGGAGAGAGAAAGCGTTCAGAGTGGAATTATTTTTCTGCAGAAGATGAGGAGTATTTGTTTTGCTTTTATGAAACGGAAGGAAAGGCAGTAGGGTGTATTATTGCGCTTGGCGATTTATTTTCCAATTTTAATATTAGTAATCTTGGGTATGAGGGAATTCCATATCTTTTGATGGACAACGGAGAAATTTTAATGCAAGGGCAGGAAGAAGACAAACAGGAGACACAGATACTGTTGAAGGGAAGTCGTTTTCGCCAACCAACAGTCTATTCCTATCAGCTTGGGCGAATTGGACAGCTAAATCTGTTGATTGCATCCAATGAAGGAATTCTTGATAAAATTATTATATTGCAGCTTGTAAATTCAATTCTTGCAATTAGTATTATATTAGGGGTGGGTGCTATTACCTTTATTTATTATAAAAAAATTCTTGCACCAATGAGGCAGTTTGTCAAAAAGCTAAGTGATTCAGAGGAAGAAAAATGGATTCATGATACAGAAGATCAACAAATTTTGGAATTGGAGATGGCAAGTGCGGAGTTTCGACAAATGATGCGTCAGATTCAATCCCTTAAAATAGCAATTTATGAGAAAGAACTTATGCAGAGCAGAACAGAACTGGAGTATGTGCAGGAACAGATTAACTCTCACTTTTATCTTAACTGTATCAGTGTAATCCACGGAATGGCAGAGATGCACCATGCGGAGGACATTGTATTGATGTCAGAGAAATTGTCCGATTATGTGCGGTATGTTGTAAATGATTCTTATGTTCTGCGGGAGATTAAACAAGAGATTGCGCATATTAAAGATTATATCGACATCCAAAAAATGCGATATGAAGATTTTTTTCACTTTGAAGTGATATCAGATGAGGAGGTTGAAAAGTGCCTGATTCCTCCGCTAGTATTACAAGTGTTTGTGGAGAACGCAATTAATCATGGAGTGAATTTTGAACGACAAGTGGAAATTACACTTTATATTGTGGAAGAGCAGTATCGCGGGGAAGATTATATTTATATCTGTATTTCCGATACAGGAGGAGGTTTTACACAGGAGAGCCTTGACAAGATTAAAAATGGTAAGAGTATTGAGTATAATGGCAGAAGACATGTAGGAGTGCAGAATACCTTAAAACGTTTGCAAATTATTTATGGGGATAAGGCTGAAATCAATTTTTTTAATATGTCAGAAAACTATGGAGCAGTTGTAGAACTTAGGATACCAGTATTTCATCCAGCCTGAACATAATATTACCTCAATAAACCAAAAAGCCTCATGGAAGCAGAAAACTTCAGTGAGGCTTTTTTATGCGCGGCCCCGTGCATAATGTGAAAACCATATATGACAGTTTTCATATAAGAAATGAACTTCTATGCAGCACACAGGTCGCGCGACGAGTAGGGGAAAGTTTCTTTACTCGATTAAAATAATTTATTCGTATTCCATCACTTTTTCTTCGTTGTTTAGCACACGCAGAGCGCCCTGTGCCAATGCAAGTAGTTCGTCTTCTCCGGGGTATACTGTGAAGGGGGCAATCCATTCCGCATATTCTTTGAGTGCAGCAACAACATCTTCGCCATATGCAATACCACCAGTCACAATAATTTGGTCAACTTTTCCATTTAGGACACAAGCCATAGATCCAATATCCTTTGATACCTGCAACAAAAATGCCTTTTTGGCTTCTGCAGCTTTCTCGTCTCCTTCGTTTGCACGCTTTGTAACTTCACGCATATCGTTTGTGCCAAGGTAAGCGTTAAATCCACCGTTGCCTACAATTTTGCTGTATACTTCTTTTTCTGTGTATTTTCCAGAGAAACACATCTTAATTAAAGCGCCGCTAGGTACTGCGCCAGCGCGTTCTGGCGAAAATGCGCCATCTCCGTCTAATGCGTTGAACACATCTACAACTTTTCCATTGACATGAGCGCCTACAGACACACCACCACCCATATGGACAACAATCAAACGGAGCGTATCATAAGGTTTTCCAATCTCTTTTGCGTATCTTTTTGCAACTGCCTTTTGATTTAGTGCGTGGAATACGCTGGTGCGCGGAAGCTCAGGAACGCCAGAATATCTTGCGATTGGCATTAATTCATCCACTACAACTGGATCAACAATATAAGAGGGAACACCGATAGAATCTGCGATTTCCCGCGCAAGAATGCCGCCAAGGTTGGAAGCATGTTGTCCTTGCACTCCTACTTTTAAGTCAGTAAGCAAAGCATCTGTCACCGCATATGTACCACCTGGAATCGGTTTGAGCATACCACCACGCCCTACAACAACATTTAATGACTGAATATCAAAATTTTTCTCTGCCAACAGGTCTGTAATAATCTTTTTGCGGAAATCTTTTTGATCAACAATTGTAGCGTACTGGGAAATCTCTTCGGTAGAGTGTCTTAATGTTTCTTCAAACAAAAGGGTCTCATCTTCAAATACACCAATTTTCGTGGAAGTAGAGCCTGGATTGATAATCAAACTTTTGATTGCCATGTTAAATTCTCCTTTTCATATGTTATTTTGTTTTCTGCATAGACTCTGCGACAACCGCTGCAAGTGCGATAGAGTTGAGTTTTGCCTCAAAACTGTCAGAGCGTGATGTCAGAATAACTGGAGCCGCTGTACCAGTTAAAATATTGCCATTTTTCACGTCGCAAAGGTGGGTCAATACTTTATATACAAGGTTGCCAGAATGAATGTCTGGGAACAGAATCACATCAGCGTCACCTGCAATCTTTCTGTCTGTTCCGCCTTTGTGTGCTGCCGCAGCGCTGTCAATTGCCATATCCATAGAAAGTGGTCCGTCAATTACACAGCCTGTGATTTTGCCTTCCGCATTCATTTTGGAGAGCTCATCGGCATCAACGGTACAAGGCATCTTGGGGTTGACAACTTCCACTGCAGCGACTGGAGCAACCTTTGGTTCTGCGATACCACATGCGTGGCAAACTTCAACAGTATTGTTGATAATCGCTACTTTGTCTTCTAAGGAAGGATAAGTCATAAACGCAACATCGGATAAGAACAAAAGGCGGTCAATCCCTTTAATTTCAAATACACATACGTGAGAGAGTGCCTTGCCTGTGCGCAAACCAACTTCTTTGTCAAGAACACTCTTTAAAAAATTTTTTGTGTCAATCAAACCTTTCATGTACATATCTGCCTTGCCGTCATGTACAAGTTTTACGGCAGTGTGTGCAGCCTGAACATGGTCTGGCTCGTTGATAATCTCAAAGCCTGTCAAATCCATATTCATGTTGGCAGCGATTTCTTTTATCTTCGCTTCATCTCCAACAAGAATTGCGTCTGCAATTCCTTTTTCTTTTGCAGCTTTTACCGCTTCAAGAACAGGCTCGTCTTCCGCTACAGCGACGGATACCGTCTTGCGGTCACACTCATAAACTTTTTGTAGTAAATCTTTAAAACCCTTACTCATTTGAAACACCTCGTTATCTTATATATTTTTATGTTAAAATAATAACACTTTCAAAAACGGTGGTCAAGGTAGTAGGGAATTATTATTGTTTCAGCTTTATATTTTTTACGGACTTTGCAGCGCAGTGCAAAGTCCTGTTTGAACTCTTTTTATTTTAGATATTGTTTTAAACGTTTAATTTCTCGTTTTTGGCTATCAATGCCTTCACCAGAAACCGTATTATATTCATCCTGTAGACATTTGATAATACGTTCTCTGTCATCAATTGCTGCGGCGTAGTCTCCTAAAAGCTCGTGGAGTTGTGCCATAGAATGAAGTCCGTCTGTGATGCGTGGCGGTTGCTGAATTGCAAAGCATTTCTCATAGTCGCCTAATGCTTCTTCGTATCTGCCTAGCTTCTTGAGACGGTCTGCTCGACAGCAATATACTTGCCATGCTTCCGGATAATGTACCACGGCTGCATTCCAATAAGTTATAGCTTCTTGGAGCTTGCCTTTTCCAAGCATCACATCTCCCATATAAATTTCATATTGGTAGTTTTTCGCCACAGTGCGAATGCGTTCAATATATGGAATTGCCTCATCATAACGATTATCATCCAATAGATTTTCGATAATGCCATAGAGTCCCAAAACATTATCAGGATTTGTTTTGAGGAACTCTTTAAAATATGCAATGACTTCAAAATGATTGTCATACCATTCATCACCGCAAACACCATTGTTTGCTTCCAAAAAAGCCACCCATCCAGATTTTTCATTTGGGTTTAACGCAAGAACTTTTTTGGCATATTCGCTTGCTATCTCGTGATCACTTTTTGCTCTGTGATTATATAAATATGCCAGACAACTATAAGCCCGAATAGATTTCGGATTATCTTGCAACATATTTTCTAGGAACTGAACACAATGACGGAATGTCTCGGGATTAATTCGGCGCTCATGCCAAAACATATTCTCAATCCGTTCAAACTCCGCTTCATTGGGAATCTGAAACAGTTCGTCGATTGTAATCCCAAAGAACACTGCAATTTTGGGTAGCAGTGTAATATCAGGAGTACTTGTCTCTGTCTCCCATTTTGATACTGCCTGAAAAGATACGCCCAAATACGTTGCTAGTTCTTCTTGTGTAACGCCCTTGGCAAGACGTAAGGTTTTAATTTGTTTTCCAATATCCATAGTTACCTCCGTTTATTAATAATATTTTTCGATTACTGACATATTAAGTATAGGATTTTATTTTTGTAGATGCAATCGAAGCGTATTTTAGTTGATTCTAGTAATGGTTGAATTATTGGAAAAAATTAAAGTTTTTATTTGCGCAGTAGAAAGTTGCCCACAAGTCCTTGTAATATTGTTGCCTGTTCTGATAATTCTTTGCTGGTGACAGCACTTTCTTCTGCCGCTGCGGTATTTGACTGTACAACATCAGAAATCTGACTAATTGCTTCTGATACCTGTCCAATTGCCCCTGTTTGACGTTTGATCGCGTCTGATACAGTATCCATCTGTTCTACAATCTGTACAGATTTTGTAACAATATCGGACATAGATTTCGTTACGCTTGTCACAACTTCACTTCCAGTATTGACTGCATTGGTTGAGCTAGTAATCAGTTCCATTGTGGCTTTTGCTGCCTTGTCAGATTTGACAGCAAGTTCGCGCACCTCCTCTGCAACAATCGCAAAGCCTTTGCCTGCATTGCCCGCATGTGCTGCCTCAACAGATGCATTTAGTGCAAGGATATTGGTCTGTAAGGCAATATCTTGAATGGTATTAATAATATGATTGATTTCTCTGGTGGAGTCCGTAATCAAGTTCATCGCCTCATTTAAACGCTTGATATATTCACCGCTTTGTTGCAGTTCAACTCCAGCAAGATCAACTGCTGTTTTAGCTTGTGTCACATATGCATCGGTTTTTTCCGCGTCTTGTTCTATATCTGACATAGTGGCAGAAAGTTGTTCTACGGCGCTAGACTGTTCTAAGGCGCCCTGCGATAATATATCGCTTCCTGAGGCCATTTGACTTGCATTTCCAGCTACGTGAGTTGCAGCATTCACAATGCCGCTCAAGGTACGATTCAGCTTTTCATTAATAATTTGTAGATAATTTTGCAGATCCCGAAAATCTCCAGGATAAGTTGCATGAATGGCTTCTTTTGTCAAGTCTCCGCCTGCAATTGCCCCAAGTACGGTGCCAATCTCATCTACAATTGCCCTGAAATTTCCAATTAGAGACGCAATGGAATCTGAAAGAATATGTACTTCATCTCGACTTTTTACTTCAGGTACAGGACTCTTTAAATCCCCTTCTGAAAGCGCACGCAGACGATTGGCACATTTCACAATTGGCTTTGAAATCGAACGGCTAAGAATTACTGAGATTAAGATAACAATAGCACAGATTATAGCAGCGATTAGCATTTGTCGATTATTGCTAACATAGGCGTCGTGCATAAACTCATCTTCATCCATTGTCACAGCCACACTCCACCCATCTGTTCCAGGAATGGGAGTATATCCTTGAATATTATTGGAATGGTCTTCCTCATACGAATAAAAAGCAATGCCACTCTCGCCAGCAATCATTTTTTTCTCAACTTCTGCAAGCGTCTGTAGGTCTCGCTCGTTGGGATTTGCCGCTGCTTCCTCAATAATGTTCTCCTGTTCTAATACCGCCTGATAATCGCCACAGGCAATGGTCAAGCCATTTTTATTTAGGATATAGGATTCTCCTTCTTGACCAATTTGAATTTTCTCCACAATTGACTGTAGAATATAGGTGTCACACTGGAAATAAAGAACACCATGTATGGTGTCTCCCTCTTTGATTGGCGCGGAAACAATCAAGAACATATCATCTCCCACAATGTAGGGTGAGGACATGTAGTTTGTGCCCTTGATTGCCTCTTGAAAAAAGGGTTCCTTGGAAATATCTACATTGTGGACTGCATCATATCCTGTTTTGTCAGTCATGCCACCAGAGCGCATATAATAGGTATCTGTTTTTGCCTGAATAAATTCCTGCTTCTGTGCAGGTGATTTTGTCTCGTCAAATAAAACTGGATTGGATGCAATTTCCGCGATTGTCAGAGTATAAGTCAATATCATATTCTGTGCAGTGGAGGCTGCTAATTCTGTTGTTTCTGTCAATGTTTTTTCAATTGCGGATATTGTAGATTGGCGTGTAGTCGCCACACTTTGCAGACAGTTAATAATGGAGACACCCAATGTTGCGATAATCACCATTAACATAATTTTTGTTTGTATCCTCTTCATCACTCACCCTCCAAACATCGTTAAGTATACATTTGATTCTATTATTTTACACATACTTGAACAAAAATGCAAGGGGATTGGAAAGCGTCAAGTTGTAAGAAAAAACAAATATTACTATACATTTGATTCTCGCAATAAATTATCAGGTAACTATAGACGAACTGCCCAAAATGAAATATGATAATATTGGAAACCATTGTTGGGAGGGTGCGATTTATATGGATAAAGAAAAAGTATGTGAAGATCCGGCGCTTGTGATGGAATGTGCGCTGGATATGGGCGAGACAATGCTTCGATGTGGCGCAGAAATCTTGCGTGTTGAGGATACAATTACGCGCATCTGCACAGCATACGGTGGCGGGATTGTGGATGTGTTTACCATTTTGTCATTAATTATTTTAAGCTGGAAAACGGATACAGGAGAAAATCACACACTGACAAGGCGCATTAATCCGCATCCAACAGACTTGAATAAATTGGAGGATTTGAATGCACTTTCCAGATATATCTGTGAGAAAAAACCGCCATGCAGTGAGATCGGACAGCGCATCTGTGCAATTATGGCACCAGATGAGCGGCGCATTTACAAGTCAAAAATGACAGGTTATGTGTTGCTGGCATCTGCTTTTACTCTGTTTTTTGGAGGAAATCTGCGAGATGGATTGGCGGCAGGAATTGTGGCAGTGTTGATGTACTTGTGGGATTACTGCTTTGCGTCTCATGGCAGAAACCGCGTGGTATATAGTTTGGTGATTTCCGTGGTGGCAGGGATTCTTTGCTGTCTTTCTGTGTTAATTGGAATCGGACAAAATATAGACAAGGTTATGATTGGAAGTATTATGTTGATGATACCTGGCATTAATCTGATGAATGCGTTGCGGGATATGATGTGTGGTGATATTATCACAGGTATTTTGCGGCTTGCTGAGGCGTTAATGATGGCAGTTGCAATTGCAGTGGGATTTGGTATTGCGATTATGTTGTTTGGAGGATTGTTGTGATGATAGGAACTTTTTGGGAGAAATATTTTGTGATGATATTAACAGCCGCAATTGGTACAATTGGCTATTGCTTAAATATTAATACAAAGCGAAATAAGATTATATATGGCTGTATTGGAGGGGTTGTATCCACTTTTTTATACTGTGTGTGTATGGAGGCACAAATGTCTTTGCTGATGCAGAATCTGATTCCTGCAACGGTGGTGACTTTATATTCAGAAGTCCTTGCAAGGATTGTAAAGGCTCCAGCAACAGTATTTCTAATACCATCTATTATACCATTGGTTCCGGGAGGCAGGCTTTATTATACCATGCGTGCTATCGTGGATGGAAATGGAGCAGACGCAAAAATTTATGCAATGGAGACTCTGGTGATAGCGCTAGGCATTGCGGCTGGAATTGTGGTAATCTCGTTAATGTTTTATCATGTCAGCCATAAAAATATTCAGTATAAAGTGCGCTTTGACCAAATGGTAAAAAGCGCACAAAAGGAAGCGGAGGCTTCCTCTAGTGCGCAAAAGTAGACAGTTTAGTATGTATTTACATCTTTATTGTGATAAGGGTCGTGTTCTCGTGTGGCATGTTCTCGATAAAGTTTGGGGGTGACGCCAGTGCGTTTTTTAAATAGGCGGCTGAAATAGTAAATATCCGGAATCCCGCATTGCTGTGCAATCAGTTTCATAGGGAGTTCTGTCACAATTAAAAGTTTTTTTGCCTGTTCGATTCGCTGGCGGTTCACAAAGTCTGTCAGTGGAATCCCAACTTCTTTTTTAAAGAGCGTGGACAGATAACTGGCATTCACATTTAACCAGTCAGACATTGCCTTTAGACTTAAATCAGCCGTCAAGTCAGAATTAATATAGGTAATGATTTTTTGTGTTAGCAATGAGTAATCTTTGAGTGTGTGCTTGCGGATTAGGCGACAGTAATTAAGGACAATGCGAGACCAGACCGCATAACACTGTTCTTTGCTTGTCGCTTGTTCAATAAGTTGAACGTGTTGATTGGAACACAAATCTATATGAATTGGATGAACACCAGCTTCCTCTGCCTTTTTGCGAAAGAGCGTGTTGAAAGCAATTGTATAATCTTTGCAGTCTCGAAGCTCGTCGGGCATACGATGAGGCAGTGTCAATGAGGATAACTTGGAGACAAGCGCCATAGATTTCGCTTCGTTTCCAAGAAAAACAGCCTCCAACATCTGTGCTTCCAAGGCATATCGCATCTCAATCATTTCAATATTCATCATGGAGTTTCCTGCACTTTGATATTGATGAGAGTAGGATTCGTACCAGTTATCCATATCATTCAAATCTTGGTAAATTGTTTCATATTCATTTTCTCCAAATAAAAAATTACCCAGTGTTAGAAAAAGGCTGTAATAAAGTGCTGGGGCAGGAAAAGAAGCAAGACGCAAATAATAGCCTTGCAAAACAGTGGACAAATCTGGTGGCAGTTGCAGTCTTGTTATAATTTCATTTAGGTGAGAGGAGCGCATTTCCTCAAAAAGAACAGGACCACAGACCATTAACATATCACTGTCAGGCAGGCGTAAAATGCTGTAAGAACACTGAAAGATGTCTTTTAGATGACAAATTGTTTTATCTTTTAGAGTGCCTAGAAATGCATGGATTGCGTCTGGCTTGTAATCGTGCAAGATTGCAGTGCGCAACCCATAGTCCATCTGTGCAAAGTTTTCACAGGAAGGTGAGACGAATTGAACAGGGATGCGGTTATTTTTTAATAAATTTTGCACAAACGACAATACTGTTTTTTGGGACAGTTCTTGTTCTGATAAGTCTTTTTTTGACAAAGTGTTTTGCATATGCATCTACTCTTTTCTTAAATTCGATTTTCTTAACAAAATCAATGTCTTAATTTTATACAACAAGTTTAGATATTTTTTATTTATTTTTGCACATTTTTTAGATAAAAGCAACACAATATAATAATAATGCAAAAAAATCAAAAAATCGTATCTCGCCAAAGTAAAAAAATAAAAATATGATGTAGGTATGCAGAAATAACAAAAAATATATAGAAGAATACAAAAAATTGTATAAATTAACATATATCAAATTAGGACATACTATTATGTGCTGGTAAATTTTTCTATTTTGGAAAAATTACTGGTCACACTGCAAACCGCCAGAATTTATGGTATTGCAATGAAAAAAGTATCTGGTTGGTGGTTTGCTGTATAAATTGAAAGGAGGATTTTATATGAGAACGATTGTCAATCTCAACGAGGGTTGGAGGTTTATTCAGGAGAATGTGGGACTTCCAGACAAACTTCCAACGGACTGGTGTGTGGTCAATCTGCCGCATACTTGGAATGCGGTGGATGGCCATGACGGAAATGGCAGCTATGACAGAGGATGTTATTGGTATGCGCGCACATTCCAGACACCCAAACAACCGCTTGCAGGAGGGCGTGTCTTTGTGGATATTCCAGCGGCAGGACAGCAAGCGACAGTGTACGTGAACGGAAAAGAAATTTGCTATCATGAAGGCGGTTATTCTACATTTCGCGCAGATATTACGGATGCGTGCATTGAAAATGGCGAGAATCTATTGGTGGTTGCATGTAGCAATGAAAATAAGAGCAGTGTGTATCCACAGTCCGCAGATTTTACATTTTACGGTGGTCTTTATCGTGGGTTGAACCTTATCAGTGTCCCAGAAACGCATTTTGAATTGATGCACTGGGGCAGTGATGGATTAAAAGTTACAGCGACGCCAACAGAGTGTGGTGGTGCAGCGTTTGCTCTGGAATCTTGGGTGGTGAATGCAGATGAGAATTTTACTGTGCTATATCGTATTTGCGACGCAAGTGGTAAAGAGGTAGGATATAGTGTGCGCCCGGCAGACAGCACGGCTGTAAAGATTTTTGTGCCAGATGCGACGCTTTGGGATTGCGACAATCCGTATTTATATACGGTCACTGCAATTCTTCAGAGACGTAATGAGGCATATGACATTGTTTCTGCGCGTGTGGGTGTGAGAAGTTTCTCTTGTGACCCAGACAAAGGATTTATCTTAAATGGGGTGCCAACTCCACTCCGCGGTGTTAGCCGTCATCAAGATCAACTTTATAAAGGAAATGCGCTGACAAGAGAAGAACACTATCAAGATGCGAGAATTATCAAGGAGCTTGGCGCTAACACAATTCGTCTTGCACACTATCAGCATGCACAAGATTTTTATGATGCGTGTGATGAACTTGGATTTATTGTGTGGGCAGAAATTCCATTTATCAGTGTGATGAATCCTGACCCTGCTGCGCACCAGAACTGTATTACACAGATGAAAGAGCTTATTTTACAGAATTACAACCATACAAGTATTTGCTTCTGGGGTGTTTCTAATGAGATTTTAATCGGCGGTATTTCAGAACAGTTGGTGGAGAACCACAAGGAATTAAATGCACTGTGCAAGAAATTAGACCCAACACGTCTGACAACAATTGCGCATGTCTCTATGACCCCAGTTGACAGCCCTGTCCACAATATTACAGATGTGGAGAGCTATAATCACTACTTTGGTTGGTATGGTGGGAAGATGGAAGACAATGGTCCTTGGCTTGATAATTTCCACAAGGCGCATCCAGAAATCTGTCTTGGTGTATCAGAATATGGCTGTGAGGGCATTATCACCTATCATGGACCAAATCCAGCATGTAAAGATTACAGCGAGGAGTATCAGGCGTTGTATCATGAACATATGGCAAAGGTGCTTGATGAGCGGCCGTGGATATGGTCAAGTCATGTGTGGAACATGTTTGACTTTGGTTGCGCGGCAAGAAATGAAGGAGGCGTAGCAGGACGCAACAACAAAGGTCTCGTCACAATGGACCGCTACACCAAGAAGGATAGTTATTATATTTATAAGGCATACTGGAATAAAGAGCCTATGGTACATCTGTGTGGCAAGCGCTATGCACAGCGCGCAGGTGAGACAACACAGATTCGTGTTTACTCTAATCAGCCAACGGTTTCTCTGTTTGTCAATGGAACGCTTACAGAAGTTATGACAGCGGATAAGGTGTTTGTCTTTACAGTTGCATTGCAGGAAGGTTTTAACAGTATTCTTGCGCTGGCGGGTAACTGCAAGGATAGTATGACATTGGAAAAAGTTGAGAAGGAGCCCAGTATTTATGTGCTTCCAGAGGTAAATGAGCGCGCTGAAGGCGTTGCAAACTGGTTTAAACTGGCAGGCGATTTAGACCTCAAAGCGCCAATGGAGTTCCCGGAAGGCAAATATAATGTCAAATGCAAAATGGAAGAGTTGGCAGAGTGTCCAGAGGCAATGGAGATTGTGGCGAAAGCAGTCAAGCTTGCAACCAACTTTGATGTTCGCCCGGGCGTTGGTATGTGGGATATGATGAAGTCTATGGCGCCGGAGGCGATGGTAAAAATGGCTGGAAATATGATACCGGAAGGCTTTTTGGAAAGCCTAAATGCACAACTGATTAAAATTGATAAAAAATAAAGATATTATCTAAGAGGAGGGTTTTTATGGCAAAGGGTACAAATACTACAGCGCCTCCGTTTGGCATAAAGGACAAATTGGGGTATATGTTTGGCGATTTTGGTAATGATTTTACATTTATTTTGTCCTCTAGTTTTATGCTTAAATTCTATACGGATGTTATGGGGATTGACGCGGCAGTTGTAGGGCTTTTAATGATGGCAGCACGGTTTATAGATGCCTTTACAGATGTGACAATGGGGCAGATTGTGGACCGCTCCAAACCGACGAAAGATGGTAAGTTTAAGCCGTGGATTAAGCGCATGTGTGGACCAGTGGCAATCGCTTCTTTTCTGATTTATCAGTCAGCATTTGCCAATATGGCGTATGGTTTTAAGGTGTTCTGGATGGTAGTGACTTATATTTTATGGGGTTCTATTTTCTATACTTCCATCAATATTCCGTATGGATCTATGGCATCGGCAGTTTCCGCAGATCCAAAAGACCGTGCTGAGCTCTCCACATGGAGAACGATTGGCGCGACACTTGCAGGTTTGGTGATTGGTGTAGGAACACCAATGTTTGCCTATGAGACAGTCAATGGAAATACTGTTTTGTCTGGAACGCGTATGACAGTGATCGCAGGTGTTTTTGGTGTGTTGGCAATTATTTGTTATCTGCTTTGCTTTAATCTTGTGACAGAGCGTGTGGAGGTTCCTGCAAATAATACAAAGCTGGATATTGGAAAGTTGTTGAAGAGCCTTTTTACAAACCGTGCGTTGCTTGGTATTATAGCGGCAGCAATTGCCTTGCTTCTTGCAATGCTGACAATGCAGGGAATGTCAGGATATGTATTTCCCAATTATTATGGAAATGCGACTGCACAGGCTGTATCTTCACTGACAGGAAGTCTTGCTGTGCTGGTGGTTTGTGCGCCGCTTGCTTCAAGACTATCTGCTCAATTTGGAAAGAAGGAACTTTCTGTCGCTTCCTGTACGGCTGCAGCAATTATATTTTTAATCTGTTTGATTGTTCATCCATCAAATGCATTTGTGTATGTTGCATTTTTTACACTCGCTTATGTGGGGCTTGGATTCTTTAACACAGTAATCTGGGCGATGATTACAGATGTTATTGACGATGCAGAAGTAAGAAACGGTGTGCGAGAAGATGGTACAATTTATTCTGTGTATTCTTTTGCAAGAAAACTTGGGCAGGCGCTTTCCGCAGGTCTTACAGGTTCGCTGCTCACTATGATTGGATATACAAACGCAACAGCGTTTGATCCGGAAGTCACAGAGAGAATCTTTAAGCTTTCTTGTATCGCACCGATTATTGGCTTTGCACTTGTAGCGGTATTTTTAATTTTTATCTATCCATTAAACAAGAAACGGGTAGACGAAAACGTTGCTACACTTGCGCGTAAACGCAACAAATAAGAGGATTCTAAATATCAGAGGAATATTGTGTATTTTTCTACAAAAGAATGAGAGAGGGGGCAAACAGTGGTAAATCAATTTTTGACTTATACAAAAAGAAGTGATTTTCTGGTCTGTGTGGACAGTGACGGCTGTGCGATGGATACAATGGACATTAAGCATATTCGCTGTTTTGGACCCTGTATGGTTGCAGAGTGGGGGCTAGAAGAGTGGCGCGATGCAATACTTGCGCGCTGGAATGAAATTAATTTGTATACAATGACGCGCGGTGTCAACCGCTTTAAGGGACTTGCGAAAGCCCTTAATGAAATACGAGAAAAATATTGTGAGATTGAGGAGCTTGATGTTTTGGATCAGTGGGTTCGTGAGACGCCAGAGTTATCCAACGCTGCACTGGAGCGGGAAATTGCGAAAAATGACAATATTTGTCTGCGCAAGGCGCTGGCTTGGAGTCAAGCTGTAAATCAGTCGATAGACAGACTGCCAGAGGAAGACAAACGGCCTTTTCCGGGAGTTCTGGAAGCCTTAAAAAGAGCGTACCGCGACGCAGATATTGCGATTGTGTCCAGTGCCAATCTAAGTGCAGTGTTAGATGAGTGGGATTTTTATGGATTGTTAGAATATACTGACGTGGTGTTGGCACAGGATTCTGGAAGTAAGGCATATTGCATTGGTGAGTTGATGAAGCGGGGATATGCGCCAGACCATGTGCTGATGTGTGGTGACGCGCCCGGAGATTTGGATGCAGCCGAAAAAAATGGTGTGTTTTACTATCCGATTTTGGTGCGAAATGAGGCACACAGTTGGGATGAATTTGTCAAAGAGGGAATTGTTCACTTCCTAAATGGTACTTACAAAGATGGGTATCAACAGCAAAAAAAGGAACAGTTTCTAAAAAATCTTGGAAGCGAATAGAAGATAAATGAAAAAAGAGAGGTGGTATAATGGTAGATATTAAAGCAAAGCCATTTAATCTGTCAGACGAGGATTGCAAGTGGGTGGAAGACACCATTGCAAGTATGGATATTGACGAGAAAATAGGACAGTTGTTCTTTAATATGGGTTCTTCACGCACAGAGGACTATCTAAAAATGACAGTGAATGATTACCATATTGGCGGAATCCGTTACAACCCAGGCACAGCGGATGAGATTTATGAGCAGAATCGTATTTTGCAAGAAAATAGTAAAATTCCATTAATTATTGCCTGCAATACAGAGAATGGGGGAAATGGTGCCTGCACAGACGGTACAATGATTGGAAGTCAAACGAAAATTGGCGCGACCAGAAATATAGATTATGCATATCAGTTGGGTTATATGGCAAACAAAGAAGCTGCTGCCATTGGTTGTAATCTGTCTTTTGCGCCCGTCAGTGATATTATGTACAATTGGGAAAATCCAGTGATTGGACTGCGCACTTATGGCAATGATCCAAAGCGGGTGGCTGAGATGGCAAAGGCATATATGGATGGTGCACATGCCAATCCAGGTTTTTGCTGTGCGGCGAAGCATTTTCCAGGTGACGGATTAGATTTTCGTGACCAGCATGTGGCAAACAGTGTAAATGATATGAGCTGCGAAGAGTGGGATAAAACCTTTGGTTTGGTTTATAAGACATTGATTGACAATGGTCTTGAGGCAATTATGGCGGGGCATATTATGCAGCCTGCATATGCGCGTCATTTTAATCCAGAAATCACAGATGATGAGATGATGCCTGCGACGCTCTCACCAGAATTAATTGAGGGGTTATTGCGCAAAAAACTTGGATTTAATGGTATGATTTTGACCGACGCATCACATATGGTAGGGTTGACTTGTCGCATGAAACGTAGTGATGTGCTGCCTGCTGCCATTGCTGCCGGCGTAGATATGTTCCTGTTTTTTAATGAGATGGACGAAGATTTTGCAAGCATGAAGCAAGGGTATCTGGACGGGCGTATCACTGAGGAGCGTCTGGATGATGCACTGCATCGGATTCTTGCACTCAAAGCGCATATGGGATTGCATAAAAAGGCAAAAAATGAAATTATGCCGCCGCGTGAGCAGGTACATGAGATTGTTGGCTGCGAAGCGCATGTCGCAATGCAAAAAGAGATTTCTGACAAGTCCGTTACATTGGTAAAATATAAGGATAAAGAGGTTCTGCCAATCACGCCAGAGCGCTATAAACGGATTATGATTGTGTATGTGAAAGGTCTGTCTGCACCAGGACTTGGTGCGTTGTTTGGGGCGAAGAAATCTCCAGCGGAAGTATTGCGTGACAAGCTGATAGATAAGGGATTTGACGCGTTTATCTACGAGAGTCCTATTGAGAAGATGCAAAAGCAGATTCAGGCGGGTGAGAAACCAGATATTAATATGTATTTTGCAGGAAAAACACCAATTAAGGAGTTCCGCGAGAATCAGGATTTAATTATTACATTGGTGGATATTCCGGGTGGATTTCAGCCAGTTGCACGCCCCGCATTTGGCATGACAAAAGGCGGCGGCGAAATTCCGTGGTATGTGTTTGAACTTCCGGTTGTGGTGGTTGGTGTACAACACCCATTTGTGCTTGCTGATATTCCGCAGGCGCGCACTTATATTAATACCTACGACAGCAATGAGTCCACGCTGGATGCGTTGATTGCAAAATTGATGGCAGGTGAGGAGGCATTTACAGGAAAAGATCCAGTGGATTCCTTCTGCGGCATTTTTGATACAAGAATATAAAAGATAGGAGGTATTTTTATGCAGATGACTTTTCGCTGGTATGGCGAGGGCAATGACAGTATTACACAAGAGCAGATTAAGCAGATTCCAGGTGTGACTGGTCTTGTGTGGGCTTTGCATGACAAGGCAGCAGGTGAAGTGTGGGAGATTGACGAGATTGAGAAGATGCGGCATCAGATAGAGGATCATGGATTTAACATGGATGTAGTGGAGAGTGTAAATGTCCATGACGATATTAAAATCGGACTGCCAACACGCGACAAATATATTGAGAACTACAAGCAGACATTGCGCAATCTTGCAAAGTTTGGCGTTAAAGTGGTGACTTACAATTTTATGCCAATCTTTGATTGGACACGAACAGACCTATTTCACCCAATGGAAGATGGTTCCACAGCATTATTTTATGAGAAAGCCAAAATTCAAGACGACTATAAGGAGATGGCAAATTATATTCTTGAGAATCTTCATGGATTGACATTTCCTGGTTGGGAGCCGGAGCGCATGGCAAAGCTTGATGAGCTTTTTGAGGCATATCGCCCTGTGACAAAAGAGAAATTGTGGGACAATCTAAAATATTTTCTTGAGGCGATTATGCCAACCTGTCATGAGACGGGGATTAAGATGGCAATTCATCAGGATGACCCGCCGTGGGATATTTTTGGAATTCCACGCTTGTTAGTTGACAAGGAAGCGATTGGGCGGTTTCTGTCTATGGTAGATGATGAGTACAACTGCTTATGTCTGTGTTCTGGTTCGCTTGGTGCGAACCCAAAAAATAATGTGCCTGATATTATTCGCACGTACTGTGATAGAATTGCGTTTGCGCATATTCGCAATGTAAAACATTTTCCAAATGGAGATTTTACAGAGGCGTCACACCGCGATTGTGATGGAGATGTGGGGATTCTTGAAATTATGCGCGCTTATCATGACTGTGGTTTTAATGGATATATTCGCCCTGATCATGGCAGACATATTTGGGGAGAACAGTGCAGACCTGGTTATGGATTGTATGATCGCGCACTGGGCATTATGTATATGTGGGGCTGCTGGGATATGCTTGAGCGGCTAGAGAAAAAAGAGTAAGCGCGTTATAATGGAACAGGCTTGTTAAATTGAACAATAATTATAGAAAGGAAGGATTGCTTCTATGATAGATTTGCCATTAAAGATAGATTTTACTGGAAAGGTAGTTGTTGTGACAGGTGCAGGCGGCGTGCTGTGTGGCACAATGGCGAAGGCGTTTGCGCAGGCAGGAGCAAAAGTTGCAGCACTTGACTTAAATGAGGAGGCTGTAAAAGCTTTGGCTGATGAGTGCAAAGCAGAAGGATTGATTTGCAAGGGGTACAAGGCGAATGTGCTGGAACTTGAGGCATTATCACAAGTGCATGAGCAGGTGCGCGCAGACTTAGGTCCTTGTGATATTCTTGTAAATGGTGCAGGCGGCAACAATCCACGTGCGACTACCGACAATGAATATCAGCATGAGGCGGTGGAAGGACAAAAGACATTCTTTGACCTAGACCCAAATGGAGTTGATTTTGTCTTCAAGTTAAACTTTCAGGGAACTTTGTTGCCAACGCAAGTATTTGCAAAGGATATGGTAGAGAAAAAGTCTGGTTGTATTCTAAACATTTCTTCTATGAATGCCTATATACCGTTGACTAAGATTCCAGCATATTCTGGCGCAAAAGCGGCTGTATCGAATTTTACACAGTGGCTTGCAACACATTTTGCAGGGACAGGAATCCGCTGTAATGCCATTGCACCAGGATTTTTGGTGTCAAACCAGAACCGCAGCCTTTTATTTAATGAAGATGGCACGCCAACAGCACGCTCCAACAAGATTTTGAGTGGTACCCCAACAGGGCGTTTTGTTGAGAGTGAGGAATTGCTTGGTGGTGTATTCTTCCTGTGTGATGACAAGGCTGCAAGTGCAATTACAGGCGTAGTGCTTCCAATTGATGCGGGGTTTGCTGCATACTCTGGCGTATAGTACAAAATGAGCAGAGTAGATTCAATAATTTCATAAACAGAAAATGATACAATGCGTTTCTTACAACATACACTATAATAATAACCTTTTTTCGAGGAAAAGATAGTGACTTGTAAGGAACGCATTTTGTCGAATGATTATGCAGATACTTTAGTATATATTCTGTTGCCTGAGGAATATAACTATAATTTGCCAATTGATTATTGTTATCACCATCTGGCAAATGAATGGGGGATTTTATATGTGGACAGAAACAATCCATTGTACAACAAAGCAGGGCAGTTCGCATATTCCGTGCTTCCTAAGTGTTATGGATTGATGGAATGTCGTGCAGCACAAAGTAGGAATTTGAATACTTTAAGTCTCGCTGCGTCTGGAATTTTGTCGGTACAAGGGCAACCTTTAAATCTGACAGGAAAAAATGTGACAATTGGTTTTATTGATACAGGAATCCGTTATCAGGATGCGGTGTTTCGTGACTTTGCAGGCAAAAGCCGAATTGTAGGAATTTGGGATCAAACGATTCAGACAGGTATGCCGCCAGAAGGATTTGAATATGGAACAGAATATACAAATGAGAGGATTAACGAAGCGCTTGCAAGTGATAATCCACTGTCCATTGTTCCAAGTACTGATGAAAATGGTCATGGAAGTGTTATGGCAAGTCTTGCCGCAGGGAGTTCTATTGAAAACGGTAGTTTTGTTGGCGCTGCGCCAGACAGTCAGATTGTGGTTGTAAAACTAAAGGAAGCAAAGCCATATTTAAGAGATTACTATAAGATTCCATCGGAAGTTCCTTGTTATAGTGAAGCAGATATTTTGCAGGCAATTCAATATTTACAAAAGTATGTAATGATTTTAACAAAGCCGCTTGTAATATGCTTAGGAATTGGAACAAGTTTTGGAGACCATACAGGAGGTGGAATGCTGGGAAATTATATTAATTATCTCAGTATGCAAAAAAGCCGTGTTTTTGTGACTGCAGGAGGAAATGAAGGAAATGCATCACACCATTTTTTTGCAAAGCTTAGTGAGAGTCAGCCTTATCAAGATGTGCAGCTTCGTGTAGGAGAAAATGACAGGGGATTTATTATGGATTTGTGGGGGAATGTCCCCTATTTTTATAATGCAATTATACGGACACCTGGCGGGGAGACAGCTCGGTGGAGTAATCCAAGAAGCTATATTCCACAAGAATTTACGTTTATTTATGAACGGACACGAGTGATCATTGAGTATCAGCTTGTGGAAAGTTTGTCTGGTGCGGAGGTAATTCGTTTTCGCTTTTCTGACCCATCACAGGGCGTGTGGAATATTCGGATTATTTCAGAGGGAAATACCATTGGCGGACAGTTTGATATTTGGCTTCCAATCACAGAGTTTCTCTCGTCAGACACCTATTTTCTCGAGCCTAGTCCCTACACGACAATCACAGAGCCGGGGTATGTGGACACTGCGGTGACTGTCGCTTCTTACCAAACGAGCAACAATAGCATTGCCGCGTCGTCGGGGCGCGGATTTGCTAGAAATAACGCCATTGTTCCTGAAATTGCTGCGCCAGGAGTTGATGTTTCAACGCCTTATGGGGACAGAACTGGCACGAGTGTAGCGGCGGCTATCACAGCGGGGGGCTGTGCACAGCTTATGGAATGGGCAGTTGTGAACCGCAATGATATTCTTGTCAACTCTGTCAATATTAAAAACTACCTAATACGCGGTGCAAAACGGGACGGATATTTGGAATATCCCAATAGAGAGTGGGGATATGGAAGGCTCGATGTAGCGGGAGTGTTTGAGTTTCTAGCTGGAATTGGGCGGGGGATGTAGAAATGGAAAGCACTCATTATTTATCACACGATGGTTGAATAATGGGTGTTTTATGACGTTATCTAACTGGCACATTCTAATAAAAAAGTTTTTGATTTTTATAGATGTACTTGCGAAAATCATATGGTGGGTTAATGAATGATTTGTTATATCTGTATAGTATACAGTATAGAATAAATGCATTAGTAGAAACGATAATAGATAATTAAGAATGTATAGTAAATTGAAGCGCAACATAAGAAATGTGTCGATAAAGAGAAAGTTTTCTACAAAAATGGTCAATTCTGTCCCTTGTTACAATATAACAATAATGATATAATTATGCAAAAAAATATAAAGTAAATAAATAGCATAATTTGGAACAACAATAAAAATATATAAAATACTTACAATTATGAGAAAAATTTTGCAGAAGTTTTATGCGAAATAGATGATTTTACCACCACAAGATTATTTACATAGGGGGCAGGATTAGATGAAGTTGAAAAAACATGGTTTTTCTGTTGTTATGACAATCATTATTTGCGCTATATTCATTTTTGGAAGTTGTGAATTTTATCATATCGGTAGAGTGCTAAGTGAATTGCAGCGGGATGTTAATACAATGAATATACACAGCGATTCGACGACGCAGACAGAGTACATACAGACAATAGATTTTCTGGAAAATGAAATTGCCAAGTATAGGGAGTTTATGGAAAAACAACAAGAATTTTTGATTTGGTTGATTGGTGCTGTGGGTGTAGCTCTTACAGGGATATTTGCATTTTTTGAAATAAAAGGGAGAGAAGATATTTCTAATATTATACGAGAGCAGTATGCAAATCAGATACAAGAGGAGATGGGGGGGCTTATTGGCGGACAGGATAAAATTGAATATCTTATGGATTGTGTTAAAAAAGAAGAAGCGGCGAGAAATAAAAAGATACTTTTTGTGTTTTATGATAATGAAAATCTAAATCTAAAGAAGGTATATGGAATTTTGGAACAGCAGAAATATTCTGTTCAAATGAAAAAATTTACACAGAATATTCCTATTCAGAATAGAAAAATACGTCATTGGACAAAAAAGTATGATATTATTGTTTACCAGGTAGGAGATAATGAGTTTACAAATGCGGATGAAAATATTACATATGCAAGAATTTCTAGGGAATGTAATGATAAAGAAGTATATTGTATTTTATATAGTGAAAAGAATATAGACAGATCATTGTATGCCTCGTGTTTTTATGTAAGTAATGCGAATTATGGTTTAACAGTTATAGAACGCATCTCTAATCTTTTGTATTCAATATAGGAGTCGAATGATGAAATGGATAAAAGAAACAGTTTTAGGTTCAATAATAATAGAATTAGTTAGAGTTTTGGATATTTCAATGGCAGAGTTTCTTTTGGAATATAAGTGTCTTTTTGCAAAATATGTTGATTTCGCTGTGTTGAGCACATTGGTGACAACTTCGGAACCCACAGAAAATTGGGATGTGATTCAAAGGGCAAAAAGACTGGCGTTGGGAAGATTTGACGAAGAGCAAAACGATAGAACACATTTTTTGTGCAGTGTATTTTCAAACTTAAGCCTGGATGGTTCTTATCCTGAAAAAAGATATTACGCACCAAAGATACTCAGCGACGAAAATATCCAGCCATGTAAGCAGCAAACAAAAGGTTTCGCAACAGGTTGTATACTACACAGTTTTTGTGATGAATTAACACTATGTATGCGTACCCCGCCGAAAGAGTTAGACTCATTTTTGATTGTGATGGATACGCTGTTAAAGAAATATTTTTGGAGTATTCCAGCAAGTGATAAAAAGAATGAGGACGTTTCGCTTTATGAGTATATTTGTACAACAACGGCGATTGTTGCTGTGTTAATGCAGGAGGGAGAAAAGGATGCCCCATATGTATTTGTAGCAGGGCATTTTTCTGGAATACAAAAATATATTTTTTCAGTTTCTAAGGTAGGAACCAGTGGTGTAACAAAAAGGCTACGCGCTCGTTCTTTTTACGTAAATGCGATGGTAAGTGCACTTGCACATTGTATTATACATAAGTTTGGATTGCCTATGATGAATATTGTAATGCTCACAGGTGGAAAATTTTATATTTTGTTACCCAATACGGAGGAGACAATAAGTGAGCTGCAAAAAATTGAACGGCAGGTTACGAGATTTTTATATGAAAAATTTAAGGGGAATTTATCCCTAGAGCTTGTATGGGAAAAAGTTGCGGACGAGGGGCTTTGCAATTATAGCGATATAGTTAGTATTCTTTCCCAAAAGATCGAAAAGAAAAAGTGCCGATTGCTGGAGAGTGTGCTGATTGACGGAAAGGAATGGAATACAGAACAGTTTGTTGTCTATCAGGATTTGGCTCATAAGTCTATGTGTAAGGCGTGTAGAAGTGCACTTGTGGATGAGGGAAAGGAGATGTGTTGTAACTGTGAAATAGATACAGAGATTGGTGGAATACTCCCTAAAATAAAATCGTATTCTTTTAGTCGGAAGAAAGGGCAATATCAGTTACTGGATGATTATTTTTTAAATTTAAATGAGATACCAGAAACAGAAGAATCTTATCTGATTATGTTATTAAATGATTCTAATATGATTGAAATGTATAATAAGCCAGTTAGAATTTGTTATGCAGTCAATCATGTTCCATTACAACAAACTTCGGGGGAAATAAAAACTTTCAGCGAAATCGCGGAGGAAGCTAAGGGTGGTAAAAAACTTGGTATATTGAAAGCGGATGTGGATACATTGGGGTTTTTATTCTCCCAGGGACTAAGAAACAATGAAGACGAAAAAGTATCAATTTCAAGAGTAAATACATTATCCTTTATGTTAGATTTGTTTTTTGGCAAATGTCTTAGTCATTTAATTCAAAATAAGTATCAGAATGTATATTGCGTTTTTTCAGGCGGAGATGACTTGTTTTTGATTGGACCGTGGAGTGATATGCCCGTATTGGCGATTGATATGAATAAAATGTTTCATGAGTACACTGGCGATAATCCGTGTGTTACTTTGTCAGCTGCAATCTGTATGGCGGAGAGTGGAGGACACATTTCAATTTTTGCAGAGCGTTGTGAACAAAAACTGAGCCAGGTAAAGCAAGAATCAGATCGTTTGGTATCTCCTGACAAAGAAGGAAGAAACGGAATTTATTTTTTGGGAAAAACAATGTCATGGGAAGACTTTGAAGAGCAGGTTTCAAGAGGGACAGAGTATGCTCAGGCAGCAGCTGCAATAGGAGTTGGATTTTTTAGACGGTTGGCATCGTACAGTAGTATGTACCAGGATTATCACAGAGACAAGGATGTGGGCAAATTGGTATTTCTACCTCTGTTTGCGAATGATAGGATGCGCAACAATAATATATTAAAGAGGTTGCCAGATTTTCAGAATCATTGTGCCGAGTTATATAAAAATGCTTCTGATTATAATAAGATTGATAAACAATTTTATTATGTCGAATTTTGTGTGAGATATGCATTTTGGTTGACAAAGGAGGAAAGGCAAAATGGATAAGTTTTGGGAGGAATATAGTGAGGACTTGATGGACGGTTATTTTAGGCTGGTTGATAATAAGAAATCGCTTAAATCGAAGTATATAGTTGAATATCCTGAAGAGCTTGCAAGAAAATTGGCTAGTGGATCAAGCAATAAGTTGTCACAGATATGGAAGTTTTATGACCACGTTTTGCGAATTCAGGATAATATAAAAAAAGGAGATTCCTTAGAATTTCATAAGTCAGAACTGTGTGAATTGTTACCAGCTGTCAATTATGCGAAGCAAAGGAAAACTGTCACTTGGGAGTTTGAGAGGTTTATAAAATCTAATGTCCAGTGCATTTATGACGAGGAGGATTTGAAAGCATTTATGAAACATTTTCAGTCATTAATTGCATATTTGCCTAGACAAAACCAGAAATAGGGGGATTGGAAGATGAAGTTAGAGCAAGCTGTGATATTTTCGGGAAAAATATATTGTGTTTCAGGATTGAGCATAGGAGGCTCTTCTATCACATTAGATATTGGAGGGATAGACAGGGAAGTAATCAAAAATCCAATCACTAAGGAACCCTATATACCTGGATCTAGTTTGAAAGGAAAAATGCGTTCTGAGTTGGAAAAGAAATATGGGACAAAGTGTTGGATTAAAGAGTCTCAAAAATCAAATAAAGAAGTGCTGAAAAGGAAAAAAGATAAAATTCTTGTTGTAGGGGACAAGGAACCCTGTGGATGTGGAGAAAAGTCCTGTCTAATTTGCATGATTTTTGGCTCACATAAAAATCCGGGAGCAGATTCTGCACCGACTAGGATTATTGTTCGGGATGCTGTTTTGTCCAAAGAAAAAATGGAGAAGAATTCTGTTATTTTGGAACGAAAGACTGAAAATATTGTATCAAGAACTTCCGATACAGCAGATTCACCAAGAATAATAGAGCGGGTTCCAGCAGGAACGTATTTTGATTTTGAGATTGTTCTTAGGATTTTTGAGGGAGATAATAAACAACATTTAATTGATAAAGTGGTTGAAAGCCTGAAGTTGGTGCAGGAGTCGTATCTGGGCGGATGTGGCTCTAGAGGTTCGGGAAGTGTGACTTTTGAGTATGAGATTCAAGACGAGAAAAAGCCAACAGTACAGATGTCCGTTTAAGGGAGGCACAATGAACTTATATAAAATTGTTATAAAACCTGTAAATTCATTCTGTTCACCGCTTCAAAGCGATACCTTTTTTGGGGCATTTTGTTGGAGTTATTTATATCAATATGGAGAGCGGGCATTACAAGAACTTATTGATCATTATAAGAATGGGGAACCCGATATCATATTTTCCAATGCGTTTCCAAGTGGCAGGCTTCCAATGCCTTTTGGAACAGATGAAACTGACGAGAATCAGAATACATTGCTGACAAAGCATGAAAGGTATGCTTCTTATATTTATAATAAGAAAAAAAGCTGTCTTTCAACGATTACTTTAAATGAATTTAACATGATTATTAATGGTGGAAAAGCTGTTTTTTCCGATGACTATAACACACATGAATCAACAGTAGAGTCATGGCGAAATATGGTGGGGCGTGATTCTAATATGGTCGAAAGTGCGGAGGGACAGGGGAGCCTTTTTGAAGTAGAGGAAACATACTCGAGTGAAAATTATGACATTTATATTTACTCCAAATTTACTGTAGATGTATTGGACAGTACTTTGAGAGAAATGTTTCGGACAGGAATTGGAGCACAGCGTTCAGTAGGAAAAGGAGCTTTTGAGATTGTGGAGAAGATGGCGAAATTTGAAGAATTTGCAATACCTGAACAGGCTAATGCGTTTGTAGCGCTTTCAAATTTTGTACCTCGAAAGGATGATCCGACAGAAGGGTTTTATAAAACATTTGTGAAGTATCCGAAGGTCAGTTATATTTCATCGGAGGAAGATTCCCCCTTTAAAAAACCATTAATATTCTTATTAGCTGGAAGTACATTTTACACGCATTTTGCAAAAGATTTTTATGGCTCCTGTGTGGAAAAAGTGACATTAAAAGCAGGGCGGGTATCTGACAGGATTGTGATAGGTGCTTATACAATCGCTGTTCCTTGTTTTATAAAAATTTGAAAAGAAGATATAAATAGATATGGATAATAATATTTTTAAGGCGCTGCAGGTGCGTTTTGTCAAACTGCAGTTTACAGTTGAATTTCCGCAAGACTCTGTTTTGCCTAAAGATAAGGTATCAGCAATTAGAGGGGGCATGGGTGAGATGCTTCTGCGCATGAATTGTGTGCGTGATCGTCAATGCGAGAAATGTGATTTTGAATCAGAATGCATTGTACAAAAAATTATGTATTCAAAATTTGTAAAAAAGCCAGAGTTTGTGACAACAGGTGGGAGTATTGGATATGTTATGGAATGTGAGAATTCTCAGGAGATTTTTAAAGAGGGGGATAAACTTAGATTTTACATAATCTTATTTGGAAATACAATTATTTATTTCAATCAGATTTATCAAGCTTTATCCATATTGGCAGAGGAAGGTATAGGAAAAAATCACGCCAAATACAAAATTGTTGATATTAGGAATATAGAGGGAATGTCAATTTTAGATGGAAAATTGATAAATATGAACAATTATGTTGTACATATGCTTTATGACTATCTTGTTTTCCGAATGGTCAAGACTGACAATATTCTCAATAAGAAAGAAGCAGTTATGATATTTGATACACCCACCACGTTAAAATATCAAAATGATTTTTTAATGAAGTTTGAAGTCGATGCTATTATAAGTGCTATCAGACGTAGAATTTATATGTTGGATTGTTTTGAAGGAATAGAAAGTGGTATCTTGAAATTTGGTGAGGATGACGGCAAATTAAAGATTTGCAGACAGGAGTGTCATATCATGAGTGTAGCTAGATATTCTACACGAAAAGAGAAAAAAATTTTTTTGAGAGGAATAAAAGGTTATCTGGCATTGGAAGGGATGACAGAGGAGATGTGGGTGTTGCTGTTGATTGGGGAATTGATACATATAGGGAAGAATACAAGTTTTGGTTTTGGAAGGTATCATTTGAAATAATGTGGCTGCAATTCTATTCATTCGCTTTAGATAGTGGGTTAAGACCACAAGACAAACATCAAAAACTATTGTTTTATGTATTTTTCATATTGCTTTTTGAGATTTCCACAAAATTTTAATTTTCATGGCTAATATTATCAACCTATAAAGTTGTATAGATTGCTAAAAGAAATAAATCGTGTTCAATGTAATCAATCTGCGACTTTGAATATTTTTCCGAAAATGAGAAACAATAGGAAAAGCAGTAATAACTATGGAATCTTATGGAGGAAAATTTATGAAAAAGGTTATAGTTAAAAAGAGTGTAACAATACAGAAAGCAATGCTTGCAGCGGTATGTTTTGCCTGTGCACTGTCTGTATCAGCCTGTGGCAAAAGGGATAACAGAAATGAAAATAAAGACCCAATTACAGGTGCAGACCAATCTCAGACAAATGAGAGCAACAGCAATGAAGGAGGCAGTGAGGCTGGTTCTGGTGTGGCAAATGGCGACTACAGTGAGTTTGATACAATGATAGGGGACAAAAATACAGATCCTAATAGTATTATGGATTATATTAATACCAATATTGCAGGGGCGGCAGTAACAGATGTTAAAAATTTTTTCTCAGGTCTTTTAAGTTTTGGAGACGATATTAGAAATATTGATTTTACCAGACTTGAGGATAGCAGACAGTATATGCCAGAAGATATGATTGCTTTTATGGACTTGATGCGTCTTGAGGGCGATACACCTTCTATGATAATGTCAGACAAGGAGAACAGGAAAACAATCAATATGACATTGTCTGAAATGTTGGAGCGGGCTCGCCTGTTCGAGCAGCATTTGGAAAAGTTTCCAAATGAAGTGTCATCAGAGGCTGCTGCCAAAATGTATGAAGAGATTGCAACAAACGCTATCAGCGGTGGATACAATAAGGCAGAGGGTATAGAACACTATTATAAAGGAGACACTAACGACTCTATTGAACGCAAGGCATTGGAATATTATCAGCAGTTTGTGGATGCAAACCCAGACAGTAATTTGGCAAGAATTGTGAAGGAATATATCAATGTTTTGCAGACAAATGATTTTAAAATCAATGACAGTGTAGAAGAGTTTTACCGTGGCCTTCATGGACGGTTTGATGTGCGGAATTTGACAAACAATAACAACACAAATGCTGGGCAATCAGGGACTACTGGAAACGACACAAATGCTGGGCAAACAGGGACTACTGGAAACGGCACAAATGCTGGGAATAGTGGACAGTCAGGAAATATTGGAAACAATACAAATTCTGGGAATACTGGAACTGTAAATGGTGGAATTAATAATACTACAGAAGGTAACTCTACAGAAAACGGTACAATGGAAAATGGAAATATAGAGAACAGTAGTGTGGAGGGCAGCACTGGCAATACAGCAAAGAATAATGCGGGAGCTGTGGATACTGTAATACAAGGAACTGTAAATAATTAATTGTATTATATGGAGTAGTTGTCTTTTTGACTGCTTTGTATAAAGACCGGAAAACTTGATTTACCGTGAGTATTATTTGACAATTATGCACACTTGTGATAGCGTTTATAGTAAAAGACAAAAGTATTTGTCTTCTGTTTTATAAAAATGCGTTAGGGGTGTGAAGGTATGCCATATATTATGACACTTGTGTCACTTTTTGCAGCAGACAGTATAATAAAATGCTGGATTGAAAAGAATTGGGTTGTGAATCAAACATGCAATCATAAGATTGTAATAAAAAAATATCACAACAGAGGAGCCATGTTTAATATTGGTGATAAGAACCAAGATTTGGTTGCGATTCTTTCTTTGGTACTCAGTGCATTTGTGTCAGGAGTATTTGCTGCAGTGCTGCACAGAAAGCAAGCACGTGTGCAGAAAATAGGGCTTGCGTTGATACTAGGCGGTGCCTACAGCAACACCTATGATCGTCTGAAAAGAAAGTATGTGGTTGATTATTTTTCTGTGTTGATTGAAACAAAAAGGATCAAAAATCGATTTTTGCGGAAATTTGCTGACAAAATTAATACAATGGTGTTTAATCTTGCTGATTTTGGTATTATGATTGGGGCTATATTGTTTGTTATGGGTGAATGGAATGGCGGACAGGAGTGACCTGTCCGCTGTTTTATGCGCATACGCGGTTATTTTTTATAATTCATTACACAGTGATAACTGTTCCGACTTTGGCATCGATAGCATCGGCAGTTTTATTTAAGGAAGTGATAATGACTCTTCCGCTTGGAACTGCCTCAAGATAGGATATTGCAGCTACAATTTTTGGCAGCATATCTGTTTCGCCAAAGTGTCCTTCCGTGATATAACGTTTCGCATCTGTGACAGTCAGCGTTTTTAGTGGTTCTTGATTTTCTTGTTGAAAGTTGAGATAAACATAGTCCACACTGGTCAGGATTAAAAGTTCATCTGCTCTGAGGTCTGCGGCAAGTTTGCCGGCGATGCAGTCTTTTTCAATAACTGCAGAGGCTCCTTTTAGTATATGTTGCTGTTCGATTACAGGAATACCACCTCCACCACATGCAATAACAACTTGATCTGCATCAGAGAGTGTTTGAATCGCAGCAATCTCAACAATATCAATTGGCTGAGGCGCTGCGACAACTCTGCGAAAGCCGTCAGGCGTCTCAAGAACATAATTTCCCTTGTTGATCTCTGTATCAGCGTCCTCTTTGGGCATGTAGCGCCCAATTGCTTTTTGTGGGGCATAAAAGGCCTCATCATAAGGGTCAACGGTTACTTGGGTTAGTATGGTGCTAACTGGAACACAAATACCGCGACTTAAAAGTTCAGATTTTAACGAATTTTGAATATCATATCCTACATATCCTTGACTCATTGCAGAACACACGCACATAGGCGCTGGCGTGTAGTCGGGATAGACACGGTGAAGTTCTGTCATTGCCTTGTGTATCATGCTTACCTGATGTCCGTTGCTGTGCGTGATGGTTAGCTGGTAGTTTGCTTCTACTAAATCTGCCAACGCTTTTGCTGTTTTTTTCACTGCGTCAAGTTGTGCAGATGTATTAGAACCCAACGCATCATGTCCTAGAGCGACAACGACTTTCTTTTTGCTCATATAAATTTCCTCCTGAACGATTGGATTTCTTATTAAATTGTAACAGTTTTTTGGACAAAAAACAATATCATTCATAAAATACAAAAAAAGCCACATACTAATTAGCATATAGGTGACTGTAGATAAATGACAAAACAAACATATTGGTTATTTGCAAACAATTTTGAAATTAATAGGAAAGGTATGTGGTTTTTATATGATGGATTATATCAATGCATTTTGGGTTGGGGGATTGGTCTGCGCCCTCGCACAGATATTTTTAGACCGCACCAAAATGCTTCCCGGTCGCGTGATGGTGCTCCTTGTCTGTACAGGAGCTGTTATAAGCTTTTTTGGCTGGTATGAACCTTTTGCGGAATACGCGGGAGCAGGTGCCAACGTGCCGCTGTTAGGATATGGAAATATCTTGATGAAGGGCGTAAAGGAGGCGGTTGATGAGGATGGATTTATTGGGCTGTTTAAGGGAGGTTTTACAAACGGTGCAGTGGGATGCAGTGCCGCGCTGATTTTTGGCTATCTTGCAAGTTTGATATTTCATTCTAAAGTGACCAAAGCATAACTAATTTTTAATTATATTTCTTCAAAGTCCAGTCCGAAATCAGACAATAACTGGCGCATATAGGCGTCCCATAATCTATCAACACTCTTGTCCATGACAAAAGTAGTAAATGCGCTGCCAGTAATGCATGTTACTTTTCCATTGTCATATCGGATATTGAGTACGAGGGAACGAATTAAATTGGCTGTAACTCCACACTCTGGATTTGCAGCTATTTTTTCAATGAGTTGTGGCGTGGCGTGGAGCACGACTCTAAAAGAAACAGGAGTTTTTTTGCCCTTGATTAGCTGCAAGCAAAATGGGCGAATATCTTTCCAACAGGAAAAGATAGTAGACTTTTCTTCCTTTTCGAGCAGTTCTAGTTCCTCGTGGGTGTAGAAGTCCTTGACAAGATGGCCGTCAATGTGAAAAGTGTTGTAGGTAGTGATAACAGCCTCTTCTACTAGAAAGGAATTGAACTGTTCTGACAAAAGCAGTGCATTCATAATATTTTTTGTAATTTTAATTTCTAGTGCAATCATAGGTTCTCCTTTATGGTTATAACAGAATTATTTTTTAACACGATTTAGTATAAAGGTATTTTTAGGAAACTGCAAGTATTTGTAAAAAGTGCTTTTCAAATGATATGATATATGATAAGATTATACATGGTTATCAATACTAGATGCAATGGTTTTGTAAAAAATGAGAGGTAGATACTGATGAAATATAAGATAGTAGTTGACAGTTGTTGTGAGCTTCCACAGGATTTAAAAAATGATATGAGATTTGAAATTGTGCCGCTCACGCTGATTGTGGGAGAGAACTATGAAAAAGAAGATAACATGGAGTTTAACCAGAGGGAATTTCTTGATGCAGTGGCAGCATGCCCAGTGTGTCCAAAGTCGGCTTGTCCTTCCCCTGAGAGGTATCGGAAGGCATATGAGACAGAAGCGGAACACGTGTATGTAGTCACATTGTCCTCAAAACTTAGTGGCAGCTATAACAGCGCAGTTCTTGGAAAAAATTTATATCACGAAAAATATGGAGAAAAAGATATCTATGTTATAGATTCCAAATCAGCGGCATGTGGTGAGACACAAATTGCCTACAAGCTTATAGAATTGGAAGAAATGGGACTTACATTTGCGGAGATTACAGAGCAGATTGAGCAGTTTGTGAAGGATATGAACACATATTTTGTGCTGGAAAACTTGGATACTCTTCGGAAAAATGGCAGACTTTCTGGCGTGAAGGCGCTTGTGGCATCCACGCTTAACATTAAGCCAGTGATGGGAGCGGACGATGGCAGTATTATTCAGCTTGGGCAAGGCATCGGTATGAAAAAGGCGCTGGCAAAAATGGCAGAAACTGCGATTGAACAGGCTGTGGAGGCAGGAAAAAAGCGACTGATGATTACACACTGCAACAATCCAAAGGCAGCAGAGTGCGTTCGTCGTCATATTGAAGAAAAACTGCATTTTAAAGAAACTCTAATTTTGGATGCGGCAGGAGTAAGCAGCATGTACGCCAATGAGGGCGGTGTAATTGTAACAATATAAATTACACAGGAACTGCGTACATAAGAATGTCAGGAACACAAAAAATTATTCCTGACATTTTCTTAATTCTCCTCATCAATTTCCTGTTTTAACCATTTGTATTCCCGATAGCGTAGCAGAGAGGTTTTAAATTCTCTGGAGTCCTGCATCATCACGCAGATAGGCATGACAGCAGTGACATATTTAAAGTTGACAATACTCTTAGTATTAACGCGTTCAAATTCTTCAAAAGGTTCAAAAATCTGGCGAAGTTCCTCTATTTTTTCGTCAACTTCTATGGAAGTGCCATCTGTCAAATATAATTTACAGGTGTTATTTTCCATAAGGGCATACATAATCATATATTTTGGAATACTACTGATAACAGAGTTGGTGTGCACGCTGATAGAGACAACATGTCCAATGACATTGGCGTCACCCAGTGCTAAAAAGTCGGGAAGCGGGTCTGGAATATAGGGTTTCTTTGCGTGTATCACATAATCTGGCAAATTGGGAATTGCAGTGTAATCAATCTTGTCAGAGTATAAAATAAGTGGAGCATGATAGCCCATCTCATCAAGGTGTTCAAGGATAAATTCCACAATGCCCGGTTCAGAACTCATGTCCATAAAAATCAGGTTATATTTTAAAGGATTGGCGAGAAAGTGCATTTTTTCGCCGTAGGAGTCTACATACAATATATTTGGCGTGCCTGCACGCTTGTCAGATTCCCGGGAGAGCAGCCGCTCTAAGTGCTTGCGGTCCGCCACATTGTCGTCACATATTGCTACATGCATAATCTGTTTACACCGTTACTGAAAACTTATAAAAAGTTATAAATAAAACTTTTATGTTTCATTCCTTGTTCAACGTGTCCGTTTTTGAAATGACAAGACATAATCTACTCACGTTTGGTATGACACTCCAAAGGCTTAAATTCCCGACTAACG
>JAAZZQ010000054.1 GCA_014239155.1 Lachnospiraceae bacterium | reverse complement strand
ATTAAGTTTTTGTATCCTTTGCCGTTTATGAGTGCCTCTGATGAGAGAAGCCTGTGGGCATGTTCCCTTTCGCCAACGGATATTCCTGTAAATACAGCATCCACAATCAGGTCATTCGTAACATCATAGAATGCCGTTAGCCTTGCGCAAGGATAAGCGTGCTGGTTGCCGCCTTTTAAACCAAATTCAGTTTTGTTGTTTTTGTTATGGTCAAGGCCATGCGTCACTGGACTTTTGAAAACGACAACAGGAAATGCCCGCAGATAGGGAAAGCGCACTTTTATGTGGAAAAATGGGAAACGGCGCGTTCTGAAAACCTCGGCTATCTTCTGTGGGGGAATGTCGGTTCGGGGAAAGGCTATTTTGCAGGCTGTATCGCAAATGCCCTCATGGAGAGGGAAATACCCGTCTGCATGACGAACTTTGCAACGATACTGAACAACCTTTTTTACGGTTCGGAAAACAGGAATGAGTATATCGTAAGGCTCTGCTCCTATCCCCTGCTTATCCTTGACGATTTCGGCATGGAAAGGGGTACGGAATACGGTCTTGAACAGGTCTACAACGTGATAGACAGCCGCTATATCAGCAAAAAACCGCTGATTGCAACGACGAACCTCACACCGGAACAGCTAAAGAACCCGGAGGACGTGCCACACGCACGCATTTATGGCAGGCTGCTTGAAATGTGCGTGCCTGTCCGTTTTACGGGCAGTGATTTCCGCAAAACAGCGGCACAGCAGAAAATGGAACGCCTTAAAAAGCTGATGGAGGGAGGCGAAAGTTAATGAAAGAAGTTCCGATTTGGGAAAAGAGCAATTTAAGCCTTAAAGAAGCGGCAGCTTATTCAGGGATTGGTGTTAATAAGCTGCGAGAGCCTACCAATGAGAAAAACTGTCGGTTTGTTTTGTGGGTTGGCAATAAGCAGCTAATCAAGCGCCGTCTGTTCGATCAGTATATCGAGCAGGAATATTCTATCTGACAATGGCGATTATTTATGTTCTTGCAGTTTTTGTGAATCTTGTGGTGTAAAATTAGCTTTGATATGGTACAATAAAAATGCGGCGCGCGTCAGCTCGAAACGCTGTTTCTCACTGTCGTTGCACTCACATAAAAATACAGTGCCAACAATATGACAGCAAGCTGTCATTGTTGTCCTTGTATTTTTGCGTTCGCCGCATATCGTCATGTCAAGGCTCTTTCCACTACAGAAAGGAGTTTGAAAATGTCTGAAAAACGGAAAGACAATAAAGGACGAATCTTAAAGACAGGAGGGAGCCAGAGAAAAGACCTGATTTATCAGTACAGATACACAGACTGCCACGGAAAGCGACAAACGATTTATTCATCTGGTTTAAAGGAACTTCGGGAGAAAAAAAGAAATCCAGAAACAGCTTGATGATGGGATTGATTATGCCGCCGGAAAAATTACTGTGATTGCTCTTTTAGAGCGCTATATCAGCTTGAAGCAGGGTGTACGCTATAATACCAAAGTCGGGTACAAGTTTGTGCTGAATCTGATTAAAAAAGAGGACTTCGGTTATCGGCAGATTGGCGATATTAAGGTATCGGATGCACAACAGTGGATTATGAAACTTCATAATGATGGCAAAGGATACAGCACGATTACCAGTGTAAGGGGTGTTGTAAAGCCTGCGTTTCAGATGGCATATAATGAGGATATTATCCGCAGAAACCAGCTGACCGATGTAGTGCCGAATGATTCGCAAAAACGGATTGCCATGACGGAGGAACAACAGCAGATCTGGATGGACTTCATAAAGGAAGATAAAACCTATGCCAAATACTATGATGAGTTTGTTGTCTTGTTAGGAACAGGTATGCGTGTCAGTGAATTTTGTGGCTTGACAAAAGGTGACCTTGATTTTCAAAACCGGAGAATCCGTGTTGACAAGCGCAACTTGTCAGGGAACGTGGCGGCAGATACTATGTAGAGAAAACAAAGACCGAGTGCGGATGCCGATTTATCCCGATGACAGAGGAAGTGCATCACAGCCTGAAAAATACCGTCCGAAACAGAAACAATCATAGACGGTTACAGCAGTTTTCTTCTGATTGACAAAGACAATCACCCGAAAGTGGCGCTACATATCGAGAATGAGATGTGATGGGCAATGAAGAAGTATAAGAAACTGTATTCGGACAACCTATTGCCACATATCACGCCTCATGTATTCTGCCATATGTTCTGTACCAATATGGCAAATGCAGGAATGGACATTAAGACCTTGCAGTATGTAATGGGACATTCTGATGTGGGCGTTACACTGAATGTCTACACTCATGCCAGCTATGATCGGGCAGCAGAGCAGATGACAAAGATATTAGGCTTCAAAGAGGCTGAAATACAGGAAAAACAGAGAAAATCAGGTTGAAAATGAATTAAATCACTACACCAATTACTACACCATTTGCCCGTGAATTTGTGTAGATTTACATAGATTTGCGTGGGTTTGGAGCAAAAAACAAAAAGTGAAAAAAGCGCCAGAAAGCCAGTAACACCAAGGTTTGAAGGCTTATGAAGGGATATAAAAGATATGATAAAAATATTATTCGTCTGCCACGGCAATATTTGTCGTAGCACAATGGCTGAGAGCGTTATGACCAATCTTATAAAACAAAGGAAACTAGAAAATTTATTTTATATCAACTCTGCTGCCACAAGCCGTGAGGAGATTGGAAATCCTCCTCACTATGGCACTGTAAACAAACTTAGAGCGGTTAAAATACCACTAATCCCACACCGTGCAGTCCAGATGACAGCACAGGATTATATTGCATATGACTATCTGATTGGAATGGATACTGCCAACATTCGCAATATGACACGTATTGCAGGCGGTGATCCAGACGGCAAAATCTATAAGCTCCTTACTTTTGCCAACTCTGGCAGAGACGTAGCCGATCCTTGGTACACCGGAGATTTTGACACTACTTATACAGATATAACCGAAGGGTGCACAGCCCTTCTCAAGTATCTTCTGGAACGTATGTAAACATTTAGGCGTTTCATATCGCATAGTGCATATTCTTTTCCCGCACTTTTTTGACTTCCAGATGGTCTATAACTAACCTTTTAATCTTTTGCACTTTCTCTTCGCTGTAATCTTCATCGTAAGTAATCCGCAGGTTCTCTGCTTTGATTACAGCGCAATTTTTCTCTATATCATAAATACTGTCGTCCATATAGAATCCTACTGTCAAAATCTCATTATAATCATCTTCTGCAAAACAGATATTAATTTGTTCTCCGCTAAAAAAATCAATATTTTTGTTTTTGGCAAACATTGGTGAACCATTTTTAAAACAGATACTGATATCATAATATTCTTGCGCCAAATTAATAATATTCAAGTCCTTAATCGCACTGCAAAAACTCTCACCACTATTCACTTCAAACACAATTGCTCTAAGACAGTCATAATTCAAATCGACTTTTCTGGAAAAAGAAACTATCGGCTCAATCTCATGGTAATATTCTTTTCCCAATTTGTCATAAAGATATGTCCTAATATCATCTGCCGATGGATATTCAAATCGAAAATGATAGTGAAACCGCCCTGGACGATTGACAATGAAATCGTTAAGCTTTCTGATATCATTACAAGTAATGACAAACAGCTTCTTTCCCTGTGATATTCCATCAAACAAGCCCAACAATGCCGCCTGTGGTTCTACCTCCCCATCTGACGCTTTTATATCGGCGAAAGTCTTATCAAATTCATCAAAAAGCACCATAACACGTTGGTCAATCGCTTCAATATATGCAGCGATTCCCGGAATGTATTGGTCTACCAAAATAATTGGAATGCCTCTTTTTACTGCCTCCACAGACAAAATTTTTGCAAACATAGATTTTCCTATACCTTTACAACCGCTCAAAATCACCCCAAGATTTCTGTCAAACTTCTCATATGTCCGCAAAACTTTTTGCACTTTCTTTGTATGCTCACCATATATTTTGTTCTCTTTTAGACAAACATCTGCATACTCATCCAAATAAAAACCTGACATTTTCTCAAATCTTACAATGTACACCCTAGAAGGTAACTCATTGTATGTCATTACAGAGTCATTGTAAATCTCAACCTTTGTTCCAATCTTTATCGCTTTCATTGTACTCCTCCTCGTATTTTGTTTTTTATCCAAAAAATATCCTTTAGATAACACAAATTTGTATCAACTAAAGGATATCGAATTTTTTATAACTTGTCATTGTATGGATAGTCCACACATTTTTCTTAAGAGGAGCTAGTAATTTTTAAACGATGCTACTACATCGCCGTCGAAATTTTGCCTAACACGAACATGAACTATACAGCTCATAACTCTAATTTCTATCTGGAGGGAGTACTAGAGCACATTAAAAAATATTCTAGTATAACTTTTTACGGAGCAACAATTTTCCCCTCTATCGCACATGCCGCAGCGGTTTTGGGTGATGCCAGATAAATATTGACTTTTGAAGTGCCCATACGCCCAAGAAAGTTGCGGTTGTTTGTCGCTATGACAGTTTCTCCATCTGTCAAGATGCCGCCAGTTCTGCCGCAGCAGAGACCACAACTTGGGTGTGTGATAATAGCGCCTGCCTCCGCCAGCACTGCCAATGTGCCATTTTTTGTTGCCTCTTGATATATTTTGCGACTTGCAGGGGTGACTATCAGCTTTACAAAGGGTGCCACTTGCTTTCCCTTTAATATCTCTGCCGCTGCCATCAAATCCTCAAGTCTTCCATTTGTGCAAGAGCCAATAAATACTTGATCAATATTTTTACCCACAAGTTCTGTAACAGGTTTTACATTGTCCACATTCGACGGACATGCCATCACTGGAACAAATTCCTCTGCTTTGTATTCTATTACCCTACAATATTGGGCATCTGCATCTCCAACTAAATCTTGTTCTTTTTCTGTCAGCGTTATTCCACAATATTCTGCTGTTTTCTCGTCCGGTGAAAAAAGTGCACACTTCGCGCCAGCTTCAATTGCCATATTAGACATACACATTCTCGATGCCACAGTCATGTTTTCAACAGTATCACCTGTAAATTCTAATGCTTTATAAGTCGCACCATCTGCCCCCAAATCCCCTATCAATTTTAGAATAATGTCCTTTGCCATAACATTTTCGGGCAATTTTCCAGTGATGTTAACCTTAATTGTCTCTGGCACGCGAATCCAAAGTGTTCCAGTGCCAAGAATACTTGCCATCTCTGTATACCCGATACCTGATGAAAATGCACCAACACAACCATAAGTTGTCGTGTGACTGTCTGTGCCAAACACAATATTCCCCGGCTTAACATATCCTGCTTCTGTCATCAACTGATGACAGATTCCATCAGAACGGTGAATATTTTTCATGTCATACTTTTCTACAAATTCATTGCCAATACGAAAATGTCTGGTATCATCTACTTGACTTGCAGGCACCAAATGATCATAAATGAGCACTGCTTTGTCTGGATCCCATATTTTTGTAAAACCCATCTCTTCAAATTTTGACGCCACAAACGGAATAAAAATATCATGAATCATTACACGGTCCACATTCACTGTCACAATCTCGCCCGGGCGAACCTCTTTGCCAATGTTATTTCGCACAATTTTTTCTATAATCGTTAAACCCATTTTGCCCTCCTTAGATGGTACAATCTTTTGCACTGTTTAATTTCTGCATTGCTTTTACAAGCCCACCTGCATTGAGAATATCCACTAAATTCTGTGGAAGCGACGTAATCGGATACTGATTTTCATGATATTCTATCGCCTTGTTAAGTATAACAGTTATCTCTTCGCCTTCCTTAACAGCATCTTGAAGTTGGTCATTCTCAATCAATAACAATCCATTATTAATGGCATTACGGAAAAAAATACGTGCAAACGATTTTGCAATTACGCACTGAATACCAAGCGCCTTAATAATCTCTGGCGCCTGCTCTCTTGAGGAACCGCAGCCAAAATTTTTGCCCGCAACAATGATATCACCTTCCTTTATCTGCCCTGCAAGCTCTGGGCGCAGCGGCGAAAACGCATATGGCGCCATATCCTGCACGGTTTTTAACGCCAAGTACTCTGTTGGAATAATAATATCTGTGTCTATATCATCGCCCAAAATCCATATTTTTCCAGTGAACTGATTCATTTCTCTTTTAACTCCTTTTTCTCAAATGAACTCTTGGAACCTTTTTTAAGATTTCAAGAGTCTATTAAATTCATAACATGTCCGCTGTTGCAATTACACCCTTTATTGCGGAAGCTGTTACAGTCGCCGCTGACGCAAGATACACAAAAGAATCTTTGTGTCCTGCGCGCCCTTTAAAGTTGCGCGTTCCGGTACTAACCAACACTTCTCCCTCACCAATAACACCTTGACAACTTCCCCAGCACACGCTACAGTTCGGATTCATAACAATTGCACCTGCTTCCATAAAAGTATCAATAATTCCCTCTTCTAATGCCTGTCGATACACGGCTGCACTTGCTGGAACCACCAAAAATCGAACAAGCGGATGCACTTTCTTACCTTGAATTAATTTTGCGCCGACTCGCAAGTCTTCTATCCGCCCGTTATTGCAAGAACCTAGAAAAGCTTGATCAATCTTTGTGCCCACGCACTCTTTCGCATCGACAACGCTGTCCACAAAGTGTGGTTTTGCTACAATTGGCTTAATTGTTGCCAAATCAATCTCATATACCTTTGCAAAGTGCGCATCTGCATCGCTCTGAAAAACATGCTTTGGCTCTCTGCCATGTTCTTTTAGGTAATCTAACGCAATTTCATCTACTTCCATCAATGCAGTCTTTGCTCCTGCCTCCACACATAGATTACAGATACAAATTCTATCACTCATACGCAGTGTTTTTAATCCTTCTCCGCTAAATTCCATCGCCATATAATTTGCGCCATTTGCCCCTATCATGCCAATAATGGACAAAATTAAATCTCTCGCATACACGCCTTCTTTTAGCTTCCCTGTCAGATGAAATTTCAATGTCTCTGGCACCAATAGCCATGATTTGCCTGTCACCATCGCATAGAGATAATCTGTACAACCTACGCCAGTTCCAAATGCGCCTACTGCACCATAAGCACAAGTATGACTATCTGCACCAAATATCAGTTCGCCACTCGTGACATGATTCTCCATCATCACCTGATGGCACACTCCTGCACCCTCGTAAAATTGAATGTTATGTTCTTTTGCAAAATCGCGCATTTTCTTGTGTGACGCTGCTGTCTTAACACTGTCACATGGCACATTATGGTCCACAATCCACACTAATTTATTGACATCTGCTATCCTTGGATTTTTCAGTTTATTATACATGTCTATTGTAAGGTGTGTTGTTCCGTCATTGCTCATCAATCGGTCAAGTTCGACCGTATGAATATCTCCCGGTTTTACGACTTCTACGCCTGCCGCAGCCGCGATAATTTTTTCTGCGATTGTCATTCCCATTTTATGAAACCTCCTAATTTTTCTCCTAAAAAAGCACTCTAATCCCTGTCAAGTGATGCAATCAACCCACCTTGGTCAAGAATCCCCTGCATATATTCTGGAAGTTTTGTGCACGCATATTCTTTCTCATTGACGCGCACCACACCTTCCTGCATAAAAAGTTCCATCTCATCTCCTGCATTAACATTGTCATACAACTCTTTGCAAACAATAACTGGAAGTCCAATATTAATTGCATTTCTATAAAAAATACGCGCAAACGACTTGGCGATAACCGCCTTGACACCCAATGCCTTTAACACAGTTGGCGCCTGCTCTCTCGAGGAACCGCAGCCAAAATTCTCTGATGCTACAACATAATCTCCCGGTTGCACCTTCGACGCAAAATCTGTATCGAGAGATTCAAAAGTATGTACTTTCATCTCATCAATTGTAGGATATATAATATACTGTGACGCGATAATTTGGTCTGTATCTACATCCTGCCCAAACTTAAATATTTTTCCCATTATATAAACCTTCCTTCCTAATATAAATATTGCCACCAAAACTTTATCTTTGCGCTTTTTATAGTGTAACAAATTTAATCAAAAAAAACTAGGATAAATTTTATTGTACCATACTGTTTTTTTGCGCCTAATGTGGTATAGTGTTACTATAGGTAAAATAGAAAACATTGCATTGATGGGAATGAGAGATGAAAAAAACAAGAAGAAAACAACACGCAATCTACGTTGCATTTTGTATTTTGTTTGTCTTGTCAGCCTGTTCGACAGCTTCGGAAAATACAGCACTCGATACCTGCGCACCAGAATCTGAATTAACAATTACTTCCTCCAAATCACAAGTTTTAGAAGCTGAATCAAAAAACAAAGACTATATATCATCATATAATACAGATACCTGTTACAATATCACGCCTGACTTTATAGCAAATAATTCTGCGTTTTCGATTTTTAAATATGAAAATTCTTGTGCCTCCTTTTTGATGTATGACAATAAACTTTATCTTCTTAGCAATTATATAGGAGGATATGGGATTACAAGTATGGCACTTGCAGACCTCAATAAAGACAAACAATATGAACTATACTTTACCTTTTCTTGGGGATCTGGTATACACCGTTCGCAAATAGGATATTTTAATCCAAGTACAAAAAAAGTAACGATATTTGACGACTCTATTTTTGTTTCAGATACAATATTGACTACAGATACAGATGGAAATTTATATGTAAACAGTGTTACTTCTGATTTTTATGAACAAGATTCCAATGTTGATTTTTCCGTTAAAGCACAAGACAGAATTGGCTCGATTGTCTTCAAACAAAACAAAATAACGGCAGAAATTGACCCAGAAATTTTAAAACAGAAACCAAATATGCCCCAACCTTCAAAACTGGAACGGCTAAAATATTTCTTAGAAAAAATATTTTGATAGTTTTATATAGTGCCTTCTATAACCAAAAAAACGCTATAACAATACAATATTCATACAATAGAAAAACAAACTGTATTAAAATAATAATAAAGGAGCAAAATTTTATGGAAAAACAAATTTTTACAAATGAAATTATCCTAAGCTGGCTGCAATATTATTCGCAGACAACCCCAATTGATTTGGAGCATGTCAAGATTATTGACATTACTAAGAAAAACAAAAATGTTATTCCCACTGTCGAGGCACACAAAACAACACTTGTATTTACCAATGCAGGAATTGACGATATTTTCTATCGCTTGTGGAATGCTGGATTGGGCGAGTGCGAAGTATGGTACAATGAGGGCTCTGATCCCAGCGGAGAAATCCTACATAACCAAATTAAAGATATGATTAACCGTGGTATTAACGCTTCGGCTGGAATGCTCATTATCAATCCAAACGCCAGAAATTCCACGCGTATTGGACTGAGCAACGAGAAACTTCAGCGCGGTTCTATCCACTATGTAGGAAGCGAAATCCGTTCCATTATTCTCAGCAAAATGATGGTTGACCCACAAGACGATATTTGTGTGATTGGAGGTGAAAGCATTGCGATTGAAGCGGCGCTAATCGCAGCAGAAGGCTCTGTCCTTGCGGTAGAGTACAGCAAAGCTGACCGTTCTACCCTAGAAGATAATGTCGCGCACTTTGACCTCCATAATATTAAAATTATCGACCATGTTGATGAAGAAACTATGGCGGACTGTCCTGTGCCCTCACTGGTATTTTTAGTTGCTTCCGCAAGCACGGAACAGGAACTTGAATGTCTTCTAAGTATCAATCCCAACATGAATGTTGTCATCTATACACTTGACTTTAGAACTGCGGCTGCATTGCCAGATACTTTGCACGAACTAGGGCTTGCCGATGTGGAAACCATACAAGTATCTGTGACAAAGTTGCGCAGCAATAATACTTTTAAATCCGACCCAGCACCGTGGATTATCACTGCAAGGAGTCGGGAAGATTAACAAAACTGCTACCAACATGGGCTGCCGATAAACGAAAATCCTTATCGACAGCCCACAATATATTACAATCTTCTATTAGATCGTCCTAACAAAAATGTGTTTGTATTTTATCCCTTTCTCTTTTTTCTTTCACCCTTCTTCCCTGTATTATCAGTACAGATTTTTTACTTTAAACTCGCGCTCTGTCTCACGTCTTGCGTCTTTCTTTGCAATATCTGCCCGCTTGTCATACAATTTTTTACCGCGCGCAAGCCCAATTTCCACCTTTGCCTTTCCATTTGAAAAATATACTTGCAACGGCACTAAGGTATATCCTTTCTCCTTAATTTTTCCCAGAAGTTTATCAATCTCTTGTCTGTGCAGCAAAAGCTTTTTTACACGTAGTGGATCCTTATTAAAAATATTCCCTTTTTCATAGGGAGATATATGCATACCATACACAAATACTTCTGCGTTCTCAATACGGATAAACGCCTCTTTAATACTACATTTGCCCATGCGCAGAGATTTCACCTCTGTTCCATGAAGCGCAATACCGCACTCATATTTCTCCTCTATAAAGTAATCATGATATGCCTTCTTATTATTGGCAACCAATTTCATTGTCTCATTCTTTGCCATTGTCCTCTTCCTCCTGTGAAATGACAAAATCAATTGTTCGTAAAATCTTATCCGTCGCATTGACTTTTACTTTCAAAGTCTGCCCTAACTTATAGCGAATATTGGTCGCCTGACCAACCATCTCATAAGTTTCCTCATCATAATAAAAATAATCATATGGCAGCATAGACACATGAATCATGCCCTCAATTGTATTGGGAAGCTCCACATATATCCCCCATGTTGTGATGGAAGATATAACCCCTTCAAAAGTTTCTCCAATATGCGCCTCCATAAACTCAACCTTTTTGAGTTTGTTCGTCTCTCGCTCCGCCTCGTCAGCACGTCGTTCCATCTCAGAAGAATGCTTTGCCACTTCCGGTAAAATTTCATTGTAGTGTTCTATTCGTTTTTCATTCAGGCGCCCACGAATTTGTTCTTTAATAATGCGATGAATCTGCAAATCTGGATACCTTCTAATCGGAGACGTAAAATGACAGTAATAAGAGCACGCCAGCCCAAAATGCCCAGTGCAGTTTATTGTGTACTTTGCCTGTTTCATGCTTCTCAATGCCAATCTACTAATAAGTGCCTCTTCCGGTGTGTCTTCTATTTTTGCCAAGAGTTTTTGTAATTCTTTTGGGTGGATTTCCTCCTGTTTACTCTTGATGGAATACCCAAAATTTCGGATAAAAGTACTTAATTTACTAATTTTTTCTGGGTCAGGATTGTCATGTGTCCTGTACACAAAAGGTAACTCCATCCAATGAAAATGCTCTGCTACTGTCTCATTTGCAATCAACATAAAATCCTCTATAATTTTTGTCGCCACATTTCTCTCATAAGGCTTTACCTCTATTGGATGCCCTTGTTTGTCCAGTACAATCTTACTCTCTGGAAAATCAAAATCAATAGAACCTCTCTTTTTGCGCTTTTCACGCAATATTCCTGCAAGTTCCCGCATCAACTCAAACATTGGGACAAGGTCTTTATATGTTTTTATTTCTGTCTCGTCCTTATCCTCAAGAATTTTTTTGACACTTGTATAAGACATGCGCCTGTCAACGTTTATGACAGACTCAATAATCTCATGACTTACCACTTCACCTTTTACATCTATTGTCATTAAACAACTGAGCGCAAGTCTGTTTTCTCCAGCATTCAATGAACAGATACCATTCGATAATTTATGCGGCAGCATAGGAATCACTCTATCCACCAAATACACACTTGTTCCACGCGCTCGCGCCTCCCAATCCAGCGCAGAATTTTCCTGCACATAATTAGTCACATCTGCAATGTGTACTCCTAATTGATAGTGCTCTCCATCTTTTGTAAGACTGACTGCATCATCTAAATCTTTTGCGTCCTCTCCGTCAATTGTCACCATCTGCAAGTCACGCAAATCACGTCGCCCCGCCATATCTGCCTCAGACACTTCATTTGCCACGCGCTCTACCTGATGCATTATTTTCTCCGAAAATTCCGTTGGAAGCTCATAGCCTTTTACAATCGACATAATATCAACACCGGGATCATTCACATGCCCTAAAATTTCTATAATTTTCCCTTCTGGCTTGCGATTATTTTTGCCATAGTCTGTTATTTCACAAACCACTTTATGCCCGGAAACTGCGCCTTTAGAACGCTCCACTGGCACAAAAATATCATCGTTAATCTTTGTATTATCTGGAATAACAAAACCAAAATTTTTATTGGCTTTGTCATAAATACCTACAATTTGGTGCATACCTCTAGCCAAAATCTCGACAACCTGCGCTTCTTGCCTTCTACCATTCTGCTCTGACAAAAGTACCACCTTGACAGTATCCTTGTGAAATGCCCCATTCACAAAATTCTCGGGAATATATAAATCTTCCTCCCTACCATCAATTTCAACAAAGCCAAAACCCTTTGGATGACTGATAAAAGTTCCTATCAATTCCTTGTCTGCATGTTTTGCCTTGATAAACTTTCCCTTCTTGGTAAGGGAAAGTTTACCTTCTGCCAACAACTCATTTAAAAGACGATTCAGCTCACCTCTGTCCTCTTTCGACACCTGCAACATTACTGCAAGTTCTTTTTCCTTCATTGGCACATAAAATTCTGCTGCCACCAAATCCATAATTACTTTTTTCCTTTTATCAGACATTCAAATCCCCCTTTCACAAATCAAATAAGAACTATTACATTCCTACTTGCACAACCCTAATGGCATACTTCCTCTGCACGGGGCTGCGCATATCAAAAAACACTCTTTTACAAGAGTGTCTCAAGGTTTTATCTTAAATATATCTAAAAATTAATATTTAAAACAACTGCCAGCAACATAAATACAATGCCCAAAATCTTGGTAAGCTTAACAAGCGCCCCTTCCATAGACCGTCCTTTATTCCTGCCCCAATAAGTCTCAGCAGCCCCGCTAATTGCACCAAGTCCCGCAGATTTACCTTCCTGCATTAAAACAATCACTGTAAACGCAATAGAAACCACTATTAAGATAATAGTAAGAATAATTCTTAATACTGCCATCTTCACACACCTCCTTATCAACAGCCTATGGGTTTTTTATCCAATAAGCCTGCAACAAAAATTAGTTTACCATATATTCTTGTGCATTTCAACTATTTTTTATTAAACAGCCTGCTATTGCATATTTTTTTCTTAAATCTAAAAAAATGCTTGCTTGTGACGCAACGTAATAAGGTATACTATATTTTCGAGGAGGTGTGATATGGATAAACACAAAGCGACACTACAACGTTATATGACCGTTGGTGAAGTTGCAAAAAAAATGGATGTGACAGTACGGACATTACAATATTATGACAGGGAGGGCTTGCTTTCCCCATCTGCCATGAGTGAAGGAGGGCGCAGGTTATATACAGACAAAGACATCATAAAGCTGCATCAGATTTTATCTCTCAAACATTTAGGCTTTTCTCTGGACGATATAAGAAATCGTCTCATTCTGCTTAATACACCGGCTGAAATTGCCGATGCCCTAATGGAGCAGGCAGCTGCTGTCAGACAAAAAATAGAAAGCCTGTCTGAATCGTTGCAGGAATTGGAAATGCTGCGTGAGGAAGTCCTGCAAATGCAGTCTGTTGATTTCAACAAATATGCTGACATTATTATTAATCTGCAGATGAAAAATAATCTTTATTGGCTGATTAAATATTTTGATGACCAGACGCTTGACTATGTCCACAGCCATTTTGATAAAGACAGCGGAATGGCGTTTATGAACACTTTTATGCGGCTCCAAGATGAAGCAATAAGACTTCAAAATGCAGGGGTTCCTGTGGATAGTAATGAGGGACAGAATTTTGCAAAAGCTTATTGGAATATGATAACAGACTTCACTGGTGGAGATATGAGTATGCTTCCCAGACTTATGAAGTTAGAGCAATTTCAAAATACGGACTATAAATGGAAAGAAATTCAAGATATTGCAAACAGGTATATTGAACAGGCATTAGGCGTTTATTTTTCCCATTTAGGCGTTGATCCATTGCAATCCAGCTAAGAAATGGATTCAAACAATTAAAAACAGTCTTAGAACAAAAGCTCCCTTACAAGGGGCTAGAGCAGAAAGACAGAACTGGAACTAGGAGGAAACAGAATGAATGAAGCTATAAAAATCAATAACTTAACAAAAAGTTACGGAAACCACGTTGTACTAAAAGGCTTAGATTTTTGCGTACAACAAGGAGAAATTTTTGCTCTGCTTGGTATAAATGGCGCAGGTAAAACCACATCTCTTGAATGTATTGAGGGTTTAAGAAAATACGACAGCGGAAGTATTACTATCAATGGAATAATGGGTATTCAATTGCAGTCGGCTTCTTTGCCAAAGTATATTAAAGCACTAGAAGCTGTAAAGCTATTTGCTAAGTGGAATAAGACACCTCTTGATAAAGCAACACTTGACGCTCTCGGTATTTATGAACTTGCAAAAAAGCAGTATTATCAATTATCAACCGGACAAAAGAGACGGCTTCATTTAGCGCTTGCTTTGACACGAAATCCAGATATTCTGTTTCTTGATGAACCAACTGCGGGGCTTGATGTTGAAGGACAGATATCTTTACATGAACAAATCCGCCAGTTAAAAGCAATCGGAAAGACAATTATATTAGCAAGCCATGATATGACAGAGGTTGAAAATTTATGTGACCGAATTGCTATTCTTTCCAGCGGTAAAATTGCCTATATCGGGACTGTTAAGCAGCTAGGCAAAACAATCGGAAAGCATTATAATATCACAATCCAAACCGAAAATGGAACTGAAAAATATGAATCTGAAAATATCGGGGCTTCTTTACTTTCGCTGCTTATGCAGTACAAAGAAAAAGGAGAGGCAATCACAGATATTCAGATAGACCGCGGTTCACTGGAACAGCACTTTATAAAAATTGCAAAGGGGGAGTAACAATGGGAGCTTTTTTATATGGGGTTTCTCTACAATGGAAATTAGATATAAGGAGTAAGACATTACTTATAACTTGCTATATTGTGCCGCTTTTGTTTTTTGTCATTATGGGTGGTATCTTTACATCTGTCATGCCGGAAGCGAGATATACGCTTATTCAGTCAATGACTGTATTTGGTGTAACAATGGGAGCGTTGATTGGTCTACCCCCATCTCTTGTTGAAATTTATAGCAGCGATATTAAAAAGGTCTACAAAGCAAACGGTGTTCCATTATATCTTGGTCTTGTTTTAACTAATATTTCAGCATATATTCATCTGTTCCTTATGAGCATTATTTTATATATTGCCGCACCACTTGTTTTTGATGCTGAAATACCACAAAATCCGGGGAAGTATTTTATCAGTCTTGCTATTTTTATTGCAGTATCACTTAGTATTGCTAGTATCATTGGGCTGGCAGTAAAAGACCAAGCAAAAACTTCCATGTTTTCTATTATTGTTTTTATACCTTCTACTATGCTATCTGGAATTATGTTCCCTATGGAACTTCTCCCAAAAGCATTTCAAACAATAGGAAAACTATTTCCAGCTTCATGGGGATATCAATTAATGACAGAAAATGCCTTTCAGTTGGAAAACCTCTTGCTGTTTCTTCTGATTTTTGTCTTTGCGATTGTTGTGTGTGCAATTCTATTGCGAAGAATTGATACATAATGACTCTCGTGCTCCCTATCAGCGGCTTCCTGTCAGCCGCTGACAACCACATTCCCTTGCATGTTGGTCATTCCAAAAAAGACTCTTGCCCTACGCATTGATACGAAAACCTCCCCAGCTATAAATGCATGGCACTCTTGAATATTACAGTCTTATACGGAATCACTTTGTATCCACACGCTCATTTCCCCTTCGCCGCGGTTACACCATGCATAATAAGGAATCCATCGCAGTATCACTTGCTTGTAGCGCGTAGGCGTATACACTCTATATAAAGCCTTTTTTGATGGTGCAACCAAACGCCGTTTTCCCGGAATTTTTAACGTTGCCATCAAATGCCCTAACTCCTCTGTCATCTCCACAGCAATATTCTGGCAATCTGTTCCAATGCGGTCTGTATCTGCTTTGTACAGATGCAAATTTTTGCCATTGTCTGCCTCCTCCATGCAGTATACAATTGGTCCTCTTACAAACGCCACTTTTCCAATATCCTCGCGCACGCGCTCGTCAGCAACCACCATATGCACGCCCATTGAAAAATCTAGTGAAATACAATCCTCTGCCTGCCAATCTCCACACAAATACAAATAGCCGTCCTGCACAAAAACTTCCCGCAAACTGTTTTGTAATACTTGCAGATTTTCACCTTTTTTTTGCCATAAAATATCTGTGGAGATTCCACCACAGACCACTTTTGCACTTCCGCTGTCACTCCAACTAGGGATTCGCATTGCCAAAGTACATGGTACAATTTCCTGCGCCTGAATACACACAGATATATGACCATTCCAAGGCATTTCTGTTTCCACTTTCAAATTTAACTCCTGTGCGCCTATCTTTTTTGTTAGTACGCTTCCCATATACAAATGAAACCATAAAGTGTCTTCATTCTCTGTATAGGCATAAGATGCCACAGAACTGACAACGCGCGCAATATTTGGCGGGCAGCAAGCACAGCCAAACCATTTCTGGCGAACAGGTTTTACATGGCTTTTTCTGCTGTCCCTATAACATGCCTCAGGCAGTACTTCTAACGGATTAACATAAAAAAAGCTTTTTCCATCCAGCGCCATGCCACTTAAAACAGTATTATATAATGCTAGTTCGCAAACATCAGCATAACAGCTTTCTGGCTTAATTTCTAACATTCGCCTTGCAAAGAATGTCAGCCCAATTGCTGCACAAGTCTCTGAATAAATTGTATCATTGGGCAAATCAAACGGAAAAGAAAATGCCTCCCCGTGGCTTGTACCACCAATTCCACCAGTAATATAAAGTTTCTCCTGCACAATGCTCTCCCAAAGATGCTGGCAAGCCGCATATATAGCATCATCTGCAGTCAAACGCGCCACATCTGCCATACCTGAATACAAATAGACTGCTCTGACTGCATGTCCTAACGCCTCATTCTGCTCGCGAACAGGCTTATGCGCCTGATAATATGCATAGCGTTCCTCATTTTCATCAAATTTTGGCAGTTCTCCTCTGCCCTCAAGCATAGCACGTCTTTGTTCTTCCTTATCAAAATAGTAAGGTTTTGTTCCGCGTTGGTTTAAAAAAAATTGGCTAAGCTTTAGATAGTTGTCCTCACCTGTCACTTCATAGAGACGCACTAGTGCCATCTCAGCAATTTCATGCCCCGGATAGCCTTTGCATCCGCCCTCTTGCGGACCAAAATACGCTGCCACATAATCCGCAAACCGGCGCGCTGCATTGAGTAGTTTATCCTTTCCCGTCGCCTGATAGTATGCTACAGCCCCCTCTATCAAATGTCCCAGACAATACAGCTCATGATGGTCTTTCAAATTTGTAAATGCTCTGTCCATACCATTAATAATATAATAGGTATCCAGATAACCATTTTCCAACTGTGCTGCACACACAAGATCAATCGCCTCATCCGCAGTCTGCTCTAACTGTGCATCTGGACACTGCGCCAGAGAATATCCCACAGCTTCAATCCACTTGCTAAAATCACTATCTTGAAATACAAAACCAAAAAACTTGTCAGGGTCCGGATTTGCTGGGTCTTCTGGAAGTGCTTCAAATCCCCGAAATGTATATGTAGGAGCCACATATGTTTCACCCATTTGCTGTTTCTTTTGCATCATACGCCCTGCCGCACGAAAATTATGCATACAGTAACTAGGTGCTGCATCTGCAACTCGGTCATTCAATGCCTCCCATTGATATGGAATAACCTCTTTGCGCACAAGTTCCTGCTGCCTATGCCAAAAGGCATCAGTAATCATCACTTGTTTCAAATCTAAAGGTCTATTGAATGTTTTTGTATCCATTTTGTTCTCCTTTTTTATACAATTTCAATATTTGATAATTCCTTTGTATATTTTCTCAATTTATCAATTATCTCCACTAGAGCGTATTTGAAAAATGCTTTCTATCAGACATGCGTCACAGTTTGTGAGAGATTTGTGCCAAATAAAGAAGGCATAGCGGGCTACATCGACTGAATTTAATATAAATATCACGCAAAGTGGGCGTATAGATGGCTGGAATAATTTCTCAAACATACTCTAGGGCATCTTTCAAAAACACTCTAAGTCATCTGGTTCTTACCATCTTAGATTATTTTATAAACATCGCATCCCCAAAAGAAAAGAATCTGTAGCGTTCCCTTACTGCCTCCTTGTATGCATCAAGCACCTTTTCCCGCCCAGCAAGTGCTGATACAAGCATAATTAATGTGGATTCTGGCAGATGAAAATTTGTAATTAGGTTGTCAATCACCTGAAACTTATAACCCGGATAGATAAAAATCTCTGTATCACCACTTCCTGCCTTGACTTCTCCCTCTTCGTTGGCAACACTCTCTATTGTGCGGCAGCTTGTTGTTCCCACGCAAATTACTCTGCCACCCGCTTGCTTTGTACTGTTAATGATGTTCGCAGCCTCTTGAGTCACTACATAAAACTCTGAGTGCATATGATGATTGAGAAGATTTTCTTCCTTGACAGGGCGAAAAGTGCCCAACCCAACATGAAGCGTCACATATGCTATTTTTACTCCTTTTTCCTGAACTTTTCTCAGCAAATCCTCCGTAAAATGCAATCCTGCTGTCGGTGCTGCAGCTGAACCCTCATATTTTGCATAGACTGTCTGATATCGGTTTTTATCTTCAAGTTTATGCGTAATATAAGGTGGTAATGGCATCTCTCCCAACTTGTCAAGTACTTCCTCAAAAATTCCTTCATATTGAAATTGAATCAGCCGATTTCCTTCATCAACCACGTCCAAAACTGTTCCAGTAAGCAAGCCATCACCAAAGCCTATAACAGTCCCTGGTTTTGCTTTTTTGCCCGGTTTCACAAGTGTTTCCCACAGATCTTTTTCTCGGCGTTTGAGTAGGAGCACCTCAATTGATGCTCCTGTTTCTTTCTTTACGCCCATCAGTCTTGCTGGGATAACTTTTGTGTTGTTTAGTACTAGACAATCCCCCTCACAGAGATACTCTATAATATCTGTAAATGTTCTGTGCTCTATCACTCCAGTCTTTTTATCAAGCACCAAAAGTCTGGAACTGGATCTGTCCTCTAGTGGATCTTGTGCAATTAACTCTGGCGGCAAGTCAAAATAAAAATCTTTTTTTAACAATTCCTTCATACTGATACCTTCAAACACACTATGCTCTAAGCTCAATGCCAAGTCCTTCCAGACCATTTAAGATTTTCTTCATCGCACTTGACACATCACTCTCCTCAAGGGTTCTATCCTTTGCGCGGAATGTGATTGAGTAGGCAACTGATTTATAGCCTGATTTAATTTGACTTCCCTCATAGATATCAAACAGTTGATAATCCTCAAGGATTTTTCCACCACGCTGTTCAATAATCTTTTCAATATCTCCCACCAAAATATTCTTTGGCACCACCATGCTAATATCACGCGACACAGCAGGATACTTTGCAATACCTTCGTATTTCCTATCAAAAGAGGCAAACAGAAGAATTTCTGGCATATCAAGCACTGCCACATACACCTTTGTGTCAATATCATAATTATCTGTAACTTCTGGATGTACTTCACCCAGATATCCAATTACAGTTTCCTTATACTGAATCAAGGCTTGACGTCCCGGATGAAGAAATGTCTTTCCTGCATTTGGATTATACGTAATCTTTTTGGTCATACCAACACTTTCAAGAAACTCCTCCACAACACCTTTCATTGTAAAGAAGTCACCCTCTCCATACATGCCAAGTGTAAACTGCATCCGTTCATCTGGATAGTCTGTCACAGGCAGACTCTTTGGAATATAAATATTTCCAAGCTCATAAAGACGCACATTCTTATTTCTGCGATTAAAGTTCAACGCCAATGAAGTCAAAATTCCATTGAGGGAAATCGTTCGCATAATTGAAAAATCCTCTCCTAAAGGATTCGCAATTGTCACTGTCTGACGCAATGGACTGTCTGCCGGAATTAAAAGTCTGTCAAACACTTTTGGACTCTCAAAAGAATAGCACATTCCCTGTGAAAATCCGCAGTATTCCGCAATATCTCGCGCTTTCTCCTCCACTCTCAACTTAAAGGACATTTTTCCTGTCGTAGCTTCTCCTGTTGGAAGTGTTGTTGGAATCTTATCATATCCATAAAATCTTGCAACCTCCTCTGCAATATCTGCAAAACACGCAATATCCTGCCGAAAAGATGGCGCCGTAATCATGCCTGTGCTCTCATCATATGCAAGTTCTAATCGACGAAATATATCAAGCATCTCCTCTTTTGAAATATTGGTTCCAAGGAATCTATTAATTCGCTCAGGTTCAAACCGAATCTGCTTAAGCTCCGAAAAAGGCTCTTTCACATCTACAATTCCGCCGACAACCTCGCCGCATCCAAGCTCCTCAATCAACTGACATGCTCTGTTGATTGCCGCCTCTGCATTTCTTGGATCAAGCCCCTTCTCAAAAATACTAGAGGCTTCTGTTCGCAGTCCTACTCTTTTGGATGATTTTCTAATATTCGCACCATTAAAAGTAGCAGCCTCAAACAGTACAGTCTGTACGTCATCTGTAATCTTTGAATTTTCACCGCCCATAATGCCTGCAAGACCGATTTCCTTCTCCGCATCGCAAATCATTAGCATCTCAGAATCCAGTTTCCTTATCTGTCCATCCAGTGTCTGAAATTCGTCACCTTCCTTTGCACGTCTCACAATAATCTTATTTCCAGCCACATTCTTTAAATCATAAGCGTGCATTGGCTGTCCATACTCCATCATAACATAGTTTGTAATGTCAACTAAATTATTGATTGGACGGATACCACAGGCAGCAAGCCTTCTCTGCATCCATTCGGGTGATGGCGCAATCCGAATATTTTTACATACTCTTGCACAGAAGCGCGTACAAAGGTCTCTATCCTTTATCTCCACAGAAATATATTGATTGACATCTTCCTCATTTCCCCTCGCTTCCACAACGGGAGGCACAAACGGCTTTCTAAACGTAGCTGCTGCCTCCCGTGCAATGCCTAAGATACTATAACAGTCCACACGATTTGAAGTCACTTCATATTCCACTACAGTATCATGAAGTCCAAGCGCTTCAATCGCATCTTCTCCCGGCGTCACTGGTTTCCGGAATACATAGACACCATCTTCCGGTGCTTCTGGATACATCTCATGGCTAGAACCAAGTTCCTCAATCGCACACATCATGCCGGCTGATTCAACGCCGCGCAACTTTCCTGCTTTGATTTTAATACCATTCTCTGGCAATGGACCACCGTCATGCCCACCGGCTACCCTTCCGCCATCAAGCACTGTTGGAACATAATCCCCTTCCTTTAAATTCTGTGCGCCTGTCACAATCTGTACAGTCTCTGCCCCCACATTAACCTGGCAGATAATCAGCTTATCTGCATCTGGATGGCGCTCTATTTTCTCAATATGTCCCACTACAATTTTTTCTAAGTTTTTATCAAACCGCACAGATCCTTCTACCTTTGTCCCTGATAGTGTCATGGCATCACAATATTCCTTGTCTTCACAAGAAAGCTCAGGCACATATGCCTTAATCCACGATAATGGTGTGTTCATTTTATCCTCCAATCTATGACACTTGTGTCACATTTTCAATTATTTTGCAGCTCTTAAAACTGCTTTAAGAATCGAATATCATTCTCATATAAAAGTCGCATATCATCTATTTCATACTTCAAAAGTGCAATTCGCTCCAGACCGACACCAAATGCAAAACCAGTATATTCCTCCGGGTCAATATTACACATGTTTAATACTTTAGGATGAACCATGCCGCAACCTAGAATCTCTATCCAGCCCTCACCTTTACAAAAACGACATCCACTCCCGCCACATTTAAAACACGATACATCCATCTCTGCGGACGGCTCCGTAAACGGGAAATGATGTGGTCTGAATTTCACTTTTGTATCATCGCCAAACAGCTCCTTTGCAAACTCTGCAAGTGTCCCTTTCAAATCAGCAAACGTGATATTCTTGTCAATCACAAGACCTTCAATCTGATGAAAAGATGGGGAGTGTGTCGCGTCTACCTCGTCCGCGCGAAATACGCGTCCCGGCGCAATCATTCGGATTGGCAGTTTTCCTCTCTCCATCTCATGTACTTGTACCCCAGAAGTCTGTGTCCGCAACAAAATATCACTATTGATATAAAAGGTATCTTGCTCATCTTTTGCCGGGTGATCTGCTGGAATATTTAGTGCCTCAAAATTATAATAATCTTTTTCTACCTCAGGTCCTTCCACAACCTCATAACCCATTCCAATAAAGATACGTTCTACCTCCTCTAGCGCTATTGTATTTGGATGACGATGCCCTACACTGTTCTTCTGCGCAGGCAGTGTCACATCAATCACTTCAGCTTTCATCCGCGCCTCGCGAATCTTTCGCTCCATATTAGTCTTTGCCTCATCAAGAACCCGTTCAATTTCTGCTCTTGCTTCGTTTACTAATTGCCCGATCTTTGGTCTATCCTCTGGCGCCACATCTTTCATGCCCTTCAACACAGCAGTAAGCTCACCTTTCTTGCCCAAAAAACTGACTCGGACATCATTCAATCTGTCAAGCGCTTCACTCTCATTAATCTGGCGAATTGCCTCCTCCTTGATTTGCTCTAATCTTTCTTTCATGGTCATCCTCCCTTACTATTATTAAAAACTAAAATAACTCGAGTAGGGAAGTCACATCTTCCCTACTCGCCGCACGACCCGTGCGCCACTATAGCGGTTCATTTCCTCTATACAGGTCTGCGCATACAAAAATCCCTTGTAGAATATTCTACAAGGGACGAATTAACCGCGGTACCACCCAAGTTTCTAAAACAAGCAGGCATACACCTGCTCACTGTGTTCGTTGTCACACTCACACATAATATAGACACTCAAAAGACATAACGCGTCACTCCGTCTTTTCCTACCATTTTGTCCGCCTACAGACACACAAACGACAAAACTTCAAAAAAGCTGCTCCAGTGGGAAATTCGACATCATATCTGAACTGGGGAGGCTTTCAGCCGATGACCTCCATTCTCTGACAGAAAATATGACACTACCTAACACCTTCATTGCATTTTTCTAATTTTATAAAAATATCTGAAATCTATCATAGGTTATACCACTAAAAATGTCAAGCAAAATTTTTTATTTAGATAACAATAAATTACAGTTCAGCCATACCCATTCATAAGTTGTCGATTTATAAATTTTTACAATCTACTTTGGTTATTTCCAACAACTTATTTCATATTTGGCGTCTGCCCTATAAAATTAAATATACAAAATGCCTTATGTGAGCAAGCTCCCAACAGCATTTTATACATTCAATTTTGCATGGCTAAACTGCTACAAAATTATATCCTATTTCAGTCTGCTATAGAGAATCTCCATCTTTCCATAATCGGTTGTAATCTCAAGGATAACACTGTTTATAATATTATAATCTGTTTCATTGTACTCATGGACGTACAAATCACTCTTGAATTGAACACCATTTCTATGACTCTCTTCAATTGCTCCCATAGCATAAGTTGTAATAATATTCCCAATTTCCATCAGTGCAGATTTCTCAATCTCATCTAGGAAATCCAAATGTGGCAGCGACATACCGCTAATCTTATTATACAAAATTTCAGCAAGTTTATCAGACATTCCATATAAAAACAGATGTTTGTTTTTTCCTTCTGCAACTGTCCGAACAATAACTGCTCCCTCCACATTTCCTTTGTAAATACAACTTTTTACACCACGTATCGGAATATTATACATTTCAGTGAGAAGCTTGTGTGCTACGTTTTCAATAAAGCTTTCTGTATCCGCAAAAGATTCCATGCTTTGAAGCGGAATATTCTTTAAAATCTTTCGGTCACAGACACAGACATGATTCACTAGCCACGCAAGCATTGTTCCAATAAAACTTTTTAAAGTCTTTGCAGAAAAATCTGTACTTAACAACTCTTTATATGCCTGAACGGTGTTCTTAAAATCCGTATGTATTTTGATGTGTTGTGCATAGCTTATATACTTCCTATCCCGCTGAAGCGCCTCTTCTGTGTCAAAATGAAAAACAGTATAGTCCACTAAGAAATCAATAATTTCCATACACTTTTTCTGATTACTATTTCGGTTGCCACTCTTTGCAATCTCTAAAAGCTGTTCCATCTTATCAAACAACTGACGATGCTGTTCATCAATTTTATCAATGCCGACCTTGTATTCCTCTTTCCATAAAGTTGCCATATCTTTACCCTCTTTTCTTGTATCTGTACTCTGGTGTTTTATTCTGATATTATAACATTTTATGGAAAACTTATCAAGCAGATAGATGTTTCCTGTAAACTCTAGAAAACGTTCCACGCCTATCGTTCATTGTCTGATAAAACGCAAAACCATACTTTTCATATAACCCAGTATGGTCTGTTGAGATATAAATATTTTGTACCTTTTCTAATCTGGCAATCTTCTCAATTTCTAAGAACAATTTTCCAGCATAGCGATGTCCTCTGTACTCTGGAAAAGTATACACAAATCCAATCCAAGGAGTTAGCTCTGTCGGCTGAATATCATCCTTTTTAGTGTATGTACAAAACGAAATAAGATCCTCTCCCTCTGTGAGCATCAGCAATTTTGCGTTTTCACCCACAACATCCTGAAGTTTGTTTTCATTCAGCAATTGATACAGATATTGACCAGCTATCCAGTCACTTTTCTTTATTTGATTCAGCCAGTGCTCTTGTTGGTCACAATGAAAATATTCAATAATTCGCATCTGCCCTCCTCCTATCATTTTCCAAAATTATTTATGTTAATTTATCCTTTTAATATTGCGTTCTGATTTTAATAATGCATAATAACAAGCATCACAAACGCCTTGATTGTTCCAATCAGAGCTGCGCAGTGTACCTTCATATTGCATTCCACACTTTTTCATAACACCACCTGAATTTGGATTTCTTGGATCATGCCTTGCCTCAATCCGATTTACATCAACTATGTCAAAAAGAAAATCCATTACCGCTTTTAGTGCTTCTGACATAACACCTTGATGCCACCACTTTCTGCCAATACAATAGCCAACATGTGCCATAGAAACATTTTCTTTCCTATCGACTACAGAAATACTTCCAATTGGCTCCTCCCCATTTTCTTTTAGTACAATAGCCCACTGATAAAACGTTTCATCAATATAAGAGTCTATCCACTCCTTTATTACGTATTGGGTTCCTTCCAAATTGGCATGCGCTGGCCAAGTTAGGAATTTTGTAACTTCCGCATCAGATGCCCAATTCCGGTACATCGCCGCAGCGTCTTCTATCACAAACCTTCTTAAAATCAATCTGTCCGTTTCTAATTGTTGTGTTCCACAGTGTTTCACAAAAAATCCCTCCATTTTATTTTTGATAGCCTCTTGACCTATCCAATCAAAAATTCTTTCCCATTAAATACAGTGCCATATTTTTTAATGCACCCTGGCACTTCCTGATTCATCACCCTATATTTTATGATCCTTTTCTTTTTGATACAACTCTCCAAAATAATTGTTTGTTACCAGCAGCTCCTTAGAAATGCCGCTCCCAACAGCACTTCCTTGTTTAAACACAAAAATCTTGTCAAAACTACGAACGGAAGACAAACGATGAACAATCGCAATCACAGTGGCATTTTTCACCTGTGCCAAAACATTTTTCATAACAATACTTTCTGTTATATTATCTAGCGCATTCCCCCATTTTGAAGCTGAATATTCGTCCAAATAATTCATTCCATAATGAAAAATAAGAACTCTTCCATACAACAAAATTTCATAAATAGTGATTGTTTTGTCTGTCAATCCATCTACAATCTTTTGAAAATAATCTGCCTTATAGTTAGCCCTAAATGCATTGAATAATCCAATTGTTAAGTATACAATAACCTAAAATTAGTTCTTTTTTAACTTCTTTTATATAACACATAACTGTACTCCTTTCCAATCTCAATTATTCCATTGAAACAGTACAGTTGTGACTTGTTCAGCATAGCACTGACCCCCTTGCTGATGCTGTGACTGTTCAATCAGTTCAAATCGTTTTTTCCAGTAATCGGCTATTTTTTATTCGCCATAAATCCACCTATTTCATTACCACTTTTGGCAATACGGGTGAATCCTTTTGCCGTATCCTCTAAATTAACAGAAATGCTATTATCATCATTCAAGATTGTTCGTATCTGCAAATTCAATTCAGGGTTGTTGAAAACCTGTAAGTTATTATTCATTTTCAACACCCACACCTCCCATCAAACCCTTCACAAAAAAAGTAAATGAGTTTTCTTTCATCTGCCTTTTTCATCATTTCAATAATCATCTTCTGCATAATAAAAATCTCCTTTCAAAAATCTGTTCTTGAAAGAAGTTTCACTATCTGATATGATAAGATTTATCAGATAGTCAACTTCTGATTATGAGAGTTGTTATCGTTACCAGCGGGGCAACTCTTATTTCTTTTTATCGATTTCAGCCTTTACTAATTTCACACCTCTGTTTATCACGTCCGTCTTGCTTACATTCAAAATTTTTGAACACTCTTCCATTAATTTTAACTCATTAGGTGCAAGCCGAATCTCTAAACGTTCTGTTTTTTATTTGTTGTAGTTCTGCCTATTCTTGGGGACATTTTCATCACCTTACTTTTTGCGCGTACATAAAGAATAGTATTTGCATGTGCAAAAGTCAAGCATTATTAAAAAATCTCCACTTGATTCTACAAGCGGAGATTTTTTTCTTATCTGATTTTAAATGTTACTGATTCGTTTCCCGAAGAAAACCTTACAAACAATTCATTCTCAGAGTCTGCTACACTATTTGGAATTTCAAATGCAATCTCTCCATCTTTGGAGGATAATGGGTTTATTGTTGAATCATGCATTTCATTGGTATACCCCAGCAGATTTGTAGCAGAAAATTCATAACCTTCCCCATATAACACTTTTGCAGTTACATCATCACCCAAACCAAATGTGGGAAGAAAATTATCAGCTTGCTTTCCATTATTGGTAACAGTTACAAATAAATGTGCATACTTACTGTCAGTTGAGTCCGGTGAAAAAGTTCCATAATTTGCTGCGATAGATTCGACTATCTTTGCATCTGTTACACTAATTCCCCAATCCCCGAGTACCGCATTTTCTCCCAAAGCATACACCGTTTCCATATCCTGCATTTCAGTTGATGTATCAGGCTCTGCCGCTTGTTCACTTGCTGTATCCTTTGCTTGTTCACTCTCCGTATCTTGTTCTTGCGCCACCTCAGCGGCAACATTCTGTACACTGTTGTTCTTCGGTGTATTTACTGCGGATTCTGTGCTACAAGCATTCAACATCAAACATACCAATACTCCAGTTAGTAACACTGTTTTCTTTTTCACTATTTAATTCCTCCTTTATATAACGATATCCTCATTATACTATAACTATAGTAAATTTTCATCTTTTTTTTAATTAAATTTCGTTTTTAGAAAATCCAATTTCTGCATTACGTCATTGTATGCATCATCTGCAACAAGCTCAAACACATCTTCATACATTCCTTTCAATTTCTCCTGATACCTGTCTATCCGATTCAGTTTCCCACTTTCAGTTTTCAACTTATTAATCTCGCTTAGCTCTCTTTGAAACGAACAATGCAATACTGTAGCCAATGATTCACTTTTGATATTAACCAAAGAATCATAAAAATCATCTGACATTGCAATTGGCACTCCTGCCTTTTTCGCCTGTAGGAGTGTCAATGTACATTTTATAGCAGTGTCATATCTGGATAAAAATGTATCAATATCAGATGTCTTTTTCATAATATCCAATGAATCAACTATAATTCTCATTTCATTACGTGCCTGTTGACCTGTATATGATGAAGGAAAGGGCATCTTGGAACGCTACCAGTCATTGAATAATAAAGGAAAATCGGAATTTTTAAAACTACTTGATGAGATTTCATCACAGGAAAAATATAAAAAATAAAAGTAGTGGTTGAAATCCTTGATTATAAGGCGGTAACTGTTGGTAGCGGTTAAATGTGATGTTCTTATTATAAATTATTTTTTAGCTATCTAAAAAATAAATCCATAAATAAAAAAGTAAAAATATAGAATCTAGGGATTTTAATCGCTACCTGCTACCCTGAATGACACAGGGCGCATAAAATAATGGATTCTTCGGGTAACAGTTAGTAAAAATAAACTGTTACTGAACCGTTACCAAATATTTTTTAAAGCTTACATAAAAATTGAACCCCGTGCTGTTCGCACTGGTACAGGATCCTACATCAAGGACTGAATTTTATAATCCAGTGATTGAAAACACAATCACATTATAGCATTTCAGTCCTGGAAATTCAAGCATTGTTCAAAACATTATGGTTTGAAATATCGGTCAATCCGGGCATATCAGATGCAAGACTGCATTGACAACTGTGGGTATTCCCAGGGACAATAAAAAAACTGTGGGGACATCTTGACCGCTTTACTTATGAACTGGACATCATTGAAAAAATGTATTCCACTATTACAACCGCTCCGCCGATTCCTGACACCCCCCGGCAGCCTTTCATATCTGAACAGGTTACTGCTCTTTGGCAGATTGAGTCTGATGAATGAGTCAATACTGTCCTGATTTATCTATATACAGGATTCCGATTGACCGAACTGCTGAACATGAAAACTGAACAGGTGAACACCCAAGACTGGTATTTCCAAGGCGGTATCAAGTCAGCATCCGGGAAGGGAAGAATTGTCCCTATACACCCCGCATCAGACCACTGATGCAAATATTGGTTGACAAAGGGAGAAAGTACCTTTTCAGTTATCAAGATAGGAAAATATTACAAACCTAATATTACACATTTTGGAAAGAAGCCATGAGCAAAATTAATGCAGACAAGACCCAACATAAAGCAAGGCACACATTTGAAACAATACTTGATAATGTCGGGGGCAACAGAAAGTGTATTGATATGCTGATGTGGCATAAGTCAAAGGATGTCAGCAACTGGGTCTATAACCACAAAACCATTGAACAGTTGCGGGACACGATTGAACTATTAATAAAAGAAAGGGGTAAAATAACATGCTAATAATTGAAATAACTGAACTTAAACAATACGGACATATTGTTTTCTTAAACGCAAATAAAGAATGGGAAATTAAAGAACTTGGAATTACTTTTAAAACAAACCAAGAAGCAGAAAGATACTTAAATGAAAAATATGAAAAAATAATAATTTCAGCACTGAACAAGTAACAAATTAGTAACAAAAAAGGTAGGAAATGCCCTAAAACCAAGCACTTCCCACCTTTTCAATGAATATTATATCATGCAAACTACCTTTTTTCTATAAAAAATAACTTTCAGATCGTATTTAACACTTATTTTTTAAGCAAAGTTTCTTGTAGAGTTCCTCTACCTGCGCTGCTAAAATTTCTCTCAAATATACTGGTTCCATAACTTCAACCTGTGTCCCAAAAGAAAGCAAGTAGCCAACCAGCCAATCATTGACTGGCATCTTGGCAGAGACAATCATATCACCATTTTGTTTATGATTAATTTGTGTCTCATCAAACTCATCATAAACACGATATGCCATTTCCTTAGAAAATAAAAGAACAATCGACGAATCAGTCTGTTGTGGGTTGTCTTCCTGTTGTGGATATGGCATTGGCACAAAAGTCTGCTCGGACAATTCTAACTGCATAATACGATTTAGCTTAAAAAGTCGAAAATCTTGTCTCTCTAAGCAGAATGCCTTCAAATACCATTCTTTTGATTTATAAGATAATTTTAACGGTTGAACAGTACGTTTTGTTCTCTTACCACTCGTATTTTCATAAATTATTGTTATTTCTCTATGTTGTATTACCGCAATTTTTAGTGTTTCAAATTTTGTGTTATCACCAGTAGATTTTCCCCACCGTGAAAAATCAATCTCAATCCAATCTCCCATATTTATATGGAAAAAGGCAGATAGCTTTTTCAATGTCTCTTCTCCCGAATGATATCCGGTGGCAGACATACTCTGTATCGCGGTCAGCACCTCTCTTCTTTCCTGTTCCGACAGCAACGCCTTATTCAAAGTATAACCGGGTAGTAAATAGATGCCCCCCTTTCTTCCCTGTTCTGTGTAGATGGGAATTCCAGAACCACTTAATACCTCTACATCACGGTAAATGGTTCTGGTGGAAACCTCAAATTTCTTTGCAAGTTCTAGTGCTGTGGCGCCTCCTTTATCTAACAAATAATATAAAATTCTAAATAAACGACTGTCTGACATAGCTTTCTTCCCCTATTTTTCTTAGCTTCTGTTTCCAACCCAATAAAATATTATAAACATGATATTTCGTTGTTACATACAATGTTAATAGGCAGATACTTGGATATATATTTTAGCACCTTTTGCAGAGGCATAAGTAACAATAAAACAATTATATCATAGCGCAAATAACTTCACAATTAGGTGATAACAAATAAAAATCTGTAAAAAACTTATTATTCATTGTACTAGGACGTGTCTGAAAACTCGTTCTTCCTATACTATTTAGACAAAATAAAAACTGCTGCAACATAAACAAATGCCAGAAAAAATACTCCCCTTTGTAGACCGCTTCCCAACGGACACGGAACTTTACCGCATAATGACGACCCGCCCGGAGGAACTTGCCAATAGATAGAAAAACCGCCCTTACCGTACAGATGATTGACCCGGAAACGGCGATTACATTTATCCGCACCTGCCACTATTCAAAAGTGCTGCCCCGGCTTAACAGGCATTACTTAGGCTTTTATGAGAGCGGGCGGCTTTCCGGCGTTGTCCTGCTTAGTTGGGGGACACAATGTCGTCAACTTAAGCCGAACTTGTCCCTTCTTACACAGAAAAAATAATTTCTAAAATTAAAAAAACACTTGACAAATACGCCGAAAAATGTTGTATCGCAATTAATTATCTTATTGATTGTGAGGTATCCTTATGTT
>JAAZZQ010000062.1 GCA_014239155.1 Lachnospiraceae bacterium | reverse complement strand
GGGATATTTTTCCCTCAAGATATTTCTGGACAGCCAGTATCTTATCCTCAGGGCTAATACGATTTCTGGACATAAAATATGCTCCCTTCTAAGTAACAAGTTTTTATTATTTCACTTGTCTACCTAGAAGGGAGCATATCACTATCTATCACAATAAATAATAAACAGCCCTTTATTTAAAAGGTTTTGTTGATATTGTTGGCTTAATTCAATACCCTTCGTCTTGCGTCTTCTATTGCAAATTTCATACAATCTTCCATAAATTCAAAAAGAGGGCAATAACATCACTGTGCTACATGCCCTCTCTTTATGGTTAATTTTAGTGTTATCTGCCAACGTCCAATCACAAGATTGACTAACATATCAGATTTTAGAGTCAGCCCACTAGAAAAGCACACTTTTCTTTTACTATTATTAAGAAACTCTATTTTTATGTCAATAGATAATTTAACTCGTTGTGCTAGTTGATTTCTTTGTCACAATCAATATATTGTGAAATTTGTATATTCAAATACCACATATTGAACTAACATAGTAATAATATACCATATTACAAATTGCATCCTGTCTGAGTCAAAATGTAATGACAGCTTTTGCTCGCAACTGCTGGATAGCAGGATTGAACAATCGCCATAAATTCAATATTTAGTACTTTTATGTAACAAAAGTACAATATATTGAATCGGCTTTTGGGATTTAACTAGCACAACAGGTTAAATTAACAGCAAAAACAATTCCTACCACTCCTACACTTACTATTTTAGCATTCCTATTCAAAATTTTTAATTCAAAAAATTTGCCAAAAAATCATATAGCAAAAAAATTGAATAATACAACTTAAAAATATAATCAGTTTATCCAGCCAATCCACATGCATTGACCTCCCTAACAAAACGTACTTAAATACCATATGCAAATATTTTCTTGTTGATAAATCTGTACACTTCAGCGATACAATTTGCACAGGAATTTCAAGTACAACATACTAGTATAATAACCTAAAAGCCGTGAAATATATACTCAAAACATCACCTGATATTTACCCCGAGTTTTTGTAAATAAAGCTCGTCGCGGGTGGTGATCTCCGTAGTCCATCTTGTGATTGGCGTACTTGCGTTTCTTCTCAAAACTGTGCATGAAAAGAACGGAAACTCCATGAGTTGACGGATCAAATGGGCATACGCTCCTGAAGTCGGCAAGTACTTTACACTGGTTATCTATCTCCGGCCTGATCCATTTGATGCTTGTCTTTGCGAGAGTGATGAAATCAAATCCGGCAAGGAGCAGCTCTGAAAAATTCTTCTCAGAGTAATAGCCATTGTCCGTAATGACCTCTGCCGCATTGACACTCAAAACCGACAGCTGGTTTATGGCATTTGTGATCGACGTTACATCCAGAACATTGCCAAGCTGCTTTGTGAAAACAACTGGCTGCCTGTTTTCTATAGAATAAAGTGTCAGCAACTTTATTGTTTTAAGTCCGTCATGCGCTTTATTAAATCCATATCTTGCTTCATTCTGGTTCTCCGAATAAGTAGATATGGTAGATGAATCATAAGCTAACGCATCGTCTGCGGACAATAATTTGCAGCGGTGCTTAAAGAAACTCTGCTGCAGACTTTCATCGGATCCAATCTGTACAAAAAGGTTGTGGTACACATCCTCTGTGATTCCATCCTCATATGGAAGGGGATGGTTATACTACCAGGTCTGTATGCCGGGAAGAGACTTACCGTTGGTTACAAGAAGATATCTCGCAAGAGATATGATCTTCTGTGCAGTTCCTGCATCAGTGGACGAATATATGACACTATCAATGCCTGAAACAGTACCGATATGATCTATGATGTCCATCATCCCAACATGTGATCTTTTGACGAACACAATTTCCGTTTTTGCGTCTGGAACCGGCTTTTTGCCTTTCTTTGGGCGGGTAGGCACGGGAATTTCGGAACCTTTTGGAATTTTGGAAGCAAGCCTGGTACTGAGTACCCTGGTGTATTTTTTCTCTGGGTCGTATAAGGTTCTGCGCTCAAGAATGTAGACATCTCCATTCTTCTAAGGTTTCTTAATGACGGAAGTTTTTATCTGTCCTGATGGTTTTGCTGGCATAATGTGCTCCTTATGTTTTGAGTATATATTTACTATACGTCCTTGGTGTCATGATGGGCTGGACAGGCGGCGGTGCAAATGAGGAAGCCAAAATCAATTTCCTAAACGGCCTCACGGGCCCAAACTAAAATCGATCTTTGCCGATAAGGAAAGTATACAACAATTGTAAAATAATTGAAACTACTAAACAGGCTCCTTGTCTCGTATGAGCCGCCACATCGTTTCATTGATGGTGGAGCCACGCGCGCGTGGCATGGGGATTTCCTAAGTTTATAGTTTGGGTTAACTGTCTCATATTTGCCAGAGTTGGTCTAGGTACGTGCTATTTACCGTTTACTTTACTTCCGCATTCAATTCCGATATTTTCCCTTCTTTGAATTCCTACAGCTGTATGCAAAAATGCACTTTAGAAGTTTGATAACTTTGGAATCCGATTTTGGCTAAAGTATAGCAGGCTTTTGGAGAAATTACCAAAAGCCTAATAGAAGTATAAAAATATGAAAAATATAAAATACAGTTACTGATAGAGAATGCAATTTCTCATTGAAAGGCGGAAAAGGCCTTAAATAAACGACCTTGGTTCACTCACAATGTCATGATACCAAAGTCAAAACTCTAAACTAATGTTCCCGAAACTATCCCTAAGCAGGGAGTAGACATCAGCTATACTGCTTAAGTTGTTATCTATAATCTGTAAAATTTGTTCCTTTGCTACTGTCATAAAAATATTCCTTTTCGATAAGAATTGTCATATACTAATTCTTGCCAAAAAAGTATTTTTTCAAAGACACAAACTATTTTACACTACCAATTATAGCCTTTTTTGTACATAATCTTATCCGTTAAACTTTCCAAAAAGAGTAACGAAAATAATATGACCTTGCAGATACTCTTAAAAATATCATATCGGATACTAAAATAGCAATCAATCTATAATTTTGCATTAGCTCACAGTCAATATGTTAAAATCAAGGAATACATGTTTTTCCTTTCCCAATTTAAATCTACGGTTTCAATAACTTTTTTCATAAATGTTCTAAATAATTAATGTATTGAGTTAGAATGTTTATATCCCCTTCCTTCATTTCTTTTATTTTTTTTATAATGTTCTGCAATATAGCCTTCTTACGAGTAATTTGATATTTTATTGCCACATTTAATAAAATATTTGCGCATTTTTCAAGATCTAAAAATTTCTTAATAAATACATCTTGTTTTTCGATATCATAATTCTGTTTTATAAATTCTGCCTGCAATCTAAGATAACGAAAATGAAAAAATATCAAAGTGAAACAACGTATATCAAACAATTCGTAATTTTCCTTCAATATTTCATTAATATACTCCTCAAGTAAATTATAAATTGCAATTCCATAATAAACATCCTTTAAATAACCTTTATTTCCATAGCAATCTCGTCCATCCAAATAAAAACGTAATCCACTTTGAACACGTTGAATTGTAAATTTGTCCTTATAATCCGCAAAACTTTTTAAAAGTTGAATATCTTTTAACCATTGAAATTGTTCTTTATTCATCATTTCTGGCGTTGTTTGATTCTGCAGATCTAAGAAAGCCTCTTCCATCTCCAAATATGATACAACCTCAAAAGAATAACCTTTTTTTGAAAAATAAAAAAATTCAGAGCATAAAAATACTTGTTGCTCATCATCATATCCATAAACAAAAATATGATGTGGAAGTTTTTCTTTTTTATATACACTATAATTACTTATTTTAGAGCACTCTATCGGAATAAAAAGATAAAAATTTCTATCAATTGATTTCTTGCAAAATTCAATAAAACCAATTGATAAATCCAATAGTAAATCAATTGGCATTTTTTTCACTCCAATACTTGAAAATTCTTCATTAAAATGACAGTCTAATTGCATATATCCTTGACTATTAATTTTTTCAATTCTATAATGTATAAAATTTTCATAAAGTTCTTTACACATTGGATTCTGTGTTAAAAGTATTGCAATACGAGATGCATCAAATGGTTTATAGGCAAAAAACTGATTTGGATTTTCTACAGGTAAAGTTTTTCTTCTCATTATAATAATTCCTTTCGCTTAACTGACATTACTTACGTTGTTTTCCAACCATGGTAAAATCAATATTATTGTTCAATTTTATGCAGTTCAGTCACCTATTATTAGGCACCTGTTAAAAACCGATTTACTATAATTATGTTGGTGGTTAACCATATACAACGCAAATTTTAATTATTTACAGTTTATATGATATTTAGCACAAATGCAATGAATATTTCATAAGAGTTTTCGCAGCTGGGCAGATTCCATGTAAGGGATGCAGACGAATTCAATTATTTTTAAAATTTTATGGATCTTTGTGTCTTTCTGTGAAATTGAGCTAGGGTGTGTTTGAAAAATCAAAAATGCACAAAATCCGGCGCAACATGACAGGAAATATTTAAAAATTTCGAATATTTACACTCCAAAGTGCAAAAATTAGACTTGTAGGCTGCATGGTTCGTGCCAGTGCTAGGCGAAATTTCGACGGCGATGCGGTGGCATCGTCTAGAAATTTCAACGATGCAATGGTGAGAAACAGGTAGTTCACGAGTCTAATTTCTAGTCGAAGGGAGCACTAGAGTAGAGTACATTTGACGTATACTTTAATATTTTTGCAAAATCTTCCGCCATCCGTGTTTGTGTGCTAAATGATTTCCCTGTCACATCCCGAGGCAAATCCTTTTGTCTTAAACTTCTTTTTTGCTGATTTTAATTCCAGGTCCTGCACACTTTTTGAGGGGCGCATCAGCACGACCGCCCCTATCAATCCGGTAAGTTCGTCAACCGCATAAAGCACTTTCTCCATCTCGTGCTCAGGTTGGATGTCAACCGTAATCCCGTATCCATGACTGGCAGTCGCATGGATAATCTTCTCATCAATGCCACTTTCTTTCATAATTTCCTGGCTTTTGATACAGTGTATATTGGGGTATTTTTCAAAATCCAGGTCATGCAGAAGCCCTACTATTCCCCAGAATTCCTTTTCCTCCCCATATCCCAATTTCCCGGCAAAATACATCATTGTTTTTTCCACAGTCTAACCATGCTGCAGATGAAACTTGTCCTGATTAAACTCCGTAAGCAGCTCCCATGCCTCTTCCCTTGTCATTGTATAATTCCTCCTCAAATGCAGTATGCAATTTTATTTCCCAGCTCGCCTATTAACCGGTTTAACTTTAATTATTATAACATATATACCTGTGATGGAAAATCAGCACTTCAAAAAATACGCTATAAGCCTAAAAAGTAATGCTATTCTTTATTCATATCCTGTGTCTCTAGATTATTTGAATTCGGACTAACTAATGGCGCATCTGTTAATAAAATACCAGCCTTAAATTTGTCATCCGGTTTAAACGGAGCATTTTATAATCTGGCAGATTGGCAACTTTCCCGTCACCTTCACGTGGATTAAGCTTTACTTTATGTCCCCTGCGTGTTTTTATGACAAATGTTTCAAAATTAGGTACATAATACTCTTTATCCGGCGATCCCATGATTTTTTCGCCTATAAGTTCGAGAAAAGTGTCAAAAACTTTCCTTATTATCCTGTCGCCAATTTCCGGCGATTCCGTGATTGCCTCTTTAATAAATTCTGTATTACAGTCCCGCGACACATTTTCCAGCTCAGCAACGAGAAGCTCCCTGATTGCTGAGTTTTCAGAAAAAAGATGTATCCAGTTTCCATATTCATTCTTCGGTCTTTTAGGCATATTCTGTATTTCCTTTTCTATTTATTATTATCCCATTTATGGGTATAATGTTAGCATAGGGAAATGTATTTATCAACCATAATTCATGTATTAATGGAAACATGGGGAGTATTCTTCAACATTCAAATCTCCTCCTTTTATCTGCTCCTGGTTCAAAATCTGAAGCGCTTCACTTACAATGCAGCCCGAAGGCGCTGCCAGAACAGCATCTTCTTTTAAATAATCTTGTTTTTACACAATGTCATTAACTTAAGGAAAAATAATAATCCCGGACATCTTTTTATGCTGTTTAAGCAAAAAGATATCTGGGATTATTGCATTTTTATCCAGCAAAATCAATCGTAGGGTTTCTGCGTTAACGGCAAGAGGG
>JAAZZQ010000037.1 GCA_014239155.1 Lachnospiraceae bacterium | reverse complement strand
GAAAACTGCCACCAGCTTTGCAGCTGATGGCAGAAAAAATTTATATTTTTTTCACTGTCTACTTGACGGGGAGCAGTTCAGATAAGAACCCTATTTTAAAGAAAAAGAAAAAATGTTCGACAAATTTTACAAAGTCTGTTATACTAAAGGCATTAGAAACCATAAGGAAAGGCATGGTTACGTACATGGAACAATTTCAATTTATTTGGCGGTACATTATACGACATAAGGCACAGTATATTGGCGGAATTATTACCTTATTTATACTAGATTTTGCAAACCTTTATATTCCCAAAATGACAGGTATTATTACAGACGGGCTCGCTGCGCACACCATAAATATGAATGGGGTGCTGTACAATATTGGTATCATTGTTGGCATTGGTTTGACCCTTGCAGTAGGACGTTTTTTATGGCGTTATTTTCTTTTTGGTGCATCGCGCTCAATTGAGCATGAAATTCGTGACGATATGTTTGCACATCTAGAAACGCTGGATGTGGAGTACTATAATGAGCACAAGACAGGCGATTTGATGACGCGCTTTACAAGTGATTTAAATGCTGTGCGCATGGCAATTGGACCGGCAGTTATCGCTGCGTTTGATGCAATCGTGATGACAGTAATGGTTATTGGACAGATGATGCTCTATGTCAATGTGAAGCTTACATTGGTTGCAATTATACCAATGATCTTAATCGCTTTCGGGGAATTATATTATGGCAAAATAATGCAGAAGCGGTTTCGGGAGCGGCAGGAAGCGGTTTCGGAACTGACAGATTTTGTACAGGAAAGTTTTTCAGGGGTGCGCGTAATCAAGGCATTTGTGCGCGAGTGCGCTCAGATTCAGGAATTTGCCAAATCGAATGCCAATGCCAAAAAGAAGAACCTTGCAATTGCAAAGATGGAGGCAATTGTGATTCCATTATTGGATGTGGTCATTGGTATTAGTAGCCTGATTACACTTTTATATGGAGGATATCTTGCTCTTGCAGGAGAGATTACAATTGGGCGCTTTGTCGCATTTAATCAGTATATTATGATGCTGGTATGGCCAATGCTTGCGTGTGGAGAGGCAATTAACATGTTTTCTCAGGGCGGCGCGAGTATTAAGCGGCTACGGGAAGTATTTGAGGAAAAGCCGGAAATTACAGATGGGAAACATGTGGTTTGTGTGGAGGGACTTAGAGGTGATATTCGTCTAAACCATTTGACTTTTATCCATAGAGGACACAGCGAGCCAACATTAAAAGATATTAGCTTGGATATTAAAGCGGGAACGACACTGGCTGTTATTGGTCGAACGGGAAATGGAAAGTCCACATTAGTCAACCTTTTGCTGCATCTCTATAATACCAAGCGCGGAATGATTTATCTGGATGGAAGGGACATCAATGATATTCCACTTAAAACATTGCGTGAAAATATTGCCTATGTGCCACAGGATAATTTTTTATTTTCAGATACGTTAAAATCAAACATTGCTTTTGGGACAGATGATGCGGAGATGGACGAAATTATTAAAGCAACGAAAACAGCATGTATTCATGAAAATATCATCGCATTTCCAGACGGGTATGATACCATTGTTGGGGAGCGGGGCGTCACGCTTTCAGGCGGTCAGAAACAGCGCAGTTCTATTGCGCGCGCTATAAAAAAAGATGCGCCAATTTTGATTCTTGATGATGCGCTCTCTGCAGTAGACACAGATACAGAGGAAAAGATTCTCAAAAATCTGAAAGAGAATCGACATGGAAAAACGACTATATTGATTGCACACCGCATTTCCACGATACAGAATGCTGATAGGATTCTGGTGTTGGAGGACGGAGAGGCAAAGGAGTGCGGGAATCATAAAGAATTGATGGCATTAGGGGGCATTTACAAAGAAATGTTTGATAAACAGCAGCTAGAAGCGGCAAAAAGTTTAGCGATTTCTTCAATGTAAGAATATTGTTTTATTATTTTTACCATTCCTAAACAGTGGAAAGGGATAGAATCTTTAGAGTTTCTAAGCAGTGGGAGGAGATAGGAATGAAACGGCTATTGGCATATTTAAAACCGCACAGATGGATGATGATGCTCTCTGCTATGCTGGTGGTTGCTCTGATTGGTGTGGAGTTATACAAACCGCTTATTATTGGAAACGCCATTGATAATTACATTGGCAGTTCTGGACAGGCGGGTTCTGCATTGGCAATGGGGGAAGCTTTTCAGGGGATTTTGCACGCAGGAGCATTGTATGCATTGATGCTTTTGTTGGGATTTGTGTTCAATGCCTCAAACACTTGGATTTTACAAAATGTGGGACAGTCTATTATCTACAAGATGCGTGAGGAAGTGTTTGCACATATTCATAGTTTGTCTGTCAATTTTTTTAACACGCAGCCCGTAGGAAAATTGGTGACGCGTGTGTCAAATGACACAGAGGCAGTCAACGAGTTGTTTTCTCAAATCCTTGCGAAGCTGTTTAAAAATACAGTAAAAATTGTTGGTTTTGCGGTTGTAATGCTCTCAATTGACTTGCGCATGGCATTGTACTCTTTTATTTTAATTCCGTTTGTAACAGGATTGACCATCTTTTTTCGCTATATGTCAAGAAAGGCGTATCGTATAACAAGAACTTGTATTACAGAATTAAATACATTTCTGTCTGAGCATATTTCTGGCATGAAATTGATACAAATTTTTGCGCGGGAACAAGAGAAGTTTGAGGAATTTTCATCAAAGAGCGAACAGCTTTTTCGGGCAAACTGGCGGGAGGTTTTGACATTTGCTATTTTTCGCCCATCAATTTATATGTTGTCTGTCTTTGCAATGGTAATTGTGATTGGGCAGGGGAGCGCCTCTGTGTTGGCAGGAACCGTTTCGCTGGGGACATTATTTGTATTTATCAACTATATTAGTTCTTTTTTCGAGCCAATTCAGGAGTTGGCAGAACAGTTTGGAACGCTGCAGTCGTCTCTTGCGTCGGCGGAAAAGATTTTTTCCATTTTAGATGAAAAGCCAGAAATCGTTAATCCAAAACACCCACGAACCGTTGCAATGAACGGTCGCATTGAATTTCGACATGTCTGGTTTGCCTATGAAAAAGAGGATTACATTTTAAAAGATGTGAGTTTTTGCATTGAACCGGGCGAAAAGATTGCCTTTGTGGGAGCTACGGGCGCAGGAAAGTCTTCCATATTAAATTTGATTGGGCGCTACTATGATATTCAGCGGGGAGAAATTTTAATAGATGGTGTGAATATCAAAGAGATTGACAAAGATGCACTGCGTCATGCAATTGGTCAGGTGCAGCAGGATGTGTTTCTCTTTACAGGAGACGTTAAAGGGAATATTTCACTGGGCAATGTGGATATTTCGCAGGAAGAAATTGAGCGGGCTGCTCATATTGTAAATGCAGATTCTTTTATTAACAAGATGCCAAACGGCTTTGATGAGCCAGTGACAGAGCGCGGTAGCACTCTCTCTGCAGGGCAGCGGCAATTGCTCTCATTTGCGCGCACGCTTGCATATCAACCCACAATTCTTGTGTTAGATGAGGCGACAGCCAATATCGACACAGAGACGGAGAGTTTGATTACGCAAGCTCTTGAGAAACTAATGGAGGGTAGAACGACAATTATGGTGGCACACCGCCTATCCACAATACAACATGCCGACAAAATTATTGTGATGCATAAGGGCGAAATTCGAGAGAGTGGTACGCACCAAGAATTGCTACAACTAGGAGGAATGTATCGAAAATTGTATGATTTGCAGTTAGTAGAAGGATGAGGCGTCTTGCCTTTGCAGTTGACAAATAAAAATCAATTTTGCAATAAAGAAGGGTAAATGATATGGCAAATTACAATTTTAAAGTGGATTTAAAAGGAATTATCAGATTGCTGAGTGACAATTTGTATTCCAGTGATAAAGTATTTCTGCGAGAACTTTTACAGAATGCTGTGGATGCAATTGCAGCGCGAAAAAGGGCAGATGCATCTTGTCTGGAGGCAAAGATTACAGTGACATATCGCAGGAAAGGAAACGGTGCAGAGCTTATTTTTGCCGACAATGGAATTGGACTGACAAAAGAGGAAATTCATACCTTTCTCTCTGTGATTGGGCAGTCCTCCAAACGAGATGACGCAGTGCGAGATAGCTATATTGGACAGTTTGGAATTGGATTGCTGTCTTGTTTTTTGGTGGCAAATGAGATTAAGGTAATCACTTGTTCTGCTGCAGAAGGAAAGTCTTATCAGTGGGTCGGAAAAAGTGATGGTTCCTATGTCATTACAGAGTCTAAGAAGGAGATCGCGCCGGGGACACAAGTCTATTTAAAACTTACAGGAACCAAATACCAATTTTTTACAGAAAAAGAGATTGTGGATGATTTGTCAGAATATGGATTTTTACTGAAAATTCCTGTGTATTTTGACGGTGAAACGGACAAGCGGATAGTCAACAATCAGGTGATTCCGTGGCGTCAATCCTTGAGCATGGCAGATGATATTATGGAATTTGGGGAACAGGTTTTTGATGAGACGTTTTTGGATGTGATACCGTTGATTGGAGACGATATGAGAGGCTATGCGTATATTTCTACTCGACAGACCAGTGCAAATACGCTTGTCCGTCACAAAATTTTTTTAAGAAATATGTATGTGACCGACGAGGGGAGAGATTTAATACCAAAATGGGCATTCTTTACCCGCTGTATTGTCAATCTGGACGATTTGACACCAAATGCTTCTAGGGAAGGTTTTACAAAAGACCATAAACTGCTGAAGGCAAAGGGGCAGATTGAAAAGTGCATTTTTGACTATTTTGTTTCATTGTCTCAATATGATGTGCGGAAATTAAAGCAGCTTGCGCAAATTCACAATGTTGCTATCAAATCACTTGTGATAGAGAATGAACAGATTTTTAAACTGTTTTTCCCGTTTTTAACCTTTCCAACAAATCAGGGAATTTTGACAGGATTTCAGATTGTAAATGCATCAAAAAAGGTTCCAGTCAGCTATTGTCTGCAAATTGATGATTTTAGGCGGCTTAGCCCATTGCTGGAAGGAACAGGAAGCCTTCTAGTCAACGGTGGCTATCTCTACGATGCGGGTATTTTGCAAAAGCTGCCAAAGTATTATAAAAATGTAAAAATCACAGTGTTTGACAATTCTTCTTATGACAATCTGTTGGTGGACGCGACAGCAGAACAAGCAGAAGCGTTGGAGGGCTTTCTTAATTATGCCCGTCAGGGGCTAGAAAAGTCTCACTGCGGCGTCGCATTAAAAAAATTTTCCCCTGTCAGTTTACAGGCGCTGTATGTTCAGGGAGAGGATGCACTGTTTCATGGGACAATGGACAATAACAGTTTTTCTAATTTTTTTGAAGGATTTGACTTTGGAGATTTAGAGGATGACAAAAGTAAGGATATGTTATATCTAAATAGTGAGAACAGCTTTGTGCAAAGTTTGGGGCAAGTTCAGGATGCACCGCTTGCCCACAGTATTATACAAGTGATTTATATACAAGCGCTCCTTGCCGGGCACTATACACTAGGCGGGGCAGAGACAGAGCTAATGAACAGGAGTTTGCAGCAATTGATGGAATACGCTCTTTATGGCAGCAGATAGGAGGGAATGTAGTTATGATGTTTAGTGATGTTAGATTAGAGCAGTTAAAAGACGACACGCTTGCAAGATTGGTGGCAGGGGTACAAAGTATGACGCGTGGCAGCAATCGACTGTATGATCAAAATTACGAGATGCTGTCATCAACGCTGAAAAAGATTTTCAAGCTTTCCAAACAGGAGGGAGAGTGGCATTTGTATTTTGACACAATAGATGAGCTGATGAGCCTGAACCGTCGTGTTGGTAATTATGCGGAGATTGTAAAGTGTGCAGAAATTTATTATAAGGATTATGATGAATATATGGAAAAGGAGCTTCCAAATTATTCTAATACACTTATGGGAGCCTTAAATACTTATATTGACAGCAAGATTTTTGAGGCTTACTATGAGTACTATCAGATTGATGATACAAAAATGGATCTTTTTATCAAACGATATGAGCAGGCGGCATTCCGATTTGGCAGAGAATATCTTTACTATTCTGATTTGATAAAGTTGGGTATGTTGTATCGAGATGCAGAGATGGCGCAGACAGCAGCACGAAAGTTTTTGAACTATGCAGATGAAATGGCACGGGTTTCCTGTTATATTTGTGGTCATTTTCCTTATCTGGGACAACTTCTTTTGGCAAAACAGGACCAGAAAGCAGAAGAATTTATGTTAGATATGCTTCGCAAAAATATTCCACAAAAGTATCAGTGGTGTTACCAGTATTGCGAGATGGCACAGTTGGATGCAATGTACGTCTGTATGCTTTGTATGAGTGTGCGCTGTGGCAGAATTGATGCATTTCACTACTATTATGAGAAGTATTGGAGTAAATTGGAGCGCAGCAGCCAGTGTGCTCCGGACAATGGATCTTTCCAGAGATTAATGGGTGTTTACGGTGGATATTTTGACAGAACAGAAGAAGACTTACAGGAAGTGGTGGATGCTGTCAGAGATGAGAATAAAAGTACAACAGTTGGAAATATGTATGAATTTTTACAGTGGTGGTGTTATTTTGAATTGATGAATCGAGGCGGCATACATAAAGTTTCAATTGTGTTGCCGGAATTGGAAACAGACAAAACAGGACAGGTGTCAACGTTAGAGCTTAGTGATTATTTGCAGAAAAAGGCGGACGCATACGGCAGAAAGTTTGCACAGGTACGGGCAAACTTTGATTATGAACGTGTGAAAGCAGATTACCAAGAGGCATTTTTGAGTTATTGTTCAGACAGGACTTAGTATTTATTGCTAAGTCCGTGGGAAAACATACAGCCTACAAGTAAAAATCCATTTGTGCGGCTGTAATTTTTTCATGGATTTTACTGGTTACTGCAACGGAGTGGACCTATGTCAGTTCGTTAAGACCAAATGTGAACTACTCATTGTCTAAAGCCAATGGGCTCTTTTTAACTAACGGACATTGGGAGTGAACAGTAACGTTTTTGGGGAAAATTAATGTTTCCTTTTTTCACTCTTACAATCTATATAAAGATTATTATAAACTAAACTTATATAAAAGGATATTCTTTGCACCTTCCTTTTTGGGAAAATAATTGTTATAAGGAATTGTAAAGAAATAATATGACAATATTGTTAAGTTATTAATTTACAATTCTTAGAGATAGAGGATATATAGATGTATGGAAAAATAAGAAGATTGCTTGCAGGAGTTTTATGCATAACGACGTGTATGGTGTCAAGTGCAGATGCGTATGCTGCACAAAGCGAATTTAATATTCAGACAAACACAAAAAATAATATAGAAATCCAAACACAGACAAATCTGTCGGCTGAAATTGGGTCTGAAATGGATATTGAATTGGGAACTGAGCCTAAAACCAATCTTGAAACGGGAGACAATATTGAATTGGAAACCGGTTTTGAAACCAATTCTGAAACACAAACGAATACAGAATCGAGAATTGATTCTGGAGCAGAAACGGATGTGGAGTCTGAAACCAATTCTGAAGTAGAAACGGATGTGGAATCGGAAATTGGGTCTGAAATTAATTCTGAAATAGAAATCAATACCGAAATAAATGACGAGACGAATACAGGATCGGAAATCGAGTCAACTACAGATTCAGAAGACGAAACCAATACAACTATGCGTCCCGAAACCGAATCAAGTACAGTTATAGAAACAGAGACCAACACGGAATTGGAGATAGAAACGGAAATAGAAACCGAGACAGTTATAGAAACTGAGACAGAACTAGAATTAGAAACACGCACAGAACCAGAGACCAAATTAGATCTTACAGAAGCCGATATAAAGGAGGCAGAGAAGAAACTCAAGGACAAATTAAATCAGAAAATGGAGTCTGATGGATTTGTGGTGTCCGGATACATAGATAGTGGAATGGAAGCGCAACCGCTTGAACAGGTACAAGAAGCCTCTTTATTTTCAATACGAAATAATTTGCCAGACAGATATTCTGCAGTGGAGGACGGTCAAGACACAGCGATTAAAGACCAAGGAGACTGGGGAGCTTGTTGGTCTTTTGCTGCCATTGCTCCAGCGGAGAGCATCTATAAAAAACAGACAGGAAAAGAGGTTAACCTTTCTGAACCACATTTAATAGACTTTTTTTATAATGAGAATATTGAAGGACCAGATGGCGGGCTAGAAGGTGATGCAGTGATACCATTGATGGCGGAGAAGGTAAACAATGGCGGAAACAGTATGTTTACGACCTTTGCGTTAGCCAGATGGACCGGTATAGCGGATGAACAAACCCATGCAAGCATGGTATATCCCAGTGCAGAGCAAACGAAAGCGACAACAGAGCTAAATGTCCCGCAGGAGTATGCGTACACGGACCTAGTGCATCTGAAAAATGCTTATTGGATACATAAAGACAATGCGGATTCTATTAAGGAGATGATAATGAAATATGGTGCAGTTGCGGCATCTTATAAGCATGATGAATCACATTGCAGTAATTATGTAGCGGGTTATATTGGACCGACTGTCTATTACAATGATTACAATTCTGGTGGCAATCATGCTATCGCCATTGTTGGTTGGGATGATAATTTTGACAAGAGAAATTTTCAGTACACAGCAATTAATCAAGAGTTAGTGGGCTTAGGTATTACGGAAGACAAACTTTACATGCCAACGCGCAATGGTGCATGGCTTATTAAAAATAGTTGGGGTAAAAGCTACGGTGATGATGGATATTTTTGGATGTCCTATGAGGAGGCATCGCTGGCTAGGACTATCTTTGCCTTTGAATATGAAGGGGCAGATAACTACGATCATATCTATCAGTATGATGGTTCTGTAGGTGTGCGATATGAGAGTGATGATACAATCACAGCGGCGGCAGTGTATCAGAGCACGGGAAATCAAATAATTGAAGCGGTAGGAATTGGCATAAAATCTGTGGAAACGGACTATGAAGTAGAAATTTACACAGATTTGGAAGATATATCTAACCCACAATCTGGCACGCTTAGCGCTCGGGCAACAGGTACAACTGTCTTTGAAGGGTATCACACCATAGTGTTTGAGAAATATGCCGCGGTGACAGAGGGCGAAATGTTCAGTGTTGTAGTAACTTTGTCAGGGGGCAAAATCAACGGGGAGGAAGGGGCTGCGATTTTTATCGACCAGTCTTATACCAATGCAAAGGCAGTTGAGTTTGTTGCAAAGTCTAATTCAGGCGAAACTTTTTTTCAAAATAGGGATGGTTGGCAAGATGCGGTCTTTAAGGGCACTTATCGAATCAAAGCATATACCAGTGATGGCGTATTTGATGTGCCACAGGAAAACCGACAGATAACTTCTGAGATGGTGAGAGAGATTGAACCACAAGAGTACAACGGTATTCAAAATGAACCTGAAATAGAGATTAACTATATGGGTGAACCACTCACAAAAGATGTTGACTATACAGTTGCGTATAGCAACAATACTTTGTCAGGGAATCAGGAATCAGCGGATGCACCTACGGCTGTGATTACAGGGATTGGAAAATATACAGGAACTGTTGAGCGAACGTTTATGATTTATCCTAAAACGATAACAGAAGATATGGTGGAGTCTACTGTTTTGCTGTATAATGGTGCAATTCAGGATAATTTGGTGTTACAAAATGGTTCTGTGCGTCTTATAAAGGACACAGACTATGCTATTGTTTATAATAAACAGCCCTGCAATGCGGGAAGCTATACAGCAGACATTACAGGAATGAATAATTATACAGGGCAAGTGCATGTCACTGTCACCATAGCCAAAACCGTTTTCTCGGAAGAGATGGTAAGTATTGCGAGCACAGCGGATGACAGCACAGTTTTGGCTGATGGAACGCTTGCCTGTGTCTATACAGGAAGTACAATAAAACCGATAGTAAAGGTAACAGCATATGGGGCTGATATTCCGACAAAAAATTATTCTGTATTATACAAACAGAATACAAATGTTGGAACTGCCACAGTCACTGTGACTGGAAAGGGAAATTGTCAGGGAAGCGTGACAAAGACCTTTGAGATTGTGCCAAAAAGTATTGCTTCTGATTTTACTGTAACTGTCGCAAAAGCGACATTTGCGGACAAAGCTCTAACACCGACAGTCTCTGTGAAGTGGAACCAAAAAACACTAAAGAAAAACAAAGACTATACAATAATATATGAAAATAATACAGCAGCTGCAGGAATAGCGGATGCACAGGCGCCCAAAGTAATTGTAAGTGGTATTGGAAATTATACAGGACAAATTACACAACCGTTTGCCATTGCCCCCAAACAAATTGCAGAGAGCAGCATTAGCGTGCAGATTGCCTATGACAATCAGGGTAGCAGAATACGAGTTCTTGCAGGAAAAACTGAACTTGATCAAACCCAATACAGTGCGATTTTATATCAGGCAGGTACGGCAATGGTGACAGCACTTGACTCTCTTGTGTTGGGAGAAAAGTATGATGCAGAAATTACACTTCTAGGAAATTATCAGGTAAAAAACAAACCTAGCGCACGCAAGAAAAATATTGTGAGCAAAAGAGATGTCAATAGCTTGCAGATTCAATTTACAGAAGAAAACAGCATATTAGTCTACAATAGAAAGGCTCAAAAGCCAAAACTTACAGTTACTGACTCCGATGGAAAGACAATTTCCTCCTCCAATTACACAGTGTCTTATACCAATAATATTAACGCAGGAAATCAGACTGCGAAAGTGACAGTAACCGGAAAAGGAAATTATGCTGGTACGCGCTGCTTGTTCTTTACCATTGAAAAGAAAAAGTTAGATAGCACAGCGATACAACCGATTAAGGACCAAACTTATACACAAAAAGAATTGCGACCGGCTGTGAAAGTGCTTGATGGCAAAGAGACTTTAAAGGCAGGGGAAGGAAAGGATTATACATATCAGTATGGAAACAATATAAATGTATCTTATGAGAAGGATGGCAGCGTGGCAGCGAAAGCTTATGTAAAAATACAATTTTCTGACAACTATGAGATGGTGGAGGATAAGAGTGCGCTACTTCTTGGAAAAAATCAGAACAAGGAGTCTGACAATAATGAGACAAACAAAAATATAATGTTTTGTTACTTTAAGATAAAACCCGCCACATTGTCCGCTATTACACTTTCCAATGCATATTATACGAAACAGGCAGTATTGCCAGAAGAGATTACGATAAAGGCTGGAAAATTAGTCGTATCTGCAGATGATTGTGAAATCACTGCTACAAATAACATGCAAGTGTCATCAAAAGCTGTTCTTACAGTAACAGCAAAGCCAAATAGCAATTATATTGGAAGTAAGACCAAAAGATACAGTATTGTAAAGCGATCGCTTAAAAAATTGCAGCTTCCTGTTATACCAGACCAACCCTATCTAAAAAAACCGGTAACCGTTGAGGCATATCCAATTCGAGATTTGAATGGACAGAAAATTGCTGTCGACCAGTATGATATCACGGTCAAAAATAACAATAAACCCGGAAAAGCAATTGTGACCTACAAGGCAAAATCAGATAGCTTATATAAAGGAAGCGCAACGGTAAAGTTCAATATTACAAAAGCCACCATGCAACAGGCAGTTGATTTTGAAGCAGCGCAAGCAATTGAGAAACAGTACACAGGGGAGGCACTCACGCTCACCGATGCGGAATTAAGGCTACTTGCCCCAATAAAAGATACAGAAGAGTGGTATTCTCTTCCCTACACAGTGGATTACAGCAAAAATACAAACGCAGGAAAAGCAATTGTAACACTCACAGGAATGGATTACTTGCAGGGGAGCACACGCCTGACTTTCACTATCACACCAAAATCAGCTGCTTCTTTTGTTATTACGACAGGAACAAAACAGTTAAGTTATAATGGCGGAATGCCAGTGCGGCTTGAACTAAAAGAAGTTAGGGATAGAACAAACGGTGCAGTACTGCAAGCAGGCAGGGACTATACTTGTTCCTATATCAATGCTGACAAGCGAGGTCTTGCATGTCTTGCCATCACAGGAGTTGGCAATTACAGCGAGACACGATATGTCTATTATCAGATTAAATAAAAATAAGCAAACTTAAAAAGAGCACTTATGCGCATGCATAGGTGCTTTTTTGTAACAGTTTAGCCTTCGGCTTTCTGTTACAAGCATCAAACCATGAAAAACCACTTCGCGATGTCAAAGACATATCCTATTTCTTGATGTATCTATACTACTATACAATTTTACGTGGCTTATAGAGCCATAGTTTGCAGTAAATGCAAAATTTTAGATTGAACTGTAACGCCCTTTATGCGAGTGCTGTTTAGGAAAATTGAATAAAAAGCTATACAATATGTGTGCAATATGATGGAAATAGAGGAACATACCGACAAATGAGACAAGATTTTCCAATAATTTGCACCAATATTTGTTTAAATAGTAATAAATATAATATTAAAAAAGGGTTACAAAAAATCAAAATGTTTAGTATAATTATCTTGTAAAACCAGCCCTTTAATCACCAGAAGTGCTGGTTGTAACAATTAACGGAGGTGTGCTATGACCACCGAACAAAATAAAAAAGGAGGGTTATGAAAATATTCAAAAGGATAGTTAGTGTTGTCTGTCTTCTGTTTGTAGCAGCCCTGACAGGGTGCGGTGATGCGAAGAAGGCAGAGGAGATCAATTCATATCTTGAAGAAAACTATTCAGCACCAGTGCAGGAAGAAACCTACCCTGAATCGGAAAGTCTGCTAAGTACTTTGGAAGAAGCAGGTTTTACAGCCGAGAAGTTTGATCGCTTTGAGGAGTTAGGGGTAGATGCGGTGAGAGTCAAGGCAGCAAAGGATGAGGAATACCTCGACATATGCTATAATGTTTCCGGGGAAGAAAATGTGCAGAAGGTTATAGAATATTATATGCAGAATTATCTAAAATGTAATCTGCTTAATGACGAGGGAACAATTATCTGTTACAGCAGTGATTCTGTGATAGAACAAACTGGACTGAAGCAGTAAAACAAGAAATCAAGGAGGAAAACGAGGAATGAAACTGGACGAATTCAAAAAGCTGTTTAAAGCGAAACGAATTTTAGCTCTAGCGTTAGCCGCCGCTATGACAGTGACATCACTGCCGTCAACAGCACTGGCAGCGGAGGCGGAAACTGAGATTGAGGCAGTTGCTGAAACGGAATTACAGACAGATGCGGCAACGGAAGAATCTGCTCCATCAGAGGTGGAGGATACAGAGGAAACCGGAGAGGAAAGTGTGTCAAATGACAGCGAGGAATCATCAGAAGTTCTCGCTGAGGAACCGACAAAGACAGCATCTGAAGAGTCGACAGAGACAACAGCAGAGTCCACAGAGACAACATCTGAAGAACCAACAGAGACAACAACGGTAGAGCCAACAGAGACAGCATCTGAGGAACTGACTCAGACTGTACCAACGGAGTCAATTGCGGAGAAGGAAACGGAAGAACAGACAACGGATCTGGAATTGGATTCAGCAGATGATAAATTGACATATCATTTAGGAACTGACAAGCTTAAGAGTGAGGACAAAACAGCCATTTATGATTATAATCGTACTCCTTTTACAGAGGGAGATACTCTAAATGAGAATATCTGGAATAGACTTTACCTTAGTTATGGCAGTTTAGAAGGAGATATTTACTTTGAGAATGCTTGGGATAGCATTCAGATACAGTGGAAACAAAAAGGTACGAATGGCTATACAAATATGGCAGAAGGAACAGTACCTCAGGATGCGGGAGAGTATCAACTAGAATTAAAAATCCCAGATACCTCCGAGTATAATGGTGATACTGCTACAATCGATTTTCTTATTAAGAAGGCAACTGTAAAAGCCGAAATGGTTGTTGGAGCAGTAAATGCTGGAAGCAAAAAGACAGATGTAAAGATTGTCGATGCAAATGTTGAAGGCTCTGATGGCAGGATGTTTACTTACAATGCCGAGAAGCCAGAAGATGGTGACATCGTTTTCTCAGACCTGAAAGTAAAAGATGCATATACAGGTGAAGATGCAGAGGAACCGCTTGTAAAGAATAAGGATTATATTTTAGAAGCGACTGTTGCATTTTCTGCGACTGCAAAAACTACATATGGTGCAAATTATGAAGAACCGAAATGTAATTCTGCAAAAGTAGTCGTTGGTGATTTAAAACAAACCAAGATAGAGGTTGAGCTGACTGGCGATACATGGAAGGATAAGGTAGACGAAGGTATTGACAGAAATGGCAATGCGATAAAGAAAATTACCTTTGGTCCCTATACAGGAAGTGAACAAGCAGTGTTTTCTTCTGACAATTCCAAGGTAAAAGTAGGAGAAACAAGCATATCTCAAGATGGAAAACCTGTCTTCACTGAGATAGAGAATGCACCTACAAAAGCGGAGTGGTATAAAACTTCATATTGTAATAGCTATCCAGAAACGGATCAAGATGCTGATGGGAATGTGATCACCACAAACAGATACTATTATGAGGTTAGTGGTAAGCTTGAGGGAAATCCAGTTGAAGCTGGCACTTATGTTTATCGGATTGCCTATGATGGTGACAATGGGCTTTATAATAAATCATCTGTAGATGTACTGGTAGAGATTAAGAAAGCGGAAATATCAATTCAACCGACAGTAGCCGGGAATGATACAGGATTTTATCAGGGAGTTACAGCCAAGGAAGTACTTAAGAATGTAGATTATCAAGTATATGACGCAAGTGATTCTTCTGAAAATCCTAAAGAGATTGATATTGACAGAGACCGATTCTTTACAAATTCAAATTGGGAGTACTATACACAACCATATGAACCAGTATTTGAAATTATTCGGGTTATACAGGATAAAGATGGAAATGTAATTCGTACAGATGAAGGGATAACTAAGTTAACATCAGTACTTACACAATCGCAAATTGAAGCCGAATGTAAGGAAGTTTTCAAGGTAAGATTTAGTGGTCAGGTTGCTGTCTATACGGCGAATGGAGACTATGAAAGCCTGAAAAATGTAACAACAGACAATAAAAATTACGCTGTAAAAAATGATTATAATGATAAGGCTGTAGAAATCAAAATCAACAATTCGACTGCTGTTGTAATTAATACAGAGGAAATTATTAAGAGTTACACGGAGAAGGGTTACCAAGAAGTTAACGGAATTAAAATTAATGATGTTGACCAGAAGGTGCTCTATAAGGTATATGATGGACAGCCATTGTTCCAGAGTCGTGGTGACTATAAGAAAGCGAAAGTGGATGCCGCTGGTTCTTTAGTGTATACGTGGGAACGCAGTTATAGCAAGCCTGATGTAGCAGAGCTTGAGACGGGTGATGAGAGCCTTGAATCTTTCTACTATTATGGCTATAACTATGCTGGAAGAGATGCTGGTGTATACAAACTGACAATCTCCTATAATGATGAGCAAGCTGAAAAACATGCAGAGGATGCAGTAATTTATTTTGTTATTGAAAGACAGCGGGCAAAACTTGTACCAAATGCTCCAGAAGGCGGATACAAGGCGCTGACAGACACGACAGTTGGGGCGTTTCTAGATGAGTGCCAGAATACAGGCAAGGTAATGCTTTATGGAACTGATGGTACATGGAAGGAAGCTGAAGCAGAGACAGCACCTGCTTATAGTGATGCATTTTGGAGTGTTAAGAAAGAGGCTGCTAATCCAGACGGGACAAAAGAATATCAGACAGTATATGATCCTACAGAAACTTTTGTAAAAGATGGCAAGTATAAGGTTGCAGTAACAGAAGTTTACTTTAAGAGCAGCAACTACACGGATGAGGATATCCATACTGTTAAAGTGGAAAATGATAAGAAAACACTTGAATCAAAATCTGTTTATGAAGCTGCAGATGAAGCGGATATTACAGTCAGTGTAATGGGGACAAAAGAATATCCGTTGCAGCAGATAGGGGATTTGGGAATTATTCCTTATTCAGGTGAAATTATTTTAGATCCATCAAAAGTAGTTGAAGCTATAAAAGAGGTGAATCCTAACATTGATCTGGATATTACATGGTCATATGAATATGAAGGTTATGCTCCATTTGATCCAGAAAAAGGTCCTATTCATGCGGGAACGTATTTTGTTTTAGCTGGATTTAAAGGCAATGAAGAATATAAGGCATTTGAGCCAACCCCTGTTATTGCAGTTACAATTAATCCACTTGATTTAAAGGTTAATCTAAAAGAACTAGGTACTGCAGTTGAGGCAGGACAGTATGTGGATAAGATTAAAGCTGGCGATAACTTTAGCATTGAAGGTTATATTGAAGCAGATAAAGAAGCATTTACATGGAATGGAACAGGATTCCCGGCGTTTTATCGACTTCCTGCGCTTGCAGTATATGACAGTGATGGAAAAGAATGTACCGATATTCTGAAAGGTAGTACAACGTACACACTGCGCATGGAAGATAATGGTCAATTGTATACTAGCATGGAGGATCTTAATGGTGATATCATTTACGATAAAGCTTATGCAGTTGACTATAGGATCGTGCTTGGGTCAGAGACAGAATTTACGACATTACATGGAAGATCAACCGTATCAGCGTATGATGACGATTGGGATTCATTAAAACTTTATGATGAATACAATAGTGCTGAATATACACATAAGATTAGTTTTAGAGAAGGAATTCCTTACTCTTATTCTGACAATGGCAATTATGTGATTATTGAGATTCAAGTACCATTGGAGTATAATTCTAATATTTTAGATAAAGCTGCCTATGAAAATGCTATTGAGCAGGCAGGGGGCGAAATCCTATATCACAATTCTGAGTTTATTGGGACACGTTTTGACGCATCCGATCAGAAGGATATTTCCTTTACAATCCGCTGGAGTGAAGGACATCAGGAGAAATTTGATCTGTTGTTCTCACAAGCAGACTTAGAGGCAGATTTGTCACAAGCAGTAGCTCCAAAATCAATTGCATTTAATTCGCCAAAAACAAAGATGGTTGTAGGTGAGACACAGGCACTTGATGTCAAGCTTACAAAAGCACAGAATAGCGATCTTATCTGGCTTCAGTATGAAGTGATAAGTGGGAATGAATACTTGGCAGTAAATAAAGATACTGGTATTGCAAAGGCATTGAAAGCGGGTGGCTCAGCAACTGTTACAGTATATCCAGTAATGCGGGATGAAAATGGCAAGCCCAAAAAGATTGAGTCTGCAAAGCCTGCAACAGTCAAAATTACAGTTTCCCAAGTAGCAGCGCCTAAACTTAACAAATTGATTCCTCAGGGAAATAAGATTGAAGTACAATATAAATATGTGGAAGATCACAACTATGATTATGGTTATCGCAGAGAGATTTATGTTGTAAAAGGTAGTGGTGTATCTGCTTCTTCTGTAGAAGACAAAATTAAAAACATGACCAATCAGCAGTGGAAGGCAGCAGGTTTTGCTGTAGCGCCAATCTTTATGACACAATCAGAAGAGAATAACAGAAGGCTTTGGGATAAGAATGGCAAGAAGACAGATGTAGTTTCTTACACGATTACAGGATTAGATTCGACAGAGACTTATACTGTTTATATCAGAAATGTCAGCAAGGTTGATTCATTTGATGATGGTACTGTAAAACATGATGTTGAATTTTCTGCAAATGGTGTAGTAAAGGAAGCAAAAACAACACTTCCTTATGTTAGAAATCTGTACGCTGAAATTGCAGATAAAGATAGAGTTTACATGGATTACGATGAGACTCAAGAAGGCTATTTATTTGATTTGTCAAAGGAAAGCAGCGCAGTGATTTCTGTAGAAGGTTCTTTTGAGGATTCGGATTCCGCGGCAGATAAGAATGACACAAAGTGGTATCCACTTCCGTTAGAAAGCAGCCTTAAAACAACGTATACGGACCCTAAGCTCACCTATACGGTTCACAGTGGAAAATATGAACGTTACTATGATCAGGAATTAGAAGAATATATTTATAGGTGGAATTACGGATATGCAGCAAATGCAAAGATTGATAAGAAAGGTAAGATCACCTTTAAACAGCCTGAAAGACTTCGTGTTGAAATAAGGGATTCTTTAAGTGGGGCTTATGATTACTTATACATTAATGTTATAGCGACACCAGATTCAATTGCAGGCAAAAATATAACAATGCAGGTAGGGGAGGAAATCGCGCTTACAGATCTTGTGACATACAAAGCGGGTAAAACAGTCCTTACTACCAATATGAACTATGCTCGTGGTATTGTTATTGATGATGAACTTAAAGAGGCATTAAATCAACAGGGATTTGAGCTAAATGGCAGATATCTAATGGCAACGAAGGAAGTGAAATCACCAGTCTCCCTTGAATTAAAGGACCGTTATATTGATGGATTATCAGCACAGGTTAAAATCAAGGTAAAAGCATTAGATCCAGTGAAAAACTTAAGTGTTACAGATATAGCTGACAATAGATTTACAGTGCAATTTGTAGCAAGTATCTATGCAGAAGGCTATAGAATCGATGTGACAGATGCTAGAAATTCCTTGGTAGCAAGCTTCTATGCGAATAATAATTATTGGTGGGATTCATCTAAGAAAACATATATGGCAGGTGCTAAGATAAGCGGAAATGTAATGACGGCGCAGAGCAAATATAATGTAAGTGTTACAGCATTGTTCCGTGATCAGATATCGAAAGAGGTTAAGAAGGCATTCACTACTACAAAACTTCCAGCATCAGACTGGGATTTAGGGCTTAATGAGTGGAATGGATATTATGAATGGTATGATGAATGGAATGATGAATATTATTCGTCATATAAGGGAATGCCTGTAACAACATTTGAAACTTATCGGAATAATGATGTATGGGAGTATGATTACTTCAATGAGGATTATGACATAGGGCATACAGGATTTGTCTCTGGAAATAGTTATACCCTCTTAGCGTTAGCTGATAATATTGGTGCTCAATATGCTGTTACAGATAAATTGATTTGGACCAGTTCCAATAGTAAAGTTGCATCTGTTAAGGCAATTGGAGGAAGCTATTCAGCTACTTTGAAAGCAGTTAGAGCAGGTACGACAACAATCGAAGTGAAGTCAAGCATTACTAAGAAAGTTATTGCGCGCTATAAGGTTACTGTATATCCAGTAGGAAATGCATGGGATAATAATCATTATTATGGTGACAATGAAGAATTACGTTATGATTATGAGTAAGTTTGACAAGTAATAATCTCCGAACTGTTACAATTAAAAATCACCTACAGGATTTTCCTGTAGGTGATTTTTTGTTAGGGTTTCTTGTTGCTATCATGTAACTGGCAGTAGAAATGTACCATTTCATGTATTAATGTCATCATTATATTCTCTATGCTTTTGTCTAAATGTCTCGCTGAAATATGTTTAAATGTTCTTAAACTATATAACCACTCCGAACAGTGTTTTTCTAATTTCACGATATATTTCTCTAAAAGTTCTCTGTTATATATCACTTAAATTTTATTGATCCTGCTTTTTTTCAAACACAAAAAAACACTGGATGATTTCCTAAAAACCCAGTGTTTTCTATGCGAAACATTGCTTTCAACGAGTCGTTGCGACAAGATTCGAACTTGCGGCCTCTGCGTCCCGAACGCAGCGCTCTACCAAACTGAGCCACGCAACGAAATAACTACTTCCAAATAGTTACGAATCTATTATACTTGATTTATTCAAAAAATCAAGTACTTTTTAAATTTTTTAATATCTTTTGTCTGGCATAGGTTATCATTCACGCTTTTTTTATATTTCTATACATCATTGTTGCCTTGGCCAAAAAGTCAACAGTTGGTAGAGGAACAAGTGTTATGTTACTGTGAGGGATTAAGGATTGTAAGTGCAGATATATTAAATGCAGTACAGAATCACCCTCGTGTAATAACCTTGCGGAGTATTCATTTTTTAGATTGTGACATTCAAAATGAGGCGTTTACAGCCAGTGCGATTCAGTGGGCAAGTGAGTCTTTTGGTTTTGTCATGCCAGAAGTCAAAGTTACATTTGATGATACAAAATCCCCCTTTGAAAAATACATTTATGATTTTTCATAACAGTTTAGTCTTTAATTTTCTGTTGTAAATATCGAGTCATGCAAAATTATTCTAAGAAATGTTTTCTGCCAGATATGTATCATAATTGTGTTCATGCGATCGGTATTGTTTGTTCCTCAAAGACACGAATATTATTTTTGGTTAAGGACTCAATAATTTGAGTTATTGTGTGAAAATCAGCAATTAACGTTTTAGAACAGGATTCTGCTTTTTCATAAATTTGTTGTAAATTGCTGTTTTGTTCTGATTGAATGGCGTTAATCATTTCCACTCCATAGGAATGTAATTCCTTATGTTTATTTTCCAGTCCTTTCCAGATATTAATAATCTGTGGATTGACCGGCTTAAACGCATAATAAAAATGACCGAGTCCACATTTTGTGCAGTCAGTCTGCAAAATTTTTAACGTTTTGGTGTGTGCCATTTCTTTTAAAATATTTAGCCAATTACGGTGTGCTTCAACTGCGCTGTTAATCCAGTTTAAGAGAACCTGATTATCTAGCATGTAAAATGTATCTTGCACCATAGCACCCATAATTTTTGTCGATTCTTCTAGGTGTTGTTCTATTTCTTTGGATGGCTGTACTAGTTCTGTAATTGAATTGCTACAAAGTGCAAGAGATGTAATGTTATTTTGTAGATTTTGACACTCGCAGTTAACATGTTGCATCTGTTGGTCTAATTCATGCATAGAACTACTAATTTCTTCGCTGACGGCGGCGAGGGAGGAGACAGAATCAGCAATATGGTCCATGCTCTTGCGATTGTCCGCAGTAATTTTCCATACATTCTGAATATTTTCGTTGATATGTTCTAGTTCATTGACAGTGGTGTCTACGCTGTTAGAACTCTTGCGGGAAGCTTCCTGAATATTGGAAACAAGGGTTCCCATGCGTCCAGTTAGCGCTTTTGCCTCTTCTGCAAGACAACGAATCTCTTGTGCGACAACAGAGAATCCCTTGCCCGCATCACCTGCCCGCGCGGCTTCGATAGAGGCATTTAATGCCAGAAGATTGGTCTGAACAGAAATAGAGTTAATTGCTGCGATGGCTTCTGTCATATCATGGACAATTTGAATCAAACTTTTAATATCCGTTTTCATTTCTTGCGCAGTGGAGATAGCAGTGGAAGATAATCCAGAGATAGAAGTTAGTTCGTTTTCGCAGGCGTGGATATCTTCCATGATATGGCTGGATTCACCGGATACTTCGATAATGGTTGAAGTCAAGTTTTCATGTGCTTTTGATACTTCTGAAGTAATTTTTGCAGTGGAATCTGCAGCTTCATTGATAGTGTTTACTGCAGTGGCAATTGAAGTATTGGTTTGTTCTATAATGGCGGCGTTGGCTTCTAACGTTAAATCCATAGCACTCATGTGAATAACTGCATCCATAGTTTTTGTTGCAGCCTGCGCAAATTCTTTTCGTCCATTTATAAGACGTTGATGAATGTTATTGAGTTCTCCATTTCGGGGATTATAGTTCATTTCCACAAGTTTGGAGATGGACTCAATCGCCATATCGGAAGTTTTTTTTCTAATTTTCATAGTGATAGTTCCTTTCAGTAATTGTCGTTCATAATACAATCGCGTTACAAAAAAAGATTTTACAAATATCCGTTAATATTTTGTAAATATTGCATAAACACGATCTATAAATACATAAATAATATCAATTTTAGAACATAAGTTTTGGCAAAAACTTATAAAATATACCATATAATATTATAAACTTTATATATTTTTTGTCAATCTAAATCAACGGAACAATTTTTTGACTCATTTTGCTTTTTGGCGCATTCTTCGCATATATAGTTAATCTTTAAGTCGTAGGAGAGCATGTGGATACCCAATTGGCTTTGCAGTTTTTCTGTCAGGTCGTCTAAAAGGATATCGGACAATTTTCCACAATTTCTACACACAAGATGATCATGTCGAATAATATTGTCATAGCGGTCGGGAAATCCTTCCACCGAAATTTTTCGGATAAGTCCCTGTTTGTACAAAGAGGTTAAATTATTGTACACAGTGGCAAGGACTACTTTTTTATTTGTTTTTTTTAGATCAAAAAAGATTTGTTCGGCAGATAAATGTTCTCGAGATGCATTAATGATTTCCAATATTTGTTTCGCATTTTTTGTCATAGAGTTCCTTTCACAATAAATTAGAATTATTCTAATTCTTATTATAGTGTAAAAAGGCTATTTGTCAATTAAAAAGCCAATATTTGTCTATTTTGACGCATGATTTTCACTTCTTTTGTAGAGGTGGAAAAAGGGACAACTGTTACAGTGAGTTTTATTTACAATTTTCTAAATTCTTGTGCATTATAGAAGATTACATTATAATTTGAAGTAGGAAGAGTAATTTGACAATCGATTAAAAATATGGAGGTATTGTATATGGAACGGTGTGCATGGTGTATGAGCAGTGAAAAGATGATATGCTACCATGACGAGGAGTGGGGGGTTCCGCTGCATGATGACAGAAAACAGTTTGCATTTTTGATAATGGAAGTGATGCAGTGCGGTTTGAACTGGAATATGATGATTCAGAAGAGAGAAATTTTTAATGCATGTTTTGATGAATTTGACTATCAGAAGGTAGCATCATATACAGAGACAGATATTCAGCGGATTCTTGCAACAGATGGTATGATTCGGTCGCGCAGGAAAATTGAGGCGGTGATTTATAATGCGCAGTGCTTTTTGAAAGTGCGAGAGGAGTTTGGTTCTTTCAGCGCATATTTGTGGCAATTTTCTAAGGGAAAGACGATTCTGTACATGGGGCATCAGAAAGGCAATCTTCCGGCGAGAAATGGGCTTTCCGATGCGGTCAGTAATGATTTGAAGAAACGGGGATTTAAGTATCTTGGTTCAGTCACAGTCTATTCGCACCTGCAAGCATGTGGTGTGATAAATGACCATGTAGAGAGCTGTTTCCGTTACAAGGAAATTTTGGAGAGAGCGGATACTGTTCGAAAGAGGCGAGATCGGGAAGCATAGAAGAGTGATGAAAAATAGGGGGTATTTTTATATGAAGAAACAGCATTTTTCTGTAATGTTAAGTATCAGCATTTTTTAATTGACAGGATGTGATAATTCTGTGAAGTTGGAGAGTGTGGCAAAAGAGATAGAAATACAGGAAATGGAACAGCAGAAAGTGAATGAGCAAGAGCCGAATCAAGTGGATTTGCCAGAGCTTGTAGAGACCTTTGAGGATGATTCAGTAAGATACGAGTATTATCTGACAGAGAAGGAGTTGCTTGCAGATATCGATCAGGGCATTATATTTCGCGTGGATACAGCATTTCAAAAACCAATGACTCCAATTGTAACAGGGGGAAAGTGGTCTTTTTATGTGTATGAGGATAATGTAGTGAATTTGGGAATTTCTTATTTTGATCTGATTGCAAAAAATAGAAAAAATATATTTCCAGATGGTGAGCAGGTTATTGTGGATGTGATATCGCCGGACAAAGAGCAAGTCTATCATTTTGAGAAGATAGGAAATGAAATTATGCAGGATATTTCTGTGCAGGAACAGATTGCAATCACACCGGGAGAATGGATGCTACAAATCAGTTTTGCATATGTCTGTGATAAAGCGCAGTCGCATTTCAAAATATGTGCTGCCTATGAATCGCCGTCAGAGGAGGATATTTGCTGGCTGCGTGAGGATCGCCTTAAAGAGCATGATACAAAAAGCTCAGCAAAATTATTAGATGTTTAGAAATGGATTTGTGGTGATGACAAAAAAGCAAGAGAATGAGTGATATGTGAAAAGGAAACGAATATAAGGAAATCTAACAAATGGACAGATGATAGAAAAATAGATACATAAGATTTTTAGCAATTTATGATAAGATAATATTATCAAAAGAACCGGTTCTCAATTGAATAAATATTTTTTATCAAGGAGGGAACTTTTATGAATGAACAAATGAGAGCGCCAAAAGAAAAATGGTGTTTTGGTATTGGAGCAATTGGAAAGGATGCAATTGTGAATCTTGTAGGGGCGTTCTTGATGTTGTATCTGACGGACACACTTGGAATTGCTGCTGGTTTTGTAGGTACATTATTCTTTGTTGCAAGGATGTGGGATGCGGTCAATGATCCTGTCATGGGAATGATTGTTGATAACACAAAGACAAAATATGGAAAGTTTCGCATCTGGTTGATTGTTGGAACACTGTTAAACTCTATTGCGTTTGTATTGTTGTTCACTACATTTGGAATTGTGGACATGAAAACAAAATGTATCTATGTATCTGTTATGTATATTGTGTATGGAATGACTTACACCATTATGGATGTACCATATTGGTCATGGCTTCCAAATTTGTCAAGTGACCCACATGAGCGAGAGAAAATATCAGTGATACCAAGAATTTTTGCAAGTCTGGGCGGTTTTATTATTTGTACATTTGGTCTAAACTTTATTGATTTCTTTAACCATATGGCGGGGGATACAACAATTCTTCAACAACAGAAAAATGGAGGCACTCTCAATATTAGTGAGACAGGTTTTACATACTGCGCAATTGCAATTGCAGCTTTGTTTATTGTCACAATTGGGATTACAGTATTCAATGTAAAGGAAGAATCCACATTGACCGCAAATGTGCAGAAAACAAATCTAAAGGAAGCATTTGCAGTTATTATTAAAAATGATCAGTTGGTTGCCTTTATTGGATTGCTGCTGACATTTAATCTCTGCACACAAGTACTAAAAGCGTTTGCAGTTTATTATTTTAAGGAGGTCTGCGGAAATGCTGCCCTGTACTCCGTGTTTGGGTTCACGATTTTAGCAGAGATGGCAGGATTATTTTGTTTTCCACTAATTGCCAAAAAAATTGACCGTGAAAAAGTGTATGCGTTGGCATGTGGACTTCCAATTGTTGGGCTAGTACTGCTTCTCATTTTAGGTTTTGTGGCACCTGCAAGTGCAATGGGCGTCATTGTATCTTGCTGTCTATTGTTTTTTGGTTCTGGTTTGTCAATTGGGACAACAACCTGCTGCATTGCCGATGTCATTGATTATGGAGAAGTAAAGTTCGGAAAAAGAAACGAAAGTGTAACTTGTTCTGCACAGACTTTCTTGATGAAGATGGCTTCTGCACTTGCGGCACTGTTTACGGGTGTTGGGCTGGAGTTAGTGGGATATAATCCACAGATGGCAGGAAACCAGACTGCCTCCACCATTACAGGAATCCGTATTTTGATGTTTATTCTTCCGATAATCCTTGCAGTTTTGAGCTTTCTAATTTTTAAGTTTGGCTATCAATTAAAAGGAAAACGTTTGGAAGAATTGACAAGGGAAATCCACAGACTACATGCGAATTAGGAAGTTTAATGGGAATAAGATATAAAAATAAAGGAGCGTATGTGTATGATTATTGTAAATGAACAGGAAAAAGTATTCCATTTGAACAATGGTCGAATCAGTTATTTGTTTTATGTTATGGAAAGCGGGCAGCTTGGTCATCTATATTTTGGAAAGGTACTTAACCCGAGGGGAAATTACCTTCATTTGGTCGAAAAGGCACATCGTCCTATGACAACATACATAACAGAGGGTGACCTCTATACTTCCTACGAGCATTTGCAGCAGGAATACCCCTGCTATGGTACTTCCGACTATCGCTATCCTGCTATGGAAATTCAGGGGAGTGATGGGAGCCGCATCTGTAAGCTAGAGTATCAACGTTATGAACTTATTCAGGGAAAAAAGAAACTTACGGGATTGCCGGCTACTTATGTGGAGGATGAAAAAGAGGCTGCTACTATCGAGATTTTTATGTGGGATCCAGTAAGAGCACTTGAGGTTATTATTTCCTATAGTATTTTTCGAGATGTTGATGCAATTGCAAGAAATGTTCGTTTTGTCAATCATGGCGAGGAGACATTGATGATTAATAGGGCAATGAGCATGAGCGTTGATTTTCCAGATGCAGATTTTCAGAGTGTACAACTGTCTGGTGCATGGGCGAGAGAGAGACATATTTACATGCGCGATTTGCAACCGGGAGTTACTGCTGTGTCCAGTATGCGCGGCAATTCCTCTCATCAGCACAATCCATTTCTAGCACTAAAAAGAAAACATACTACAGAACAGAGTGGAGAGGCATATGGATTTAGCCTGATTTATAGTGGAAACTTTCTTGCGCAAGTGGAGGTGGACAACTATCAAGTATTGCGCATTATGATGGGTATTAATCCCTTTGGATTTCAGTGGAAATTGAGTCCAGAATCAGACTTTACTACACCAGAATCAGTTATGGTTTATTCTAGCACTGGATTAAATGGTATGAGTCAACAATTTCATCATTTGTATCGAAGACGTCTGGCACGGGGATATTGGCGAGACAGGGAACGACCTGTTTTGATTAACAATTGGGAAGCTACGCAGTTTAACTATGTGGAAGATGATTTGATTTTATTTGCAGCCAAGGCAAAAGAGTGCGGCATAGAGTTGTTTGTTCTGGATGATGGATGGTTTGGTGCGCGGTGTGATGATAAGCGTGGACTTGGTGACTGGAAGGCAAACACGCAAAAACTTCCAAATGGAATTGAAGGTCTTTCGGAAAAGATAGAAGCACTCGGCATGAAATTTGGTTTGTGGTTTGAGCCAGAAATGGTTAACAAAGACAGTGACTTTTTTAGAAGTCATCCAGATTATATTATTGCAACACCCAAACGCAGTACTTCACATGGTAGAAATCAGTTTGTTCTAGACTTTTCACGAAAAGAAGTGGTGGATGCAATATATGAGCAAATGTATGCGCTGTTGTCAAAAGCAAAGATTAGTTACATTAAGTGGGATATGAATCGTTCTATCAGCGAGTGTTACTCTGAGGTGTATCCTGCAGAACAACAGGGGGAAATCTTTCATCGGTATATTTTGGGTGTCTATGATTTGCATGAACGTTTGATACAAGCATTTCCAAGTCTGCTAATTGAGTCATGTTCTAGCGGCGGTGGACGGTTTGATGCGGGAATGCTTTACTATGCGCCACAAGGCTGGGTGTCTGATGACTCTGATGCCGTCGAGCGATTGAAAATTCAGTATGGTACTAGTTTGGTATATCCGTTGAGTTGTATGGGGGCTCATGTCTCTGCTTGCCCCAATGAACAGGTAGGACGTACCACGCCGATTGAGACAAGAGGAAATGTGGCATGTACAGGTGCGTTTGGCTACGAGCTGGATTTGAATAAGCTTGACTGTGAGGAAATCGAAATTGTAAAAAAGCAGGTTGTGTTTTACAAGGAAAACAGAAAACTAATATCAGAGGGTAATTTCTATCGGTTGTGTAGTCCTTTTGAAACAAATTTCGCCGCATGGGAAATTGTAGCTATGGACGGAAAACGAGCACTTGTGACAATGACGCGCATATTGAGTGAAATTAATGGTCCATACAGACGCCTGACTCTCTATGGTCTTTTGCCAGAGCAGAAATATCATATTGAGAGTCGATTTTTATCCTACGATGCCTATGGTGATGAATTGATGCAGTATGGACTTATGCTGGAAGACAAATCATCAGGGCAGATTATTGACGGAACTGGCGGCTGCCAAGATTTTCGGTCAGTTCTGTATGAAATTACAGCAATGTAGAAATATCTGTACCGTTTTCGGAAAGCGGGTTTATTTTTCTTCGGTTATCTTCTGTTTTGGACTGTTCCTGAATCCGATATTTACTGGGTGAGAGTCCTATGAGTTGCCGGAATGCCTTGCAAAAGGATTCCGGTTCTTGATAACCACAAGAGAAAGCAATGCTGGCAATAGAAAGTTGTGTCATGGAAAGTAAATGTGCAGCTTTAGTAAGGCGAAAGGTCTGTAAATACTTTATGGGTGATTGCCCGGTGTGTTCTTTAAACAGGGTACTTAAATAGCTTCTGTTCAAACCGACGTATTGGGCAATTTCCTCAATCTGCAATGGTTCGCTATAATGATTCTGAATGTAGCGAATTGCATGCATAACATACACATTCTCGTTAGGGGGACAGTGATCCTTATCTTTATTCGTCTTTGCAAGACAGGAAAAAAAGAGGTAGAGCATTGCCATTTGTCGGTATTGGTCATTGGAGCTGGCATTGTTGTGCTGCAACATATCCATCACATATTTCTCAGGATGTTGATTTTCACTGCAAGTAAAAATGGGGAAATCTTGACAAAGCCCAAGGGTATTGAGCGTTTCTTTTGCTCTTTTGCCGGAAAAACCAACCCACACGTAAGTCCAAGGAGTTATGGCATCAGACATGTACACAGTCTGATAGTCAGGTTCTATAAGAAATCCCTGTCCTTTTGTAAGTTTGTAACAGTTTCCATTGACAAAAAATTCTCCTTGTCCTTCGAGGATATAGTGAATAAGGTAAAAATTTCGGACAGCAGGACCAAACTTATGACAGGGTTTGGTGACAGAGTAACCAAAGTTGTTAATGTGGAGGTCTTCCACCTCCATTGTGGGAAACTCGACAAAAAATGAATTTTCCATAGATGCCCTCCGTTTCTAATGTTGAATATTACCAGAAGTCTGTCTGTTTCTAACACAGCAAGTATAAAGCTAGGATTAGGGTGATTTTATCATTGTCGCCATTCATATAGCAATAGACTAATCTGAAAGCATATGAACTGTTATTGTCAGTTTACCACTGCGCAAGGTGAATTTCAATGACAGAGTAAAACTTGATAAAGGGTATCTCATCTATTATCGCTGTAAATAATAATGAATTTATTGATATACAGGAGGTTCAAATGAAACAAATTGATTTAAAATCCTATTTAATAAGAGGATTTGCGGTTGTTATTGGAATTTTTATGGTAGGAATTGCAGTCGGCTTTTTTAAAATAGTGGAGATGGGAGCAGACCCATTCACCGCGATGAATACAGGAATCAGTTCTGTGCTTGGCATGCAATTTGGAACGCTGCAATTGCTTGTAAATGCGTTGATTTTGGTGTTAGTTTTTGTGTTCAAAAAGCAGTTTATCGGATTTGGAACGATTTTTAATATGATTTTTGTGGGATATACGGCGGATTTTATTATGTGGCTTTTGGCAAAGCTCCAGATAACATTTGAGACGTGGCCGATTCGAATTGTTCTGTTGATCTTTGCAGCACTTTTAATTTGTATTGGGGACGCGCTTTATATCTCGGCAGATATGGGGATGTCCCCTTATGACGCGGCAGGATATATTGTGGAAATGTTAACAGAGAAGAAAATTTCCTTTCGCATTGCGCGGATCATTCTGGATATTGTCTGTGTTAGTATTGGATTTGTGACTGGAATGCAGATTGGTATCCAGTGGAAGATTATTGGAATTGGGACAGTAATTCTTGCATTTTGCACAGGACCGTTTATACAATTTTTTCGAGTGCATTGGAGTGACAAGTTGTTGGCTCCATATAAAAAAGACGAACTGTTTTTGAGGTAGCTATGGTTGATATACTCAAAGGATATTTATTTTTTAAAGCTGAGAAGTGATATCTCAAGCTCTGTGTTGGTTATTTATATATGGCTTATAACGAACCCTTTAGAAAGGATGTGATTTTCTATGGCTGACCGTGTTACGCTGCAAGATATCGCTGACGAACTCGGCATTTCCCGCAACACAGTATCTAAGACAATCAATAATACTGGGATTCTTGCCGATGCCACTAGAGATAGAGTTTTGAAAAAGGCAATCGAAATGGGATATAAACAGTTTTCTTATATGAATATTTCCAGTCCTACTTCTGTCGATGTCAGTTTTGCCCCAGAAACAGGCAACAGGGAAATCTCGCTATTTACTTCCAATTTTATAGGAAATTCTCACTTTGCCTCTACGATGTTGGACAAGTTTCAGCGGGAGCTTTGCGGGCTGGGATACAGCCTTACTATGTATCGCCTTCAGGAACATGAGATCAAAAGCTTTTTGCTGCCAAACGCTTACAATAAAGAGAGAACTGCTGGGATTATCTGCGTTGAGATGTTTGATAGAGATTACTGTCACATGCTTTGCGATTTGAATGTTCCAACTCTTTTTGTGGACACTCCGGTAACAGATTTTGATCAACCTTTAAAGTCAGACTGTCTCTATATGGATAATCAGACAAACATTTGTTGCTTTGTCCGAGAGATGATCCGCAGAGGTAAAAAGAGAATTGGATTTATCGGAGAGATTATGCATTGTCAATCTTTCTATGAGCGTTTTCTTGGATATCGCAATGCCATGTATCTCTCTGGATTCTCCTGCCCTGAAGAATATTGTATCATCAAGAACAAGGAGGGCACGAAGACTCCGGGATACGCTCCCTATCGTGAATATCTAAAGGAACAACTCCAAAAATTGAGCGAGTTACCAGATGTATTTATCTGTGCGAACGATTTTATTGCCATTGATACCATGCTTGTATTCAAAGAATTGGGAATCTCAGTACCGCAAGATGTCTATTTGTGTGGATTTGATGATTCACCAGAATCAAAGGTGACTACTCCTACTCTGACAACAGTACACATCCATAGCCAGATTATGGGATTTTCCGCAGTGAATCTGCTTATGTCTAGGATCAAGGAACCTTCCTTGAATTTCCGCAAGGTTTATACAGAGACCAGTTTGATATATAGGGAATCGACTGCGGACTAAAGGAAATCTGCGCAACAGGAAAAGACCATCAAAAGTCAGTGTTTGGTGAATGACTTTTGATGGTCCCTTCTAAACATTAATCGGTGTATTGTCGCAATTCAGAGAATCGTACCATGTTATTTTGAGCAAACAGCTTGATTGGCTTTCCGCTCACACCGTATAGCCTGACCGTGAGGGCTGCTATATCGTTAATGTAAAAGACGCCGACGGAACCTTCTTGTATATAGGTAAAAGAATATTCCTGATCGGGAACAAGCGCGATTTCCGATTCGGTAATCGGTATCTTCCCCTCATGAAAAGATAGCCTAAGCATGTTTTCAGAAGGACAGATGGAAATCATTTTGTATTTTTCTGTTTCTCCGTTGTAGTCAAAGCAAAGTCCAAACATGCCATTTTCAGAATACGTAAAATTACCTGTAATCATAAATCTCTCATAACAGTTAAATGCGTCGATATAATGGCAGGAGGCGTCAGCTTCTATTGTCGTATTGACATCTTCAAGCAACAACTCGCAATTCTTTTGAAATTGTCCCATAATATTCTCTATAGGAGCCAATATTAGATTCCCGTTTTCTTTCTGGACAATTTTCTGTACAGTCAAATTTCCTCCCCATGCGGAAACGCTGCGTGTGGAAGTTGGGGATTCCGATCTTCTCGCCCATCCTACCATATATGCATTTTCACCATCCTCCACATGCTTTGCTGCATAAAATAATTTTCCTTCTAGGCGTTTTGCTTCGGAATAAGGACCGAACTGCTTATTAGCAACAGCATACCAAAGCGTGTCATCCTGCGCGGAATATGTAAGATACCATTTGTCCCCCATTTTGAATGTGTCACTACACTCAAGATTCCAGAAATCTCCGACCGCATTGCTAAAAATAATGCCATCGTAATTGATTTCTTGCAGATCGGCACTGACCGTATATTTCAAAATTCTCGCTACCTGATCTTTTGAGGTTGTTATTGTCATTGAGATCATTCCCGTAGTTGGATCATAATAGGCTTGTGGATCCCTAAAATCATTTTTTTGTCCAAGCTCGTCAGGGGGCGTGATCTCCCAGTCTGATATTTTATGGAAAGAAGTGAGATTATCACCCTCAGCAACCATGATTGTTTCTTTGTATTCTGCTGTGGAGGAATCTGTGTGACCAGTGTAGAAAAGATAGTATTTTCCTTCAACCTTCACAACAGATCCTGTTCCAATCCAATTGTCCTGGCTGCCGTCATCTGATGCCTCAATAACTGCATGCTCCTGCTCGGTGTATGTTACAAAATCTGTTGTGGTGGCAAGATAGATGGAGTGATTATAGGAATCACCGCCATCTTTCAGATAATAGATGTAGTATACCCCATCCTCATAATACGGCATTGTATCTCCTACATATGGCTGACTTGCGCCATCCATAGCAGGCAGGAAAAAAGTACGATATACATATGCTGTTTCCTGTTTGCCTGGGCTCATCTCCGAAAAGTCTTTGCCGCTTTCAGAGTCGATAATATCCTCTTGCACAGACGTATCTCCTTTTGCGCTAAGTGTTTGCTTGGAGTTCTCTGGCACTACAATATCGCCCGCTGTATCATGCATTGCACCATTTTGCCCACAGCTACATAATAGGAATATCGAAGATACACAAAGAACAGCTATCAAAAGTATCTGTTGGCTCTTTACACTTTTTTTCACACCATTTTGCCTCCTTTCATGATATGATTCTATTTTTATTTATTACTTCTCACCTCATTGCTGGCGTTCCCCTCTTGGCTTTGCAGTTAAATCATATTTTACAATATCCATATTGACCATACCATCTGCATAGAAGGAGATGCCGTCCGCTGATTGCTCTGTGTAAAGAACTGCACTCAGCGCCTGTTCGCCGTCATTTACAAAAACCTCCACGCTAAACCGATCCAGAATAATCCTCAATTTTAGCGCTCCGTTTTTGCTGTTTACCTTGCTGCGCCGTTGATGGATAATTGCCCTACGCGAACCTGAGTGCTTTCTGTCTACTTTTAAAATAGATTCCCGTGGTCGGAAGCTCAGTGATGTCTGATATTTGTCATTCTGTGCAAAGCGGAACGCAAATTTGTGGTATATCATCTGATCGTCCCCTGGACGAAGGTTCAATTCAATATCTACTCTGCGCCCTTTGATTCCTTCTAGTTCCATTGTTTCCGAAAAGGTAACATTTTGATAAGTGATTTTGTTCGAGCGGTATTCTTCCAGCTCGCGGACCGGGTTCTGATATAACCGACCATTTTTAATGGATAATTCGCGTGGCAGGCTCATCTGTCCAAACCACTGTACATCCTTTGTCCGTTGTTGGCAGGTATCCCAGTTCTGCATCCATCCGATCATGACACGACGCCCATCCGGCGTGAGCACAGTTTGCGGCGCATAGAAATCAATACCATAGTCGACAGACTGGTTGTATTCCTCCTGAAAGGTCCCCTTTTGCTCGTCAAAATCACCAATCAGACAGAGAGTTCCGTTTCCATTGTGATACTCAAAATCCTGCGGAAGCATATCCTGTGGGTTGGTAAGCAATATCCATTTTCCATCCAGATAAAAGAAATCTGGGCATTCCCACATTTTTCCAAAACGGTTATTGTTGGAAATCAATACATTTTTAAAGTTCCACTGAAATCCATCTGGACTGGTAAAGAGTAAAATCTGTCCGCTGCCGTCAGCCGGACGATTTCCTACTACACAGCAATAGCTCCCATCCTCCTTTTGCCACATTTTGGGATCTCTGAAATCAAATACGCTGCTGCCCTCTGGAATATCCTTTTCATCCAGCACAGGATTTTTTTCATACTTTTCATAGTCAATGCCATCGCCTACGGCAAGGCACTGCGTCTGCACTTCTTGCACGCCTCCGCTTCGCAGGCGTTCCCTCACAACGCCCGTGTACATCAATAACTGTCTTCCGTCAGGCAGTGTCAATGCACTTCCCGAAAAACATCCATCTCTGTCGTATGGTTCGTCTGGTGCGAGCGCCGCTGGAAGATACTCCCAGTGTAGCAGATCCTCGCTGATTGCATGCCCCCAATGCATTGGTCCCCAATTGGGATCATATGGATGATACTGGTAAAACATATGGTACTTTCCGTTATAGTACGAGAATCCATTTGGATCATTCATCCAGCCTACACGTGCAGATAAGTGAAAAGAAGGTCTGTCGTCTCCGCATATCATTTTTTCTGAGGCTTCCTCATACTTGCGCGCCTCACGCAATGTCTGGCTAATCATAACCAATCACCTATTTCCTTTCTAATCTTTATAGAAAAGAGTCAGCAGCAGTGCTGACTCTTTTTCATTGAAATAACATATGACTTTACTCGTAGTAAGCGTCCAGGTACTTCTGGAAAATCGCTAACAGATCCTCTAATCCATATGCATCAAGACTCTTTACATACGCATCCCAGTCTGCATCTGTAAAACCGTTCATAATCCAATCTGCTCTCTTGGCATTGATTGTTTTTGTAATATCTGTCTGCAGGTTGGAAAGTTCCTCTGTGTCCTCCTGACTCATAAACACATTGGGATAGACATATTCTGTGTTCATATCTGGCGTGTAATAATCCTTAATCCAGTCCAGACGGTACTGCGCGTCATCTGGGCAGGTGACATACACATCATAATACTCATCTAAAACTGCCAATGGACCGTTTACACTCTCAGCCTCTCGAACCTCTACAGGGGAAGCATCTCCAAGCGGTGCATGTTGTAGCATTTCTTCACCATTTGCGTTGGTTCCAAGCACAAAGATATCAAAGTCATCCTCTTCCCCATAAGTTCCCCAGTTGTTTTGTGGAGACTGGAACGGATCATACATTTGATCAAGCCATGCACAGATCAGAGCTGGATTCTTTGCCACAGCTGTCACAACACAGCGCCCACGGTCAAATCCACTTGTAAAAGAACCATTTTCTGGAGTAATATTTCTCACATCTGCGGTTAGTGCAGGGAGTGGAACCCAGCCAGAGAAGTCATCAACAATGTTGGCATCATCCCAGCTAAAGCACACGCCATAACGTCCCGATTTACCTTTTGACACATAAGTAGACCATTCCTGTGTAAATGCTTCTGGATCGATCAGCCCCTGTTCATATAAGGAATGCAGCCAAGTGATTCCATCCTTAAATCCCTGTTGTGTCGCCGTACAGATCACTTTCTTGTCATTCGTGACTGCAATGTGCCTTCCCTGATCGTTATCCCCATAACCTTCGCCAAATCCGTTGATTAGGAGCGCCATATCTTGGTTTCCGTCATTTACGATGCATGACATTGGAATAATGCTTCCATCAATGTTAAATTCTGTCTGCAGTTCAGAGGCATGATCGCGGAAAGCAATTAGCACCTGCTCAAACGCATCCACAGTCGTCGGAACCTCCAAACCTAGGAAATCCAACCATTTTTTATTGATAAAGCCCATGTCGCCGACTGTCTGGATGGCTGTTTTCTCAGAGCCAAGCTGCTCAATCCAAGGCAGGGCCCAGATATGTCCGTTGGTATCTGTACACATTTTCTTATATTCTGGATACTTTTCAAACACAGCACTCAGATTTGGCATATAGGCATCTATGTATTCCTCAAGAGGGATAATGACTCCTTGGTCTGCATACCGCAGCAGATCATTGTCGCCAAATCCAGCAGTAAAGATGAAGTCTGTTAAAGTGTCAAGATTTGCCATCGCAAGGGTAATCTTATCCCCCCACTGATCCCCCTGAATCGCTGTCCACTCAATTTCCACGTTTGTCTTTTCCTGCAGACGCTTGAAAATAGTACGATTATTCGGATTAGATTCGGTATTAGCCGGATAACTGATCATTCCAGTCAAGGTTGCTTTCTCTGCAAGCGGGAACGCTAATTCTGCCGTATCCACCTCCTGCAGCTCTCCGGTATTTAGTTCAACAGAAGACTTCTTTCCTCCACATGCAGTCATGGAAAGTATGATACTTGTTGCCAATGCCAATGTGATAACTTGTCTAAAAAATTTATTCTTCATATATTTTTCCTCCTTAATGATATTCCTTATCAATACTTACACTAAGAATCTGTAGGAAAAGAACTGATATATTGACTGAGTTATTCCTCCAGTCAAGTAAGTGGTTCCTAACCTTTTACCGAACCTGCCATAATTCCATTGTCAAAATATTTCTGGAAAAATGGATACATTACCAACAGAGGCAGGCTGGAGATAATAATAGTCGCATATTTGAGCAGCTCAGCGAGCTGTGCGCGTTCTGCTGTGCTCTGCATATCTGAAATCATTCCTGAATCCGGCTGGTTTTGGATCAGGATAGAACGGAGCACTAACTGCAAAGGCTGTTTTGCTGAATCATTTAGGTAAATCATAGCATCAAAATAGCTGTTCCACATTCCAACAAACTGCCACAGAGCCAATGTTGCGATGATCGGTGTACATACCGGCAGCAGGATGCGGAAAAAAAATGTCAGTTCGCTTGCGCCGTCCACATCGGCAGCTTCCCGCAACTCCCCGGGAATGCCTTGATAATACGTTCTTGCGATAATCATATTCCACACGCTGAACGCTCCCGGAAGAATGAGTGCCCACATGCTATCCAACAAATTCAGGTTGCTGATCAGCAAGTAAGTTGGTATCAGACCGCCGCCAAAGAACATTGTGATGACAAATATAACATTAAAAAGTTTCTTTCCTCTGAAATCTGGTCTGGACATTGGATAGGCTGCCAGCATTGTGATCATAACAGATACCACTGTGAACACAATAGAATAGATCACTGCATTTTTAAATCCTACCCAGATCTGTTCGTTGGAGAGGACACGTTCATATGCTGTGAGTGTCCACTTGCTGAAATCAAAGGTGATTCCTTTGTTTTGTAGTGTAATCGGGTCAATAAAGGATGCCACCACGATATAAACCATCGGCACTATGATTGCCACGACAAACAATCCCAGCAATATGTATCCAACCATTAACAATGTTTTATCCTGTAAGGAATATTTAGAAAATCTGCTCTTTTTTTTCATCATAATCCTCCTATAAGCCCTGTCCATCATTCATTTTTGACACAATCTTGTTAACTGCGACCAACAGAATGACATTGATGACAGTATTGAACAATCCCACCGCAGTTGAAAAGCTGTAATCTCCGTCCAGAAGACCTTTCTTGTACACATAGGTTGCGATAATTTCTGACGATGCAAGGTTCAAATCGGTCTGCAATGCATACGCTTTTTCAAATCCGATGCTCATGATATTACCTGCCTGCATAATGAATTGGATGATAACCGTGCTCTTGATTGCGGGCCACTCAACAGCCTTGATTTGCTGAAAAATATTAGCTCCGTCAATGACTGCTGCCTCCTTTAGTTCTGAGCTCGCATTTGACAGTGCCGCTGTGTAAATGATAGAGCCCCAGCCTGCGCCCTGCCAGATACCACTGGCAATATAGATTGTCCTCCATGCCTGTGGCATCGTCATAAAATTGATCTGCGTGCCAAGTAATAGATTGACTGGTCCTGTGATGGACAAGAAAATTCTGACAATACCACAGAGTACAATGACAGAAATGAAGTTTGGCATGTAGAGTGCAAGTTGGATTTTCTTTTTTACACCCTTGCGTTCGATTCTGTTGAGTAGGAATGCTAGAAGGATTGGGACGGGAAATCCCCATAACATACCAAAGACACTCAGCTTCAGTGTGTTGGCAAGGTAGCGCAAAAAGTCAGGCGATGACAAAAAGCGTTGAAAGTGTTTGAATCCCACCCATTCACTTCCTAAGATGCCGCGAATTGGGTTGTACTTCTCAAATGCGATCAGGATGCCGCCCATAGGAATGTACTTAAAGATGATCGTTAATGTTAGCGCCGGCAGTAAAAAGAATACATAGAGCTGCCAGTGTTGAATAACATAGACAACTGTATTATGCAGTCCGGCATTTTTCTTTTTTGGAGTCATCATGATTCTCCTTTCTGTTTTGATTTTAAATCTGTTTTACAGGTTACATTGAACTTTTACTTTGGCTCCTTATTGTTCTTAGTTGTGCATTTGTAAAAATCGCGATTTACTTTGTAAATATAAGTTATCATAATTTTTGCATTTGGTCAATAGTTTTTTTACATATTCACCATATATTTTTTTACTATTTTCTATTTAATGCGTATTTTGACCACTAAAACTTATAATTTTGCTTTTTTTTCGGCAAAATATTGTTTTTTGTTATTTTACATTTGACACATTATAATTTTTACATTATAATAAAATATAGTATTAAATAATACGAACTAATGTTTTTAATAACAGGAAGATAAAAATACAGCTCATCATTGTAGAATAATTATTATCAAAAAGATTGTTTTATAAATAAGAAAGGATGTGATTTTTCATGGCTGACCGCATCACGATTCAAGATATCGCTGATGAACTTGGTGTTTCGCGCAATACTGTATCCAAGGCAATCAACAATACTGGGCTTCTTGCCGAGGCCACGAGGGAAAGAGTATTGAGGAAAGCAATTGAGATGGGATATAAACAATTTTCTTATGTGAACATTTATGGTTCCGCCAGACCCGAAGGCTTTCTTGCACCAGAGACAGAAAAAAGAGAGATTTGTCTGTTTACTTCTAATTTTATAAAAGGCTCTCATTTTGCCTCCACAATGCTAGACAAATTCCAACGGGAACTTTCCGGATTAGGCTACAGTTTCACTATGCATCGTGTCCAAGATCAGGAGATTGAAAGCCTGAGATTGCCGAACTCCTATAATAAAGAACGGACTGCTGGAATTCTCTGTGTTGAAATGTTCAACAAGGACTATTGCCACATGCTCTGTGATTTGGATATTCCAACGCTCTTTGTGGATACCCCGGTGACGGACCTTGACAAACCGCTGAAATCAGATTGTCTCTATATGGATAACCAGACGAACATTTGCCGCTTTGTGTACGAAATGATCCGCAGGGGCAAAAAGAGAATTGGATTTATTGGGGAGATTATGCATTGCCAGTCTTTCTATGAGCGTTTTATCGGATACCGCAATGCCATGTATTTCTCCGGACTTTCCTGTCCTGAAGAATACTGTATTATTAAAAACAAGCCAGGTGCCAAGACTCCAGGATATGATCTCTATCGCGAATACCTAAAGGAACAAATCCAGAATCTACGGGAATTGCCAGATGTGTTTCTCTGTGCAAATGACTTTGTTGCTGTCGATATTATGCATGTGTTCAAGGAACTTGGCATTTCAGTGCCTCAGGATGTCTATCTGTGTGGATTTGATGATTCTCCGGAATCCAAAGTAACTTCGCCCACATTGACTACGATACACATCCACAGCCAGATCATGGGATTTTCCGCAGTGCATTTGCTTATGTCAAGGATCAAGGAGCCTTCCCTAAATTTCCGCAAAATCTATACAGAAACGAGTTTGATTTACAGGGAATCGACTGAAGACTGACCAAAATATAACCCAAAAGGAGAATGAGAAAGAAAGGAGTATCTCTATGCGTACTATATTAAATTTTGACGGACCACTGATGTCCTTTATCACAAAGATTACTTATAGTGCTTATCTAAATATTTTGTGGCTGATTTGTTGTTTGCCCATTGTCACAATCGGGGCATCTACCACAGCGTTGTTCTATGTGAGCCTGAAAGTCGCTAAAAATGAGGAGGGCAGCATCACAAAAGCATTTTTTCATTCTTTTAAAGCGAATTTCAGGCAGAGTACCGTTATCTGGCTTATTCTTCTCGTGGTTGGGATTGTGCTTGGTTTTGACGGCTATATCTTTTATCATATGCGTTTTGACAATGTTTTCTGGACAGTCGGAACAGCCATTTTTCTTGTCGCTGTTGCTGCATATGCAATTGTATTGATGTATATTTTCCCGTTGCTTGCGAGATTTGACAACACAATCGGTGCAATGTTCAAAAATTCCATTATGCTTGGCATGCGCTTTTTGCTCTGTACTGCAATCATGGCTGTCATTTATTTTGTGATGGTATATATTATTATCAATGTTTTTACGCCCATCATTATATTTGGAGAGGGGCTTTGCGCGTTGCTCTGCTCTTATCTACTCTCCAACATACTGTTGTTATGCCAAGAAAAAACCGAAGAAAGCAATACTGCCGCCACGAAAGGAGGGTTATGAAATCATTTCAAAAAAATGAGAATTGGAAAACCTTAAAGGGCAAAGCAAAAATACAATACATCTGGGATTACTATAAATTTCCATTGGTAATTCTAGTGATTTTGCTCTATATTCTTGTTTATGCCTTACAGAATCATTTATCATATAAGGAAACGGTTCTCTATACTGCGCTAGTCAATGTGAATGCCAGTGAAAATTTGACAGAAAGACTTAGTGACGACTTTCTGGAATATCTAAACATAAATCTTTCCAGAAATAAGATGGAATTGTACACTGGGCTGTACTTGACAGAAGACGAGCAGAATGCTTATCACGAGTACACTTATGCCTCCCGTATAAAAATCCTTGCTGTCATTGATGGCAAATTGTTGGATGTTGTCCTTATGAATCAGGAGGCATTTGACGCATTTTCCCAAAACGGTTATTTATGTGCTCTTGAAGATTTGATCCCACAGACAGACGCCGCTTTGTATCATACTGTAGAAGCCAATTGTGTCACAAATATTACAATTATAGAGGACAATGCGATCGAGCGGCAGTTTGATTCTGCGATTCCTTATCATGCGATAACAGAGGAACATTTCTATGGAATTGATTTGTCCAGCACGAAACTGATTCGCAATGTTGGGTTTGGGGAACCAGTCTATTTGGGGATTCTTGCAAATTCGCCACGCAAAGACAACGCGGTAGCATATCTGAGATACCTATTTAGTCAAATGTAGAAATTTCTTTATTTTTTATTGATTTGTTTTCTATTGATTGGTGATTGTATGTAACAGTTTAGACAGACCTGCGCGTTTATCGTGTAGATCTTACAAAGACATAAAGTCTGAAAGCATAAATCTCATCGTCAAAGGGGATTTCTAATGGATTTTTGTTGTGACAGGTCAGCTTGTCTAAACTGCTATAATTGTACAGGTCAGCAAGTGTGACAAGCTGTGTTTTTGATCTGTACAATTAGAACACCTATGCAAGCAGTTGTTTCATTTCCTGAATCCCTTTTTCTTGAGAGGTGATAATGGAATTTAGAATTGGTACTAATTCTGGGCAGATACAATAGTGCAGCGCATTCATGGACATGGAGACTGCACCCTGATGGTGCGGAATCATTTCGCGTATAAAATTGTCAGCAATATTGTTGGTGGCGCGGGCTGTGTTCATGTCTGTGTACATGGTGTGCATGATATTGTGCATTTCCCGTCGATATAGATGAATGTCCTGACAGGGATTAGCCTGTGCCTGACAGGAACAAAGCGCGTGCCGCATATCCTGAATGCTCTGTTTTTGCTCGGTTATAATACTGGACGCAATTTTTATTACAACGTTGTCAGCAGTGTATTTTAAAACATTTTCAGACATTTGTATTGCTGCCTTGTGGTGGGGAATCATCTGCACAATAAAGTTCTGTGAAATGCTATCTGTAAGGCAAGCCCTTCCCATTCCTTGAATCATTTGGTCTAAAATTCCATAGAAAATTGTGAGATACTCTTTGGTTGCACTGTTGAAACTACAAGCTTCATACATAGAAGATTCTCCATATTGGATTGTATTATTATAGTTTATGCAAAAGATAAGGCAATTGACATTGGTATATGAACTCTAACTTTTTATAAAAGAGATACTATAAAATGAAATGAGATATTTTTGGATTTTATCTATTTAGAAACTGTAATGTGTAACAGTTCAGACAGGAATTAGCATTCACTGGCAATTCCGTGCGAAAACGTATCGCATTCAACTGTTACAAGATGTAATATATAATAAATTTTGATCTATTGTGGATTATAGAAGAATGTCTTATAATTAAAATCAGTTTAGAGAGTCAATACAATAGAAAATGCAAGGAGAGGTTTTATGAGAAAACAATATTTCTTAATAACGTCAATGATATGTGGTATGTTGCTTGCAAGTGGTAGTTCTTTAACACTAAATAGTACTGCAAAAGAGTTAGATGCACAAAAAGTAGAAACAATGGAGAAAAAAGAATTAGATTTAGAAAAGAAGTATGAATATTATCTGACAAGAGATGCGTTGCTCGCAGATATTGAACAGGGAATTATTTTTCGTATTGATACGGCATTTCAAAAACCGATGTGTCCAATTGTAACAGGGGGAAATTGGGCTTTTTATGTACATGAGAACAATGTAGTAAACCTGGAAATTTCCTACTCTGATTTAATTGCCAAAAACGGTAAGTATTTTTACCCCTATAGGGAGCAGGTTGTTGTAGATGTGCTATCACCAGATGGGGACTGCGCATATCATTTTGAGAAGTTGGGTGATGAAATTATGCAGAACACGTCGATACAGGAACAAATTGTGGTTACGCCAGGCGAGTGGACATTACAAATTGGTTTTGCCTACGTCTGCGATGAGGCACAGTCCCCTTTTAAGATATGTGCAGCCTACGAATCGCCGTCAGAAGAAGATATACAATGGCTGAGAGAGGCGCGTATTGGGGAAAATGATGTTGATACAAGAAACGCCAAACAGGAAGATAACGCTGCTAATTTTGAGGCGCCAGAGGAGAAAAAGGAGCCATATGAAGAAAAAGGCCAGAACAATATTTGTAAATAAACAAAAGTTTGTATGGTGGTATACCATTGACATTCATATTACAAAAATATATTTGTCTCCATTTGAGGATAAAACTTCAAAAATAATAGTTGATTTCCCAGATAAAATACCAAGTCTTTATGGGCAGTATAATGAGAGTATTGTCGTTTCTAAAGAAGATTATATTTGTTTGGGATTGTCCCGTGGATTTGATTTGCACAATGAAAAGATTGTTTTATCGAAAGGAGAAATAACGTGCTGTATTAAGATTGTCGCGCCAAAAATGGCAGGACTTTTGCTGGATTATTTTACAAAACAGGAGAATCCGTTTGTGCCGCGCAAAATTGTTGTGCTAAATGGGTATGATTTGCTTTCTTCGATGGGCTATCAGATGATTGAGATAAAAAAAGGGTTGTACTGGTAAGACACTACAAAAATTTCAAATAAGGCGACTGCAATTTTATTCGCTTTAGATGGTGGGGTTATTATTTGTAGAAGTGTTAAAAAAGATTGACAAACAAAAATATTGTGATATAATCTACCCTAACAATTACAGACAAAAAGCATTGACGAGGAGGAGTACATGCTATTCTGATGGACAGAGAGAAAGTGGCTGGTGAAAACTTTCGTGATGGTAGTGTGGAAGTAGCCTTTGAGCTTTGGATTGAACAGAAAACTCAAAATAGAGGATTCTAAGTAGACTTCAACGGAGATTCCCACCGTTATCAAGGGAAGCGGTATCGGAATGTGTATATTATTGCATTCCCGCACCGTACAGAGCGCAGAATTTTTTCTGAATTTAGGTGGTACCACGGACATGTTAGTTCGCCCTAGGCATAGTTGCTTAGGGTGTTTTTTTGTCTGTTTTGTAATATTTACAGGAGGTATCCACATGGATAAAAAGTATAATTTTCAGGAAACAGAGAAAGAATTAAAACAGTTTTGGGAGGAGCATGAGATTTACAAATATCGAAAAGGTGAGAAAATCTTTTCGATTGACACGCCACCGCCAACCGTCAGCGGGAAACTGCATATTGGTCATGTATTTTCTTATACACAGGCAGAAATGATTGCGCGATTTAAGCGAATGCAGGGATATCACGTTTTTTATCCCTTCGGTTTTGACGATAATGGTTTACCAACAGAGCGTTTGGTTGAGCGGGAGGAGGGCATTTGTGCCAAGATGTTGCCGCGCAGTGAATTTCAAGCGAAGTGCATCCGCACCATTGCAAAGTATGAGGAGGAATTTCAACAGCTCTGGAAACGGTTAGGATTTAGCGTGGATTGGAGCTTGCAGTATCAAACAATATCTAATTTATCTCAGAAAATTTCGCAAAAATCTTTTATTGAATTGGCAAAAAATAAGAAAGCCTACATGCGCAAGTCCCCAGTGCTGTGGTGCACGGAATGTCAGACTTCCATTGCGCAAGCGGAGCTAGAGACAAAAGAGTGTGACACTACATTCAACTATCTAAATTTTACAACGCCACTTGGAAATTTGCTGATTGCTACCACAAGACCAGAGTTGCTTGCAGGCTGTGTATGTGTCTTTGTACACCCAGATGATACTAGATGGAGTTCCTATATTGGTTTAATGGCACGTGTGCCGTTGTATGATTTGGAGATCCCAATTTTGGCGGATAAGACAGTGTCTATGGAAAAAGGGACAGGCGCAGTAATGTGTGCGACTTTTGGTGATACGACGGATGCTGCATGGTGTCAAGCGTATCATTTTCCATACAAAAAGATAATTCTTTTCGATGGAACAATACAAGAAGATGTGGCGCTAATTGGTGGAATGACTATCACAAAAGCACGAGGGCATATTATAGAATGTTTGCGCGAAAAAGGATTTCTTGTAAAGCAGGAGATGATTCAGCACATGGTTGCCATTCACGAGCGCTGCGGAACGTCTGTTGAACTGATTCCATCAAGACAGTGGTATATTGATGTGTTGACAGACAAGGAAAAATATCTTAGAGCAGCAGATGAAATCAACTGGCACCCTGCGCATATGAAAAATCGATATAAATTATGGGTTGAAAATTTAAAGTGGGATTGGTGTATTTCAAGACAGCGTTATTTTGGTGTGCCATTTCCTGTCTGGTATTGTAAAGCGTGTAAAAAACCTGTTTTTGCTGCCGAGGAGCAGTTGCCAGTCAATCCGTTAGAAAGCGAGCCATTGCAACCTTGTGAATGTGGGTGCAATATATTTATTCCCGAGGAGGCAGTTTTTGACACATGGGCGACCTCTTCTGTGACAACACTTATCAATGCTAGATATGGTGAAGAAGATGATATTTCTGAGGAAATTTTTCCAATGGGAATGCGCAGTCAAGCACATGAAATTATTCGCACGTGGGCGTTTTATTCTATTGTAAAAAGTCTGTATCACACTGGAAAAATCCCTTGGAAAGATATTATGATTAGCGGTTTTGTACTGGCAAAGCCCGGCGAGAAAATCAGTAAATCGAAAAAGAATGGTGCTGATGCGCCAATGGAACTTATTGAAAGACATTCTGCTGACGCGGTTCGTTATTGGGCGGCAAATAGCAAACTTGGAACAGACACTTTTTTTAGTGAAGAGGAACTAAAAATTTCAAAAAGATTCATACAAAAGTTATACAATGCTGCAAAGTTTGCCGTTATGCAGTTAGATGATTTTAAAAAGCCAGAACAATATAAGGAATCTGCCTTGCTTCCAGTAGATAGATGGATTTTGCAGAGGGTGAACGAGACTACTTTAAAGGCAATTGAACTGTTAAATAACTATGAGATTGGTCAGGCGCGACATGAGATTGACAATCTATTCTGGAAAGATTTCTGTGACTATTATATTGAGATTGTAAAGGAGCGGCTCTATCAACCTGAAAAGCATGGCGCGCAGCAGCGATATTCTGGTCAGATAGCTGTCTATTACAGTCTATTTGGGATTTTAAAATTGTATGCAATCTATACCCCCTATATTACAGAGTACATTTATCAGGATTTTTACAGAAACTATGAGAAGGAGATTTCATTGCATCAAACTTTGTGGAAAACGCATACAGAGGAGCGAGTTTATATTGATTTTGGCGAACACTTAAAGGAAGTAATCGCCAATGTGCGCAGGGATAAGACGGAAAGACAGTTATCTATAAAAGAACCCATTCCAGAGCTTCTTATTACCTGTCCGAAAAAATTCCACGATTTTTATAGGAAGTCTGAAAATGACATAAAGGCTTGTACAGGGGCAGAACGGATTATAATTCGGAGTTGATAAAATTTGTCTTATTTTTTAGCGTGGGATAATAGTTGTCTTTATGATACAACTTTGATGCAATTTTCCAATATAATAAGGATCTGTAAAAAATAACTGACAACAAGCCATCGCGCAGCGATTTTGCATGGCTTGTTGCGTTACAGTTTGGCAAGGCTGAATTGTAGCAGTAAAGAATTTTATGGAGAATACTGATGAACGCTTCAATGAGAATCCTTATAAAAATAATGTTGATAATCTTGCTTAAATTCTTTGACAATACAGAAGTACCTTCCAATTTTACGCCTCAAAATAAGGAAGTGTCTACTGCAATGTTGACAGAGATTGCTACTTCGGTGCATACAATAGGGAACGTGCTATTTTCCAGAGACAAAAATAATTTGGGATATGATTATAATACTGTAGAATCAGAAAATTGCACGAATATTGACGAGAGCGAAACACTCTGGAAATGGACAGGGGATACACTTATCAAAGAACGTGTATGCAATGCGCAAGTGCGCAGTGAAAAGGTGCAAATTTGTGTCACTGATGGTAATTCTGACAATGCAATATTTGAATATAATGTTACATTGTCAGAATATAAGGAAGGCAGCAAAAAGGTACAGTCATTTTACAAAAGATTTTATGACAATATGGTGCCAGCAGAAACCTTTACCTATGCGCATTCAATCCAATATGACAGAGAAAATATTGTCTATATCCCACAAGAATTTCTGGATTTTGTGGAAGATGCAATGTTGAATGGCACAGAAGTTAAAAACTTAAAACCAATGTTAAATGATAGGGAACTGTCAAATGAGGAAATTTTATCCATTGCGGAAAATAATATTGATCTGCGAAAGACAGTTATCGATAAGACTTGGGGAAATCCTTATCTTATGGTAATGGCAGACGGCGATAACGATGGAATACCAGATATTATTGCAAGGGAAAGTTGTGGCGGAAGTGACGGATCCGTATATTTTGTCTTTTATCAAGGGCAAGAAGATGGCACGTTTCAAAAGACAGATGCATTTGGTGCAATGCGTGAGGAGTTTTGCATTATTTCCTATAAAGGGAAAAATTATCTGTTTCGCACACTTTTTGATTATAATAAAAAGATTTATAATGGTCTTAGTATTACATATTATGTTGAGGGAAAATGTGTGGAGGAAGCAGTTCTTATGCTGGTTCCTAAAAAGGATAAGATAACACTGACAGAATGTGCCCAAGAAAAGTATAAATCTTATGCAGAGCAGATTGCTAGGGAGAGCCAATTGTATCGGACACAGTTGGAAGAGGAAGACAGTATTACAGGAAATAGTGAACAAAAGTTGGCTGATTATGGAAAGTATCAATGCGATTTGAACAATGATGGTGTGATGGATACTTATCAAAAAGAATTGTGGGAACCAAGCAGCATTAACATATGCGAATATTTATATTTTGATGGTGATGGCGAAGCGATAGCTCCAGTGAAGGAAATGCTTGATTCTTTGGAGGGAACACCGATCATGATGTGGGTAGATTTCGTTCAGGGTAAAAATATTATCAATGTAATATCACAGACAGGTATTGAGGATTTTACAATCACAGGCTTTTTGGTGCAAGATTCTGAATATGAAAGACTTTATGAAATTTGTGTAGATGTAACCTATGCTGTCGATATACGAAAGGAATAAGAAAAGGGTGAAAAAAAAAGAAAGGGATAAAATGCAAACACAAAGGGTGAAAGACATGATAAAAACAGAATTTGGAATAATTGATAACTTTGATGTGACCAAAAATTATAGTAGTTATGAGCCAGAGAAATATCATTGTGTTTATATTGACGATGACCAATATATTGATGACTGGTGGGAGAGACTTGCTCTGATGAAAACCTATTTTCATTGCTTTAGCCGCCCAGAATTTGGGCTGGCGAGATGGGGAGTGACGTTGATACCACCCGAGTCACTTCCTGCATTTCAGGATATTGTTGTGTCAGATGCAAGAATTAATAAGGATAAACAATTAGTGCTACTTGCACAGATGATTCAAAAAGCTATTGAAGAGAAAAAATATATGATACATTTTGGGGTGTAGATTTCGATAGAGGAAGACGAGGCTATAGAAATTAAATATAAAAAATTTCTTCGTCCTCTAACCGAATGCAGGCAAGCTTTGCATCAGGATGTTTGTTTCTGAACACACATCCACAATCAATATCATAAAAAGTGCAGTCTTTTGCTATATCATAATAGCGAAAGACATTGCCTTTATTATAGGCAAAGTGTCCCTTAATTATGGTAGGCGTATGCCCGGCAATGATAGTTCCATGATGGACTCCGCCGAACTGACAACTTTCCTCTCTTGCATAAAGATAAAATCGCTCTAAACTGCCAAAATGTGTGTCAATATTTTTTACATTTTCAGAGTATCCTGCATGCACAATAATATATTTTTTGTTTTTTAGCATCAACTTATGATAGTAAGGCATCTGCCGGATTTTTTCTGACCATCTACATAAGTCACGCAATGTAATATGATTTTGTGCTAACAGAGCATTTATTGTACCATACAAATCAAAGTATGAAACAGTCAATGCCTTGCGTTGGATAAAATATTTTACGGATTCATATAATGCGAAGGTATCTATATTGGAGTCGAAATCAGTTTTCAGTTCCTTGCTGCGGTCAATTAAAAGCATTAAATCCACATAAGTTGCGAATTCTTGTTCATGATTTCCTCGCAGAAGCAGAACATTAGGCGGACAATGTTCTATCCATTTTAACATTTTAAAACTTTGTTTTCCCCTGTCTATATAATCTCCAGCTATAATTAATTGGTCTAAGTCAGAGAATCCAATTTTTTCAAGCATAGAGTGAAAATCGTTGTAACATCCATGAATGTCGCTCATAATATAGGTGCTCATTTATATAGTTCCTTTTCCTATCAGTCTTAAAAATAATATGTTTCTTTATTTTGATGTGATACAAATGCCGAAAAGCCGGTTAAAAGTGTACTTACATTTATATATAAGGGAGTAATAATATTTCGCTTGAGCAGTGAATGGTTTTTTTATTGATATCAATAGTATAATATTAATGAGCAGGTTTATCAATCGTCTTTTTTGTTCTGTATAGATTGCAAGTAGGAACTTAGTTACTGTTCACACAGGACTTAGCATTTACTGCTAAGTTCGTACAAAAACATGCATATAGTAAGTAAAAAGCATGGATTTTACCCGTTACTGGAACGGAGTGAACCAATATCAGTTAGTTAAGACCAAATTTAGAAAACAGGCTGAAAGTAAGTTTGAGTTCTTGTGTGTTTTGATTTCGTTCTCGAGCTTTTTACGGGACCATAGTTTGGAAAATCTCCTTAACGAACTGATATTGATTCACACCCTAAAAGACCACTCATAGTAACGATTCAGGGTGATATTTAAAGTTTTACTTTACAAAAGTCGTCCCTTACTTCTGAATTATGTTCTTACAGAAGGCGTAGTTTATGTGCATTCCTGCCCGTGAAAAGCAACTTAATATTTTGTAGTATATTGATTGATATGTAACGCGGGTGTATAATCTAAATTAGCAACAAAATTATAAATGTTATAAATTGGATAGGGAGCAAAAAATAAGTATGAAAAGAAATAAAATATTTGTTATTTTAACGATGAGCACAGTATTATCTATATGCAGTTGCCAAAGGAAAGAGCCAGAAAAAATTAGTATTGACTTTGATACAAGTGTAAAAAGTACACAGGGGACTGAAATATTTGAAGAGAAGGACTTTTTAAAGGAATCAGAAACTTTTGAAAGGGAAATAGATTCTTCTGAGGAGACGATTCCTTCTAAAGAGACAATGCTTTTAGAAGAAACAAATACTTCTACCGAAACGGAGGAACTGTCAGAAAATTTTACTTTTGCAGATCTAAAAAAATATAAATTCTGGTTTCTCAGTGGCGCTGGAGCCTGGGCAACGATACTTCACATTAATCCAGATGGGAGTTTTTCAGGAGAATATTATGATAGTGATATGGGAGTGACAGGAGAGGAATATCCCAATGGAACGATGTACAAAAGTAATTTTAGTGGACAGTTTACGCAACCAACGCAGGTCAATGAATATACCTATGTGATGCAAATTGCCCAAATCAATTATGCCCACGAGATAAAAACAGAAGAGATTAAAGATGGTGTGAAGTATTGCTATACATATGCCTATGGTCTTGAGAATGCAAAAGACATTTTGATTTATCTACCGGGCGCTCCGCTTGATAAACTTCCAGAGGAATTTAGAAGCTGGGTGGGGTATTATGACCTTTCTACCACAACGGAAACAGTGCTTCCTTTTTATGCATTGAATAATGAAACGCAGCAGGAGGGATTTTATGCGCAAGATGTAGTTGAAGCGTTTCAAAAAACAATAACATATGCTGAGGAATGGGCGGCTGAGTTAGAGGCATCGATAGCAAACGATCCCTTAACCACAGTGGAATACAACGAAAAAACAAACACTTTGTTTAGAGTATGGGACAATGCATTGAACGATTTGTGGGAAGCTTTGCAATATACACAGGATGAAGAGAAAATGGCTGCGCTTACAATAGAAGAGCGCGAGTGGATTACATGGAAAGAACAAGAGATTCAAAAGGCGGGTGCAGCATATGAAGGGGGTTCCATTCGGACGATGATTGTAAATCAGAAAGCGGCAAAACTTACAAAAGACAGGGTTTATGAGCTAATGAAATGGATTTCGTAAAAGGTTGTAAAGGGATATTTTTAGAATTACAGATGGGATTCTGATAAGGAGGTACAAATGTCAGAGGTATTTTCATTGGAGGAATTAAAAGACTTATTGAAAGAATGGCTGCCGCAATCCCACTGGCTTTAGACGGTGGATTAAGGTAGCCAAAAGTAGTGGTTGTCATAGTGTAAGTTTTTTGTTACCATTTATTCATACACGGACATTGATAATTGTATATAGATGGTTGTGCTGAGAAATCAGAATGCAAAAACCAAGCAGTGCTTCAGCATGTAAAATATATAAGGTGCGAAATGTACGATATATACCGTTATAGGGCAGGGACTGCCCGAATTAACGCCTGTGGATATAGTATGTCGAAGAAGCAGGAAGCCCATTGGCTCTAGACAATGGGTAGTTCACCAATGCAATGATGAAAAACAAGTATCCAACATTATGGATTGTGTGTTTTCCTATACGTTTAATTGCTATTTATTAACGCTTTCTAAGCCTTTTTCTTGCGATTCTGCTGAACCACCGCACTCTTAAATGCTTTCATCATAGCTGGTGACAACTCCTTACAATCTTCATCAAAAATAATAGGGCTTTTCTGTGCTTCCTCAATTTCTCTCAGTTGATTTTCTGTTGGTTTTTGTCCACTCTCAATAATAAATGTCCTGGTCATAATAAAGGCTCCTTTCCACATTTGTTGCCAGTCTGACTGAAATCAACCAAATTGTATCTTTTCTTTCCGTAAATACCACAAACAATATATCACCAACCTTGCCTATTGCAATATATCGATCCTTGTCAACGCTGTGTTTAAAATCAAACATTTCAATATAATAAGGATCATCAAAAACATATGAGCTGTTTCAAAAGAAATTTTGTGTTTTTCTTTGTTTATAGCATTCTTATCCTCATTCCATTCAAATTTCATGTTTCCTTATTTCCTTCAAAATATTCTTTGCTAATAGTATACATCAATTAAAAAGTTCATCAATTGCATTTGCTTCCCAGTAATCAACAAAATAAATTAATGTTTTACAATTGTAATGCGAATATTTTTAGGATGTCCCACCTTTAACTATTGCCACAACAAATTTATCAATGATTCTTTCTACACATCATTTTACAATACACCACCGCCACCACAGTGCTAAAAAACGTCGCCACAATTGCGGGCGCAATTACCGCCGCCGGATTTGCGCTCCCATACTGGCTGCGGTATGCGATAATATTCACTGGTATCAACTGCAATGACGAAATATTCATCACAAGAAACGTGCACATCTCATTGCTTGCCGTTCTCGCACCCGCTGTATGACTTTGCAGACTATTTTCTGATGTCTCTGTACCCAAGTATTCTCCATTCCCACGTTCTCTTTCAAGCTGCTCCAAATCACTCATCGCCCGCAGCCCAGCCGGCGTCGCTGCCCATCCAAGTCCCAATATATTTGCCACAAAATTAGCAGACAAGGAGTCCCATGCCCTGTGCCCTTTGGGGATATTTGGAAACAGGAAACGCATAAACGGGGCGATTAGCCTTGTAAGTCCTGTAATGACTCCAGACTCTTCTGCCACTTCCATCAGTCCTGTCCAGAATGCAACAATACCAAGCATAGAGATACCAAGCGTGATAGCCTCTTTAGAGGATTGCAGTACAGCGTCTGTCACTGCCTGCATATTGCCTGTTACTACGCCAAAGATAATACCAATAATTAGCATACCACCCCAAATATAATTCATCATAATCAATATCACCAACTTCTCGAATGTTGCTTTATTTTATGAATATAATAGAAAAGATATGCAGCGTGTTTTCTAACGAATCTGTGAGGGATAGTGTATTGACCACTTGTAATTCATGGTGAATAGCATTGTCCATTTTGCCATCTGTTTTGTTGTTGTCAGCCACCGCAGTCACTGCTACTGCTGCGCCTCTCTCGCCTCGCAGACTGACAAAATATCTAGAACACTTTACTATGATTATCAGAAGGTTAGTACACGAGTATATTATTGCGCAAACAATAGTGAATATAACATCTAATTTATGAATTTGTGTCCAAAAGTATTGTTGTTTACACCAATGATATCTAAGGATATGCCAAAGTCTGAGGGCGGAGATGAAAAGTAATCAAATTGTAACATTCTGCTTTATTTGTTACAAATGAGTGATTGACTTATTAAGAAAATATAGATATAATAAATCATACGTAAAATGAGTACAAACCACGCTTTGCATCTAAACAGATGCATAGGGCAGAATGTGGTACAAAAAACGATTTCACGGGGGAAGAGTTTATGTCTATGGAATGGAATTTTAAGGAGAACAATAATCTCAGCCAAAAAATTATCACGAAAATGGCAGCGATTACGGCCGTTATTTTTTTGCTTACTGTTTTGATGTCTGCTATGCTCTCTGCAAAATCTCTGATGCGGGTAAACAAAGAAAAGCTGTCCGCGGTCGCTTATGAAAATGCTTTTTTGCTGGTGAATGATATTGAGGAAGCGTATGGAAAGGTAATCGGGTTTGCAGGTGCGCTCAGGAATATTTCTACATTGGATCCAAAGGAACAAAGAGGTGCGATTGATACAGCTTTGGTAGGGCTTTTGGAGGGAGGAGATGGATTCCCGACAGCATTTGCTTATTTTGAGCAGAATGCTATTGCAGATGCTGACGGTGTACCCTATAGTGTGCACAAAAAGGATATGGCTTTTGAGTCGGTGGTATATCCGAATGAGCAAAAGACAGGATATGTTTTTGAGAAGCATGAAGATGCTTTTGACAATTATGATAAGGATTACTGGAAACAGATTAAGCAGAGCAAAGAGCCATACATTATGGACCCTTATGTGTATGAGTTGATGGGAAAGAATATAATGATGATTAGCATTATTGCGCCACTTTGGGATGCACAGGGGGATTTTCTTGGCGTGTCTGGCGTTGATGTGGCACTTGATAAGATGCAGGAACAGTTGTTAATCAGCACAGATTACAAGTCGGCTCATTTAGTGGCGCTTGCAGCAGATGGGACAATTCTGGTAGACTCCGCTGATGATACCACAGTGGGAAAAACTGCTGCTGAGGTAGGATATAATACTATGGAGGTAGATGCTCAGAAGCTTCATGAAATACCAGAGGGAGAGCTTAGAAGTAGTCGTGCTTTAATTAAAGGAAGAAAAAATTACGCCACTGGCAGAGGTGGTGTCTGTGTGACAATACCATTGACCGTCAATGATAAAACATATTGGACGCTACACATGACAGTTAATGGCATGGAATTTTATGGACCAATTATCGAAGGTGCTGGAAAGTTAACTTTCTTAGTGTTGGTGTTTGGATTTCTACTACTGAGGTCAATGAATCGCATTATTAGGAGGGCACTAGATCCGATTCAGGTAATTACAGAAGGAGCCGCAAAGCTGGAGGCAGGAGACTTGAATATTCATATTGATATTCAGTCAGAGGATGAGTTGGGGCGGCTGTCGCAGGCGTTTAATCATATTAGCACGATTATTAACAATTATGTCAATGATATTTCTGATCAGCTTTCCCAGATGGCGGATAATAATATGGATATTAATATAACGCAGGACTACATAGGTGATTTTATTCCCATTCAGGCATCAATTGAAAAAATTTCTCAGTCTCTTAATGAAACGCTTCATGAGATTGTTCTCTCGGCTGATGAAGTGTCTGCAAGTTCAGAAAATGTGTCATCCGGTGCACAGATTCTCTCAGATGGTGCTACAGAACAGGCATCGGCGATTGATCAATTGGCAGCCTCAATTGAAAGTTTGTCACAGGATGTATCAGCAAATGCAATGGATGCGCAGACAGCAAATAATTTTGTTTCTGAGGTTAATCGGCATATTGACGAGAGCAATAAGGAAATGAAGCAATTGATTCATGCTATGTCAAAGATTCGCCAGTCCTCGGGAGAGATTGAGAAAATTGTTAAGACGATTGAAGATATCGCATCGCAGACGAATTTGCTTTCTTTAAATGCGTCTATTGAGGCATCTAGGGCAGGAATGGCGGGAAAAGGATTTGCTGTGGTGGCGAATGAAATTCGTGAATTGGCTGCAAAGAGTGCACAGGCAGTTAATCAGACAGCATCGCTAATTGCCACTTCCCAAGAAGCCGTTGAGAATGGTATTAATATCGCAGATAACACAGCAAAGTCTTTGCTGACTGTTGTAAAGGGCTCTGAAGAAATTTTATGTTCTATGGAAAAAATTAGCAGTGCCTCGCTAAATCAGAAGAGTGTGCTGGAACAAATCACAACAAATGTTGATTTGATTAGCAGTGTAGTCCAGTCAAACTCTTCCTTTGCTCAGAATAGCGCGGCGACAAGTGCAGAGCTGTCAGATCAGTCCAAACGTCTACATGAACTGGTGAATCGTTTCCATTTAAAATAAGATGGGATTTATTCTTTTCGCTTAAACTTTATTAATAGTCCTGCGGTGGCAAGCACGACGGCAAGTACAAGTATGATTGTTAGCGTGACCACCGCAGTATTTTGTTTTGGCACAATGCGTTTTGCGGTGGAGGAGTTTGTTGCTGTCTGCGTATTGTCTGTCTGCGAAGTATTCCTTGATGGGGCACCAGTGGGGTAGAGTGCAGTGAAATCAGATGTTGGTTGGTCAATGCAAATCCAGACATCTTTATATCCAAAATAGTAGTTAACATTTCCCCAACGCCTACTTTCCTCATCAACATATACTCTGTCATAAGATGGCATAGAGTCATTTGTTTGGATGATATAAAACGACTCGGAACCAGGATAATTCCATAAATAAATATCCTTATTTTGATATGCATTGTCGAGTTCACCACTTTCATGAATCAGTTCTGCGGAGTAATCTTCTACGAATGAAATACTATCGTAGACCACTTCCATATAATCCATTGGTAGCCATCCTGTTTTGTCAGGGCCCTCATAAATTCCCCAAAGGATACCATCTGAATCGGTGTAGATATAAGAGATATAGGTTTTAAATCCATTGTCCAATTGGGTTACAATCTGTGGTGATTCCGGGTTTTTGTAGACAATGACAACACCGTCTGGTCCATTTGCAGTGAACATGCGATTGATATAAGTGCAATCTAAGGCGTGCTGGTTGTAGAAATAATCGTCAGGTTCCCAAATAATGTCTGCGTGGACAGGAAGAACGAACAGTGCACAGCAGAGCAGTGTATAAAGTACAAATAAGTATTTTTTCATTTTGATACCTCCAGTGTTAGCGAATCGCTATTTCTAAAAAGACTTCAAAAACTAAAGAAGAAACAATCCAATAGACCACGAACATATATTTAATTCTATAGATAACAGTATTGGGTGTGTGAGATTCCACTTCTTTTTTGTGGAAAAACAGTGATAAATTAGTGCTTCTATGATAATGACAGCAAATTCTATGCCAAGTTGCAGCCCAAGGTCTGTAATCTTTGGAAAATAAAGGCTGCCCAACCAGTATAGTAGTACAGCGGGCGGATTTGTAAAGATATTGACTAGCAATATCAACAGAAAAACTTTATGGCAACGGATTCCAAGGAAAAATGCCACTGTCAGTTCTATGATAAAAGTAAGTATAAGGGCAACGACAAACATTTTAAGAAGCCAAAATGTCAAAAAACACCTCCAGTTATTAGATATCCTCTCGAGATATTAGGCATAAAAGATTTCAAGAATCTATCAAGTTGAAAATAGAGCGACCGCGATCCCACTGGCTTTAGATGGTGGGTTAAGGTAGCCTTCACTGAGACAAAGAGTGTATACCTATGTACAAAAGCAGCAGGGAGAGTGCACTTCCCACACAACCTATGAGATGCCCGCCTGCTATATTAGGGAGTTCAAAATAGGCAGGAAGGAATCCAAGAAAAAGTCCAAAGGTTAAAAAACCAAAGGAAAATCCCGGCATTTGCGGAAAGTGATGAACCATTAAATACAAAGTAATTGGCATTGTTATATTAAATAGAAACAGTGCTGCAATACCAAATGGCATACTGGCGGAGTGAAAGTATGTTATTACCGCAAAAAATAATGATACCGTAGAAGTCTGTAAAATTCCATAGCGTGCTGCTAAAAAACCGCCAGCCATTTTACCAAATACAACCGCCAACACAGCGATAAGTCCGCTGAATATAGAAGTTTTCCATGAAAAGATAACTGTCATGCCAATATAAGAACGCATAATAACAACCAGCAGGCAGCAGAGTGCCAGACAAAGTACAGAAGTTTTTCTGAGAAGGTTGTTTTTCTGGGGAACATTACAGGTCGTGTTATAAGCAGTTGGCTGATTGCAAGCAAATTGCCAAATAGAGGTGGTATTTTTTGTTTTTATCAGTGTGATTACACAGCATAATAACATCACAATACTAGCAGTCCAAAGCCAATATTGTGCAATTTCATTTTTGGCAGCCAGCGTTCCAAGATATAAACCAAGTGCCCCAGGAGCGACAAAGATACCAAGCCCTTTGCCTTGCCAATGCTTTGCATAATCTTCGTGGATTGTTCCAACACCTCCGCCGATATGGAATAATGCATTGCCAATTCCCAGCACAATTGGGTGTGTAAACGTGCCAAGGAGTGTGAACAGAACTCCACTAACTGTTATAAAATGAGAGGCTTTTGCGGAGTAGCAGTATTTTTTTTGCTTTTCAATAAGGTCTAGTACGATACCAAATGGCATTTGCAATGCAAAGGCACAAAAATTATATAAAAGAAAGTCTATTGTCTGATTTCCATGAGGCAGAAATCTGCCAAACATGGCGAATGCGCAGATGCCATCTACTAGAAGATGTAGCAGGGAATACACAAGTGTCATGGGCATTTCCACACTTTGGCTAGAATATCCTTTAATACCAGCATAGCATCTAGCTCATTGTATCCATATTCTTTTTTTAATTCGTCTAGCATCTCGGTCAGTCGGATTTCATAATTAGGGACATTCACCTCATTTTGATACTGAAGTAGAATAGGATATTTTTTCCCCCATACGGCAGTCCAGTCAATTTTCGATTCTGTCTCTTCATTGGTCCGTTCTATCACCTGTTCGATTTCCTTCACATCTACATCAAATTTAATAAGCTCATCTAAGGATATGTTGTACAAGACTGCCATTTTTTTGGACTGGCGAATATCTGGGAGTGTCTCGTCCGTCTCCCATTTAGAGATAGTCTGTCTACTAACACCCAGCTTTTGGGCAACTTCTTCTTGCGTCAGTCCGCTTTTTTTTCGTGCATGAAAAAAACTATTTCCTAATTTCATCTTGCTCCTCCTTGTGCATTTTTAAATATCAAAATTGTCTGTAGAGTTATACTAAGAGTATACCATCTGACTGATAAAAAATCCACCCGTAGAAACTTGCAATTTTGCGCGTATTGTTAACATAGGTTACTTTTTGAGCCTTTGCAAAAATGAAAATCATGTGTGAGGAATGGTTGCTGTTTGTGCTAACAACACCTAAAGTTTTGCTAAAAAATTCATGTGTATGAATAGTAGTATAGCGTCAGAATGGATTTATATCAGTTTACAGAAAATAGGTGATTATAATAAAATTAAAATTGTAATAATGTGAGTAGTACAATATACGGGAGAGAAAAGATGGGATATATAACAGTAGGAAATTTAATAAAAGAGATAAGGATGACCAAAAATATCACAAGAAAAAAGTTGTCTTATGGGATATGTTCAGAACATGTGCTTCAAGAATTAGAAGAAGATCGCTATACAGCAGATGTGTTAATGTTAGATATTTTTTTGCAGCGCCTTGGACAATCACCAGATAAATTTGAGATGATATTAAGTAGTGAGCTTTACAATATGGTTCAGCAACGTGATTTGATTGCAGAGGCTGTTTATTGTAAAAAGAGGCAGTTGGCGGAGTGGTTATTACTAAAATATCCATCGCGTACCAATGTTGATGAAATGTTTCGACAACGCATGAGTGCAAGCCTGGCTTATCAAATTGACGCAGATTGTTCACTTGCTGTAGAGCATCTGAAAAAAGCAATTAAACGTCTTGGGGATATAACAGCCAAGGAGGCGCTAGAAGGGCCACTAAAATTGTCAAAAAAGTTTATGAATATTGAAGAATAGTATTGTGGTTGCAGCTATTGACAGAGAAGGTAAAATGTATGCAACTTCAAATTATGGAAAGTGTGTTGATGTTGCTGCGCCGGGAGAAAATATAGTTGGTTTATATGGTAAAGATGGATTTATAAAATCAAATGGAACATCGGCAGCAGCCCCATTTGTTACAGGAGTATGCAGTTTGTTGTTGGAGACAAAAAAAGACCTAAAACCAAGCGAGCTGAAAAAAATTATTACAAATAATGGGAATGTTACTCCGGTAAAGGGACTGGAAAAAAGCGTAAAATCAGGTGGCATTATTAATGCATATAAAGCATATAGATTTTTGATGATGAATTATTAAATTTTATCGAGCAGGCAGAGCTTATATGGAAGTTGCCTGCTCGATTTTTAATAACAAATTTTCCAGCTGCATCATGAAACTGTTAACAATGCGTTGAGTCAAATACATAATCATTGTGCTAATTATCAGGGCAATATAATATAAAAAGTCAAGAACAAGATAGACGCAGCAGCGGGGATATGATAGAATGTGAGAATAAGGAGTGGCTTTAGGGTATATATACCAATACAGAAAAGAAAAGGAGCATTTTTCCTTTATTGCTATTGGTTGACGAAGACCTTGTATGGTGCTAGACTGATAGTAGTACAATAAGGAAAGGTGTGGACGATGGGGCAGGAAAAGACGGTGGACTGGCGAGATTATTGTGTGACAATTGTGTTTTTGGGACTTAATATTGTGGGATATATTTTGTGTACACAAATCGGCGAACTTGTGTATAATGTTGGTAGTATGAATGCCGAAAGGGTTCTTGAAGCAAAACAATATTATCGGTTTGTAACTTCCATGTTTCTGCATACAGACGCGGAACATATTGTCAGCAATATGATTTTTCTAGTTGGATTGGGACAGATGGTAGAGCAGGCAATTGGGCATGTTCGGTTTGTGCTTTTGTATGTGTTGTCTGGTTTTGGTGCAGGAGCATTTTCAATTGCTTATGCAATTTTGACTGGGCATATTTATGATGCAGTGGGTGCCAGTGGAGCAATCTTTGGTCTAATCGGGGCACTGTTTATCCTTGTTGTCGCGCGCGACAGAAGACGAAGGGCATATTCTAATACATTTGGGATAAACAATCAAACAGATATTTTGGACCAAAATGGCAGAGAGATACCAAGCGCATATGAAAATATTTCTGTGGGTAGAATGATTTTTGCAATTGTCTATATGATTTATTCTGGTGCAAGGGCAGCGCTTGTTGACAATGCGGCACATGTAGGTGGGTTAATCTGCGGCCTGCTGATTATGGCAGTGATGTACGTTATAGAAACATTTCAGAATAAAAATATGGGACTAAAATAATTTCAAGAATGCCATCGGCATTCTTGCTGCGGCATGCGGGTCAGCTTTGCTGACAGATTACGGATTTGGACGCCTGCAATAAAATGTATTTTTCTCTGTTTGATTCGCATAAGGCTTGATAACACGCCCTAGAATGAAAGAGGAGGTTTAAAGGGTGAAAATTAATATTTATTACGGAGGCAGGGGACTGATTGGAGACCCGACATTATACGTTTTAAATAAAATACAGGAGGTATTGCGTGAGTTGAATGTCAGTGTAGAGCGCTATGACCTGTATGAGTTAAAAAATAATATTGTTACGCTCCCGCAGACTTTAAAGGACGCGGATGGTATTATTCTGGCAACAACAGTGGAATGGTATGGTGTGGGCGGTTATATGCAGCAGTTTCTTGATGCCTGCTGGCTGTATGGTGACAAGGAGAAAATTGCAGGAATTTATATGTGCCCGGTTGTGATGGCAACGACTTACGGGGAACATGATGCGGTAAAAAGTCTTACAGAGGCGTGGGAAATTCTTGGTGGTCGACCCATTACAGGAATTTGCGGGTATGTTGCAGATGTGTCAGAGCTAGAGCAAAATTCAGGTTACGCGAGAGTGATTGACAAGCGCACAGAAGATATGTATCGCTCCATCAATCAGAAAATGCCAATTTTCCCAAACAGCAACCAGGCAGTGAAACAGAAGATTACATTTACACAAAGCCTAAATTTGACTCCGCAGGAGGCAGAACAGTTGTCGGAACTTGCCAGTGACGATTTGTATGTGCAGAAACAGAAAGAGGATATACAAGAGCTTGCCAGCATGTTTAAGAATTTGATGAGTGTAAAGGAGCCGGATAGTAATCTGTTCTTGCAGGAATTTAAGACACATTTTTATCCGCAGGCGGGCTTCCGCGCAGTGTATCGGTTTAATATACCAGAAGTGCAGTTGCCGTTGATTGTTCAGGTAAATCATACAGAGCTGGAATGTTTCTATGGGGAGACAGATCATTTTGATGTGGAAATGCAAGTGTCCTCTAATATTATCAGTGAGATTGTACAAGGGCATATGACCTTCCAAAAAGCGTTTATGTCGGGCGATATGAAGATGAAAGGTGACTTTAAGGTGTTGCGCACTCTGGATTTATTGTTTGTGTTTCAATAAGAATGGGGGTAATTATATGAAGGATGAGAACTGTATATTTTGTAAGATAGCAAATGGTACAATACCGTCAAGGACATTGTATGAAGATGAGGATTTCCGCGTGATACTGGATTTAAGCCCTGTCACAAAGGGACATGCGCTGATTCTTCCAAAGGAGCATTTTAAAAACCTGTATGAGATTGATGACAGAACGGCTTCCAAGGCTCTTGTACTTGCTCGGGATATGGCAGTGAAAATGACAGAGCAATTTGGCTGTGATGGATTTAATGTGATTCAGAACAACAATGAAGTCGCGGGGCAAACTGTATTTCATTTTCATGTACATCTAATTCCACGCTACAACAATGATGGACAGACTCTGGTTATGAAACCATGTGGTATGACTTCTGAGGAGTTGGATCAGGTGAGAGAATCTTTTGTTAAAAAGTATTAAATTTTGTCAAAAAAGCTTTACAAGTATGACGAAATAATAGTAATATATAAAAGATAGGAAGCAAAAATAATGTGTAAATAGGAGAGGAGTAGGAAATATGTCAAAGATAACAGATACTGGAATGTCACGCTCAGAGGCGTTAATTATGGATTATTTATGGGAAGAGGGAACAGGTAAAATGTTCTCTGAATTTATGGCGTATTTGAGCAACAATACAGAGAAGGTATGGGCAAAGCAGACGGTCAATACTTTTTTGAGACGGTTAATTGATAAAGGGCTAATCCGAACAGAGATGCGCGGACGGAAAAAAGTGTATTATGCTGCACTTACAATTCCGGAGTATGAAAAGGTACGGACAAGGTACCTGCTTGACGAATTGTACGATGGCTCTGTAATTCGATTTTTGTCAGCGCTTACTGGAGGAAGAAATATCAGTGATACCGTTGCAAACAATCTTAGGGCAATGATAGAGGAGACGACAGAGTAAAGATTGCAATACAGATAAGAGATTCCGAGAACGCTCATAAATGCACGCTTGATTCGTTCTAAAACATGTTTCAAGCGTGCATAGGAATAGGTTTTTGGAGTCGCGTTGTACCTGATTCTGCGGGAGGATTTTTAGAAGTGTGCATATTGATGTTGATTCAGTGTCCGTGTACAGGATAAAAATGGAATCGCATAGGAAGGTGTAAAGAAGATTCCGAGAGCCTATAATGAACAAAGGAGGGACAGAGATGAGTCTGTTTCATACAATGGGGCTCGCGGGAAGTGCTGCGATTATAATTTACATGTTGTTTTACATCTACACAAAACGACATCTGCCAACAGTATGGCACAAAGTTTATCTCACCATAACAATCGCTTTATTTCTCATTCCATTTCCGTATCTCTGTATGGATTATGGCGCATGGGTGAGAAAATTGCTTAGAGCAGAAAAATTTCTGCAAAGTAAAGGCGGGCAGATCGATAATAGTGGGTACTCAATTCACATTTACAGAAATGGAATTTATACTTGTAATGAACTGATATATGCTATCGTCATTGCTTTTGGCTTAATAAGTGTCTGCCTAATGCTTTATATGGTCAAGAATTATCGGAAAACACAAAGGATAATATGGGATTGTTCTATTTTAAGCAAAGATGAGACAGAATTGTTATACTTGTTTGAGCGCGATATAAGAGTGAAAGTATATCGTTGTAGTGAATTGGATGTACCAATTGCAATAGGATTTCTATCTGGGAAAATTGTTTTGCCAGATGTTGAGTTTGAAGAGGATAGACTAAAAGATGTATTAAACCATGAACTGACACATGTTAGAGCCAAAGACAATCTTGTTAAACTGCTTCTATTGATGGTCGTTATCTTAAATTTTTATAATCCATTGGTCTATTATCTATGGAAACGGTGGAACATCGTTGCTGAAATGTACTGTGATGAAAAAGTTTTATTGGAAAAGAACACACAGCAAATGAAGGCCTATGCAAATATGGTTGTTGATTTTGCTGTAGGAAAATACATTAACAAAGTACCATTTATGGGTTTAGGGAAGAATACAGGTGAAAAAGAACTGAAAGAGAGAATAAAAAATATGAAAAGGACCAAGAGAACATTTGGACTGCTAAGCAAAGTGGCAGGAACATTTCTTATTGTGACAGGAGTTTTTGCTTCTTCCCTAACGGCTGCTGCATATCAACCAGTAGATGTGGAATGCTTTAACGCGAATTATGATGCAAATAAAGTACAAACATATTTTATGGAGGACATAACAACTGTACAAGTACATGGACAAGAAGACTGTGATCTTTATAAATTAGAAACATATATTACTGCAGAGAAAAATGAAATCTTTGTGGATGAATATGGTAATGTTTATTATGGTGATGAAAGTGAAATTCAGCCTTATAGTACGTGCACCCATAATTATGTAAGTGGAACACATGCTTTGCATTATACATATTCTGATGGTCATTGTAGGGTAGAATATTATTCTGGAAAAAGATGCAGTAAATGTGGCGATTTGGTTTTTGGCGATCATATTTCAACGCAGACATTTGATAAGTGTCCTCATTAATTTAATATAGAACGATTTTTTTCATTCAAATGGCTAGATAAAGTTTAGCATTGAAGAGTTTGAGTGAAGAATAACTTACACAGATTATTTTATATAGCAGGTAGTCCATATGATTGCCTGCTATATTTACAATTTATTAAATTCTGTGGCACAGATGGAAACCATAGGAAGTACAATACAAAAGGCGATACAATAACAGAAAAAATTAGATCTTTCCAACAAGCAAATTGATACATTTTCTTTTTTTTATAATTTGAACATTATACTTTTAAAGCCAAAAACCATTTAAAATTAATTGTATGAAAAATTAGATTTTCCCTATTCTAACGAAAACGATTATGGCATCTTTTATTTTTTCTTATGTGCCGTAATAATCGTATAACTATATGTATTTACTGTTAAGGTACAATCATCTACATCTACATACCAGTTCTTCCCGTTTCGTGTAATAGCAGCATTATCAGAGTAAATTTTAGTTTTACACCAACTAACCACATCTTCTGTATCTAAAGATAGATTTCTTTTAATGCGTTGTACACCTAATTCAGTCGTGTGCAATTTATCCAAATTTTCTAGTAATTCATTATCCGCTTTCATTTTGCAATCATCCTTTTTGCTTTAACAATTCCCGATTGTACATTTGATTATAAAATATTTACTCCACATCTGCAAATGTATAATTAGCTCATCTTCAATAAGTACACAACTCCGAAAAGGCAGTAGGAAAATAAGCGATACAAATTGCACAGAATATTTTGTGAAGTTGTAAGTCAAAAGACAGGCATAGCAGATTATGCCAAGACTTTTTGACTTACGAAATCGAAGAAATAGACAAGGCAAGACGTGTCATTTATTTTTTACTGTTTCTAAATCCATAAAAATATACAATCAGCAAGCAAGTGAGGTTATTGACTTACTGTCTCCTCAATTAACGCTGCAATTGTATCGATAGAATCCCTGATTTTGCTGTTCTGCATGGCATCAATATAGGATTGCCTTGTAAAGTATAATTCATGTACCTTTTCTGTCAAGGTTACAGAGGTGAGATAATCTTCGTCTGCAACCATAGAGAATCCTTGTGCTTCAAAACTTTTTGCGTTTAGGATTTGATCGCCGCGGCTTGCGTGGGCAGGCAACGGGATTAAAAGATTGGGCTTTCTTAGCGCTAGAAGTTCGCAAATTGCATTGGCGCCAGCGCGCGAGATAACAATATCAGCCATTGCAAATAGGTCTTTTAAATCATCTTTTACAAATTCAAATTGTTTGTATCCAGCAGTTTTTAGAAGCAAGTTATCAATTTTTTCCTTTCCACAGATATGCACAATCTGAAAGTCTTCAAGCAAGGTTGGCAGTGCTTCTCGAACTAATTTGTTGACGCCAGCAGCACCAAGACTTCCTCCGATTACCATAATCACAGGTTTTGTTGCGCTGAAACCACACATCTCTAGCCCTTTTTGCTTACTGCCCTTTGTGAGTTCATTTCGTATGGGAGAGCCAGTGAGTACTGCCTTCTCAGCGGGAAGATTTTGAAGAGTCTCCGGGAAATTACAACAGACTTTACGGGCGACGGGAATGCATAGATTGTTGGCAAGTCCCGGCGTCATGTCAGATTCATGAATAATACAAGGGATTTTTAGCATGGCTGCCGCGCGGACAACAGGAACGCTCACAAATCCTCCCTTGCTAAATACAATATCTGGTTTTAATGTCTTTAGGATTTTTCTAGCTTCAACAAAGCCCTTGATGACACGGAAAGGGTCACTAAAGTTTTTAATGTCAAAATATCTTCGGAGTTTTCCCGTAGAAATTCCATAATAGGGAATGCGGTAATCTTCGATTAGCTTTTTTTCAATGCCGTCATAAGAGCCGATATAGTGAATATCATACCCCAGACTTTTAAGTTTGGGGAATAGAGCGATATTTGGCGTCACATGTCCGGCGGAGCCGCCGCCAGTAAAGACAATGCGTTTCATAATTCCAGCCTCCGATTTATGATTTTGCTGTTTGTGCCTTATATTGTTCTAGCGCATGTGCCAATTGATCAGGACAGGAGGTACTTTTGAATCCGCATTGAATACCTTTGAGTTTTGAGATGGCATCATCAACTGACATTCCAGCAACCAGAGCTGAAATTCCTTTTAGATTGCCATTGCAGCCGCCAGTGAATGACACAGACTTTATAATGTTATCCTCAACTTCAAAATCAATCATTTTAGAACAGGTTCCACTTGTTACATATTGCATAATTGATATCCTACCTTTCACATTAGAATTTCTTTTATAAAACTGATATTATTTTATCAGTCTGTAGGATTGAAGTCAATAAGATTTGTTCTGTCGTTGTTTTTCTTTATTGTAAGAGCTAATTTTTAAAGTAAAATCACTAAAATTTATTTTGTCATTTCATCTGTCTTGTCATATGTAAAGATATGTGCTATACTGCATGAGAGCTGTCATAGAATGCATAGAAAGCAAAAATGGGAGGTTTTATATGACAAAACAGGAAGAGATACAAAATTTGAAGCAGGAAAAGAATGCAGTAATTTTGGCGCATTATTATACTCGACCAGAGATACAAGAGATTGCAGATTACATAGGGGACTCTTATTTTTTGAGCAAAAAGGCAACCATACTGCCGCATAGGACCATTGTGTTTTGCGGCGTTTCTTTTATGGGAGAAAGTGCGAAATTGCTTAATCCATCAAAAATTGTGTTGATGCCAGATGCAGAGGCAGACTGCCCGATGGCGCATATGGTTGACCAGTCTGCGTTAAAGAAGGTAAGACAGCAATATGAGGACCTTGCAGTTGTGTGTTATATAAATTCGACGGCGGAGATTAAGTCGTGGTCCGATATCAGCGTAACTTCTGCAAATGCGATTTCTATTGTGCGAAATCTGCCAAATAAAAACATTTTATTTATTCCAGATAAAAATCTTGCGCGATATACGGCAGAAAATGTCCCGGAAAAAAGTATTCTTTTTCTGGAAGGTTTTTGCCCAATTCATGAAAATATGCGCGCAGAGGAAATCCAAAAGCTGCGCGCACAGCATCCTGCCGCAAAGATACTTGTTCACCCGGAATGTAATTATGCAGTGTTGAACGTTGCGGATTATATTGGCTCTACAAGCGGAATTTTGTCCTACGCAGAAAAAAGTTCTGATATAGAATTTATTATTGGCACAGAGTCTGGTGTCAGATATGCTTTGCAGCAGGCAAGACCAGACGCAACATTTTATTTTCCAGAAACAGAACCTGTTTGTGCTGGTATGAAGCAGATAGCATTGGATAACGTAATTGAGGTACTCAAAACAGGGAAAAATGAAGTGCTTCTTGAAGATAATTCAATAAACAGAGCTGCCAGACGGACATTGGAACGAATGTTGGAAGCTGTAGAAAAATAGCTGATATTTTTGTACAGTTCCTAAGAAAAAGAAAGGGTATGGTTGGCAAAAATGACAAGAAAACTGTATTATGATGTGGTCATTGCCGGATGTGGTGTCGCAGGGCTTTATACTGCTCTGTCGTTGCCACGAGAGAAAAAGATACTAATGCTGTCAAAGGAAGATATTGCAAGTTGTGATTCAATGCTGGCGCAGGGTGGAATCTGTGTGTTGCGCGATGAGAATGACTATGATGCATATTTTGAGGATACCATGCGCGCAGGGCACTATGAAAATCGTAAGGAGAGTGTGGCGATTATGATTCATTCTAGCCGTGCAGTGATTAATCATCTATTGGCATTAGGTGTGCGCTTTGAGAAAAATGCAGACGGAAGTCTTGTCTATACAAGAGAAGGGGCGCACTCGCAGCCGCGCATTTGTTTTCACAAGGATATTACAGGTGAGGAAATTACCACCACGCTGTTAGCACATGTGCGCAGACTTGCAAATGTCAAAATAATGGAGTACACGACAATGACTGACCTTATGGAACGAAATGGCGTTTGTGTTGGCATACAAGCAAAAGACAAAAAAGGAGACTTGCTAGAGCTATATGCGCCGGATACTGTAATGGCAACTGGTGGGATAGGAGGACTTTATCAACACTCCACAAATTTTCCGCTGTTGACAGGAGATGCCTGTCGTATTGCAAAGGAGCATGGTGTGGCGCTAGAGCATATGGATTATGTGCAAATTCACCCGACTTGTCTCTATAGCACAAAACCTGGCAGAAGCTTTTTGATATCGGAATCTGCGCGGGGAGAAGGTGCTGTCATACAAAACCATAAGGGGGAACGTTTTGTTGATGAGCTTCTTCCGCGGGATATGGTGACAGAGGCAATTCTAAAGGAGATGGAAAGGGAAGAGGCTGATTATGAGTACCTTTCGTTTGAAAAAGTGCCAGAACGCGTTATTCGAGAGCATTTTCCTAATATTTATAACCATTGTCTTATGGAAGGGTATGACCTGCTAAAAGAGCCTGTGCCAATTGTGCCAGCACAGCACTATTTTATGGGAGGGATTTATGTGGATAGCGATTCACGGACAACAATGGAACACTTGTATGCGGTTGGCGAGACGAGTTGTAATGGTGTTCATGGGAGAAATAGGCTTGCCAGCAATAGTCTTTTAGAGAGTCTTGTATTTGCAAGACGCGCGGCAGAAAAAATTTGTGAAAGAAATGAGAAAGGGGAATTACGATGAATCCAATAACAATGCAGCTTGTCGCTGATAAATATATTCAAATGGCATTGGAGGAGGACATTAACTATGAAGATGTGTCAACCAATGCAGTTATGCCCAATTACAAAAAGGGAGAAGTACAACTGATTTGTAAGGAGGATGGTATTGTAGCCGGTCTTGCAGTTTTTGAGCGAGTGTTTACATTGCTGGACAAAGATACCAAGGTAGTTTATAATATAAAAGATGGAGATGCAGTGCAGAATGGGGAAGTGCTTGCTGTGGTTACAGGAGATATCCGGGTGTTGTTGTCTGGTGAGCGCACAGCGCTAAACTATCTGCAGCGATTGAGCGGTATTGCCACATACACACATAATGTAGTACAATTATTAGAAGGAACAAAGACAAAGCTGTTGGACACTAGAAAGACTACGCCGGGTATGCGTGTATTTGAGAAATATGCGGTGCGCGTCGGCGGAGGCGGAAACCATAGATATAATCTTTCGGATGGTGTTTTGCTAAAAGATAATCATATTGATGCGGCGGGTGGTGTGCGCAAGGCAGTGGAGGCAGCGAGGGCATATGCGCCGTTTGTCCGGAAAATTGAGGTGGAAGTAGAGAATCTTGACATGGTACGGCAGGCAGTGGAGGCAGGTGCAGATATCATTATGCTCGACAATATGACATCCGAGCAGATGGCAGAGGCAATACAATTGATTGATTGTCGGGCAGAGACGGAATGTTCCGGCAACATTACAAGGGAGAATATTAAAAAAATTACAGCGCTGGGTGTGGATTATGTGTCAAGCGGAGCCCTTACGCATTCGGCGCCAATCTTAGATATCAGCCTAAAGCATTTGCGTGTAATTGATATGGACGAATAAAGTTTGAAAGGAGATTTGAAAGGCGGATTATGGAGAGAGAATTGACCGGGGACGAGCGCAGAAAGTTCATTTTGACAAAAATGCAACAGACACAAGAACCGATTTCTGGCAGTGCGCTGGGAAAGGAAACGGGTGTGAGTCGTCAGGTAGTTGTGCAGGATATGGCGCTTTTGCGCACAGAGGGTTATCCTATCAAATCCACAACAAAGGGATATTATCTTGAGCACACAGCACAGAATCTCTGTGTACGGACATTTAAAGTTTGTCATACAGACGCACAAGTGGAGGATGAGCTGAATGCAATTGTAGATCTTGGCGGAAAGGTTCTGGATGTGATGGTAAATCACAGGGCATATGGAAAGGTGCGCGCAGCACTGAATATTAAAAGCCGCAGAGATGTGCGTGCGTTTATTGATAATATCCGGTCTGGAAAATCCACGCCGCTGTTAAATGTGACATCGGGTTATCATTTTCATACTGTCAGTGCAGAAAGTGAGACAGTTCTCGACGAGATTGAGGAGATGCTTTGTCAAAAAGGATATCTTGCCAAGCTTTTGCCTTATGAGGAAGAACTGTGATACGATGTCAGGAAGATGCATTTCAAGAATGCCATCGGTATTCTTGCTGCGGTGTGCGAGTCAGCTCTGCTGACACATTGCGGATTCGCATGTCTGCAATCATGCCGGAGGTTTAGCTCAGCTGGAGATTGTACTCCCACTGAGACAAAGTTGTATTTTACCTGCTGCTTATAGAAGTGGGAGTCTTCTCCGGCTAAACGAAAACAGATGAGAGAATAAGGCGGAAATAAACATGGCAAGGAAGAAAATATATGCTGTAAAAAAAGGAAAGAAAACAGGCATTTTTGAGACATGGGAAGCTTGCAAGGCTTCGGTTGACGGATATTCGGGGGCGCAATACAAGAGCTTTTTCTCCGAGGAGGAGGCACAGGCATATCTGACTGGAACAAGAGATCCCTTTCAGAATCTGACTTGTGATACTGTTAATCAGTCTAAGACAAATCAAGTGGTGGCTTATGTTGACGGCAGCTTTCAGAAGGAGTTAGGAAGATATTCTTTTGGCTGTGTTTTGATTCAGCCAGACGGGGAGATTGTCCGCGAATCCGGCAATGGTAATAATCCAGAATCATTGGAGTTGCGCAACGTTACAGGAGAAATGCTCGGGGCAATGTTTGCAGTCAAATGGTGTGAGGTCAATGGATATCCCGCAGTCAAAATCTGTTATGATTATATGGGAATTGAGATGTGGGCGACTGGCGGCTGGAAAACGAACAATAATCTGACACAAAAGTATGCGAAGTTTATGCGGGCAAGTAGCGAGCGAATACAGATTACTTTTCAGAAAATAGCGGCGCACACGGGCGACAAGTATAATGAGGAGGCAGACAAACTTGCTAAGGCTGCACTGACAGAGGGAAACGGTATTCCTAAAATCGTCAAAGTAAAATGATTTAGAACGTGTTTGGTATCACTCAATTAAGCAGCTTATCCTTTGTGTGAAGAATTGGAGGAATTTGCGAAGAATTGGGACTTAGTTTTTTAGAGTAAAATATGTTATAATAAAATGGGATAGCGCGGAGGAGGTAGAAATACATTCCTCACAGAAGAATCCCTTCTAACCACCACGGAAGAATGTTCGACCAGACATTCTTCCTTCTCCGTATAAATTAACTGAAAAATTTTTTATATTTCTGTAAAACCAAATTGTATAGAATGTCTGCGTTTTGAGCCTTGTAGTCGTTCATTGAGTGTCCGATAGTATTCGTATCGACTGATACGTAGTCGTTCTCCTGTGGTAAGTAGCACATAGTCTCGGCTATAACCGTCAATGTAGCGCGCATTGACCAGATACGATTTATGGATGCGCATAAACTGGCAATTCTTCAGGCGGATGCGTTTTTCAACGACATCAAGCTTTTGGTAGAATGTATCGCGGTAGTTAGAGGAGACAATATGAGTGCGTCTTCCCTCAGAGACAAAATAACGGATTTCCCTCACTGGGGTATGGATATAGTCAGGTCTGACATAATAGGAAAAAGAATCAGCATCATCGACAATTGTCTCGTAGGCGAGTGAGGCATATGCCCAGAGCTGCCGACGGCTCTTGTCTGGCATAATGTATATAGGCTCTAACAGGACATCTTCTACGGAAGAGTTGTAATCCTTGCTTTGTGTGACTATAGAAATAAGCTGTTTGTTTTGTTGTTTGGCTTGCAAGATGACACTGCGCATGAGTCCATCATCCTCTGTTCTGTCATAAAAGAGGATGTCAGGGCAGTTGCAGCAGATACAGCGCTGTAATTCGTAGGCATTGTGATAGCACATCACAGCGATTTTTATATCTCGATAACGAAAACAATTTAATATTTCGTCTCTAACAAATTCTAACAGTTCCTTCTGCTCATAGCAAAAAGCAAAATTAATCATCTATGAAATCTCCTTGGTAAAGTGCTCGAAGGGTAAGAAACCCGTGTCGGCAAAGAATAATATAAACCGAAAAAGTATTCATAGACATAGTACATAAGTACTAAAACAATTGTTTTTTGAGGACAGTGTAGGACAAAAATGGTTATATTTTGAAGCACAGAAGAATATAGATTAGTACAGTACAGATTTGTATTTCAGGAGTTTCTGTCATGACCCAGATATCAAATATGCTGATACCAGCGCTGATTTTCTACATTGTTGCAATGGGATTATCACAGAAAAAAGATATCTACAATAGTTTTACAAGGGGAGCAAAAGATGGGATGCGCACTGTGATGAATATTGTTCCCACGCTGATAGGGTTAATGATTGCAGTGGGGGTGTTGCGGGCATCGGGATTTCTGGAGTTTGCGGGCGATATGATTGGCCGAGTAATTGTTCTGTTTGCCGACGATTTTCCTAATGAATTGGTATCGCTTTTTGTGGTGAAACTTTTTTCTGCGTCTGCTGCGACAGGGCTTGCGCTGGATATATTTAAGGAGTATGGCACAGATTCCTTTGCGGGACTTACTACTTCGCTTGCGCTGGCAAGCACAGAAACTGTGTTTTATACAATGTCTGTATATTTTATGGCAACAAAAGTCACTAAGACTAGATGGACTCTTACAGGGGCACTGTTGTCTACTGCATCTGGACTTGCGGCTAGTGTTATTCTTGCAGGAATTCTTACGGGTTGAGAAAATTATTCTGTCTTGTACCTTTTCATAAAGAATGTATTGATAATATGGCGGATAAGATCTATAATCTGTTATGAAATTACAAAATATTACAAAGTAAGAAATGCATTGAGATCAACCAATACAGACAGTACTTGAAAAGTAAATTCAGGTACTGTCTATAAATAGTGTCTGTAAAAGGGATAAATGGGTTGTGTATGGAAAAGGGAACGATGGCAATATGAACAATATATTGATAATTGAAGCAGATTTTAAACTGGCAGAACGGATGGGATGGGCAATGATGGATGCAGAAACACATGTGCACACATGCAGTACCTGTGAGTCGGCTGCTGCCTTGCTGGAGAGGGAAAAATTTCAGTTAATCATCATAGAAACAAAATTGCCTGATGGGAATGGATATGTATTGATTGATGAACTGAGAAATGGCTTTTATAAGTCCAAAAATCCTGCGATTATATTGATTGTGCCTAGCGAAGAAAGTTTAAGTGTACAAAAGCTTAGTGAACTGGGGATCTCAGACTATATTACAAAGCCGTTTAATACAGCGGTGCTCAAGGCAAAAGTCTGGACACAGTTCAAGCGCAGGAAAAAAGGGGCGAATTACCATGCAATTGGTAGGTTTGAGGCAATTGGCGCTGGCTCTAAGAAAAGTGTTATTGGGGAGCATCTTGTCATGATAGATACTTATCAATTTAACTTTGATGCGGAAGAGTATCGCATTGCGGGCAAAAAGGTACGACTGAACCGATTGGAACAATCCTTGCTGCGCAATTTGGTGGAAAATAAAGGAATTGTGCTTAAGAAAAAAGCACTTGTGGAGAAACTATGTTCTGAATGCAGAATCTTTATTGATGATGCAATGCTGGCAGAAACAGTACATATGCTTCGCAACAAGCTGGATGCACACAATTATATTAAGACAGTGTATGGTATCGGTTATTTGTGGACTCTGGTGGAGGATAAAAATAAGAGCAGCTAATACCGGAGGAGAGAAAGGAAAAAACACATGTGGAAACGACTCGGGAAGAAAGATATTAGTTTTATAGTGAAAATGTTTTACAGTGTCGTTTTGATTCTTGTTTTTATTGTTACAGTGGCAATCTGCATTGATTCGCCGATTCAGCGGCATTTTAAAAATATTGGAAAAAATGATGTGTGGTTTGGCGAAGGGTGGTATTATACAGGTAGCTCTCAGAAAGTAACAGCACACGCACAGCACTATCTGCAAGTTCAGATTGTTGAACAAGGAAGTGTATCAATATCAAAGACGCTTGACTTTACACCCTCACTAGAAGAATATCTCTGCTTTCGGGCAAGGGCGCTTGACACTACAGTCTATGTGAATGATGCTGTGTGGTATCAGCATTCCTATAAACAAGAGTATCGTTCTCACGGAAGAAGAATGTACATGCTCCACCAGATACAGGCGAAAGGATTTGAGAAGGGGGATACCATTACAATTGTGCTAGAAAATATGGCAGATGAGGATTGTGCTACAATCCAGTTTCTAGCTGTCGGTGATAGATATGCATTGAACAAATATATTTTGGAAAAGTCATGTCGCAGTCTTGGCTTGTGTGTGGCAGTTGGATTGGTTATTTTGCTAAGCTTGATTGCAAGTCGTTCTGCCATACTGGTTGACAAAATGCGCGATATTCATTCTCTGAGATGGCTTATTTGTTTTTTGGTACTTTCTGTCATTTATCTTGGGACAGACTGTGGATGTATGGAACTCTTTATTGAGCGTACTTTTATTGTAAGTTGGCTTAACAGTCTTTCTTTAATTATGCTGCCAATTCCGTTTACGCTGTTTACGCAGTGTGCATTTTTTCCGGGACAGAGGCGATACGACATATTGGCTTTGTTTAACTTTTTTATTGTGGCGATAAGCACCGCAGCATTTGCAATTTTTGCATACAGTATGTCAAGTTTTTATGTGGTGGTGCATATACTAATCGTGTTAAACATAGGGACATGTACTTTGAGTTTTCTTCAGGAAAAGCTGATGCCTGCTGTTGAGGTGTTCGCTGGTTATGGGACTTTGATTTTCAGCACTGTGTTAAGTATTCTTTTTTACTGGAACAATGCAGTCTATCCATGTTCTGTCGCTTTTGGTTATGGGGTGTTTGCTTTTGGCGCATGTATGTTGGTCTGGGTTGTGCGCAGCCGCAATGAGATTAATCGGGTGCGAGAGGAAGCAGACCGCGTTATTATGGAGCGGGATAAGATTGCAGCAGAGGAGGCAAATGAGCAGAAAAGTCGTTTTCTGTCCCATATGTCTCATGAGATTCGCACACCACTCAATGCAATTCTTGGTTCAAATGAGTTGATTTTGCATGAGACAAAGGACAGCAGTATTCGCAAACATGCCGCGGATATACAGAGTGCCGGAAGGACGTTATTGGCATTGATTAATGATATTCTTGATTTTTCCAAAATAGAAACTGGAAAAATAGATATTATAACGTCAGACTACAGTCTTGCTTCGGTACTCAATGATGTTGTGGCGATGATAAAGGACAGGGTGATAAAAGCTGGATTGGAGCTGCGTCTTGACATTGACCCAACACTTCCAGAGTTGCTTTATGGCGATGAAGTACGTATCAAACAAATTATTTTGAATCTGATGACGAATGCTGTGAAGTACACAGAGAAAGGGTGGATAGAACTTTGTGTGAGAAAACGGGAAGTGTCCAACTATATTGACGAGGAAAATATTTTGCTTGACATTCGCGTTTCAGACAGTGGTGTAGGAATTCGCAAGAATGAGATTCCAAAGCTTTTTGTGGAATTTGAGCGCCTTGATCTGCTGAAAAATAGAAGCGTGGAAGGAACTGGGCTAGGGTTGAATATTACTTCGCGATTAGTGACATTGATGGATGGCAAGCTGAATGTGGAGAGCGAGTATGGAAAAGGGTCTAGTTTTTGTGTGGTAATTCCGCAGCGTGTTGTCTCAAGCACTCCTCTTGGAGATTATAAAAACCAATTTCAAGTGCAGAATGAGGAGCCAGAAAGCTTAGATACCATGTGTTTTCCGGGGAAAAAGGTTTATGTGATAGATGACAATGAGATGAATCTTGAAGTCATTGCGTCAATTTTGGAAATGCTTGATATCGAGGTGAGTCGCGCAGATGGGGGTGTGGTCGCTGCTAAACATCTAGATCAGGAGAAGTATGATTTAATTCTGACAGATGACATGATGCCAGAGATGAGCGGTACAGATTTAATGCAGTACTTACACAGGAATCAGGAAAGTGTCAGTCATAGTACACCCATTGTCGTTTTGACAGCAAATGCAGCCACAGGTGCGAGGGAAGAATACATTAAGAAAGGTTTTGATGATTTTATGACCAAGCCAATCGATATTGATGTTTTGCAGAAAATACTAATGAAATATCTAAAATAGACGTGTTTTTCGTGAAAAAGACGGTTTTTGGTCTTTGGACAAAGTTTTTTTAGAAAAAATATTGACTTTTCTCAAAAAAAAATAGACAATAATACAGTACAAATTTTAAGCAATTATTACATGAATCAATTATTACATGAATATACAAGAAAGATTGCTTTGCAAGAGTTTTCATATGGAATAGACTTTTAGGTCTTATGTAGATGTAACGGAGGGAACTGGTGTGTTAAAAAGAGAAGTAAAGGTAAAAGAAATTGAGAAAAGATATGATCATCCACTGGCCGAGATTGTTCAGATTGCAAGTCAATACAAGAGCGAGATTCTATTGGAGTACGATAAGTACAAAATCAATGCAAAAAGCATTATGGGAATTATTGCATTTAATCCTTCTGAGGGAATGAATGTGACAATTGCAGCAAAGGGAGCGGATGAAGGCGAAGCAATTGAAGCGCTGGAAAAATTTTTTATCTGCCAATAGTGTTTTTAGAACACAGACTTTCTTGAGGGGTCTGTGTTCTTTTTATGCGCAGACCTGCGCAGAGGAAATATGCCACTAAAGTGGCGCGCGACCCATAAATCCCAGTAACAGTTCAGCCTTCGGCTTCCTGTTACGTGCATCAAGCCATGCAAAACCACTTCGTGGTGTCAAAGCCACGTACCGTGGCTTGATGCTTCTCAACTGCAACGCTGTTTCACGGACTTTGCAGCAAGTGCAAAGTACTGAGCTGAACTGTAACAAATCCCAATAAAATATTCTCAGAATAAATATACAATTCTATAAATATGTGCTATACTATTGTAATGAGTGTTAGATGATTGGCGTGCTGTGATACGAATTACATATAGAAAAACAATTCTATAAAAGTGAGAAGGTGATTAAAAAATTGGAGGTTAGACAGAGATTTGGCAGGGGGATTATCAAGCCAGTAAGAGTTGCTTTAAGACCGGCATACCGCAATGAATGGGATGATGCTATGGCGCTTGCATGGCGGACTTTTATGCAGTTTGAGGCGTGCGATTACACGCCAGAGGGCATCGAGAGCTTTCAGGATTTTATCACGGACACAATGCTCTACAGAATGTTTATTATGGGGGTATATCAGCTTTTTGGGGCATATGATAATAACCGGATGATCGGGATGATTAGTTTGCGGGATGAGACACATATATCATTGCTTTTTGTCGACCGAAGATATCACAAAATGGGAATTGGCAGGGGGCTGATTGAATATGTAAGCCGCTATGTTCTGACAGAGGAGGGACATAGCAATCTCACAGTCAATGCGGCGCCTTATGCGACAGGTTTTTATCATCGCATGGGATTTGTGGATACGAATGTAGAACAGGCAAAGGACGGCATTCGGTATACGCCAATGCAGAGAAGATTGATTTTGAAACAGTAAGGAACTGATAACAAATAACATATCATTCACAGTTTCTAAACGAAAAAGCAAGGGGTGAAAAAATGGCAGTAGAATATATAACGAGCAGAAATATGGTAGATTTGATTTATGAGACGCTGAGGTTGATGAATAAGCCTATGGCGCATCACTGTATGCGGGTGAGCTATATTATGGCCAAATTGTTGGAAACCTATGGAACGTATGAAAAATATGAGATTGCGGATTTTATGGTACTGGCGCTTTTGCATGACATTGGGGCGTACAAGACGGATGACGTGCGCAAACAGCTTACTTTTGAGGCAAAAAATCCATTGCCGCATTCTGTGTATGGCTATCTTTTTCTAAAGTATCTCTCACCGTTGGATGAGCAGTCCAAGATGGTGCTCTATCATCATACAGATTACAGCAAGACAAAGGATATGGACTACCAATACCGCTTTGAGCTGGAAGTTTTGAAGGTTGCGGAGATTGTCGACGTGTGGCATCGCTCTTTTGGAGAAAAATTTGATCCGAAAATGATTCAAAAATATGCGGGAACAAAGTATGATCCAGAAGTGTGTTCTTTGTTAGATGAGGCGGTGGAACAGCACGATATCTACACGAAATTGGCCGATCACACCTATCGGGAAGCATACAGCGAAAGCCTTGACTATGTGCTTTTGTCTGATGACGAGAAAGAAAAATATCTAAAAATGCTGATGTACTGCACTGGACTAAAAGATGAGCAGGCAGTGTCAGAGACAATTGCGACGGTCTATGTCTGCCGTGAGCTTGGCAGAAAATTAAAGCTGAGTGAGTTGGACAAAAATGAGGTGTACTATGCGGCGCTCTTGCACGATATTGGGATGCTTGCAATTCCTTTGGAGTTATTGAATGTACCGCGCGCTTTTAGCGACGAGGAGAAAAATTTGATTAAGACCCATGTTGAAATTATGGAAAAGACTCTTGAGAAGAAGTTGTCGAGGGAGATTATTAAAATTGCGGCAGCACACCATGAGCGGTTTGACGGAAATGGTTATCCCCGCGGATTGAAAGCGAGTGGAATGGGCCACAAAGAAGCGATTTTACAGATTTCAGAGCAGGTGGTGAACTCTATGGAGCCCAAACCTTACAGAGAAGCACATACCAAGGAAGAGATTGTCAACGATCTCAACAACGGCATTATTTCTGGGAAATATGAGGCGATTGTGGCAGATACATTTCTGAAACACTATGACGAGATTATGGATAAGGCAAAAGAGAAAGCGGATTTGGCGCTTGTCACGCACCAGAAACTTCTGCGCAACTACAAGCAGGTATATACCAGCCTTGTCTAAGACTGAGAGGAGATTATTAAATAAATGTTTAAGTTAGATAGCCCATTAATGAATTTTCTAAATAAGGTTGCGGATATCATGATACTAAATGTGTTGTTTTTAATTTTTAGTATCCCATTCTTTACGATTGGAGCCGCTTTTTCCGCTGCATATTATATGGGATTCAAGATGGTAAAAAATGAAGAGACCTATATTGTGCGAGGATTTTGGAAAGGATTTAAGGACAATTTTAAACAGGGAACGGTAATATGGCTGCTCCTTGTTGTCGTTTTGGGAATTTTGACAGTGGATTTTCGCATCATTTTGTACTCTGGCATTAAATTTGCACAATGGATGCGCATTGCTATGATTGCGGTGACGTTTGTTGTGTTGTTGGGTGTGATGTTTCTGTTTCCACTTCAAGCGCGGTTTGTCAATCCGGTCAAAAATACAATTAAGAATGCTTTCTTGATGGCGATCTCACATCTTCCAACAGCAGTTTTACTGATTGGAATTTATGCAGTTCCTGTGGTGGTGCTCTATTTTATACCTCAGAGTTTGCCAATTATGATACTGCTGGCGTTTGGGTTGGTAATTTATCTAAAGTCTTTTTTGTTGTTGCGTGTATTTAAGCGATATGAGGAGGCATTGGTTGACATTGATAGTAAGTCCTCTAATCAGGATAGTGGCATATTTGCTGAAAGTGACCGTATGGAACGGGAACAGCAAGGGATTGTTGAACAAAGACCAATGCCTGCAAAAGATTATCAAGATGAGAAATTCGTCGAAGTGCCGGAAAATAGTGGGAATTTGGAGGAATAGCATTAAAAAAGCAAAAATGGATTGTCTAATTTGTATAGAATTATGCGAAAAAATTGGACAAATTGCTTAGTAGTTTTGGCAAAACTTGGATTGTAACAGAATTGATAAGCAATTGTAACATAAGCGTTAAAAAATCTTTGTGGATTTATGGCATAGCAATTTAAGTGATTTTATTTTATACTTAAATCATGTAAAAAATAACTTGTTGAAAGAATGTACGGGTACACGATACTTTCAACGAAACAAAATAATCATTATTTCGGGAGGCATTTTAATATGGCAAGTTTATCATTAAAAAACGTTTGTAAAGTATATCCAAATGGATTCGAGGCAGTAAAGAACTTTAATCTTGAGATTGCTGACAAAGAGTTCATCATTTTCGTTGGACCTTCAGGTTGTGGAAAATCAACTACACTTCGTATGGTTGCAGGTCTTGAAGACATTTCTTCTGGCGAGTTAAAGATTGGTGACAGAGTTGTAAATGATGTTGAGCCTAAGGATAGAGATATCGCGATGGTATTCCAGAACTATGCTCTGTACCCACATATGTCAGTATATGACAATATGGCATTTGGTCTAAAATTAAGAAAAGTTCCTAAGAATGAAATTGATAAAATGGTTAAGGAAGCAGCGAAAATCCTTGACTTGACAGCACTTCTTGACAGAAAGCCAAAGGCTTTGTCAGGTGGTCAGAGACAGCGTGTTGCTATGGGACGTGCAATCGTGCGTAATCCTAAAGTATTCCTGATGGATGAGCCTCTCTCCAACTTGGATGCAAAACTTCGTGTACAGATGCGTATTGAGATTGCAAAGTTACATCAGAGACTTGGTACAACCATTATCTACGTTACACATGACCAGACAGAGGCTATGACTCTTGGTACACGTATCGTTGTTATGAAGGACGGCGTTGTTCAGCAGGTAGATACACCGCAGAATTTGTATGAGAAGCCACAGAACTTGTTCGTTGCAGGATTTATGGGATCACCACAGATGAACTTTATCGACGCGAAGGTTGATGTAAAGGGTGATACAGCATACTTGAAGGTAGCAGGACTTTCCATTCCTCTTCCTCCTGCAAAGTCAAAGAAGTTGATTGAGGGTGGCTACAGCGGAAAGACTGTTACATTTGGTATCAGACCAGAGGATATCTATGATTCACAGATGATGGTAGAAGCAAAGTCGGAGAGTACTTTTGAGACAACAATCCGTGTATACGAGCTTCTTGGTGCAGAAGTATTCTTATATGCAGACCTAGCAGAGTTCCCAATCACTGCAAGAGTAGATCCTAGAACAACAGCAAGACCAGGTGATAAGGTTAAGTTTGCAATTGATATTGAGAAGATTCACGTATTTGACAAAGAGACAGAGAAGATTATCACAAACTAGTTTGCGTAGTCCTATCTGATAAAAGTTACCCATGTGAAGCAATTCACATGGGTTTCATTATTCAATAAGATTTTCGGGAGGTTCCCATATGATTTCAAATCAAATAATTCAGACAAGCATTGACGAGTTAAAAGCCATCACCAAGATTGATCTGTGTGTGATTGATATGGAGGGCATCACGGTGGCGGCAACATTTGACAGCAGGAATATATCACAGGATCTGGTGAAAAATTTTGTTACATCACCGGCTGACAGCCAGATTGTAGGTGGATTTCATATGCTGAAGATTCTCGAGGACGGAGAGGTGCTCTATGTGCTGATTGCAAAAGGTTCTGGAGCCGACGCATATATGATTGGAAAAGTGGCAGTGAGCCAGATTCAGAATTTAGTGATTGCATATAAAGAGCATTTTGATAAAAATAACTTCTTCCAGAATTTGTTGCTTGACAACCTGTTGTTGGTGGATATCTATAATCGCGCAAAGAAGCTCCATATCATTCCCGAAGTGCCCCGCGTGGTATATTTAATTGAGCCACAGAATGATAAGGATAATATTTCTATGGAAATGTTAAAGAATATTTTTGAGGGTCAACCGGGATGTTATCTGACTGCGGTAGAGCAGAAGAATATTATTCTAATCAAGGAAGTTAGTTCTCTGGAATCCTATGGCGAGGTAGAACAAGCAGCTCAAGTGATTGTGGACATGCTCAATTCAGAGGCAATGCTAATTACAAAAGTATCTTATGGAACCATTGTTCCTGAGTTGAAGGAGGTTTCAAAGTCCTATAAAGAAGCGAAGATGGCGCGTGATGTGGGAATGATATTCTATATGGAAAAGGCAATTAGCGCTTATAACACACTTGGAATAGGACGTCTAATCTATCAGTTGCCTATCAATCTCTGTCGCATCTTTATGAAGGAAATTTTTGGCGATAATATTCCAGATGATTTAGACGATGAGATTTTAACAACTGTGCAGAAGTTTTTTGACAATAATCTCAATGTCTCTGAAACGTCCAGACAACTTTATGTGCACAGAAATACGCTTGTGTATCGAATAGAGAAATTACATCAGTCCACGGGTCTTGATATTAGAAAATTTGATGATGCGTTGACGTTTAAAATTGCGCTGATGGTTGTAAATTATATGAAATATATTGATTCCTTAGAATAGGGAATTGTAAAAGATAAAAGTTCTTTCCAAACTAAGACAAGCATTTTCTTTTGAGAGTGCTTGTTTTCTTATGCACACGGGTGCCCAGAGGAATATTGGCAGCAAGCTGATAAACGCCTAGCAATTCCCTACTCGATTACACAATTCCTGAAAGCATAAAACAGAAAGAGTGGACATACATTAGAGTAAACAGGAAGAGAATGGAAAGGAGCTTTTATATGCAGTTTTTTTATATTGATTACATGAATAATGGAAAGAAGGAACGCAATATTGGGTTCCTGCGGGTGGAGGATGATGGATTTCATGTGGGATTGAGGGGGGTACCACAGCAATGCGGTAATAGTTGTAGAGTTTATGCCACAAATATATATGATGAAAAGATACTGATGGGAGAGATTCCAATCAAAGGCGGATATGGCATGATGAAATTTGAGTGGAATGACAAGGCTGATTTTGCGCATTGCATTCGGGTTGAGATACCAATGTATGGAACGCGCAAGGGCATCTGCGTGCTTCGAGAACAGCCTGCTACAATTTTAAGAGAAAAAGATTATAATATTGGACATAACAACAGTTCTGTTTTGGTGTCAGAAAATAAGACTGCCACTTTAGCGCAGGAGGAGCATTGCCAAGAGATCTATGAGGAAATTCATGAGGATAAATGGCAGCAACTATTAAAATTATATCCAGAAATTCATATTTGCCCAGAGGCACAGAGCATTTTGATACGACCAAGAGATGCCGTGATACTGGCAGAAAAATATCATGAGTTGGCGGCAAACTCATTTGTATTACACGCGTATTACAATTACAGACAATTACTTTTGTTTCGTTATGCCCAAAAAGAAATTCAGTATTATCTTGGTGTGCCGGGGGTTTACTATGAACGGGAACAACGTATTGCACAAATGTTTGGATTTGAGGGATTTGAGAATGGTGAGGCACGAATGCAGCAGGACGCAGACAAGAAAGTGTATAGAGGTTGCTTCGGATATTATATGAAGCGTGTGGAAATCTAAGTGAACAACATCAGTATGATACACCGCGCAGTGTGGTGTTTGGAATATATTGACGGCAGAGTGTCACATAAGATTGCAAAGTTTCCGCGGAATGCGCATGAAATCCTTTCCATAAAACATTTTCACTGTCTTGATAGGATTGTAGAAAGTATGCTTGTGCGCCAGCAATCCATTGGCAGATCGCATGCAGGTCAGTTTCAATGTGAAGTTCTTGCACAATTGTGGTGCGAAATTCATAAGGAATCGTTTTTTGTTGAATTAGGAATTGGATTGACGTATTGATTGAGGACAGGTCAAAAAAAGAACTGTTTGATGCCGCACCAACAGTAATACAATACTTTTCAGGAGCATTTTTAATATCCATAGCGCAGTAATCAATTAGATTGGCATGGATTAGAAGTTTTAGCATATCAGGATTTGTTCCATTTGTATCAAGTTTTACAAGATATCCTAGTGCCTTAATGCGTCGAATCAAATCAGGCAAATCGGAATGCAGTGTGGGTTCTCCGCCCGTAATACATACTCCAGTAAGGATACCACGCCGTTTTTCCAAGAAGGAAAAAAGTTCTGGCTCAGAAAGAGGGATAAGCGATTTAGTCATTTGCACAATGTCCTTGTTGTGGCAGTAGGGACAGCGAAAATTGCAACCGCCCGTAAAGAGAGTGGCGGCGACATGTGCTGGATAATCTAACAGAGTAGTTTTATTTAGCCCAAGAATCAGCATAATACAATCCTCCTAACATTGCGTCCATTATTTTCCTATAATTCTTTAGTGGATTACCTGTGAACTACCCATTGACCAAAGCTAATGGGCTTTCTGTTTCTATGACCTACTATCTCCACAGGGGTCAATTTGGTCCTATATGGTGCATACTGCACATTTGTACCTTGTATATTTTACATGCCGAAGGAAGCTTGGTTTTTGCATTTTGATGTCTCGGCACAACCACCTATATACAGTTATCAATGTTCGCGTATGCGTAAACTATAATAAGAAGTTTACACTATGGCAACCGCTCGTTTTACGATTCTTAGTCCACCGTCTAAAGTTAGTGGCATTGCCGTCACTTTATTTCAAATATGTTTTAGTATAGCATAATGGTAATTGTTCAGCAAGAATAAGTAATTGTATAGTAATTGTACAGGTGCAAAAATATTTGCTTCGGTTGGCAATACATGCTATGATAAAAAGTAAAGTGCACGCAAGGAGTGGAAAGATGAAAAAAATTGTGTTAATTGGTCCAGTGTATCCATATAAGGGGGGGATTGCCCATTATACAAGTCTGCTGTATCAGGCGCTTTCGCGCAAGTATGAGGTTGAGTTGATTTCTTTTAAGATGCAATATCCCAAATTTTTATTTCGGAAGGAACAAAAAGATTACAGCAATGACATGTTTCGTGTTCCAAAGGCACAGTTTTTAATCAATACAGCGAATCCAGCAAATATTATACTTACAGCCCAAAAGATTAAAAGAAAGAATCCAGACTTAGTTATTTTGCAGTGGTGGCATCCGTATTTTGCGCCCTGTTATTGGATTTTGGAAACGATGCTTGGGAAAAAGATTAAAAAAATGTTTGTTTGTCATAATGTATTTCCGCATGAACGCTTTCCAATGGACAAGTTTTTAACCAGACTTGTCTTAAAAAATGCAGATTTTTTTATAGTACACGCTCACAGTGATGGTGCTGACCTGCGCACAATTAAACCAGATGCGCAATTTCGGCTCAACCCGCATCCAACCTATCACGCGTTTTCGTTGCGTGGGCTTACTAAGGAACAGGCACGTCAGGAGCTTGGGAAAGATCAGGAGGAAAGGCTGCTGCTGTTCTTTGGATTTGTGCGCGACTATAAAGGGCTGCGTTATCTGATTCAGGCAATGCCGCAAATCAAGGAGGAACTGGGGGCAATTAAGCTTATGATTGTGGGTGCTTTTGGCAGTGATAAGGCAGATTATTTTAATCTAATAAATAGTTGTGATGTTCAGGACTGCGTGGAGGTGACAGATGGTTACACGCCAGATAATGAGGTAGAGAAATATTTTGCTGCCTGTGATTTGGTGGTGTTGCCTTACGAGTCGGCAACACAAAGTGGAATTGTACAGATTGCATATGGATTTGAGAAGCCCGTTATTGTGACTAATGTAGGTGGTCTACCAGATGTTGTGACAGACAAAAAGACTGGCTATGTTGTGGAAGCTAAAAATTCACAACAGCTTGCGCAGGCGGTTATCGCATATTATAAGGACGACATGGAGAAAAATTTTGTTGAGAATGTGCGGAAAGAGGCATATCGCTTTTCGTGGGATAGGCTGACGGAGAAGGTGGAGGAGTTACTACAAAATGAATGAGCCGTTGATTAGTGTGATTGTACCTGTGTATAATGTGGAGCATTATATAAAACGGTGTGTGGACAGTATTCTTGTACAGACTTATACGAATTTGGAAATTATTTTGGTAGATGATGGATCAACAGACCGTTCGGGGCGGATTTGTGATGAATATGCTGAGATTGATTTGCGTGTCAAAGTAATTCATGTAAACAATAGTGGACAAGCAGAAGCTAGAAACCTAGGTATGGATAAAGCAAAGGGTGATTATTATGCTTTTGTTGATAGTGATGACTATATTATGACAGACTATATTTCCTATTTGTATGAAATAATGCAGACAAAAGAGGTACAAATATCAATTTGTGGTTATCAAAAGATAACAGAACAGATTGAGAATAAAAAAAAGATTGATAATAGTTTGAATAAAGAGATTAAAGTATATGACTCTAAAGAAGGTATATTTCAATTATTATATCAAAAAGGAATAGTAACTGTTGTGTGGGGGCGATTGTTTAAATCTAAGCTGTTTTGTAATATTCGTTTTCCAAAGGGGAAACTGCATGAGGATGTTGCTATTTTGTATAAACTGTTTGATGCTGCTGATAAAATTGCTTGCGGTGCTGAAGAGAAGTACTATTATTTTCAACGGTATGGAAGTACTATGAACAAAAAATTTTATAGGCAGCGTATGGATTATCTTCAGTTTACAGATGAATGCATTCAGTATATGGAACAGAATCATCCTGCATTGACGAAAGCGGCTATTTCCAGACATTTCAGTGCTTGCTTTGACTTGTTATCTTGTATTGGAAATGACAAAAAAAACTATATTGAGGAATATATGCAGATTGTGCGAGAAATTAAGAAGTATCGGAAAACAGTATTGTTGGATTCCAATGCAAGATTAAAAAATAGACTGGCGGCAGTAGGAGCGTATATATCAATTACAACAATACAAAAATTAAGCAGATTAATTAAAAGACCATAAAGGGTATTAGCTATATACAAAACAAATATTCGGAAAGTAATTAGGGGAGTAAGGCAATAGAGAAGATGATAAAACAAGATAAAAAAGTAAGTGTTATAATCCCTGTATACAATGGAAAGAAGTATATTAAAGAGACACTGAACAGCATTTTACAATCCACATATCAAAATCTGGAAGTGCTGGTAATCAATGATGGTTCGACGGATAATAGTAGGCAAATCTGCGAGTGTATACGATACCAAGATTCCCGAGTTGTCATATATAACCAAGAAAATAGCGGTGTTGTTGCTGCCCGAAATTATGGTGTGTCAAAAGCAAGTGGAGAATATCTTTGTTTTTGCGATCAGGATGATATTGTTGATCCAATGTGTTATGCAAAGCAAATAGAACAAATAGAGCAGGACCAAAGTGATTTGTGCATGTGCAGTGTCGGACGTATTATTGACGGAAAACATTCTGTCTTTGAGGTGTCAGAAGATGCATGTTACGAAGGGAAGGACATTTTAGAACAACTTTTATATCCGCTTCTTTTTAATGGCTTTGCACCGCCAATTAAAATGGGTGAAAAAAATCGTTATCCGCATATTTGGTCTTGTATGTTTTGTATAGATTTTTGGAGAGCACATCAAATACAATTTAGAAGGTATGTTAACTTTGAAGATGACTTATTGGTTAAGACACAGGCTTTAGCGAGTGCCAAGCGCATTAGTACAATTGCGCATATAGGATATTATTGGCGGGTAAATCTAAATTCAGAAACTTATGCGCATTCCTATATTGAAAATATTGCACAGAAGCAGCAGAGATGCTATGAAGATCTATATCAAAGCATAGCAGACAGGGTTGGCGACCAAAAGATATTGAAATTTTTTCTGTATATAACATACTGCAAACAATATCTGGAAGCAATACACAATCTCACAAGCCCAGACATTAAAAAAACATGGCGCAATATTCACACATATTATGATGTTAATATTTATGGTCGCAACTTTAAGGAATGTACTATGGTTGTCCCATATGTGAAGCAGGGAAAAATAAAACCGCAAATTATTTTGTATTTTTTAGCAAGAAAACAGACAATGTTAAGTTACTTTGCGGAAATCATTCTTGATAAGGTATTATTATTAACTTTGCACTCGCAAATTTTGACAAAGATTGAGAGAAGGTTAAAGGGGATAAGAGGATAAAAATGAAATAAGAAGTACTTATAAAGAAAAGGGTAGAAAGTCACAATTGGATTCTGATAGTAATTTGTTTGTAATATTTTCCTTTCCTAAATAACTGAACAGGTACTTGCAATCTTAGCTGACCGGTGTCTGCATTAGTGGTTCGATGCAGGAAGTATAGGGACAATTTTGCTCTTCCTAGATGATGTAGTGGTTAAGTGTTACAAAAACACTTGACCACTACAGACTCAATTTTCACCGTCTCACTTTATGATTACCATAAATTTGTTATTATTCAAATTTATACTCCCATTTTTCATAATCATCAATTTGCCCTTTATCCAATCCTCCATATGCATCAAAATCATTTTCTATTACCCATAATTCATCTGCTTTGTGTGTCAAGTAAAAACTAAAATAATATGCGTAATTAGAATCTAAATTATTTTTTCTAAAAGCAGCAATATAACGCTCTGTATTACTCCATTTTCTGATATATGCACAATCCAAAGAGTAAGTTTCATAAAAATCAGATGGTAAATATGAATTCATCAAATTAACTGCATCGTCTATATCCATTTTAGAAGCAAGACCCACGTCGTCAATTATTAGTCTTACACATTCAACCAACTCTTTATGAGTCGCACCTTTTTTAAAACAAACTACGCCATCTGTTTCCGATTGTGCCCCATCGTAGTTTACCTTTGCAAATTCATAGCCCGATACAAGTTTAATAGCTGATGTTTCGTTTTCTTGTATGTATTTCTCAACAGATTCAATAGAATCATAAATCCGAGGATGCTGTTCCATAAATAGAATTTGTTCCATAGACAAAATATGTTTAGTGTTATACAGTTCTCCTACTTTATTAATACCATTTTTATCTGATTTATTGTCAATAATGACACGCATAAATATAATAACTATGACTATTAATAACACGACTAGACCATTTTTATTGTGTTGTGGAAAACCACTAACAGGTGTTTGTTTCCTTTTTCTATTTCCTTTTTTACTTCCACGCTCAGTTCTATATGAAACACCTGTATCCAGTAGAGATATAGTAGTTCTTGTTTGTCCATTAGCCATTTTTGTTACTCTCGCTCCTTTTCCGCCAAAGCGATATCCAATGCCAGAACTACTAAAATTGAATCTAAATGGTCCAACTTTTATGCTTTTTCTAAATTTGAATCCCATCTCCAAATACGCTCCTTCGTATAATTTACTAAAATTATACTATGATGTTTTCGATTTTTCCACCTATTTTCCACACCATTTATGTATCTGCTGAAGTCAAGTTAAAAGATTATGGAAAATCAATTGCATCGTAAAAACAAAAGTGATTGATATATACCGATTTGTTGGTCGAAATCTGAGCCTGTGAAGAGTGACAATAAACGAAAGTAGAACGGTGGGATTAGAAGCCATACAATGTATAAATGTATGACGGAGAAAATTATTTGAAAAGGATAGAGATACGATTGAGTGAAATAATTTTATAGTATAGATTAGTTTTTTTGCGTTATCATTTTGTATTTATTTTATAAAAATATCAAATGATTTATGTAATTTTTTGTCCTTTAGATTTTATGTCTAATCACTTGTATAAGCTTAAAAAAACAGAAAAACACAGCAATTTTAATTAAGACTACAATCAAAAGATATGTTATACTCATACTATCAATTAATAAAGGAGGAGTAAGTGTGAGTGATAAGTCCATAATTGAAAAAGTGCTGGTATATATAGACGACCATATAGAGGAGGAGCTATCCTTAGATAAGATAGCAACAGTATTTAATTATTCAAAGTTTTATATGGAACGGACTTTTGCAGAGAAAACAGGATGCACGATTTATAAGTATATTCAAAGAAAAAGACTGACACAGGCGGCACAGAAACTTGTTGAAAGTAATAAACCAATTGTTGAGATTGCCTATGAAGCACACTACAGTTCACAGCAGGCATTTACACAGGCATTTGGCAGAGTGTATCAGTGTTCCCCACAAATGTATCGCAAAAATGGCATATTTTATCCAGTTCAGATGCAGATTGCATTATGTACTACACAAGTATTGTTTGTGAAAAATTATAAGATAGGAGGTAGAATGGTAGCATGAGTACAATTCCATATGTAATAGAACAGACAAGTAGAGGAGAACGCAGTTATGATATTTTTTCAAGGCTGTTGTCCGATCGAATTATCTTTCTTGGAGAAGAGGTAAATAATACATCGGCAGGTTTGGTTGTGGCGCAGATGCTTCATCTGGAGGGGGAGGACCCAGACAAGGATATTCAGTTATACATCAATAGTCCCGGCGGTTCTGTCACAGCGGGGTTTGCAATTTATGATACAATGCAATATATTCGATGTGATGTATCGACAATTTGTGTCGGGCTTGCGGCAAGTTTTGGAGCATTTCTGCTTGCAGGCGGGGCAAAAGGAAAGCGTTTTGCCTTGTCAAATGCAGAGGTGATGATACATCAACCTGCAATTCATGGAAATGGAATAGAGGGGCAAGCGACAGACATCAAGATTTTTTCGGATCATATGCAACAGAATAAACAGCGGCTAAACCGTATTCTTGCAGAGAATACGGGCAGAACGATAGAGGAAGTAGCATTTGCGACAGAGCGCGATAACTATTTGTCCGCTGAGGAGGCGTTACAGTTTGGGCTGATTGACAAAGTGATTGCACATAGAGGATAAGATTGCTGTTCACACCGACAATGAAAACAAATGCGCATAACCTGTAACCAATAGAAAAGTAACATAGAAAAAACTTCTCGAAATAAAAGAGAAGTTTTTTCTATGTAATTTTAGAATCCTATGTTATAATATCAAATACAAAAGATTTTGAGCGTTTATTATTATATAAAGGAGGATTTAGAGATGGACAAGAAAGCGATGTACAATTTAACCTATGGCTTGTTTATTTTGACGGCAAAGGAGGGTGACAAGGATAATGGCTGTATTGTTAATACAGTTTCACAGGTTACAACAGAGCCAAATCGTATTGTGGTGGCAGTGAACAAGAAAAATTACACACATGATATGATTGTGCGAACGGGAGTTTTTAATGTGTCAATTTTGACGGAGAAATCAAAGTTTGAGACATACCAGCACTGGGGGTTCCAAAGTGGTGCAGAAGTAGATAAAACAGTTGATGTGTCTTTTAAGCGTTCGGAAAATGGTGTGGTTTATATCGCAGAGGAAACGAATGCATACCTTTCTGCAAAGGTGGTTTCAATGACAGATCTTGGCACACATACCTTGTTTTTGGCTGATGTGACAGATGGGGAGGTATTGTCACAGGACAGTTCTGTAACATATAGTTATTATCAGAGCAATATTAAAAAGGCACCTGTGGCGGCAGACAAGAAAAGGGGATTTTTCTGTACTGTATGTGGATACATTTATGAAGGAGACGAGCTGCCAGCAGATTTCGTGTGCCCGTGGTGCAAGCATCCAGCATCAGATTTTAAGCGGTTGGAATAACATGTCTTTAGATAGCTTAAAATAAGAATAATAAAATTGTTGTAGGCGTGTACGAGAGGGTTACCATGAAAATAGCAGATATGCATTGTGATACAATTTCTCAAATTTGGGAGAGACAAAAGGCGGGGAATCGACAACAGCTTTTTCAAAATAGTCTGCATGTGGATATTCAAAAGATGCAGAAAGCGAATTATCTTTTGCAGAATTTTGCGCTTTATGTTGATTTGAAAAAGGAACCTGATCCATTTATGTATGTGTTGAAACTGGTTGATGTCTTTCAAGATGAGATGCAAAAAAATAAGAAGGATATTTGTTTTGTCCAAACATATGATGAGATCATTGTAAATGAAAAACAGGGAAAGATATCTGCATTGATGACAGTAGAGGAAGGAGGCTGTTGTAAGGGTGAGATTCAAAATTTAGAGACATTGTATCAATTGGGAGCACGCATGATGACGCTGACATGGAATTATCCCAACGAGCTTGCTAGTCCAAATATTTTTGAGAAGGATTCTCGGCAGTCCGCAAAAGGGTTTCCTCTATTTGATTCTTCAGCGGGATTGACAGAAAATGGTTTTCTGTTTATAGAACGAATGGAGGAGTTAGGTATGATTATTGATGTCTCGCACTTGTCCGATGCAGGGTTTTGGGATATTGCAAAACATACGGAAAAACCATTTGTTGCAAGTCATTCTAATGCACGTGCGCTGTGCGGACATGCGCGCAATCTGACGGATGATATGATTCGAGTAATTGCAAATCGCGGTGGTGTGATTGGGCTTAACTGTTATGGACGTTTTTTGAATGCGATCAATGATGATTCTTCCCGCGTTGCAAGAATGGCACAACACGCGCGTCATATTCTGAATGTTGGCGGTGGGGAGTGCCTTGGACTTGGGACAGATTTTGATGGTATTAATGGGCAACTGGAGATACAGGACTGTTCACAAATGTATAAATTAGTTCATGAACTTGAACGTCAGCATTTTACGGAGAGCGAGATTGAAAATATTCTGTTTCGGAATGTCATGCGTGTATATAAAGAATTGTTATAAAATTTTGTTGAAGGCATATTTTTTGTGTGATACAATGGTCAAGTAACTGAGTTTGTTTCAGAGATTTTGGGTTATGGTTTCGCTTTAGAACAAGCTCTAAAAAATAAAATTTACAGAGACAATGCAGATGAAAAAGGAAGGTGTTTTATGCAAAAGGGAAAATGGAGTAAGAAGGCAGCAAAACTGATGTTGTCATTCCTGTTTGCAGTGTTATTGTTGGTGTGCATTCCAGCAAAAGCATTTGCGGCGGAAGTTACACTGACAGTAAATAACTGTGTAATTACAGGAAAAGATGTCACAGTTGCAGCATCAGGGCAGGTGCAGCCAGCTCCTGATGGAATGTATTATTTATTTGAGTTAAAGCCTTATGAGGAAGGAATTGGTGCACGACAGAATTACTGTGCATCGATGCCGGCGGCGGAAGTGGTGACATTTACCGTGCCATTAGACTTTAACACAGCAAACTCTAAGCTGTATTCCCGTTTTGTAGTGACAGTGTTAGAGAACGGCGTGTTTGTTCCAGTCAGCAATGAGTCCTATATTACCAATCCAGAGGCGGTTGCTTCCAAATCTACAGACTACCCGATTCGCAGCAAAAAAGGATTGACAGCGGATTGGCAGTATAGTACAGACCTCTCCGCACTTGGCGCAGGTTATGCAGCGTATGAACTTGATATTAGCAGATTCTTTACAGGTGGTGGCACAAACTATACCTACAATGGAAAAACTTACAGCTTTAATTCCGGTGTTGTTGGAGAATACGACATTGTATGCCAGAAGTTTGCAAAGGAAGGATGCAATGTGATTATGATCATTAAAAATTCCTTCAATGCTGCGACTGCGGATTTAATTGCGCCACTGGCACGTGTGCCGGGCAAAAATTGCTATGCTATGAATGTTTCAGAGCAAGGCGGTGTGGAAAAGATTGAGGCGTTGATGTCCTTCTTAGCAGGCAGATATGCAGACCAGAACCGTGCGATACATACATGGATTATTGGAAACGAAATCAATAACAATTCTCCTTGGCACTATGCAGGTGATATTGGAGAAAAAGAGTTTTCAGAGTATTATGCAAAAGAGTTCCGTCTCTGTTACAATGCAATTAAGAGCCAGAATGCAGGAGCAAGGGTGTTTATAAACATTGATCAGCGTTGGATGCACACAGATGCCAACAAGTATGCATACCCGGGTAGAAATGTTCTGGATAATTTTGCACAGTCAATCAATGCTTCCGGTAATATTGATTGGGGATTGTCAATTCACCCGCATCCGGTTCCACTGTTTAATTGTCAGTTTTGGAATCTGCCTCCGGGATATTCAGGAATGAAGAATCTTGTCGTTCATTCTGATAATACAAGAATGGTTAATCCAACAAACTTAGAAGTTGTAACAAATCATATGGCACAGCCATTCTTGCTTGCACCAAATGGAAATGTGCGTCATATTCTAATCTCTGAGATGGGATTTACTTCTATGAATCCACAATTGCCAACAGACCAGAATATTCAGGCAGCAGCAATGCAGTATGCATATAAATTGGCGGCGTCCAATCCTTTTATCGAAGGGATTGTGATTCACAGACAAATTGATCATGCTTCTGAGGTTGCAAATGATGGCATGGCAGTTGGCATTAGAGATGCAGGTGGTGTTCCAAAGGTGTCATTTGAAATGTTTAAGTATATGGATACAGCAGACCCAACTTATGCAAATTTTGCATTGCCATATATTGGTGTGTCAAGCTGGGCTGAACTTGGATTAAACTAAAAAGAATATTTTTATAATGGTATTGGTTTATCGAGTAGGGATTGTTTTCCCTACTCGATTTGTCTTTTATGCACAGACCTGTGCATAATGTGAAAACCATATATAACAGTTTTCACAGAGAAAATATGCCACTGACGGGTCGCATGGGGAGCAAAGGAAGGAGCTTTCTCCTACTCGATTAGAGGTTTATTTCATAATAAGTTGCGTTATGTGTCAACGGACTACGCTTTTGATAGTCAAATAGAATATAAGCAGGTACCAATAACTTTTGGGTACGATCTGACGCGTTTTCTTTCCAAACAGGATATGAGAAGCACTCGACATGTGTCATACGCAAAAGTTGTGCAGAAGTATATCCGCTATAGTTTTTGAGATATTTTGGTACTTGTTCTTCCTGCGCAAAAAATTGAATTAACTTTTGGCGGTCTGTTCTGTTTTCCGTAGAAAAGCTTGGTCTGCTTTTAAGATTTTCACGCAGATATAAATCAAAGGTAAGCAGTTCACTATAAAGATTGCGTTTATCCGAAGCAACAGAACAGGCAAACTCCAATAAAATTTGATAGCGATAACTTCTTGAGGGTATATTCACAAAATATTTGTTTGCATGATAATAGTCAGTGAGGACAGCAAACAAATGAAAGGGCGAGACAAATTCCTGCTGTAGTACAGGAAGGGTATAGGAAAACTGACCAGAATTATAGTAAATTTCCACTAGTTCAGCAATTCCTTTTAACTTGAGTAGTTCCTTGTAGCAAAGCCATTTTGTGTACAGGACTTCATAGGGAGGTTTTGACTGGTACACAATACTATATTCCTCTGTGTGCTGTTCTATGGGAGAGCCTTTTAACACTTTCAGGAATCCAAGTTGTAATTGATCTGGTGCCATTGCATATACATCATTAAAGGAGTGGGCAAAGCTATTATAATCTTCATAGGGAAGCCCGGCAATTAAGTCAAGATGCTGATGGATATTCTCAAAGCTGTGGATTTGTGCAATATTTTGCCGCAGCGTTTCCATATTTGTATGGCGGTTAATGGCGTTTAGTGTAGTTTCATTTGTGGACTGTACACCAATTTCAAGTTGAATCAGACTAGGACGCATACGGCGCAGAAGTTCTAGTTGTTTGGCGGTCAATAAATCTGCTGCAATCTCAAAGTGAAAATTTGTGACACCATTGTCATTTTCTAATAAATATTGCCAGATGGAAAGTGCATGTGCTTCATTGCAGTTAAAGGTGCGGTCAACAAACTTTACTTGTGGTACTTTGCAGTTCAGAAAATATTGCAGTTCTGATTTGACTGTGTTGATGTCGCGCAGACGCACTGTTTTATCAATGGCAGAAAGGCAATATGCACATTGAAATGGACACCCGCGTTGAGACTCATAATAGAGGATGCGATTTTTAAAAGGTGCGAGGATGTCGGTGTCGAGTGTCTTATTGGCAGAAAAATCAGGATGATATAAAAAGGGAAGTTTATTAATGTCTGTGAGTGCGCGCTCGCCAGTAAAACCATCTTTGTATACAATTCCTTTAATGTTGGGCAAAGAAATTGTATGTTCCCAATAATAGTGTAATAGTTCCAGAAAAGTTTCTTCCCCTTCTCCTATCATAATGCCAGTAAGCTGAGGAAATACCTGAATTATTTTTTCCGCTTGAAAGGAAACTTCTGGTCCGCCAAGCCAGAGTTCTGTTTCTGGCAGAATTTTTGGAAGCTCTAACAATAGTTCCTGCACAATATTCCAGTTCCAAATATAACAAGAAAAGGCAGTTACTTGTGGTTTTTTTTGATAGATATCAGCTAAGATAGTACTTGAAGACTGATTGATAGTGTACTCGGCAATCTCAAGAACACAGTCACTCGGGCGAGCGGAATCGTACTTGTCCGCGTAAGCTTTTAGACTGTAAATTGCTGGATTTGAGTGAATATATTTTGCATTAATTCCAATTAACAAGATTTTCATAGAGAACGCTCCTTATAGTTTCTTATGATAGGTTTATTATAGCAAAAAGAAATGGATTGCGAAATGGTTAAAAAATATTAAGGGAAATGATTGTTACGATGAGGTTACTGTTGATTTGTAAGATAAATGTAAGGATTTTTTCTCTCAAATAGATTATGATAAGAAATGTAAATAATAGTATTTTGGGAGGGATTCCAAGAGGCTATGGATTGAGTTAGGAGGGTTAAGAAATAATATGAATGATACGAAAGTAGCAGAAATTAAAAATTTGGTCAAAAGTTATGGCGCAAAAGATTTTCAGACAACTGTGTTAAAAGGAATAGACATGTGCATCTATAAAGATGATTTCATTGCGGTTATGGGACCGTCTGGTTCTGGAAAGACAACACTATTAAATATTCTTTCGACAATTGACAAACCCACACGGGGTATGGTTATGCTTGATGGAAAAGATGTTTCACAAATTTCAAACAAAGAGCTTGCCAAACTGCGAAAAGATAAAATTGGTTTTATTTTTCAGGATTACAATTTGTTAGACACAATGACTTTACAGGATAACATTGCTTTGCCGCTTGCACTCGACGGCGTGCCATCAAAACAGATTTTGGAGCGCATTAAGAATCTTGCTGCGGTGTTTGACTTGTCCGAACAACTGCGCAAATATCCATATCAACTCTCAGGTGGTCAGAAACAGCGCGGCGCAGTGTGCAGAGCACTCATTACAAACCCTGAGATTATCTTTGCAGATGAGCCAACAGGGGCACTTGATTCTAAGGCAGGAAAGGATTTGTTGCACTGTCTGCGCAGGGTCAATGATAGTGGACAAGCGACAATTTTAATGGTGACACATGACCCGCTTTGCGCCTCATATGCAAAAGATGTGTACTTATTAAGTGATGGTGCGATGAGGTGCCGCATTAGCAGAGGAAATGACAGAAAGGAATTTTATAATAAAATTATTGATTTACAGGCATCAATTGGAGGTGATTTCTTATGAGAATATTACAGCTTGCTTTTCTAAACTTTAGGAATAGTTTTAAGAGTTATTTGTCTCTTGTAATTTCGTTGTCTTTTACAATACTGATTTTGTACAATTTTCAAAATACTATTTACTCGGATGCATTTGCAGTGTTGGGACAGCACAATAAAGAATATATTAATATGTTGATTCAGGTAGTAACGATTGTGCTGTTGTGCTTTATGTTTTTCTTTATCTGGTATGCAACGAATGTATTTCTGACAAGGCGGAAACGGGAAATTGGTATTTATATTTTTATGGGAATGACCAATCAGAAGATTGCAATGCTATATATGATAGAAATTAGTTTTGTCGGTATTACAGCACTAGTGGTAGGCATTGGATTTGGCGCGCTGTTCGCGGGATTGTTCCAGATGATTTTGGGGGCGGTTTCTGAAACTGCAATTGATGTTAAGTTTGAGATTTTTCCAAAGGCGGTTGCATTCACAGCAGTTGCATTTTTAATTTTGTATTTGATTTTTGCTTGTAAGGGGTATTGGAACATTGTGCACAGCAGTGTTCTTGGTATGATTTCGGCGGCGCGACAAAATGAGTATGTACATATAAAAAACAGTATTTTATTATTAAAGGCATTGGTTGGTATTGTTCTTACAACAGTAGGATATTATCTTGCAAACAAGGGTGGCAGGTATAAAGTGATGGAAAACCTTCTTTTGGCGGTGGTGCTTGTGATTGCTGGCGTATATCTGTTATTTGGCGGGCTAATACCACTGATTTTTCAGATGCTTTTAAGAAACAAAACATTTTTGTATCGTGGGCAGCGTTGTCTTTGGATGAATCAGACAATTTTTCGTATGCGGAAAAATTATCGTACTTATGCAATGGTTTGTATTATGGGAATCTGTTCGACAACTGCACTTGCAACTGGATTTGCGATGAAGGAACGATATTATAACATGATTGTTTTTGACAATAAGTACACGTTCCAATTGCTTACCAATCAGCCTAATTTGGAAGAGCGTGCTGCAGAGCTTATTCAAAAAGAAACAGATATTGTCTGCCAGACCTCACTTCCTGTTCTAAGCCCAGATGCCAGTCATCTTGTAGTTTCTTACACAGATATAATACGTGTGACAAATGAGAGTGGTGTGTTGTTTCCACTGACAGAGCCATTGGAAAATGAGACCTATTATCTGTCCTATCAGGTATTAATGTCTTTTATTTTATCGAAAGAGGTTCAAACAGTGACAATTGGGAATGACACGTTTTTTCAGGCAGGAATTGTGCGGGAACCCTGTCTTGGATATATGCAAAGAGAGATGGGATGCTTCTATGTTGTGTCGGACAGTACTTATAGTCGTATGAAAGAGTATAGTACAATGCTGTATATTCATAATTATAAAATTGCGGATAACGCAGCTTTTGAGAGGGCACGCACAGCAGTTGATGTCTTAATTAGTAATACAGATGAAAATTTTACAGCGCGCGTGGCAGTCGACCCGTTTGACAATGGGCTGGAATGGATTAAGGTTCTTCATGCACTATGTATATTTATGTTTCTGGTATTTATTGTTGCTGGTGGTTGTATTATGTTTATGAAACTCTACAATGACTCCTTTGAGGAACGGGAGCGTTATCTAGTGTTGAAAAAACTTGGATTTTCGACACAAACACTCACGAAATCAATTGCGCATGAGTTGATAAGTGCATATGTGCTTCCGTTTGTAGTGATGGCAGTTTCTACTTATTTTTCAGTTCATGCGCTTGGAATGGTAATGTATGCAGAATTGCTTTCGGTTTACATTGTTAGTATTTTGGCGGTGATGATTGTGTTCGCATTGTGTTGTATTTTTTCTGTGTCAGTGTACCGCAGAAATGTTGGTTTGCGGTAAATGGGGATAGTATTACTTTATTTTGATAAGAATGGAACAGTCGATTTTTTGACTGCTAATATAATAATTATGCTAGCATATTATGTGGGCAATACAATATATAAAATTGAAAAAAGTCGGCAAAACAGACAATTTGCCGGCTTTATTTAGGTGCGTTTCTGTGAAAAAATAAAAATAAGAATGAACATAAGAAGTTGTTACAAATTGGAAAATATTAAATATATTACATTCATAAAGTAAGTCGATACGCTGAATGGTAATTGGTGAGCCATGTATCGAAAATTTTATAACACACTTTTGACAGTAATCTGACATTTTATCAGCTTGCAGCATCAGAAGATGGAGTGTATGTTTTTGAGACAATAGACAACAAGAATTATGTGTATTTATATGTCAGCGACAATATTAACAGCAACTTGTTAAGGCCGAATAACATGTATGGATATTATCATAAATTTTGTGCGGTAGAATTAAAAAGCGGTGAGCTTGTACTTGTGCAGTGAACAGCCAAAGCAAAGGGTAATAATCCGCTTGGATATATTGTGAGAGAGGGTGATTCTATAAAATACGTGTAATACAATTCAATACAGATTGATAACTATCCATCTGATAATAGTATATCTTCTGGAAAACAGGTAAATGTATTTGCGCAAATTGTTCCAAGAGGTATCTGTGTAGGTGACACACGTTAGAGTGGTCATCAAGAATTAAATTGCAATGTGCAAGTTTTATGGGAAGTCTGGCAAATCGCTTCTGTTGAGGAGAATCAGAACATCACAACAGTAACAACAAGTAGTTCTAACGAAGAGGGAAAGGTATGATTGACTTTAGGAAATGATGTTGCAGAAGGAAAGTACACTATCAGTACAGAATACTCAAATATAATGTTAAAGTTGTATAAAGACAGATACATCAAATAATAACATCAAATAGTGCAAAAAATGCAGGTTTTATAGCCTGTATTTTTTGATATACTATTTTTAAATAAAGTGTTTGTACAGCATTGCCTAAATAATAAAAAGTAGTTTTCTTACACAGATATGGTAGGAGATGCATTCTAAGCATTATTATAGACTGTTAATCGTAATGATAAATAGTACTTGATATTTGCGCAATGTTGTACCGATATCACAATATGAATTATAGAAAGGGAATACATATGAAACTTAATTTATCTGGAACTTGGCAGTTTGCGTTAGATGAACAAAAGATAGGGCTGCAACAAGAATATTATCGAAGGACAACATTTGAGGATACGATTGACCTTCCAACAACCACCGCCGAGGCAAAAAAAGGAGAAAAGCGTACAGAATGGCAGATAGGACACTTAACAGAAACATATCATTTTGAAGGATATGCATGGTTTTTAAAAGAAATTGAGATTCCCAAAACGACAGAGAAAACAAAAAAGCGTTTCTTTTTTTCTATGGAGAGGACAAGGAAGTCAAATGTGTGGGTAGACGGTGCATATATAGGGAGTTTTGATAGCTTTTATGTGGAACATCGGTATGAGTTGACACAACGGTTTACGCCTGGAATACATACGCTTGTTGTAATGATTGACAATACAGACTATGTGTCAAATGGAGGGCATATGACTTCACCAGACACACAGACAAACTGGAATGGTATTTTGGGAGAAATTTCATTAGAAATCGTTGAGGAGATTGCAATTGAGAAATTGTGGATATATCCTTGTCGAAAGAATAAGAAAATAGAACTCCGATTACAGTTATCGCAGTGTAATACACTTTCAGAAGCTTGCGTGGAAGTAAGTTGTCGCCTTACGCGGCTGCGCATGAAAGAGGGACGGGATTTCGAGCATTTTGAGCCATTATATACACAGACAGCAGATACGCGGCGCGCGTGGATTGCAGAGAACAGAGAGCAAAATGTGCCATACATAATCAAAACCCTTGCAGTTCTTAAACGTCAAGTGTACAATCTGTCGCAGTGTGAAGAACAGTGTATTGATAAGTTGGCACAATGTGAAAAACAGTGTTCTAAAATAATACACAGATTATGTTCCAATGTGTTTTCTATTGAATATCCATTAGGCGAGAGTGCTAAGGAGTGGGATGAGTACAATCCATATGTGTATGAGCTTACGGTTCGTATTTTGCGGAAAGGAAAGGTGCTGTGCGAACGCATAAGTCATTTTGGACTGCGTGATTTGACACATCAAGAGCGAACACTTTACTGCAATGACAAAGAAATATTTTTAAGAGGAACCCATGATGGAATGATTTTTCCGCTGACAGGGTATGCGCCTATGGATTTGGATTCGTGGCTGCGAGTGTATGGGACCAGTAAGGAGTATGGTCTTAACCACTATCGATATCATACCTGCTGTCCGCCTAAAGCGGCATTTTTGGCGGCCGCTTATCTTGGTATGTATGTTCAGGCAGAACTTGCTTTCTGGGGTTCTATTTATAATAAGGAAGATGAACGGTGTGATAAAAATCAGCAGAATTTTCTTTTGGAGGAGGGGATTCGTACACTTGACGCCTTTGGTGATTTGCCGTCTTTCTTTGGCATGAGTATGGGAAATGAGCTGTGGGGCAGTAAAGAGGAAATTAATAGAATAATGGGGATACTTAAAATGCATGATACGCGACACCTGTACACGCAGGGGAGCAATAACCACCAATTTGCACCATCTGTATTGTCAAATGACGATTTTTTTAGCGGTGTGCGATTTTCAAAGTATCGTCTGTTTCGCGGTTCCTATGCAATGTGTGATGCGCCGCTTGGCTTTGTGCAGACACAGAGACCAGGCGCATACTGGAATTACGATGATGTAATATTGCCAGCACAAACGAAGAGAGATGAGGTAGTAAAAAGTAAAACCATACAGATTCAGTATGGTACGGGCATAAAGGAAGTAGAAACTACAGAGGGTGGGGAAGAAATGATTGCGCATGTTCCAGTGATCTCTCATGAGATCGGGCAGTATGAGTTCACGCCGGATTTTCAGGAAATTGCACTGTATACAGGTGTTTTGCAGCCTGAAAATCTTAAAATTTTTCGGGAGCGCATGGAGGAGAAAGGGTTGTTTTGTTATGCGGATGATTATCTATATGCTTCGGGAAAACTTGCCGAGGTATGTTATAAATTGGAGCTGGAGGCAGCATTTCGCAGTGCTGAGTTAAGTGGTTTTCAATTGCTGGACATAAAAGATTTTTCTGGTCAGGGAACAGCACTTGTAGGCATATTAAACGCGTTTCATAAAAATAAGGGTGTGGTTGCGCGCGATAAGTGGCGTAAGTTCTGTTCGGATGCAGTACTTCTGCCAACGTTGGATAGCTTTGTAATGCAAAGTGATAGTTGTGTGGACTGTGAAGTAAAACTCCGCTATTATCGACCTGAAAGATTGTTAAAACCACAGTTAAAGGTAATCTGGTACTTGAAACAACAGGCGGGAAGCGCTGTTGAAAACAGAATAGAAAAACAGATACAGATAATGGAGTGTCCAGAGATTATGGGGCGGGGACTATTTTCTCTCGGAACCATTTCATTAAAAGTCCCAGCATGCAACAATAATGCAATGTATGAATTACATTTTGTTCTGTCAGAGGAAAATGTGGATGCGATTGAAAATGAATATGATATATTTGTATATGAAGAGAGTGCTATTCAGAAGGAAACTGTTTTATATGATACAAAATTGATAAAGGAAGAAACTATTTCAGAAAAGGCTGTTGTGGTAGAAGAATTTCATTTGAATGACAGGAATGTATGTATAACCAATCATAACAAGGCTGCTTTGGAGGCTTGTCACCGCGGAGAATTTGTATTACTTTTTGTGAAACCAAACAGCACACTCCCAGACAGTACCATTAAGGGGGAATATTGTACCGATTTTTGGTGCTACCCAATGTTTCGTTCAATATCAGAGCGTGCAGGAAAACCAGTTCCAGTTGGAACTATGGGGTTGTTGATTGATAATACGCATCCTGCACTTAGTGGCTTTGCAAGTGAGACGTACACAACAGCACAGTGGTATCCCATTGTCAGTCATTCCAGACCAATGATATTGGATAAAACAGAGGAGACAAAATACATTAAGCCAATTGTGCGCATGATGGACAACTTTGAACGCAATCATAATTTGGGACTGATTTATGAGCTAAGACACAGTGCAGGAAAAATGCTCGTCTGCCATGTGGATTTGCTCTCGCTTAAAAAGGAGTTTCCGGAGGCGGATTGCTTGTATCGAAGTCTTGTGGACTATGTAAAGTCAGCAGCATTTCAGGGTTAAATCGATTCCCGCTTCTGAATTATGTTCTTGACTTTTTCCTTATTTAAGGGTGTAATATTGATTAGGAAAGTGGCAATTTTATGAGATAGGGGAAAGGGTGGTAGCATGTACAGAAGAGTTCTGTCAGGTATATTGATGGTACTGATAGTGTTTCAGCTTTGTGCAGAGAAAATCTGTGCGACAGAGACGATTGAACCAGAGCTTCAATACCAATCAGAGTTAACATCTTTAGAAGAGGAACAATTGGAAGTACAAATTGAGACAGAGAGACAAGCGCAATCTGGCAGTGTATTAGAGGAAGCAGAAACGACAAAGCTTCCTTATGAAACAGAACCTGACACAGAAACGAAAGATGAGGCTGCATCTGAATTAGAAGCGGAGGCTGAGTCTGAAACCAAGACTGAATTTGAAATGAAAACCCAATCCCAAACCGAAGACAAATCTGAAACTGAGATCGAGATCGAATCCCAAACTGAAGCCGAGACCGAATCTCAAATGAAAACCGAAGCGGAGACAGAAACAGAAAACGACTATAATCCATCTCTATCACAAACAGGTAACAGCGAGGTGGATGCGTTTGAGGAAGGCAACCCAGATTATTTGTTTCAGGCGGGGGGATATTGTGTTTTAAATGAGGAGGCAGGTTATGAAAATGGGATTAGCCTGTTTTCAACAGGAGATATTGATGTACTTGCAGAGACAATGTACACAGCATTAAAAGAACGAGCGACCTCGATTCCGATTGCGGAGTATCAGTTTTATTGGGATAATACAGAGGATAGAAAACAGCTTTTAGGAATATACTATGCGGTGGTCAATGATCATCCAGATTTGTACTATGCGCGGACAGGATATGGGGTATCCTACAACAAAACTTCTAAATTGATTACAAAAATTTCTCCGCAGTATTTTCAGAATATTGACGAGGAGGCATTTTATGCGGAAGTGCAAAAGGCAAAGTCTGTTGTAACAGAGGATATGGATGACTTGCAGATTGCAATTGCAATCCACGAGTATATTGTTTTGAACTGTGAGTATGATAAGGAACGCCTTGCGGATAAAACAATACCAAAGGAGTCTTACAGCGCCTATGGTGTGTTGGTGAATCGCATTGCTGTCTGTCAGGGGTATGCACTTGCATACAAATATTTAATGAATGAGTTTGGCATAGAGTGCTATATTGTGACAAGTGATGCAATGAACCATGCATGGAATCTTGTGGAAATTGATGGCAGTTTGTATCAGTTAGATGCGACTTGGAATGACCCAACATGGGATAAATATGGATTGGTGCGTCATTCGTATCTACTGCAATCTGATGAGGAATTTCAGAAAAGTGCTACCAACCACAGCAAACACTATGATTGGTATGTGACAAAAGGCAGTGGAGTTGTGGACATTCAGGCAGATGGAACAAAGTATGACAATGCATTTTGGCGTGATGTCTGTTCACCGCTTTTGTATGACAGTGACTATACGCAAAAATACTATTATATTTCAAAAGATAAAACGTTAGAGTGCAGAGCATATGACAACAATGGAATAAGTGCAACGGCAGAACAGTTGACTACAATCGATACAATTTATTCTGGTCTTGCATTGGATAATACCAAACTTTATTACAACAATAACAGAAATATTTCCTATATTGATTTGGACAGTGACCAGCCATATACTGCACAGGTGCGTTTTGCGCTGCCAAAAGAAGACACAGACAATATCTATGGCTTTATCAAAAAGGAAGATCGGATTCAGTACGTTAAAAGAGCTAGTTATGCTTTGTCAGAAAGGAGTACGATTTATGTTTTGAACGACTCCAATCAGACAGAGGGCGAGGTGTACACAGTAACCTTTCAGGACCAGTTTGGAACGGTTTTTGACCGTCAAATCATTGCGGCGGGTGGATATGCGATACCGCCAGACAAAAAGATGACGCCTCCTGTGGGATATACATTTTCTTATTGGAAAGGAAGGTATTCTAATATTGTCCAAGATGAGACAGTTATGGCTGTCTATACAAAAATTTCTTATCCAATTGATTATGTGCTAAATGGAGGGATAAACAACAGCCAAAATAGAACAAATTACAATGTGGAGACAGATACATTTGCGCTAGAACCGCCAACAAGAGCCTGTTACGATTTTGCAGGTTGGTATGCAGAACCAGAGTACAAGACAGAAGTCACGGCGATTGCTAAGGGAAGCACTGGAGACAAAATCCTTTATGCCAAGTGGACCCCAACAATATATCAAATACAATATGTGTTGGAAGGTGGTATAAATCATTTGGATAATCCGTTAGAATACCATATAGAAATGGAGGATATTGAATTAAGGGAACCAGTTCGAGAACACTATTATTTTGTAGGTTGGTTTGCGGATGCAACATATCAAAATCAAGTTCAAATAATTGAGAAAGGAAGCAGTGAAAACCGCATATTTTATGCCAAGTGGGAGCCTAAAACCTATCAGATTACTTATGTGCTAAATGGGGGAGTAAATAGCCCAGACAATCCTATGACTTACCAGATAGAGTCTGACAGAATTGTATTGCAAGAGCCAAAACGGGAAGATTTTGTTTTTGCAGGTTGGTTTGCAGATGCTACATATCAAACGAAGGTAAATGGGATAGAGAAAGGAAGTGGAGGCGACCGCATATTTTATGCCAAATGGGACCGATATTATCAAGTTTCTTTTCTGGATAAGAACGACAGACTTTTGACAAAAGTGTCGGTAAAAGAAGGCGAAAGTGTGGTGCCACCTGAAATGATTGTACCGGAGGGATATGAATGGGAAGGCTGGGATCATGACTGTAATAATATTCGGGAAAGCCTTACAATACGACCTGTTTATCGACCGATATTCTATACAATTACATATGTATTAGGCTATGGAACAAACGCGGCGACAAATCCAGAAGGATATACAATCGAGACGGAGACATTTTTGATTGAGGCACCGGAATATCAAAATTCAGATTTAACCTTTTTAGGATGGTATTCTGATCCCAAAGGACAGGAGCGTATTACTTCTATAGAAAAAGGCAGCATAGGCAATATTACACTCTATGCCAAATGGGAAGGCATCTGGGCGGAGTGCAAGGATTATAAAACAACAACGTATACAGGAACGGCAATAACATTTGACCAGATAACAGTGTACAGCGGATTAGAACCACTTAGACCGGGATTGGACTATACAATCAGTTATAAAAACAATGTGAACGTCGCGGATGAAACTGCGAAAAAACCGCCCACAATGATTGTGACAGGAAAAGGCAATTATACAGGGAGTTATACGCGAACTTTTGCGATTCATCCAGTAGATATTAGTCAATCCAATACTATAAAGATAGAAAAAATGGCAGTTTCTTTACATGAAAAAGGAAAACAAAAGCCAATCCCAACAGTCGTTTGGAACAATACAAAGTTAGTCCCGAACAAGGATTTTATTGTTTCTTATCCAGAGGAACCAACACAAGTGGGAGAATATCGCGTTATTGTGACAGGAAAAGGCAACTTTACAGGAACTTTGGAGACAACGCTGACAATTACAGACAATACAGAATGTGTGGCAATGCGTTCTGTAAAGATAACAAAGAAGATACCAGACCCAAAACTTGTGGAAGGTGTGGCAGAAATTCAAGAGGAATTAATTACGCTCAAATACAAAGGAAAGCAGTTAGAGCCAAGGGTAGATTATGTGTTTGATACATTAGAGTATTATGGTGCTGGAATGCACTATGTTACAATACGCGGAATAGGAGAGACCTATATTGGTGAGCTTGTGACAACGGTTCGCGTGCAGGGCACAAAGGTATCTGCGCTGAAAGTGGACAGTGTGGTCTATACAGGCAATGCGGTGAAGCCCATGATTCGGGATAAAAATGGGCACCCGTTGACAGAAGGGGAAGATTATGTAATCCATTCGCTGACTGGTACAGAGACTGTTGGAACTGCAAAGATTACAATTTCTGGGAAAAATGCTTATTATGGAACGACAGTAAAATCATTTCGTGTAACACCATATGCAATTGATAATGTGGATGTCTTAACTGTATTTGCAAAAGAAGGAGATACGCAGCCTTATGAGAAAAATGGAGCAAAGCCCAAAGTGATTGTTACTTATGCGGGACAACAGTTAAAAGAAGGGATCGATTACACACTTAGCTATCAAGATAACAAAAGGATTGGCGCGAATGCGACAGTGACCATTACAGGAAAAAAGAATTTTCGGGCAAAGAAAGTATTATCGTTCAAAGTTGGAAAAGGCAGTCTGGCCAATACAACTGTTACTGTTGCAGATAAAGTGGTGTCAACAAAGGTTGGCGGTTATGTGAGTACGCCTGTTTTAAAAGATACCAATGGAAATAAGCTTGCTGCCGGAAAAGATTATGATAAAAATATTATTTATAAATGTGATGGTATGGTGCTGAATAAAAAGGTAGATCGTCTATTGGCTGGGGCAGAAGTTACCATAGAGATTACTGGAAAAGGAAATTATGCGGGGACAAAGACAACTGCCTCGTATCGAATCCTTGCGGCGGGGAAGGATTTGTCCAAGGCAAAAGTTACGGTAAAGACCAAATTTTATTATAATGGCGATAGTGTTACAGTATCGCCAGAAGATTTTGTTGTGAACATTGGCAAAGGAATATTGTCTACAGACGCCTATCAGATTTTGCCAGATACCTATCTTAATAATGATAGGAAGGGAATAGCGCAGGTGACAATCCAAGGTGTGGGGAGTTACGGCGGGACAAAAACCATTCGATTTAAAATTAATGCGCGGAAAGTGAATAACTTTGCGGCAAGATAAAGAGGAAAAGGGAATGAGACAGATACAACTGCCTGAAAAGGTAAGACAATTGATCGCACGGCTGGAGGCAGCGGGCTTTGAAGCGTATGCAGTTGGTGGATGTGTCCGGGATTCTTTGCTTGGGAGAGTGCCTGATGACTGGGACATAACAACCTCTGCAAAACCGCAACAGGTTAAGGAGCTGTTTCGACACACAATTGATACAGGGATTCAGCATGGTACAGTGACAGTAATGTTAGAACGCGAGGGATTTGAAGTGACAACTTACCGGATTGACGGCGCGTATGAGGATAGCCGCCACCCGAAAGAAGTTGTCTATACAGCAAATTTAGTAGAGGATTTAAAACGCAGAGATTTTACCATCAATGCATTTGCCTACAATGACCGAAGCGGTATTGTGGATGCGTTTGGTGGCATGGAGGATTTGAAACAAAAGAAGATTCGTTGTGTGGGAGAAGCGACAGAACGGTTTGGAGAGGATGCACTGCGAATGATGCGTGCAGTTCGGTTTTCGGCGCAGCTTGGTTTTTCTATTGCAGAAAATACAAAAACGGCGATTCAAGAACTTGCCCCCAGTCTCAAGAACATTAGTGCGGAGCGCATACAAGCGGAACTGGTAAAATTGTTGCTGTCAAATCACCCAGATTTTATGCGTGATGCCTACACATTGGGAATTACAAAGATTGTACTTCCTGAGTTGGACGCTGCATTTTTGACGCCACAGCACAATCCACATCACTGTTACAATGTCGGAGAGCATTTAATGCAAACATTGCTGCACATTCGGGCAGACAAGGCGCTGCGTGTTGCTGCGCTTTTGCACGATATTGGAAAACCAGCGGCAAGGACAACAGATGCAGCGGGGATTGACCATTTTCATGGGCATGTGGAACAAAGTGAGGCAATAGCGACAGATATACTAAAACGTCTTAAATTTGATAATGACACCATCACAAAAGTCCAAAAATATATTCGGTATCATGATGATAAGCCCGAACCAAATGCAAGGTCTGTGCGTCGTTCCATTCATCGGATTGGCACAGAATATTTTGCGGAGGTATTGGAGTTGCAACGGGCAGATGCTTTGGCGCAGAGCAATTACCAACAGCAGGAGAAACTTGCGCGCATTGATAAGACCAGCAGAATTTATCAAGAAATTTTAGAGCAGGATCAGTGTGTTTCGCTAAAGACGCTTGCGATCACTGGAAATGACCTAATTGCGCTGGGAGTACCAAGAGGGAAGCGGATTGGTGCGCTGTTAAACCAGCTTCTTGAGGAAGTTTTGCAGGAACCTGCAAATAATAACCACGCGTATTTGATAAAAAAAGCAAAAGAAATAGTGGAATAAACAACCCCCTTTGCACATAGGATAGAATAAATGATTTTTTGTGTGGAGGGGAATTTTTGTGAATGACAAGGCAATCAATGTGCTAGAGCAATATGATATAACAGTCAACCGCACCTTTAAGGGGCGTGGAACTATAATTTGTGATACGGACAAGGGGATGCGTGTTCTTAAAGAATATAAAGGAAGAACGGAGAAACTAGAACTTTTGTATCAACTTCAGTGCCGGTTAAATGACAATTTGCGGACTGATATTTTGGTGCACAACAGAGAAGGTGCACTGTTTGTAAAAGATATTGACAATAGTGTTTACATATTGGAAGAACAGGTTGAGGGAAAGGAGTGCAGCTATAAAAGCGAGGAGGACATTATCAAGGCGTTTGGCGCTATGGCAAAGTTGCATCTGAAATTTATGACACCTGTGTCCTGTACAGGTCTGGAGGCGGAGAACAGACTGTGCATGATGCCTGTTTTTTTCTATGCAGATGAGATGGAAAAGCATACAATGGAATGCAAGCGGGTAAAAAATTATCTAAAAAAGCTTCATAACAAGACGAATTTTGAGCGTGCTTTGTTAAGAGAATATGACTATTTCTTAGATACAGCGATTGATGTGACCAGACGGGCAAAGGAGGAGTCTCAAGCAGAGTATGAGGCGTATGTTAACAGTAATGGACTTTACTGTCATGGAGACTATCAATATCACAATATTTTGTATGGAAAGGGCAGCGGCGGTGCATACACAGGCATTATCAATCTGGAACATTTTGCACATGATACAGGTGCGCGAGATTTTTATTTGTTATTTCGCAAAATATCGGAAAAGTGTGACTGGTCCGTTGAGATGGCACAGAGTATGCTAGATGCCTATCAAAGCAGAAGGGTATTTCCGCCAATTGAGTGGAGAAGTTTGTGTCTGCGTCTTTCCTATCCTGAGAAATTCTGGAAAATTATTAATTTTTATTATAATTCCAGAAAGTCATGGATTCCAAACCGCAACTATGAAAAGCTTGAGGGATTGATTCAGCAGGAGAAGAACAGAGAGAAACTGCTAAATAAGTTCTTTTCCTGAGGGGGGTTGTACAGAAAGGAAAAACTCGTTATAATAGGTTTACAATAATTAGTTTTTGTATGAGGAGTTGTAGAATGAGGGATAAGAAAAACCATCAGATAAATCTTGCGCTTGCGCAGACAAAAATAATCTGGGAGGATAAGGAACAAAATTATGCACTTGCAAAGATGCGGATTGCGGAGGCGGTTTGCAAGGGAGCGGAGGCAGTCTTTTTTCCAGAGATGAGTTTTACAGGGTTTTCCATGAATACGAAAGATACAAAGGAACAAAATGCGCAGACAATACAGCGCATGAAGGAGATGGCACAGCAGTATCAGGTCTCTCTTGGTTTTGGCTGGGTGAAGGACTGTGAAAAGAAGTGTGAGAATCACTATACCATTGTGGACAGAAATGGAATTGTTTTATCCGATTACGCCAAATTGCATCCTTTTTCGTATGCGGGGGAGGATTTAAAGTTTCAGAAAGGCAGTGCGCTTGTGTCCTTTTCGCTCAATGATATTGCTTGCAGTTGTTTTATTTGCTATGACTTGCGGTTTCCTGAGATTTTCCAAGTGGCTTCCCGCACAGCGCATGTCATTCTTATTCCGGCAAATTGGCCTGCAAAACGCAGCGAACACTGGAAAGCGCTTTTGCGCGCACGTGCCATTGAAAATCAAGTTTATATTCTTGCTATAAACTGTGTGGGTGCCATTGGCGGTGTTGATTACAGTGGAGATAGTTGCATTATTGATCCAGAAGGTGGTATTAGAGCAATGCTGTCGGGAACAGAGGGAACGCTTTGCTATACGCTGACAGATGATGTGGAATCTTTTCGGGCAGCTTTTCCAGTAAAACTTGACAGACGAGTGCAGTTTTATAGCGAACTGTATGAAAAGGAATTAGGAGAGACAGTATGATAAAAGAAAAAAAGATTTGGATTACAGCAGTCACACTTTTGACAGCAATATTTCTGCTGACTGGCTGCGCCCAAGGCGCAAAGCATTTTACAGCAATTCTGACAAACCAGCCAGAACAGAATGAAATCGAAGAAATAGAACCGGAAATTGCGATAAACGATATGAATCGAAGCGGAATTTATGACTCCGAGGATGCGGCAGTTGTCGTGCGAAAAGATTTGGAAGCAGGCACAATACAATTTCAAAATATTGCGTCTTCACGCAGATATACGCTGTCTTACGACGGCACTACAACAGTGTATGACAAGAATGATCAGGCGCTTTCCATGAAGCAATTAAAGGAGGGAAGCGTCGTTACAGTGCGTTTTTACAAGCCTAGAAAGGCGTTAGCCTACATCAAGGAAAATCCAGATTGTGTGAGTTACAAAGAGGTGCAAAACTACAGTATGGATTTGCGCAAAGGGACACTTACAATCGGGGAAAAAGCTTATAATATCAGTGCGCATGTCGTCGTTGTATCTGATGGAAAAGAGACAGATATGATGGAAGTAAATGCAATGGATGTCCTCAGCGTATGGGGATACAAAGATAGGATTTATGGTATTTATGTTGAGAAGGGACATGGATATTTGCGCCTGCAAAATGAGGATTATTTTGTAAATGGCTGGATTGATATTGGGGACAGAGTGATTAGAAAAGTCTCGGAGGACATGCTGTTGGTAGTGCCAGAAGGAACCCATAAAGTGACAGTCAGCCACAAAGGAAGCAGCGCTACACAGGAAATTACATTTGCCAGGAATGAGGAGATGGCATGGGATTTGGGAGAGGTTGAAATCACTGTAGTGCAAAAAGGAACGGTGATCTTTACGTTAACGCCAATGACAGCGAAAGTTTCAATAGACGGCAAGGAAGTTGATGTGTCAAAACCCGTGGAAATTGAATATGGATTGCACCGAATGCGCATTACAGCCGAAGGGTATGATGCGGTTGCGCAGTATATTCGAGTGGCAGAGCCTTCTGCAAATATTGCTGTGGAGCTTGAGAAGAGTGAGGAGGAAACACAGGAGGCTTCCAGCGAAAAGAAAGACACCACAGAGAAGGACACAGCAGAAAAAGATACAGACCAAGAAGACGACACAGACGATGATAAGGAAGAAGGCACAACAAGCAAGAAATATCAGTCAAAGTTATCTGATGCAGAAGAGGAGGACACAAAGGACGAGTCTTCTGAGGAGGATGAAGATTCTAAGGATACAGTAGTGTCTTCCAAGAGCAAATACAAGGTATATATCGACGCGCCAGATGGTGTGGAGGCATATTTGGATGGCAGTTATATTGGTATTACCCCAATCAGCTTTAACAAGGTGTCTGGCAGTTATGTAGTGACTCTGCGCAAGACTGGTTATCAGCCCAGAAGTTACACGCTTCAGATTGATGATGAAGAAAAAGACGTCAATTATTCATTTACAGATCTAGTGAAATTGGAGGATTGATAAAAAACGTCTAAAAAACAGTAAATTTTAGGCATTTTTCCTTGACAAACAAAGGTTTTTCGCCTATAAATAGATATAGGCGTCAAATCGGCGCAAATCAACTGCAATAGGACTGCTATTGTGTAATACTATTTACAGTAATTTAGAGGAGGAGTTCACAATGAACAAAACAGAATTGGTTGCTGCTATGGCTGAGCATGCGGAGATGACAAAGAAGGATGCTGAGAAGGCTCTTACCGCTTTCACAGAGGTTGTTGCTAAGGAGTTAAAGAAGGGCGAGAAGATTCAGTTAGTAGGATTCGGTACATTTGAGGTTTCTGAGAGAGCAGCTAGAGAAGGCAGAAATCCTCAGACAGGTGAGACGATGCAGATTGAGGCGTCTAAGGCACCGAAATTCAAGCCAGGCAAGGCATTAAAGGACGAGGTAAACAGATAATTGTTCTTTAAGACGAATTCTTTAGATTTGAGTTCTTTGAGACAACCGATGAATATCATCGGTTGTTTCCGTTTGGAAGGAATGGATAGAGCAATGAGATTGGATAAATTTTTAAAGGTTTCACGGATTATAAAGCGCCGTACTGTTGCCAATGAGGCTTGTGACGCAGGGCGTGTGCTGATTAACGACAAGCCGGCAAAGGCGTCTACAAATGTCAAAGTGGGGGATATTCTGACAATCCAGTTTGGCAATAAAGAGACAAAAGTAGAGATTCTTGATGTGCAGGAGACAGTGAAGAAAGACGATGCAAAAGAATTGTTCCGCTATGTTTGACGGGTATAAAGCATATCTGTGTATGCTCTCCCATATAATATATGGAATACTTCCTTGGATGAGGAAAGGACAGTGTCTATGGAGAGCAGAAATGGAAGCACAAGTGCAAACATAGGAAAGCACAGGCTGGGTATGGAGCAGCGTCGGGACTGTAAAATAACAGGGGTGTTGGAAGTTCATTCCTTTGACGAGAACAATATCCTAATGGAGACAGTGGATGGGATGCTTGCCATCAAAGGGAGTGGTCTTCATGTAAGCAGGTTGAATCTTGAAAAAGGTGAGGCAGATGTAGATGGCAGGGTGGATGCACTTACCTATTCTGATAAGACTACGCTTGCCAAAAAAGGAGAGGGGCTGCTTACACGCCTGTTTAGCTGATGAGTGGAGAGATTATCAGGGAATGGTACTTCTGGTTGGCTTCTATTGCAACGGGCGCCTGTATGGCATTTTCATATGACTTGTTGCGGCTGTTTCGGAGATTGATAAAGCATGGTAAGGTTGCAGTCGATTTGGAGGACCTTCTATATTGGATTGTCTGGTTTTGCTTTAGTTTTGCTCTTTTATATTATGGAAATAATGGCGTGATACGTTTTGCAGCAGTGTTTGGTGCAGCAGTTGGTATGTTGCTGTATGCTGTTACAATAGGACAATTTTTTATTAAAGTTAGCTATTTTGTGATAGATAAGACCATTGGCAATCTGTTGCGTCTATTTCGGAGGCTGTTGGAGCCAATAAAGCGTCGAAAACGTGCGGCAATGAAAAAAATTCGGTTGACGTGTGCGACAATTCATCATAATATGAAATTATATCACGCTACAAAGGCAAAACAAAGGAGGGAGAAAAGGAAGTATGGCAGAAAGAAAAAAAAGCACAAAAAAGACAAAAAGAAAAACGCCAGAGTTTCTTCGCGACAGGAATGAAAATCGCTTTGGAATGCTGATTGCCGCATTTGCGATTCTAATTACGACCAGTGTGGTTGGAATCCATTCCATCTCCCTAAAACAGAAGGAAAAGGCATATGCCGCCAAAGAACAGGAGCTTTTGCAGCTCATTGCAGTGGAGGAGGCACGCGCAAAGGAACTTGAGGAGTTTGCCACTTACACAAAGACAAAAAAGTATGCGGAGGAAGTGGCAAAAGATAAGCTGGGGCTTGTGTATGAAAATGAGATTATTTTTCAGGAGATTGATTAACATTGCACCGTTATTGGGAAAATCCTAGATAACGGTGCTGATTTTTGTCAATAAAAAATTAGAAATCTGTGCATAGGTTTGACAAAATATGAACGAATTCCCTTTTATACTAAAGAGTGGAAAAGGTAACAGGAAGCCAAAGGCTGAACTGTTATTGGAGAAGAATAACAGGGGGACAATGTTATGTTGAAAGTATGGACACCAAAGGCTTCGCGAGAGGCAGAAAATAAATTAAAAATCACAGAAGGATATTTGTTTAATGGATATAGCAAGCGAAAACTCTATTGTTTGTCAGAGACATATGAGGAGTTGGCAAAGCTCTATCGCGGCATACCAGATGCAGATTATGCTTGTATTGACAGAAAGGACATGCTCTACCAGAAACAAATACAGGAGACTAAGGAGGTTTTTGCAAATCATCTTGAGGAGATTTCAGATGCGTTTGCTGATGTCGCAGACACCGTTGTGCATTTTAGTGTTCCAATGGCACATAAGAAACGGACCTTGATACAATATTTAAAAAAGCGCGGTATTATTGTGCATGGATTAATTTTTCTGGAAGGCGGCGATGCTGGAAACTATGGGACCGCTGCTGATGGCCGCTGCGGAACCAAAATCAGCATTGAGGCGCGCACAATTAGCAAGCATGGAGTACCAGCAAGTGTTTTAGGGGGGCTACTCTCAGAATTTTTTGGCAGAAGCCTTGTTTTGTCTGCGGAGAGCGCACTGAGAATTGAGCGAGGATACCATACTTTTATCTATGAGGATGAACCCAAATATAAAGTTTTGAGCGCGATTTCCCGCGCAGTGCGAGAAGATGAAAAAATTTCAGGTGACAATTTCTCTGTGGAGGAATATAATCAAAATCAAATGATTGTTATGATTGCAGATGGTATGGGGAGCGGTGTACAAGCGTGTCGGGACAGCCAAGCAGTGATTGAGTTTATGGAGCGTTTTTTGGAGGCGGGATTTCCAAAGGAGAAGGCGTTTGCTATGGTCAACGGTGCAATTGCCGCGCAGAATGGTTGCTGTAACCTGACAACGCTTGACTTGTGCGCAGTCAATCTGCTGACAGGAGAGGCAGAGTTTATCAAGGCAGGTGCAGCGGCAAGCTATATTAAGCGCGGAAATTGGGTGGATGAGGTGTCGGCGGACACCCTTCCAATTGGCAGCATGGAGGAGTTAAGCCCAATTACGCAGAGTGTCAAGCTGACAGATACAGATATGCTTGTCATGGTGTCTGACGGAATCTTAGATGCAATTGACAGAGAGATGGTAGGCAGGACACGGGAAATGATTTCAAGAAGCCATATTATCAATCCTAAGGAGATGGCAGACTATCTTTTGCAGTGTGCTATTAACAGTGATGGTGGGCGGATTCGAGATGACATGACCGTTCTTACCTGCTGCGTAAAACGGCGTGAGGAGGCTGTATAGACAATTGCTTTTAACTGTATTATGCGGGTATCTAGTTCGCTTTTGAGGAAGTACAAATGATAAAGAAAGTGTTGCAGTATATTGACGAACATCAAATGATTGAAAAGGGCGACTGCATTGTGGCGGGCGTGTCAGGAGGGGCAGACTCTGTCTGCCTGCTTCTGATGCTTCTGGAATTTCGCAAGCAGGTTCCAATTGAGTTGCGCGTAGTGCATGTCAATCATTTGATACGGACAGATGCCGCGAAGGATGCAGAATATGTACGAATAATTTGCAGTATAGAACAAATTCCTTTTACACTGGTGGAAGAAGATGTGTGTGCACTGGCACAACAACACCATATTTCCACGGAAGAGGCAGGGCGTATTGCGCGTTACAATGCATTTGCGCGGGAGTTGGGGAAAAAGAAAGGAAAAATTGCTGTTGCACACAACAAAAATGACTGCTGTGAAACGTTTTTGTTTCATTTATTTCGAGGGACCTCATTAAAGGGATTGACAGGAATACAGCCTGTGCGCGATACAATTATTCGACCATTACTATGTCTGTCGCGGAGTGAGATTGAAGCGTTTCTGCGGGAAAGAAACATGCCATATTGCATAGATAGCACCAATTTGGAAGATAATTATTCAAGGAACATTATTCGGCACCATATTTTGGATACTGCGGAAAAAAAAATCAACACAGCGACAGTGGACCATATTTATAATGCCTGTGAGCAGATAAAAGATGCGTATGAATTGATTGCAGAGTTTACAAAACAGGGAGTTGCCGCTTGTGTCAAAGTGGATAAAGAATTCGATAAAGAAGTTTTTCAGATTGATAAGGAGCAGTTTTTGCAGCTTCACACGACAATACAAGGATATGTGATTTTTGCAGTGTTAGCACAGGCATCTGGCAGCGGTAAGGATTTGGAGGCAATTCATGTCAGACAAGTGCAAGCACTGATGGACAGTCAATGCGGAAGAACTGTGATGCTTCCACATCATTTGCGAGCAGAGCGCACCTACACAGGTGTTTCTTTGTACAAAATTTCTACGGATTGTGTGACACAAAAAACAAATCAGGCAATAGGGTTTCCAGAGATTGCGTTGTCTGTAGAAGAACAGAATGCACTTTTTGCGGGAGAGGAACTTGTATTTTTTATTGGTGTACATCAAAAGATGCAGATAAAAATAATTCCTGTGGGAAAAAATGGCATTGATTTTGAAAATATTCCGCAAAATAAGTATACGAAATGGTTTGATTATGGTAAAATAAAAAATAATATTGTCATAAGAACTCGTAGGCCGGGGGATTATTTGACAGTAAATTCCATGAATCAACGCAAAACATTAAAATCGTACTTTGTTGATCGCAAGATTCCGCAAAAGGACCGGGATCAGATTTGTCTCCTAGCAGATGACAGACACATTATGTGGATTGTGGGTGAGCGAATCAGCAATTATTATAAAGTGAGTGAACAGACAAAGACGATTTTGTGCGTTGTTTTTAGGCACACAAATGCTGAGGATTCATAAGTGCACTGTCGTAACAGTTCAGACAGGACTTTGCACTGCGCTGCAAAGTCCGTGGGAAAGCGTAGTAGTTGAGATGCATCAAGCCACGGTACGTGGCTTTGACACCGCGAAGCGATTATGCATGGCTTGATGCTTGTAACAGGAAGCCAAAGGCTGAACTGTTACGCACTGTCAGGTGTATGTTAAACAAAGGAGGACCGAATTATGGCTGAAAAGATTGAAGTCATGCTGACGGAAGACGAGGTAAACGATAGGATAAACGCGATTGGTGAGCAGATTAGCCGCGACTATGCTGGTAGGCAGGTTCATTTGGTGTGTGTGCTCAAAGGTGGCAGTTTTTTTATGTGTGAACTTGCCAAGCGAATCACAGTTCCTGTATCCCTGGATTTTATGTCTGTGTCAAGTTATGGCGGGAGCACAAAATCAAGTGGGGTTGTAAAGATTGTAAAGGACTTAGATGAGCCCTTAAAGGATAAGGATGTGATTGTCGTAGAGGATATTGTGGATTCTGGCAGAACGCTAAGTTATCTGCTGGAATTGTTAGGGCAGCGTGGGCCAAAGAGCATGAGGCTGTGTACACTTCTTGACAAGCCGGAGCGGCGTGTGGTTGATGTGAAGGTGGACTACACAGGTTTTGAGATACCTGACAAATTTGTGGTAGGTTATGGTCTTGACTATGATCAGCGTTATAGAAATCTTCCATATATTGGAGTGGTTACGTTTGACGAAGAATAAGCAGTGGCAGGACCGGGAGGAGACAGAAATTGGGAAAAGGTGCAAAAGGAATTAATTTAACATTTATATTTATACTGATATTGGTGCTAGTATTGATTTGGGCGAGTACCAACAGTGGTGGCAGCGGCTCCTACACAATGGGACAGTTGATTTCTGAGATGGAGGAAGGTCTTGTTGTAGATGTAGAAATTCACCCAAATGTTCAGGTGCCAACAGGTATGCTGCGCGTTACATTAAAGGATAATCAGCAGCGAAATCTCTATGTATCTGATGTTGTTGAGGCGCAGGAGATTGTAAAGAACTACAATATTGAGCCCATTGTGAAAGATGTGCCGCAGGAGAATTGGTTTATCACAGAGCTTTTGCCATTGTTGATGTTATTGGTAGTCGTCGTGTTTATGTTTAGTATGATGAATGCCCAAAATGCTGGAAACAGCGGCGGAAAGATGATGAATTTTGGAAAGAGCAGGGCGCGTCTTATGACTGGCGGCGAAGTCACATTGAAGGATGTGGCAGGTCTGAAGGAGGAGAAGGAGGACCTTGAGGAGATTGTGGATTTTCTAAAGGACCCTGGAAAATACACAAAGGTTGGCGCAAGGATTCCAAAGGGTGTATTGCTTGAGGGTGCACCCGGTACGGGTAAAACCCTGCTTGCAAAAGCGATTGCCGGCGAGGCAAATGTGCCGTTTTTTTCTATATCTGGTTCTGATTTTGTGGAGATGTTTGTCGGTGTGGGTGCATCAAGAGTGCGTGATCTCTTTGCGGAGGCAAAGAAAAATGCACCCTGCATTGTGTTCATTGACGAGATTGACGCTGTGGCAAGGCGCCGTGGTACTGGAATGGGTGGCGGTCATGATGAGCGGGAACAGACCTTGAATCAAATGTTGGTAGAGATGGATGGATTTGGCACAAACGAGGGCATTATTGTGATGGCGGCGACAAACCGTGTTGATATTCTTGACCCAGCAATTTTGCGCCCGGGGCGCTTTGACAGAAAAATTACAGTCTCTCCGCCAGATGTAGGTGGCAGAGAGGAAATTCTCAATGTACATGCCAGAAACAAACCGCTCTCAGAAGATGTGGATTTAAAACAAGTGGCGCAGACAACAGCAGGATTTACTGGAGCAGATCTTGAAAATCTTTTAAATGAGTCTGCGATTCAGGCTGCAAAGGAAAACCGTGCTTTTATTAAACAAGATGATATTAAAAAGTCTTTTATTAAAGTTGGAATTGGCGCGGAGAAAAAGAGCCGCATTATCTCAGAGAAAGAGAAAAAGATTACAGCTTACCATGAGGCAGGACATGCGATACTGTTTCATATACTGCCAGATGTAGGACCAGTCTATACGGTTTCTATTATACCGACAGGACTTGGCGCAGCAGGCTACACCATGCCACTTCCAGAGCGAGATGAGATGTTTAACACCAAGGGTAGAATGTTGCAGGATATTATGGTGTCGCTTGGTGGGCGCATCGCGGAAGAAATTATTTTTGATGATGTGACAACAGGTGCTTCAAGTGATATTAAAAAGGCGACCAAAGTGGCAAGAGCGATGGTAACGAAATTTGGCTTTTCCGAGAATATTGGTGTTATTAATTATGACGAGGAGGACAACGAAGTATTTATTGGGCGTGATTTGGCACATACCAGAAGTCATTCTGAAGCGGTTGCCGGAGAGATTGACATTGAAGTTAAGGCAATTGTAGATGATTGCTATAAGAAGGCAAAAGATATTATTTTGAAAAATGAAAAGGTATTGCATGCCTGCGCGGATCTTCTTCTTGAGAAGGAGAAAATTGGCAGAGATGAGTTTGAGGCGTTGTTTGCCTAAGTATTTTAGCCACCCAAGATGGGTGGCTGTTTTTTCATTCTGTATAAAATTTTTATTTTTTATAATTGAGTCTAGCCGTTACATAAAAGACTTGATATAATGAGTAAGAAAATAAATTTAAGAATTCTGTAAAAGAATACAGAAAGGAGTATTTTTATGGGACTTATCAAAGCGGCATTGGGGGCAGCAGGCGGCACGCTTGCCGATCAGTGGAAGGAGTTTTTCTACTGTGATGCGCTCGATCAAGATGTGTTGGTGGTAAAAGGACAGAAGCGTGTAAGCAGCCGCTCTTCCAATACAAAGGGAAATGACAATATTATCTCTAATGGGTCAGGCATTGCTGTGGCGGATGGACAGTGTATGATAATTGTGGAGCAGGGAAAGGTTGTTGAGGTCTGCGCGGAACCAGGGGAATTTACATATGATTCTTCTACAGAACCAAGTATTTTTTCTGGTAGTCTTGGAAAAGGGATTACAGATACCTTTCGCACAATAGGAAAGCGTTTTACTTATGGAGGCGATACTGGAAAAGATCAGCGCGTGTATTATTTTAATGTCAAGGAAATTATGGACAATAAATTTGGCACTCCAAATCCGATTCCTTTTCGGGTGGTGGATTCTAGGCTTGGATTAGATGTAGATGTTTCTATTCGCTGTTCTGGTGTGTATTCGTACATGATAGCGGACCCACTTTTATTTTACACAAAAGTCTGTGGCAATGTAGAACAGGCATACACGAGAGACGAGATTGAGAGCCAGTTAAAAACAGAATTTATCAGTGCATTGCAGCCTGCGTTTGGCAAGTTGTCTGAATTGGAGTTGCGCCCCAATCAAATTGTCTCTCACAATACAGAATTAGAGGAGGCGATGAACGCCGCGCTCTCTACAAAATGGGGCAAACTGCGCGGATTAAAAGTTGTGAGCATTGCGCTTGGTTCTGTCTCTCTGCCACCAGAGGATGCAGAGATGATTAAGCAGCTTCAGCGCACAGCGGTTTTGCAGAATCCAAATATGGCGGGCGCTACGCTGGCAGGTGCACAGGCAGATGCTATGCGCACAGCGGCTGGAAATGCAGCGGGCGCAATGAATGGCTTTGTTGGTATGGGTATGGCAATGAATGTAGGCGGCATGAATGCACAGAACTTGTTTGCTATGGGACAGCAACAGGCGCCCACCTCCGCGCCACCAACACCTGCGGCGTCTTCCGCTGACAGTTGGAAATGTTCCTGTGGCGCTGTCTCAACAGGTAAATTCTGTCCAGAATGTGGTGCGCCAAAGCCTGCGGACAATGGATGGACCTGTTCTTGTGGCACTGTGAATAAAGGAAAGTTCTGTCAAAATTGCGGTGCAAAGAAGCCGGAAGGCACACCGCTTTATCGCTGTGACAAGTGTGGCTGGGAGCCAGAAGATCCTGCGCACCCGCCGAAATTCTGCCCAGAGTGTGGAGATGTTTTTGACGAGAGTGACAGGAGATAGCACGAATGGCGGAATTAAAAGAATATAAATGTCCCTGCTGTGGCGGTGCAATTGCTTTTGACAGTTCAATTCAGAAAATGAAATGTCCCTTCTGTGATACAGAGTTTGAGATGGAGACATTAGCAGGATATGATGATGAACTAAAAAACGAGCAGGCGGACCAGATGGATTGGAACATTTCGGCAAGTTCTGAGTGGCAGTCAGATGAGATGGATAAGCTCAGAACATATGTATGCAAATCCTGCGGCGGAGAAATTGTCGGTGATGAAAATACTGCGGCAACTTCCTGCCCTTATTGCGGAAATCCTGTGGTGATGATGGGACAATTTTCTGGCGCGTTAAAACCAGATTATGTGATTCCATTTAAATTGGATAAAAAAGCGGCAAAAGAAGCGCTAAATAAACATTATAAGAACAAGCCTTTTTTGCCAAAAGTATTTAAGGACCAAAACCATATAGATGAAGTGAAAGGCATTTATGTACCATTTTGGCTCTTTGACGCGAAGGCGGAAGCAAATATCCGCTACAGGGCAACAAAAGTACGCAGTTGGAGTGACAGCAACTATCACTATACAAAGACAAGTCATTATGCGGTGATGCGCGGCGGAACAATTGATTTTGAGCGCGTTCCAGTGGATGGCTCTTCTAAAATGCCAGATGATTTAATGGAATCCATAGAACCGTTTCAATTTTCGGAGGCGGTGGATTTTCAGACTGCTTATTTAGCAGGATACCTTGCAGATAAATATGATGTGGATGCGAAACAGAGTATTGAGCGCGCAAATGAGCGCATTAAGAAAAGCACACAGGATAGTTTTGCAGGGACTGTACAAGGCTATGTTTCTGTTATTCCGGAATCTACAAGTGTGCGTCTGCACAACGGCGAGGCAAAATATGCATTGTATCCGGTGTGGATTTTAAATACGACGTGGAAAAATAACAAGTATGTTTTTGCAATGAATGGGCAGACGGGGAAATTCGTTGGTAATCTGCCAGTGGACAACGGCGCCTTTATAAGATGGCTGTTTGGATTATGGGGCGTTATCAGTGCCGTAGTTTTTGGCATTAGCTATTTATTGTGGCTATAATAAGGGAGAGATCTGTTATGAAAAAAAGATTTATGGCTGCTTTGTTAATTGCGATTCTTTGTTTGTCCTTTGGCATGGTGGTCTGTGCAACAGAAGGAAAGTCTCCAAGGCTTGTGGATTTTGCAGATATTTTGACAGAATCGGAGGAGGAAGGACTTCTAACAATATTAGATGAGATAAGTGAGAGACAACAGTTTGATATTGTTGTCGTCACAACAAACACTCTGGATGGAAAATCGCCTATGACCTATGCCGATGATTATTATGATGAAAACGACTATGGTTTTGGCGCAGAAAAAGATGGGGTATTACTTCTTGTAAGTATGGAGGACAGAGACTGGTGGATTTCTACTGCTGGATATGGTATTACAGTATTTACAGATACGGGGATTACATATTTGTCAGAACAGTTTCTACCACAGTTGGGTGATGGTAATTATGAGGAGGCTTTTACTCGTTTTGCATATCTTTGCGATGAATTTATTACACAGGCGCAGACTGGGGAATCCTACGATAGTAGTACGCTCCCTAAAGCTCCTTTTTCTGTTGGATACCATTTGAGTAGGGCGTTGTTGATTGGGTTATTGATTGCAGTTATTGTCACCGCTACAATGCGTTATAACATGAAGTCTGTGCGATTTCAGCCGGCAGCATCTGCGTATATCAAGAGTGGCAGCATGAATGTCACAGAGAAAAGAGATTTGTTTTTGTATTCTCATGTTGACCGTACAGTGCGCCAAAAGAGTAGTTCTAGTGGCGGTGGTTCCAGTACACATACATCTTCTTCTGGTAAATCCCACGGTGGTGGCGGTGGAAAGTTTTAGAAAATATTACTTTTGATGTCAGCAAATTAACAAATACCTTGTATATGAGTAGGGAAGATGAAACTTCCCTACTCCATTTAAGATAAATTAATCGTCTGTGGTAATGATGTTTGTTGTGGTAGTTGTGGTGAATGTAGAAGTTTCTGGTTCTGTATTGTCATCAGTCTGTGTCAGAGAATATCCGCCATTTCCATTTTCAGTGATGGTTAGATGGACGGTTTTTCCCTCGTGTGTCATTGTGATTTGGCAGACGTCATTCTTAGCGAACATGTCTGTTATATCTTGTTTCTGGTCATAGTAGTAGACCCATACTTTGCCGTCTGCGTCTTTCTCGACAGTAGCCGAGTTGTTAATTTGTTCTGCGAGCTTGTCAGCAGTTAGCCAAGTTTCACTGCCATCTGTATCAAAACTGACACCGCTAAAAACAGACATTCCTTCTGCTCCATTTCCACGGTCGTAAGTGAAGGTATATCCCCCATTTTCATTTTCGTTTACCTCAACCTCGGTCTGCTTTCCATAGAGCCATATAGAAAGTTTTTCTTGGATACCGCCAATATCTGCGGCGTATACGGTTCCAGAACCGCCGATGATAACTGCGCATGCGATTGCCGCTGCAACTGCTATATTTTTTTTGTGCTTTTTATGAATCTGCATCATTTCTGCTTCCTCCAAATAAAATTGATGGGAGGATGGAAGTGCAGAAAAAGCCTGTTTGTATCGTTCTTTATTTGTCATTATCCCATTCCTCCTTCAATGCTTCTTTGAGTAGCGCACGTCCGCGCGACAACCTGATTTTTACATTACTTTCGCTCAGCTTTAAAATATCTGCGATTTCACGGACCGCATAATCCTCATAATAATATAAGTGAATCACAATGCGATATTTTTCGGGAAGATGCATAACGGTTTCAAATAAATTTTCCGCCTCTGGAGTTTCAAAAATAAGCGTTTCCATATAGTCTTCAATGGAAACTTTGTTGCGTCTCCAGAAAGTGCGGGTGACGTTTTTTGCCTTGTTGACTGCTACCCGAATTAGCCATGCGCGTATGTGTTGTGCACTCTCAAACTCTTTTCTGGTTGTATAATATTGAACAAATGTATCTTGAACAATATCCTCTGCATCTTGCGCATTTTTACAAATATTAAATGCCACAGCAAAGAGATTACTCTGATACAATGTTGCCAGTTCTTGTACTGTCTGCCTCATGAGCGCTCCTTCGTGCAAAATTTTTTGTCTCTGAAAAGCCTTTCACTAATGATACAAAGCAAAAAAGGAATTGGTTACAAATTTTTTATAGTTTTTTAGAAATAGAAAAATTGTAATATTAAGAAGCTGTAAAAAAGATAAAAAAGAGGGAATAAACCATTCTTGATTTATTCCCTGCCAACACATTATTTAGTTGTAGTTATCAATACAAGGCTGAAACATATCTTTTGTCACACCGCATAGAGGGCAGCACCAGTCAGCCGGAAGATCTTCAAAAGCAGTGCCTGGAGCAATGCCATGCTCAGGATCTCCCTTTTCAGGGTCATAGGTATAGCCACACGGATTACAAAAATATTTTTTCATATTGTATTTCTCCTTTGTTTATAAATAAATTTTTTGGTTTCTCTTAGCCAAAATATCTCTTTAACAAGCCCTCGAAAGCTTTTCCATGCCTTGCCTCATCTCTAGCCATCTCATGCACAGTATCATGGATTGCGTCAAGATTAGCAGCTTTTGCGCGCTTTGCAAGGTCAAACTTGCCAGCGGTTGCGCCATTCTCTGCCTCGACACGCATCTCAAGATTCTTTTTCGTAGAATCTGTTACAACTTCTCCTAACAGCTCTGCAAATTTTGCAGCGTGTTCAGCCTCTTCCCATGCAGCTTTCTCCCAGTAAAGACCAATTTCAGGATAGCCTTCTCTGTGTGCAACTCTTGCCATTGCAAGGTACATACCAACTTCTGTGCATTCGCCGTTAAAGTTTGCTCTTAAGTCTGCCATAATGTCCTCGCTGACACCCTTCGCTACGCCAACAACATGCTCTGCAGCCCAAGTTTTTTCACCAGACTGTGCTGAAAATTTCTCAGCAGGCGCATTGCACTGCGGGCATCTCTCTGGCGCGCTGTCTCCCTCGTAAACATAACCACATACATTACATACAAATTTCATTTAAAGGTCCTCCTTAATATTATATGAGCACACCCGGGAGCATGTCCACGGGCACTGCCAATTTTAATAAATTATTCTGCCTGTCTGTTCAGGCAATTTTTGCACATACCGCAGAAATAGAGACAATGTTCCCGTATCAATCCGTCAAAGCCTTCGGAAGCTTGTACATCAATTACTGAAAAAGCATCATTTTCCAGTGGCAGGTCTATGACAGCATTGCAACAGTTGCATATAAAATGATAATGCGGACTGGTATTGTAATCAAAGCGGTCAATTCCTAGGGCTCCGAAACTGTGTTTTGCAATCATGCCAGCTTCTGCTAGTTGATTCAGATTGCGGTACACTGTGCCAAGGCTGATATTTGGAAACTCCTCCTTTACACTTAAGTAAATAGATTCTGCAGTTGGGTGGTCCTTGCGGGACTGCAGGTAGGAGAGGATCGCTGCTCGTTGGCGGCTGTATTTCATAGTCATATAAAAACCTCCAATCCTCCTGAAATCATTTCTAAAAAATCAGTAATGATTACTGTTATTATATTTTGTTTTTTAGAGCTTGTCAATACAAAACTTCAAATCAAAAATAAAAAAAGAATAAAAAATTGCAAAGCAGGATTTTTATTGTATAAACTGTTAGCTCTTTCGAGATTAAAAAAGAATAAAGAAATGTCAAAACTACTATATTTTCAATTGAGATATGATATACTACAGTAAAAAAGATGCGTGCTGTTGTAATTTACACTGTCGAATTTGCTATAACTTAAACTGAAATACCAAACTTCTTAAATAGAGTTATAAAACTCTTAGAAGCTTTGACCTTTTAGGTCGGGGTAGTTCATGAAAGAGAGACGAACAGAGATGAGAAAAGGACCAAGAATTAAATTGAAAACAAAAATGATGATACTTTTTCTGGCGATTATTTTAGTTCCGCTTACTTGTGGGATAATGGTATTTTTTGGCTATGGATACTATGAAAATATTGATGTGATACGTGAGTTAAATAAAAATGAAATTATGATTGGTGCCATGATTAACCGGCGTCTTATGAAATATCTGGTGGTTGCTATGGTGATAATTTTGATCATTACAAGTGCAATTATCACAGCTTGGCTCAATCGGGATATTTACAGACCACTCAAGGAGTTAAGTGTGGCAATGCAGCATATTTCAGAGGGTGATTTTGACTATCATATGAATGACGGACGCGAGGATGAGATTGGCATATTGTATGATAATTATGAACAGATGCGGCTTCAGTTGAAGGAGAGTGAGGAGGAGAAAGAGCAAAATGAGAAGAAATCCAAAGAACTTGTAAGCAATATTTCCCATGATCTCAAGACGCCAATCACTTCTATTAAGGGCTATGTTGAGGGGATTATGGACGGTGTGGCGGACACGCCGGAGAAGATGGATAAGTATATTAAGACCATCTATAATAAAGCAAATGATATGGATAGACTTATCAATGAGTTGACTACTTACTCTGGGATTGACTCCAATAAAATTCCGTATCATTTTCATATATTGAATGTTTCGGATTATTTTTCGGATTGTGTTGAGGAGGTGGGGCTTGATTTAGAATCCAAAAATATTCATTTAAATTTTACAAATTTGGTATCTCCAGATACTTGTGTTGTGGCAGACCCAGAGCAGTTAAAAAAGGTGATTAACAATATTATCAGCAACAGTGTGAAGTATATGGGACATGATAACGGTGTGATTGATATTCGGATTCTGGATGAGAGTGAATCTGTAAAGATTGAGATTGAAGATGATGGAAAAGGAATTGCCTCCAAGGATATCGGCAATATTTTTGAGCGGTTTTATAGAACGGATGCCTCTCGAAACTCTTTGCAAGGTGGCAGTGGAATTGGACTTAGCATTGTGAAAAAGATTATTGAGGATCACGGAGGCTATGTCTGGGCTACCAGCAAGGAAGGAGAAGGGACCTGCATGCATTTTGTGTTGCGCAAGTACATGGAACCGACAGATGAAGTTGTTATTTAGCAGGATATCAACGGATAAACAGATTTATGCAAAATGGTGAAACTTTATTTACTATATTATTACTATATTTAAGAAAGGAAAGAGCATATGAGCAAAATTTTGATTGTAGAGGACGAGGAGGCAATTGCAGAGCTGGAGAAGGATTATTTGGAGTTAAATGACTTTGAGGTGAAAATTGAAAACAGTGGTGACACTGGACTTGCCACAGCATTAGCGGAGGATTTTGACTTGATTATTTTGGATTTGATGCTTCCGGGGATTGACGGCTTTGAGATTTGCAAGCGCATTCGGGAGGATAAAAATGTTCCAATTTTGATGGTATCTGCCAAGAAGGATGATATTGACAAAATTCGAGGACTAGGACTAGGCGCAGATGATTATTTGACAAAGCCATTTAGCCCCAGCGAGCTTGTGGCGCGTGTGAAGGCACATATGGCGCGCTACAATCGTCTGGTGGGCAGTCATACCAAGGAGAACGACATTGTGGAGATTCGCGGTATCCGTATTGATAAGACAGCGCGGCGTGTGTTTGTGGATGGTGAGGAGCGGAATTTTACAACAAAGGAATTTGATCTTTTGACATTTCTTGCAGAAAATCCAAACCATGTTTTTACAAAAGAAGAAATTTTTCGGGAAATATGGGATATGGATTCGATTGGTGACATTGCAACAGTCACCGTGCATATCAAAAAAATACGGGAAAAGATTGAGACGGACACTTCTAAGCCACAGTATATTGAAACAATCTGGGGTGTTGGATATCGCTTTAAGCTCTAATTTTCCTCCGAATAGGAATGACAAAAATGGACAATATGATAATGTATGAGGACACTGTTCTGCTTGTCGTGCACAAACCTGCGGGGATTGCGACAGAGACTGCAAAGATTGGTCAGGCAGACCTTGTTTCTGAATTAAAAAATTACCGAAAGAAAAAAGGTGAAGATACCTATATTGGCATAGTACACAGACTTGACCAGCCGGTGGAGGGGCTTCTTGTTTTTGCAAAGGATACACACACAGCAAAAACGCTCAGTGACTGTTTGCGGGAGGGTAATCTTACCAAAAAATATGTGGCTTTGATTGCGGGAGTACCACAGACACAGGAAGGTGTACTGACAGATTTTTTGATTAAGGATGGACGAACCAATCTTTCAAAAGTAGTCCTAGCGGACACACCCGGGGCGAAAAAGGCATCCCTTCAGTGGAAGCTTTTGGCGCACAATGATAAAGTTTCTCTTTTGGAAATAGAACTGTTCACTGGCAGGCATCATCAAATTCGGGTGCAGATGGCATATGCAGGGTTTCCACTGCTGGGCGATTTAAAATACGGATCTGTGCAAGGAAAAGAGTTGTCAGATGCATTTTCTATCCGTGAAACAGCACTTTTGGCATATCAGTTGTGCTTTATCCATCCAATAAAACAGAAAAAAATGGAATTTTTGTTGAACATTGATAAATTTATGAAAATATTTTGTTATTGTTCAGACAGGAATTAGCATTCACTGCTAATTCCGTGTGAAAATGTATCGCATTCAAGTAAAAATCCATCACCGAAGGTGATTTTGCATGGATTTTTACCTGTTACTGGAACGCAGTGAATAGTAACAATATTCTGAAAAAAACAACACAAATTAGCTGTTGACACATTTTTGTGAAAAAAGTATAATAATAGTATAAACAAAGGCCTTGTATTTTGCAAGAACTCAGAAAAGGGGAGTAACACAGTAATACAAAGGAGGCCAAAGCATGGATGGAATGCAGAACTGGACGAATTATTTGGAGGTTATGCGCAATCGTCTGCTGCTTGTCAATGACGCTGATAGTTTGATTTCAGTATTGATGGATGTAAAAAATATTCCAATTGCACTATCAACGATAGAGGACGTGACAGACGGAACCGGATTAAACATGTCGTTTTCTGTGATTTGCTCTGAGGTGAAAGTAGCTGGCAGAGTAATGTGTCTGATGAGTGATGATATGTTCACAACAGTCCAGCTTAACCTGAGTACCGTTAAAAAGGTAAATGCAAAGATATCAGTGGATGGCAAAGGCGTTGTGATGAAACTCACAATCAGAAATGGAGCGGAATTTCTGCTGATGTTCCACACGGATTTCGTGGAGGAAGAGGAGTAGAGCTTTCGTTATATGAAAGAAAAGAGAGAAGGACACTGTAACAATGGGCTAATGAGGGAGAACCTATTGTTACAGTGTTCTTTTCTTAAAAACGAAAATTGAAGGTGTTTCAACCACCTTTTTTGGTAAAATTGCGGAAAAGAATTCACATTTTGAGAATTGTATGATAAACTGTAAAATGAACATAAAATAATAGAAGTAGAGAAGGTGAAATGAATGGAAAAACAAAATCGTGTCTGCAAAATCTGGAAGTTGTTGCTTGTCATGGTTTTAGGGGCATTTATTACGGCGTTTTCCTTTGGTGTGCACACAGCGCAGGCGGCGGAAACAACTGTGGAGAATACGGTGCAGACGGATGGTTCTGAGGACAATGGTGGTGGAGCGATGATTCTTCTGATGGGGGGAATGTTAATCATTATTCTGGCGGTTGTGCTTTCTGTTGTCGGGACATTTGTATCGTCGGCAGCAATTGTGGATGAATTGTAAGTTGGACAAGATATTATATTTTTATTGAATTGAACAAATTATAACGTGGAAAAGGATTAGTACAAAGTGGAAGCTTTTCAGAGAGGGAATCATTCGGTGTGAGGTTGCTAAGAAAAAGCTTTGGAACCTGCCTTGGAGTTCTGTATGGGTAATTTTTATTGCAGGCGTGCGAATTTGTAATTTGTCAGCAGAGCTGACTTACACGCCGCAGCGAGAATGCCAATGGCATTCTTAAAGTAGGATTGCGAAATACAGCGTAGCGCCGGCGTTAACGGTAGGATGAGTGAAATCAGGGTGGTAACGCCGTATGAAGGCCCCTAGGGGAAGCATATGGTGTTACCACCCTATTTTATGTACACAGGTACCTAAAGGAACATTGTCAGCAAGGATTAGAAAGGATGAGGAAAGATGGCAAATGACAAGAAACTAGTGGAAGCGATTACTTCGATGGAGGAGGATTTTGCGCAGTGGTACACAGATGTGGTGAAGAAGGCCGAGCTGTGTGATTATTCCAGTGTGAAAGGCTGTATGATTATCAAACCAGCAGGTTATGCGATTTGGGAGCAGATTCAACAGCAACTTGACGCTGCATTTAAGAGGACAGGCGTGGAGAATGTGTACATGCCAATGTTTATACCAGAAAGTCTTCTGCAAAAGGAGAAAGACCATGTTGAAGGATTTGCGCCAGAGGTTGCGTGGGTGACACACGGAGGGCTTGAGCCATTACAGGAAAGACTTTGCGTGCGGCCAACGTCAGAGACTTTGTTCTGTGATTTCTATAAGAATGAGGTGCAGTCTTACCGGGATTTACCAAAAGTATATAATCAGTGGTGTTCTGTGGTGCGCTGGGAAAAGACAACGCGGCCGTTTTTGAGAAGCCGTGAATTTCTGTGGCAGGAGGGACATACTGCACATGCGACGGCAGAGGAGGCAGAAGAGCGGACGATTCAAATGCTGAACGTGTATGCAGATTTTGTGCGTGATGTGCTTGCGATTCCTGTCGTAAAAGGGCAGAAGACAGACAAAGAGAAATTTGCAGGCGCGGAAGCAACCTATACAATTGAAGCGTTGATGCATGATGGCAAGGCATTGCAGTCGGGCACAAGCCACAACTTTGGAGACGGTTTTGCAAAGGCGTTTGGAATTCAATTTACGGATAAGGACAATACATTAAGATATTGTCATCAGACTTCATGGGGATTGTCAACACGCATTATCGGTGCAGTTATTATGGTGCACGGTGATGATTCTGGTTTAAAACTACCGCCAAAGGTGGCGCCGACACAGATTATGATTGTTCCAATTCAGCAGAAGAAAGAAGGGGTGCTTGATAAGGCATATGCACTTAGAGAACTTCTGTTTGAAAAAGGATTTCGGGTAAAAGTAGACGATTCTGACAAGAGTCCGGGGTGGAAATTTAGCGAGTGCGAGATGCGTGGTGTGCCATTTAGAATTGAAATTGGACCAAAAGATATCGAGAACAATCAATGTGTTTTCGTGCGACGTGATACAAGGGAGAAAATTGAAGTCAGTCTGGATGAAGTTGAGGCAAAGGCAGCAGCGCTTTTAGATACAATTCAGTCTGATATGTATGAGGCGGCAAAGAGGCATCTTGAGACCCATATTTACAATGCAGTGTCATGGGAAGAATTTTGTGATACCATCAACAATAAACCGGGATTTGTCAAGGCAATGTGGTGTGGGGAGCGCACCTGCGAGGACAAGATTAAGGATGAGCTGGCAGCGACAAGCCGTTGTATGCCATTTGAGCAAGAGCAGTTAAGTACAACTTGTGTGTGCTGCGGCAAACCCGCGAAAAAGATGGTTTACTGGGGCAGGGCGTATTAATAAAATAATGGGAAGCCGAAGATTGAATGGTCATAAAAATTAAAAAATTTCATTGTAAGCGCTTTCATTTTCTGGGAAAATAAGGTATGATAATGATGTATCAAGGTTAAGAAGCTGTAGAAAAAAATTATGGAGGGATAATACAATGAACATTTTAGTAATCAACTGTGGCAGTTCTTCGCTAAAATACCAACTGATTGACAGCGACACTGAAGCTGTGCTTGCGAAGGGACTCTGCGAGCGCATTGGGATTGACGGGAGTGTTCTTACACACACGCCTGCAGGAAAAGACAAAGTAATAATCGAGACACCAATGCCAAACCATACTGTGGCGGTCAAGCTTGTGATTGACGCGCTTACTGACGCAAATCATGGTGTGGTTCAATCACTTGACGAGATTAAAGCAGTTGGGCATCGCGTTGTTCACGGCGGTGAGAAGTTTGCTTCTTCTGTCATTATCAATGATAAGGTTTTGGCGGCAATAGAAGAATGTAATGACCTTGCACCGCTTCACAATCCGGCAAATTTGATTGGCATCAACTCCTGCAAGGAGATTATGCCCAATGTGCCAATGGTGGCAGTGTTCGATACCGCATTTCACCAGACAATGCCTGAGAAAGCTTATCTATACGGACTTCCATATGAGTATTATGAAAAGTATAAGGTGCGCCGTTATGGATTTCATGGAACGAGTCATGACTATGTATCTGCAAGGGCAGCAAAGATTCTTGGCAAGACCAGAGATGAGCTGAAGATTATCGTTTGTCATCTAGGAAATGGCGGTTCTGTGTCAGCAGTTGATCATGGAAAGTGTGTCGATACTTCTATGGGGCTTACGCCGCTCGAGGGCATTATTATGGGGACACGCTCCGGCAGCATTGACCCAGCTATCTGTGATTTTATCTGTCAGAAAGAAAAGATAACACCAGCGGAGATGAATACGATTTTGAACAAAAAGTCAGGTGTGCTTGGTCTCTCAAAAGTTTCTTCGGATTTTCGAGATATTGAGGCGGCAGCAGCAAATGACAACCAGCTTGCAAAGGTAGCTTTGGAGGCATTTTATTACAGTGTGGCAAAATATATTGGCGCTTATGCAGCGGCGATGAACGGCGTGGATGCAATTGCATTTACGGCAGGCGTAGGGGAGAACAACATTTCAGGACGCGCTGAGATTGCAAAGTATTTGGGATATCTTGGCACAGAAATAGATGTTGAGAAAAACAATATTAGAGGTGAAGATAGGGTTATCTCCACAGAGACAAGCAAAGTTGCACTTCTGTGTGTTCCAACAAACGAGGAGCTTGCGATTGCAAGACAGACAGCGACGCTTGTATCCATTGTGTAACCGTTGAGCCTTCAGCTTTCTGTTACAGGTATCGAGCCATGTAAAAATCCTTTGTGGTGTTAAAGCCACGTCCCGTGGCTGATGCATCTATACCACTACACAAATTTATGGACTTTGCAGTAAAGGCAAAGTTTTAGAGCATTTTTCAAACACGCTCTAGACTGAACTATAATCTGTTGCTTCTTAATGGTTCCTAAAATATTTTAATATTGAGTAAATAATAAGCTTGCAATATTGCAGGCTTATTGTTATAATTACAATAGCAACAATTCAGATACGCGGATTTAATTGTGCAATCTGTATGGAGTGAAAAATTTGCTTTGTATATATTGTATAGATATTCTGCTATCTGAAAGATAAATATATGATGTTACGGCAACAAAATAGAACAGGAGGTTATTTATGGGATTGGATGCAAAGAGCGCAATCGAGAGTGGTAAGACTGCGCTTGGTATTGAGTTTGGCTCGACCAGAATCAAGGCAGTCCTGATTGATGAGAATCATGAAGTACTCGCCATTGGAAATCATGACTGGGAAAATCAATTGGTGAATAATATCTGGACTTACAGTCTGGATGCCATCTGGAAAGGGCTTCAGGATTGCTATCAGGATTTGGCAAAGTCTGTGCAAGAAAAATATGGGACGCAGGTAAGCACGCTTGGCTCTCTTGGTTTTAGCGCTATGATGCATGGGTATATGGCATTTGACAAAGAGGGAGAACTTTTGGTGCCTTTCCGGACATGGAGAAACACAATTACGCAGGAAGCGAGCGAGAAACTTACAGCGCTTTTTGACTATCACATTCCACAGAGATGGAGCATTGCACACCTGTATCAAGCAATTCTCAACGGTGAGGAGCATGTTGGCAAGGTGGACTTCTTCACGACACTTGCAGGCTATATTCACTGGCAATTAAGTGGTGAGAAGGTACTTGGTGTGGGTGAGGCATCTGGTATGTTTCCGATTGATATTGATACAAAAAGTTTTAATGGGTATATGATTGGGCAGTTTGATACGCTTGTCGCAGAGAAAAATTTCTCGTGGAAACTTGCAGATATTATGCCTAAAGTATTAGTTTCTGGAGATAAGGCAGGCACATTGACAGAGGCAGGTGCGAAACTTCTTGATGTGACAGGCACACTTCAAGCGGGGATTCCAATGTGTCCGCCAGAAGGTGATGCTGGTACTGGCATGGTGGCGACAAACAGTGTGGCGCAGCGTACTGGAAATATTTCGGCAGGTACCTCTGTGTTTGCTATGGCAGTTCTTGAGAAGGATTTGTCCAAATCTTATGATGAGCTTGACCTTGTGACAACTCCTGATGGAAGTCTTGTGGCAATGGTTCATTGCAATAATTGCACTTCGGATTTAAATGCATGGGTGAATATTTTTAAGGAATTTCAGGAGTCAATGGGGCACAAAGTCGATATGAATGAACTTTATGGAACGCTCTATAGAAAGGCGCTTGAAGGCGATTCCGACTGTGGCGGGCTTCTTGCATATGGTTATTTTTCCGGCGAACATGTGACAGGGTTTGAGGAAGGAAGACCGCTCTTTGTGCGGACACCAGACGCGAAATTTACACTGGCAAATTTTATGCGGGTCAATCTGTTTACAGCGCTTGGCGCGATTAAGATTGGCATGGATATTTTATTTAAGCAGGAAAATGTGACGCTCGATGAGCTTCTTGGACATGGTGGATTGTTTAAGACAGAAGGTGTCGGGCAAAAAATTGTGGCAGCCGCTGTCAATGTTCCCGTGTCTGTTATGAAGACAGCAGGCGAGGGCGGCGCATGGGGCATTGCAGTCCTTGCAAATTATATGATGAAAAAGGGTGCAGAGGAGTCCCTTAGCGATTATCTCAACAACAAAGTATTTGCTGGTGAAGAGTCTGTGCGTGTGGAACCAGACGCTGCGGATGTGACAGGTTTTGAGACCTTTATTGAGCGCTATAAAAAGGGACTTGCAATTGAGCGTGCAGCAGTGGAACATCTGTAAAGAACTATTATAACGAAATCTGGAGGATTGAAATGTTAGAGGAGTTAAAAAAGAAAGTGTATGAGGCAAATATGGATTTGCCCAAGTATGGTCTTGTTACTTTTACATGGGGGAATGTAAGCGCCATAGATAGAGAGAGCGGTCTGTTTGTCATTAAACCAAGCGGTGTTGACTATGACTTGTTAAAGCCTGAGGATATGGTTGTTATGGATTTGGAGGGCAATAGAGTGGAGGGGAAATACAATCCTTCCTCCGATACCCCAACCCATCTAGAGCTCTACAAGGCATTTCCAGAGATTGGTGGAATTGTACATACCCACAGTACATATGCCACAAGTTGGGCGCAGTCTGGCAGAAGTATTCCTTGCTATGGGACAACGCACGCAGATTATATGTATGGGGAAATTCCTTGTGCACGTGTGCTTACACAGGAGGAGATTGACGAGGGTTATGAGAAAAATACAGGAACGCTTATTATAGAGACGTTCAAGGATAAGGACGTTATGGCAGTTCCGGCAGTGCTTTGCAAGAATCATGGTCCGTTTGCATGGGGAAAGGATGCAAAGGAAGCTGTACACAATGCAGTTGTCTTAGAGGAAGTGGCAAAGATGGCTCTGTTCACAGAACAGTTGAATAAAGACGTAGAGCCAGCACCACAGCGTATTCAGGACAAACACTATTACAGAAAGCATGGTGCAAATGCGTATTATGGCAACAAAGTTGAGTAGATATATTTATTAGGATAATGTTTAATTTGTAAGGTATTGTTATCTAGTTTATATATTTACGGATAATTTATTTTATGGTAGTTTTAAAAAGTGTAAAGTATACTGATTGACTTTGATTGGAGGAAAAAACAATGACAAATTTGGAGCTTCAAAAAATGGCAAATGAAGTTCGTAAGGGCATCGTGACGGGAGTCCATGCTGCAAAGGCAGGACATCCGGGGGGATCGCTCTCAGCGGCAGATATCTATACGTACCTTTATTTTGAGGAGATGAATATCGATCCGAAGGACCCAAAGAAAGCGGATAGGGACCGTTTTGTTCTCTCAAAGGGACATACAGCACCGGGACTTTATTCGACCCTTGCAAATCGCGGATATTTTCCAGTGGAGGATTTGGTGACACTCAGAAAACTTGGTTCCTATCTGCAAGGACACCCTTGTATGCAGCATGTACCCGGCGTTGATATGTCATCTGGTTCGCTTGGTCAGGGCATTTCTGTAGCGTGTGGTATGGCGCTTGGTGCGAAAATGTCCAATGCAGATTATCGTGTATACACCTTGCTTGGTGATGGTGAGATCGAGGAGGGGCAGGTTTGGGAGGCTTCTATGTTTGCTGGACATAGAAAATTGGATAATCTTTGTGTGATTGTGGACAACAACGGCTTGCAGATTGATGGTAAAATTGAGGATGTGTGCTCACCTTATCCAATTGATAAAAAGTTTGAGGCGTTTAATTTCCATGTCATCAACTTGGATGACGCGCATGATTTTGACAAAATCCGTGCGGCATTTAAGGAAGCAAGAGAGACGAAGGGTATGCCTACAGCGATTATTGCGCATTCCTTGAAGGGTAAAGGCGTATCGTTTATGGAAGGAAATGTAGATTGGCATGGCAAGGCTCCAAATGATGAGGAGTACGCAATTGCTATGGCAGATTTAGAGAAGATTGCGCAACAGTTGGCTTAGATGCATGGAAGGGAGAAAAAAATGGCAGATGTAAAAACGAACAAAGTCGTTTCAAAAATAGCAACAAGAGAGAGCTACGGGAATGCTCTCGTTGAGATTGGAAAAGAAAATCCAAATGTAGTTGTTCTTGACGCGGACCTTGCGGCGGCTACAAAGACAGGTGTATTTAAGAAGGTGTTTCCAGAGAGACATATTGACTGTGGAATTGCAGAGTGTAATATGGCAGGTGTCGCAGCTGGATTGTCGCTTGCAGGCAAGATTCCATTTATGAGTTCTTTTGCGATGTTTGCGGCAGGACGTGCATTTGAGCAGGTGAGAAACTCCATTGGCTATCCGCATCTAAATGTCAAAATTGGCGCGACACATGCAGGTATTACAGTGGGGGAGGACGGCGCATCGCATCAATGCAATGAGGATATTGCATTGATGCGCACTATTCCGGGAATGGTTGTAATGTGCCCAGCAGATGATATTGAGGCAAAGGCGGCAGTGCGCGCAGCAGTAGAATATGAGGGACCAGTATATATCCGTTTTGGACGCGCGGCAGTACCTGTTATCAACGACAGACCAGATTACAAGTTTGAGATTGGAAAGGGTACAGTTGTGAAAGAGGGCACAGATGTGACTATTGTAGCAACTGGAATCTGTGTGGATTCCGCACTTGGTGCCGCCGAGATGCTTGAGAAAGAGGGCATTCATGCAGAGGTAATTAACATTTGCACCATTAAGCCACTGGATGAGGAAATTATTGTTAACTCTGCAAAAAAGACTGGCAAGGTAGTTACCGCTGAAGAGCATTCTGTAATTGGCGGATTGGGAAGTGCAGTCTGTGATGCACTTTGCAAATCTTATCCAGTACCTGTCTGCAAGATTGGTATGCAGGATACATTCGGTGAGTCCGGTTCTGCGGCAGCACTTGTTGAGAAATACAAACTTGATGCAAAAGGCGTATATGAGCAGGTAAAAACATTTTTGGCATCATAATTTTAGTAGTTTTTGGCGTCATCCTTAAGGTGGCGCCTATTTTATGTGCAGACCCGTGCATCCAGTCCGGTCTGCATCATTTCATTAAATTCATCATCTGTGATGGCATCAGAAGTTTTAATTTCCGTAGACAGTTCAGCAGAAAAAGGGATTTCTCTTTTTTTGATGTCATAGGAATTACCTTATGAATCTAAAGCATTTAAAAGGCTATAAAGATAGGATTTTATATATGGGTAACGGCAAGAGGATTTTAGTGTTGTTTTGTGGTATTTCAAAAATTTTTGTGGTTTAATTTAGTCTGAAGGAAAAATTTGAAAGGAGGATGAACAATGCAGCTTATAATGCAGCCAACCCCTGAGACCTGCGGTCAGGCATGTATTGCAATGATTACAGGCAAAGATATAAGGGAAGTAATAAAAGATATGAAAACAAGCGGTCCTACCAGTATAGGGCAACTGATAGAAATATTGGATTTTTACAATGTGAAACATGCAGAACGAAATACACGTATTTCTAAAAAGAACCCTGTGCCATACCAATACTCCATTCTAACAGTACATACAAATGCAGGTTATACACATTGGGCACTGTTATATGACAATAAATATTATGATCCAGAATTTGGATTGATTGACGGCGAGTATATTTATGGGAAAATAACATCATTTTTAGCCATTTATCATTAAAATTTTTATTTCAACCTTATTTCTAATATGTTACAATTAAAATAATTGGAAATAAATCCACATTAAGAAAAATATTGTTACTGTTCACAAACAATGTCAATAGATATTGTTTGAAGAATCCTTGTCAGAGAATAGGAACATTTTGGTAAAAAGGGGATAAGAATTTGTAATACCAATAGCGAGGAAAGGAATGGTCATATGGAACAGAAAAAAAAAGAATTCGCCAGAGTTTACAAACAGCAGCAGATTGCACCAGGAATTTACGACATGTGGATCAATACCACATTAGCGCGTCAGGCAAAACCAGGGCAGTTTATCAGCGTGTATACACAAGACAAATCAGCACTTCTGCCGCGCCCAATCAGCATCTGTGAGACGGATGTTGTAAACGATCGGTTGCGCATTGTATACCGCGTGGCAGGAAAGGGAACAACGGAATTTTCAAGGTACAAAACAGGCCATCGGGTGGATATTCTCGGAGCGCTCGGAAATGGTTTTCCTCTGGAAAAAGCAGAGGGAAAACACCTTTTTCTGATAGGCGGCGGAATCGGAATCCCTCCCATGCTCGCGGTTGCAAAGGCAGTTAAAAATGCGGCGTCTATCGATGTGATTGTCGGTTATCGGGACAAGGAATTGTTTTTAGCGGAGGATTTGGAAAAGTATGCATCAATTCATATCGCGACAGAAGATGGCAGCGTTGGCACAAAGGGAACTGTTATGAATGTTATTGAGGAGAAAAAGCTAGAGGCGGATATAATCTTTGCCTGCGGTCCAATGCCAATGCTGCGGGCAATTAAGAAGTATGCGGGCGAAAAAGGAATTGCCGCGTATATTTCTCTTGAGGAGCGGATGGCATGCGGTGTGGGGGCATGTCTTGGCTGCGTTGTAAAAACGACAAAGATTGACCATCATTCTCATGTGAACAATGCGCGGATTTGCACAGATGGTCCTGTCTATAATGCAGAGGATGTCGAGATTTAACGGTTTGGAACAAACAGGTGGAATCAGAGTGGAGGAATAGATTTGAATACAAAAATAACAATAGCAGGTGTTACATTCAAAAATCCAGTGATGACAGCGTCGGGAACATTTGGCTCTGGTATGGAATATGCAGAGTTTGTTGACTTAAATTGTCTGGGTGCAGTTGTGACAAAAGGCGTTGCAAATGTGCCGTGGGAGGGAAATCCGACGCCGCGTGTTCAGGAGACCTATGGAGGGATGCTCAACGCAATTGGGCTGCAAAATCCGGGAGTCGATGTGTTTATTAGAAGGGATATTCCATTTTTAAAACAGTATGACACAAGGATTATTGTCAATGTCTGTGGGCAGTCTGTGTCAGATTATGTGGAAGTTGTGGAAAAGTTGGCAGAACAGCCAGTTGATATGCTTGAGATTAATGTTTCCTGTCCAAATGTAAAACATGGCGGGATTGCTTTTGGGCAGGACCCAAAATGTCTATTTGATATCACAAAGGAAATCAAGATAAAAGCAAAACAGCCGATTATTATGAAGTTGTCTCCAAATGTGACAGATATTACAGAGATGGCAAAGGCAGCAGAGGCGGCGGGAAGTGATGCAATCTCACTGATTAATACCATTACTGGGATGAAGGTTGACATTCACAAAAAAACTTTTGCACTGGCAAACAAGACGGGCGGGCTGTCTGGTCCTGCGATTAAGCCAATTGCCGTGCGTATGGTATATCAAGCGGCGAATGCTGTAAAGATACCTATTATAGGTATGGGAGGCATTGCATGTGCAGAGGATGCGATTGAATTTCTGTTGGCAGGTGCGTCAGGTGTCGCTGTCGGTGCCATGAATTTTGTCAATCCTTACACCACAGCTGAGGTGATAAAAGGCATTGAGGAATATATGTGTCAGTATAATATTGAAGAATTGACAGAGATTATTGGAGCCGTGAAATAAAAAGTCATAACAAGTCCTTCCACAGCATACACTTAACTAGAGCGTGTACGCTGTTGGGAGGTTTTTTATATGGAATTAATGAAGAAAAATATCCATACAGAGCGGATAAAGTCAAAGGCGTTATTGCAGGTGCCGCTGGAGACAGATATCAATGTGTCCGATGCAAAGCCGGATGTTGCGAAAGTGATTTATGACTGTGGCAAGATTAAGGTGGATGAGATTAAGACCGGGATGAACAAAATTTGGGTCAAAGGGCGTTTGTGTTATCAATTTTTGTATCAGACAGAGAGTGAGGACAAAGCGCTTGCTGGTATGGAGGGGGATATTCCTTTTATGGAGGAAATCTATCTCGATAAGCTGGAGGGACAGGACAGAGTGATTTGCAAGACGAGTCTGGATGATATGCGGGTACATATTATTAATTCAAGAAAGCTTAGCATTCAGTCTGTTATATCACTAGAGCCTAGAGTGGAGGAAGGCATTGTGGAAGAGCTGTGTGTAGAACTCGATAATTCGGGGGATTCAGAGCTTGAGAAACTGGAATACCGCAAAAAGAGTCTGGACTTTCTGGAGACAATTGTAAAAAAGCGGGATTTATTGCGCGTTCATGAAGAGACACGCTTGCCTGCCGGAATGCCGGACATTGGTGCCGCTTTGTGGAAAAATGCTCAGATTAGCAGTATTAGTTTCCGCCCAATGGATGAGAAACTTGGAATTACGGGGGAGATAAGTTTGTTTATCGTGTATCGGGAGGACGCTTCTGGAAGAATTAATTGGTATGAGACAATGATTCCATTTAATGGTTCTGTGGAATGCCAAAATAGCAGGGAGGGCATGATTGCTGATGTGACGTACGATACAGGGCATGAGGAAATTACAGTGAAAGAAGATGCTGATGGAGAGTTTCGTCTGATTGGAATTGAGATGACAATTGAGTTGGAAATTAAACTCTATGAGAAGGAGAACACCTCTATTGTGGCAGATGTGTACGGTGTGAGCTGTGAGGTTCAGGCAGGAATTGACAATAAGCAGTTTCGCAGCCTTTGCACAGAGTTAAACATAGAAGAAAAGCTGACGCGCAGTATTAAAATCGAGGATGCAGATCCAAAAATTTTGCAGGTTTGCCACAGTGATGCGCGGGTGAAATTGGAGGAAACAGCTTTTCGGGAAGGAATGCTGCGGCTTGCTGGAGAGATTGAATTACAAGTGCTCTATGCTTCCAATGAAAGTGGCACAGGTCTTTATCCAGTGCGGAGCACTGTGCCATTTGAGATTGAGAAAGAACTTCCGAATGTGGATGAGCGGCAAGTGGATCAGTATTCTCTGTCTGTTCAGATACCACAGCAGACCGTGAGCATTAAGGACAGTTCTCAGCTTGAGTGGCGGGGCAGTATGAATATTGAATTGCGGCTTTATAGCGCTAAGAGTGAAAATATTTTGACAGACTTGAACATTACACCGCTTGACGCAGAGGTGCTTGAAAAGTTGCCGGGATTTGCAATTTATTATGTCAAGCCGGGTGATTCCCTGTGGCAAATTGGCAAAAAGTACTATGTAAGTGTAAATAGAGTGAAGGAGATGAATAATTTGACGGAAGATGAGATAAAGGCAGGGGATAAACTGTTAATTGTAAAATAAAAATTAGAGTAGGGGAAAGGTTTTTCCCCTACTCGATTTATTGTGCTCTTGCTACAACTGTTCCATCTTCGGTTGTAGTAACAGTATCCTTTGTGGACTCTTTGTCCTCGGTCTTTGGCTCCATTAGCTTATCAAACTTTTCGAGTACGGCGTCATAAGTTCTCTTTGAAATGTCAGGAAGTTTGCCACCCCATGTTTTCTCAGCTTTCTCATATCCCTTTAAGAATGCATCACGCATCTTTTCAAGCTGTTTGGAATCATTGCCTGCAAGTGCAGTCGCAAAAGATACAATTCGGTCAGAGGTCTGCTTTACACCCCAGTAACCGTCTTCGGAAATTGCTTCCTGTGCTTTTTTCTGTGTTGCTGCATCGACAGTGTAATTTCCTTTTGCAAGGAACTGCCAGATATTGTTTGCCTCGCCAAATGTATTTGTCTGTGTATTGAGCATACTATGTACTAAGTCCGTCAACTGGCTCTGGCGCTTCTCTTGATCTGCTTTAAGCTGCGCAACAATAGACTTTCTGTCTTCGTCTGACAGTTTTCTCTTATCATAGACAGCAGCCGGTTTCTCTTTCTCTTCTGTACTTGACACAGCTTCGTTCTTTGTAGTATCAACTTTTGAAGAAGTATTTTCTTTTTTTTCTGCCTCAACAGCGTACAAATCTGTTGGATTGTTATTTCCAATTCCTGATAAACTCATATGGTATCCCTTCCCTTCCTATATAAATAATTTTCGCAGTCAGCGTGCCAAGCAACTGTGTAACAGACATTTGGCAAATGCTGCAAGGGTCACATATCTTGCAGGTTGTTGTGCTTTTAGTTTGCTGCGGGAAATGTGACGCCATCCGTGGCTTCAACCAGATATAGATATACTGGTTTTAATCTTTATATCGGCATTATAACACGGAAACTTAACTGTGAATAGACAGAATTTACTAATTTGTGGAAAGTCTATCATGTCAATAAAGTAATAGAAATCATAATAAATATTCCTATTTTTTGTAAAATTTACACAAATTTCTATTGTATATCATAAAATATTGTGGTATAAATATAGCTATATAAAGAAAGAGATTTTTATGTTATGATTCAGTCTCTTTTCTTAATTGTATTTGTAGGGGGAATTGCTATGGATTTTGTCAGCGAAAGAGGTGCCGTTCGGATGGTTAGCACCTATGTTGAACATGAGATGCCGGAGTATCGAAGAGTCACAGAAAAAGAACTCAATGCGGGGGGAATTGCCCCAGAGGCAAGAGCAGCATTTAGCAGAAAGCCATACTATGGTTCATCAGCAGTCAATTTTAAAAATCGTCCGGTGCTTAGATAAGCTGCCGCCTGAATCTGCCAAATGGATTCAGGCGGCGTTTTAAATTTTCAAAAAGTTCTGTGGAAAGTCTCGCTGTAATATGTTATAATGACAACAGACAAACAGCAATGATAACTGCCCAAAAAAATGGGAAAGGAGAACGAGGAGGAGAATGAGAAAAAAAACGAGATATCATAAAGGGTTGGCAGCTTTGCTGGCACTGACATTGTCATTTCCGATTGTGCCAGAGATTCAGACAAAAGCAGCGGAGGAGTCAGAGACAGAGTATACTACATTGGAAGAACTAGAAGCGTTGGAGATGCAAGACACTATATGGGAGGATATAGGACAGGAGCCAATAGAGTCGGAAACAGAAGGTATTGAGACAGAGACGGAGGAATCGGAGACAGAAGACGCCACTGTACAGCAGACTGTAATGGGTACTTGGACACACCCGGGAGATGGATGGCATTATCTTGAGGGAACCGACATTAGGGCGTATATGGGTGATAATATAATTCGGCTTTGTGGCACAGGAGATTTTCCAGATGTAGATTATTGGAAACTACATGAGCGGCCGTGGCACAGCTCGTCAGCACAACATCTGATTATTGACAGCTCCATCACGTCCATTGGTGCATATGCATTTTATAAGTGTCCCAATATTAAATATATCACTATTGCGACAAGTACTTTTATCAATAATAAAAACGCTTTTGAGGGGATCAGTTACTGGCCTGTTTTTAGAATTGTTAATGAGAAGGTGCAAACCCGGATGTATGGAACAATACCTTATACTAGCATGGACAGCATTTTGGCGTTTGCGCAGTCTAACGCAATAGGAGCGGCCTATGTCTTAGATGACAACAAGAAAGCGACTGCCTTTCAGGAGAGTACCAATCCGACAATTAACAATGTGTACTCGGCAAAAAATAAGAAAGCTCCGTGGAACGATATTCCAAAGAATTCAAACGGGCATGAGATTACGCCAATCTGTAAATTGTCGCCCTTGACGCCAGACCCAACGCTGAAGGTGTCAGCGCAGAGAGTGTATCCGGGGACGGTCTGTTATGAGGTGTACGCTGCATTTATAGAGGATTATACATTTGCGACGACTTTCAATATTAGTGTGGAGAAGGAAGAACAGCCTGTAAAGGAGACAGCTAGTGAGCTGGATTATATTCTTACAATTCCAAAGGCGTATCGCCATGCAGGAAGGAGTTTCCGGCTGTTGGCAGTCGGTGAGGGGGAGGTTTATATTTATGATGACCTTGATGCTGCAGATAATACGATTACCTTCCGAACAAAAAAACCAACAACAGCATATGCATTGGTCTATAAGTAAAGAAATGAGGGAAAACAAAAATGGCAAGTGTAAGCATTGAACAGGTAATTGAAAAGCTCAAGCTGATTAATTTAACACCGCAAATTGATGTGGCGAGCGTAAAGATTCATCAGCCAGATATTAACAGACCAGCGTTGCAGTTGGCAGGATATTTTGAGCATTTTGAGGAGACTAGACCACAGATTATTGGTTTTGTGGAGTATTCCTATATGAAAAATCTTTCCGACGAGAGGAAAAAGGAAGTTTATCCAAGAGTTATTTCAGAGAAAACGCCCTGTATTATTTTTTGCCGCAATTTGCAGCCGGATGACATGTTTATGGAATCAGCACTGGAGCATAATGTTCCGATTTTGGTCACAGGAAAACCAACTTCTGCGTTTATGGCAGAGATTATACGATGGCTGAATGTCAAACTTGCTCCATGTATTTCTGTACATGGTGTGTTGGTGGATGTGTATGGAGAAGGTGTGCTGATTACAGGGGAGAGCGGCATAGGAAAGAGTGAGGCGGCTCTGGAACTTATAAAGCGTGGGCACCGTCTGGTTTCGGATGACGTTGTGGAGATTAGAAAGGTAAGTGATGATACCTTGATAGGTTCTGCGCCAGATATTACGCGTCACTTTATCGAGCTGCGCGGTATTGGTATTATTGATGTAAAGACGCTTTATGGTGTACAGAGTGTTATGGACACAACAAATATTAATTTGGTTATTCGTCTGGAAGATTGGGATAAGGAAAAGAAATATGACCGACTAGGACTTGAGGAAAATTTCACAGAGTATTTGGGCAATAAAGTTGTCTGCCATAATATACCGGTTCGACCAGGCAGAAATCTTGCAATTATCTGCGAGTCTGCGGCAGTCAATTACCGTCAGAAAAAGATGGGTTACAATGCCGCGCAGGAGTTGTACCAGCGTGTACAGAACTCCCTTTCAAAACCGCGAGAGGATGAAGAAGAATAAAATTTGTTAATGATACAAGGAGAATGATATGAGCAAATATTGTTTTGGGGTAGATTTGGGTGGAACCACAGTGAAAATCGGTCTTTTTGACCCACAGGGAACAGTGATAGAAAAATGGGAGATTTTAACGCGGAAAGAGGACAACGGAAGTCAAATTCTGCCGGATATTGCAAAGGCGATACAAGATAAAATTGCCGAAAAGCAGATTGCTAAAGAAGATGTAATTGGTGTTGGAATTGGTGTACCCGGACCAGTAGATGAACAGGGAGTTGTACATATGGCGGTTAATCTCGGATGGGGTGTTACCAATATTAATGAGGTTCTTGGCAATTTGCTACAAATACCTGTCAAGGCGGGAAATGATGCGAATGTGGCAGCACTTGGAGAGATGTGGTGCGGCGGTGGAAAGGGCTGTAGCGACATGGTACTCGCAACATTAGGCACTGGCGTTGGCGGTGGTATTATTGTCAATGGAAAGATGGTGACAGGTGCTACTGGCTCTGGCGGGGAAATTGGACATATTCACATTGAGGAAGGAGAGCCTGATGCATGTGGTTGCGGTGGGCATGGATGTTTGGAACAGTATGCATCTGCGACGGGTATTGTGCGTTTGGCAAACAGAGAACTTGCTCGTTCCGAACAGGACAGTGTGCTTCGAGCTGCAAAGGCAAATAATAAGTTGAGCGCAAAGGTAGTGTTTGACGCAGTGAAAGAAGGAGACAGTCTCGCATGTGAAGTGGCGGAACAATTTGGAGCGTATCTTGGAAAGGGACTGGCAATGATTGCCTGCGTAGTGAATCCAGAGGTGATTGTGCTTGGTGGTGGTGTATCAAAAGCAGGAGAGATTTTGTGTCAATATGTCTCGAAGTATTACAAAACATATGTTTTTCATGGATGTAAAGAGGTGCAGTTTCGATTGGCAACTCTTGGAAATGATGCGGGAATTTATGGGGCAGCGAAATTAGTCTTGGAATAAATGAGAGAAAAAGTATTACAATAAAAGATAAAAAATAGAATGATATTATTTAAAGAGGTTTCAGCAATTGAAGATGGAGTTTAATCAGGAAGCAAAAAAGAGACTCTACCAAAGACTGTCCGAAATCCTAGATTCGGAACAAATACTATTTAATGAGGAGATGTCAGCTCATACCACCTTTCGCACAGGTGGTAAAGCTGACATATTTATAGAGATCGATACTTCTGCGCAACTTGGCAGTGTACTTGCGGCATTGCGGGCGGAGGGGCTTTCTCGTCTGAACGAGGATTTTTTCCTGCTGGGAAATGGTAGCAATGTGTTGGTGAGTGACAAAGGCATACAAGGTGTGGTATTGCATTTGTCAAAAGCATATGCCAATATTGTTGTGCATGATACAACATTGGTCTGTGAGGCAGGAGCAACGCTCGCGCAGGTTGCACACAAGGCATGTGAGCATGCGTTGACAGGGTTTGAGTTTGTGGCTGGGATTCCTGGAAGTATTGGCGGCGCTATTGTTATGAATGCAGGGGCGTACGGCGGAGAGATGCGACAGGTTGTAGAGCGTGTGCTGCTTATAACACCAGATGGTACATTTATAGAGAAAAGTGGAGCAGAAATGAATTTTGCATACAGACATAGTATTGTGAAGGAACAACCGCTAATTGTTTTGGAAGTGACGCTTGCACTTATGCATGGAAATCAGGAAGAGATACAGGCAAGGATGAAAGATTTGGCAAGTAGACGATGGGAAAAGCAGCCGCTGGAATATCCCAGTGCAGGTTCTACGTTTAAGCGGCCGGAAGGGTATTTTGCGGGAAAATTAATTGAGGAGGCGGGGCTGCGTGGTTTTTCAGTGGGCGGTGCGCAGATTTCTGAGAAACATTGTGGTTTCGTGATTAATAAAAATAACGCTTCTGCTGCAGATATTCAGGCGTTGATTACGGAAGTGCAAAGGCGGGTGTATGCGTCTGCAAAGGTTACATTAGAGCCGGAAGTCATCTTGCTGGGATTTGATTAGAAAGGGCTGATAAGATGAGATTTGTGATCGTTACTGGCATGAGCGGTGGCGGGAAGTCAACAGCAATGAAGATGCTTGAGGATGCAGGGTACTATTGCGCTGACAATATGCCAGTACCGCTAATCGAAAAATTTATGGAACTTTTGGCAATGCCAGACAATGGTATCTTGAAAGTGGCGCTGGGATTGGATGTCAGAGCTGATCAATCTTTTGAGGATGTCAATCAGCTTATCGCGCGTCTGCGAGAAAATTATGCTTTTGAGATTCTGTTTCTTGAGGCAGCAGACAATGTGCTGTTAAAACGTTATAAGGAATCACGTCGTATTCATCCGTTGTCAGTGGATGGGGATTTGATGAGTGGTATCACTAGGGAGCGAGCGTTACTTGCAAGTATTAAGCAGGCGGCGGACTATGTGATTGACACGACAAACTTGTTGACACGGGAACTGAAAATGGAATTGGATCGAATATTTGTCAACAATCAGTCCTATAACAGCTTGATGGTGAATGTAATGTCCTTTGGCTTTAAACATGGGATTCCACAGGAGGCAGACTTGGTTTTTGATGTGCGTTTTCTGCCCAACCCGTTTTATATTGACGAGTTAAAGCAAAAAACAGGACTGGACCGTGAAGTACAGGATTATGTTATGAGCTTTCCAGAAGCGCATGAGTTTGTGGAGAAATTGACAGATATGATTCATTTTCTAATCCCACACTATATTAATGAGGGAAAATATCAGCTTGTCATTGCAATTGGATGTACAGGTGGTCAGCACAGAAGCGTGACGCTTGCCGGTGAACTTTATAACCGCATGAAAGACAAGGGCGATTATGGGTTGACTCTGCGTCACAGAGATACAAAGTGAAGTAGGTGGTTCAATGTCTTTTTCGGGAGATGTGAAGGATGAACTTTTAAGGCTTGAGAATGATGCAAGACATTGTCAGATAGCGGAGCTTGCAGCAGTTCTAATGTATGCAGATACAGTCAAAACAGATGTTTTGGGAGGGAAGTATATTGAATTGCCAGCGGATGTCCCGCTTGTAAGGCAAAGATGCCAGATACTTTTTGATAAATTGTTTGGGAAACCGCTTCTTAAGGAACAACATTTTATACAAGATACAAAATATGTTCATAAAGTATTGCAAACAATAAAATATGGCAGTGGCGAACAGCTTGTCAATCCATTATTGATAAAGAGTTTATGTTGTAAGCGTGCTTTCTTAAGGGGGGTTTTTTTGGCTGTCGGTTCCATGAGCAATCCTGAAAAGGGATATCATTTGGAATATGCGTGCACAAATGTACAGCAAGTCGCACAGATCATAGATACTCTATTGGTATATGATATTCGCGCAAAGACCGTGGCGCGAAAGAAGTATCAGGTTGTATATATCAAGGAAAGCGAGGAGATTGTGGAACTGCTAAATGTAATTGGCGCGCACGTATCTCTGATGAAACTTGAAAATTTACGAATATTAAAGGATATGCGCAATTCTATTAACAGGAGAGTAAACTGTGAGACAGCTAATATTACAAAGACAGTCAATGCAGCCACAAAGCAGATTGCAGATATCGAATATATCAAAGAACATTATGGATTTGATAATCTGAAAGAAAATCTTAGGCAGGTGGCAGAGTTGCGCTTGGAATATCCAGAGATTGCATTAAAGGAGTTAGGAGAATATCTGTCTCCACCAGTGGGCAAGTCGGGAGTAAATCATAGATTGAGAAAGCTGAGTGAGCTGGCAGAGAAGCTTAGAGGTGATTGATGAGTACAGTTTTAGAACAAAAAGCATTGTTTATAATCAATCCGCATTCAGGCAAGGGGCTGATAAAAAACAGCTTGTTGGGGATTGTGGATATTTTGGTAAAAGCTGGATATGAAGTGACTGTCTACCCCACACAGGGACGAGGAGACGCTTGCCGTGCAATGCGAGAGCGCAATAAGTATTATAATCTTGTAGTATGTAGCGGTGGGGATGGAACGCTAGATGAGATTGTGACAGGAATGATACAGTCTGGCTTTAAAACGACAATTGGTTATATTCCAGCAGGGAGCACAAATGATTTTGCAAACAGCTTAAAAATTTCTTCGACCATGAAACAAGCCGCGGAGACTGTAGTCAATGGCACAGTATTTTCCTGCGATGTTGGCAGATTCAACGAGGATGTTTTTGTGTATATTGCTGCGTTTGGTCTTTTTACAGAGGTTTCTTATGGGACGCCACAAGAGATGAAAAACATGCTGGGACATATGGCTTATATTCTGGAAGGAGTAAAACATCTTCAAAATATTAAATCTTATCGGTTAAAAGTGACAAGTGTGTCAGAAAATGGAGAGACGAAGATAATTGAGGATGATTTTATATTTGGTATGGTCACAAACTCCTATTCGGTTGGCGGTTTTAAAAGCATTGCAGGCAATGTATTTAAAGGCAGAATTGCATTAAATGATGGGCTTTTTGAAGTGACACTCATCAAAATGCCAAAGAATCCTATAGAGTTAAACTCTATCCTTGCAGCGCTTGCCATTCAGAATATTGATACAGAATATATGTATAGTTTTAAGTCGGGAAAATTGATAATAGAGTCTCAGGAAGAAGTTGCATGGACACTTGATGGCGAGTTTGGAGGGAAACATAAGCTTGTAACACTTACAGATGATATGCAAGCAATGGATATTATGATAAACCAGTAAGTAAAAATTTCCATTGGGTATAGTATTTTTGGAAATGCATAAAATAGAAACAATAGAATATTGCAGGCAGGTGATTGCGCTTTGAAAAAAATTTCAAGGCTAATAACCTTTATTGTGTGTCTTCCTTTGATTGGAACTGTTTTTGTCAAGCCAGATAAAGGAGCATGGAAAACAGAGGAACGCGATGAGGCAGGCATAGATGAGCGCTTTGTCATTCGCATTGAGGAGGATATTGGCAACTTTGTTTTTCAGCCGGAACAGTTGACGCAGTTTTTAATGTATAAGGCAATCCCAGAGGATATGACATTTAGTTCATCTGAAGATTATATTGCCGGAGCAGATACTGTTCGAGACCCCGAACAGGAGTACTTAAAAGCGCTTGCAATTGTGTGTCGCAGCAATCTTGTGGCGGTGTGGGAGGCGGAGCAATGCCCGGAGGTGCTAGATTATGAGAAGATGCGCTTTACAGCCAATTATTTTTATCGAATATATACAGAAGCGGCATCAGATTCAGATGCATTTGTAAAATTAAATGAAATACAACGCGCTGTGGAAGCCGTAGAAGGAGCTGTGATTACGAAGGATGGGAGCGTAATTGCCGCTCCTTTTTTTACCACTTCACCTGCGGGAATGCTTGTGTCTGAGGCGGGTGATCAAGTGGGTTTTTCACTCAACTATGCCTATGTGCTTGCGGCGCAAGGCTTGGATTTTTATGAGATATTAAAATATTTTTACGGTGATATCAGGGTTAATATTTATGAATAAAATCCTCCTGACACGTCAATGCTATAGACAGGCAAAGGGTTTGTTGCAGTTTTGTCAGAGGCAGAACTGTTTGCCGGAAATGGAGGGAAAGGATGAACAGACGAAACAACAGGCGTCCTGCCTTGCAGAGGGAAAAGATTAGTATTATCGCAGCATCAGTATTTGTATTGTCAGCACTTACTCTTGCGGGCGTGTATATGTCAAAGCAGGGCGAAGAGAAAAAAGAAGAAAATCGCATAGATTTTGCAAAGCTGGAACAGCAAAATACTACAGTGGACGAAGGGGATACAGGTCTTGCAGACACCAGATTTGTATCTGGAAAGGCACAGTCAGAGACTTCTACAGAGAAAAAGAAACAGGTAGACACCAGATTTGTGGATGAGGATATGTACGATTTAAGTGACAACAATGATATGGATGTCGATCCAGCCTTTACGGAGGCAAACTCAGGGCAAGTGGAGAATGCAAAGTTAAAAAATTCTCTTGAGGGGACAGACAAAGCAGCAGTGTTTATGGATGGACAGGAGCAGTCACAAGAACAAGACCTTGTGATGGATACACCGCTGACATTTTCTGATGAGGATTCCCTTGCGCTTCCAGTAATCGGCGATGTTTTATTGGACTACAGTATGGACAAGGCTATTTATCATACTACAATGCAGCAATACTATTATAATCCAGCACTGGTTATTGCAGCAAGTGAGGGACAGACAATCACTGCGGCGGCTGACGGTGTGGTGACAGATGTATATTATGATGCTAAGACGGGCAACACCATTTGTTTTGACCTTGGAGATGGATATCTTCTTACGTATGGACAGCTCAGCGATATCAGCCTGAAGAGTGGTGACAGGGTATCTGTAGGTGATATTGTCGGAAAGGTAGCAAAGCCAACCATCTATTATGCGGAGGAAGGAACAAACATTTATTATAAACTTACAAAGGATGGCGTTCCAATTGACCCTCTACACAGGGGTTAGAATAACATGGAAGGGCATGGTTATTGACAATATGCTTTTATTAGAAAACGCAGCAATCCGCAGTATGAGTGACGCTGTATGCGAACAATATAAAACGGATATCCTTGAGGGCGGTATACTTATAAAGGATGGAAAAATCCTTGAGGTATCTCCGAAGATAGAACTTCCACAGTCTGCGGATTGTATGAAAATAGATGTGAACCATCATTTGGTAATGCCGGGGATTATTGAGGCTCACTGCCATATGGGGATCACCGAGGAGAAAAAAGGTCGGGAGGGTGACGACTGTAATGAGACAGTGCAACCTGTCACGCCAATGCTCCGCGCAATTGATGCTATCAATACGATGGATGCAGCTTTTGCTGACGCAGTAAGGGCTGGCATTACCTCTGCAAATATTGGTCCCGGCAGCACAAATGTTGTCGGAGGCCAATTTGCGGTTGTGAAGACTTATGGCAGAAGAATTGATGATATTACTCTTAAATTTCCATCTGCGATGAAAATTGCGTTTGGCGAGAATCCTAAAGTAAATTATGCCGGAATGAATACATCGCCTGTGACACGCATGGCAATTGCAGGAATGTTGCGAAACGAGCTTGTCAATGCAAGACAGTATTTGGAGAAAGGTGATTGGGAGGATACGGATTTCAATTTGCACTATGAGGCGTGGAGACCTGTATTTGAAAAAAAGATACCTCTTAAAGCACATGTGCACCGCGTAGATGATATTTTTACTGCAATTCGTATCGCGAAGGAGTTTGGTTTAGATATGACACTCGACCACTGTAGTGAAGGCCATCTTGTCGCGAAGGAGATTGCAGAGTCTGGTTTTCCTGCTATTGTAGGACCAGATTTAGCCACTCGCAACAAAATAGAAGTGCAGAATGTAGCGTTTAAAACTGCGGGTGTTCTTGCTGAGGCAGGCGTTATGGTATCGATCACAACGGATCATCCAGTGTCTTTGATTCAATCGCTTCCGCTGTGTGTGGGACTATGTGTAAAACAGGGGCTTTCTATGGAAGAGGGATATCGCGCAATGACAATCAATGCGGCAAAAATCTGCGGAATATCTGATCGCGTTGGGAGTCTGGAAAGCGGAAAAGATGCAGATATTGCAATTTTTAGTGGAAATCCAATGGAAGTGTTTACCAAGACGTTAATGACACTGATTGACGGAAGGGTAGTGTATCATGATGCTTCAATTCCAGATGTGGATTGTGGAGCAATTACGCTGCCGCAATAGATTTTATTTTAGTGGCTTTACTTGTGGAGGAAATGCGTGTAAAATAAAAAAAATAGGGGCTTGCTGCCCTGTGAAAATACACAGCAGAAAATACTGTGGAATTGTCTAGGTCACTGTTTGTCTCCTCTGCGAAGTTCTGACACATATTTTCTTGGAAGGCGGCACAGACAGAGACCTTTGTACATATATTAGAAAGATATACAGTAGGCTGTGTTAATTAGCAATCAGGAGAGGAATGGTCAGAAATTATGAAAATTGTTATTTTGGCGGGTGGAACCAGTACGGAACGCGATGTGTCGCTTGTGACAGGTTCCATGATTTATCATGCACTCAGAAAAAAAGGGCACCAGACAATCCTTCTGGATTTGTATCTGGGATATGAACAAAAGTTTGAAAATATTTTTGCGTTGGAAAAGGACTGGAGTGAAAATTTTGGTAGCATTTCCGAGAGCTGTCCGGATATCAGCGCAGTAAAGGCACTGCGGAAGGAACATCCAGAGTGCGCAGTTGGACCACATGTCATTGATATTTGTCGTCAGGCAGATATTGTTTTTCTGGCGCTTCATGGACAGAATGGTGAAGATGGAAAGATACAGGCAATGTTTGACCTGTTGGATATTAAATATACAGGTACAGATTATATTTCTAGTGCGCTTGCAATGGATAAGGCAATTTCTAAGGAACTGTTTCACAAGTACAAAATACCGACGCCAAAGGGAATCACTGTATGCAAAAGTGAGATGCAGATTGTGGAGGCGTGGAATATCTTTCCATGCATTGTCAAGGTAAATTGCGGTGGTTCTAGCGTGGGTGTTTACCGTGCAGATGACAGGCAGCAACTGGACAGTGCACTGACAAAGGCATTTGCGTTTGAGGACAGGATTTTGATAGAGCAGTACATAGACGGACGGGAATTTTCTATTGGTGTTATTGATGGGGAAGCGCTTCCTGTCATTGAGATTGCCCCGAAGGTTGGTTTTTATGATTACAAAAATAAATATCAGGCGGGAACGACAGTGGAGACTTGCCCGGCAGATTTGGATGCAAATGTGACAAAGGCGATGCAGTCATGTGCGGAGTCTGTGTATCGGGCACTTCGCCTAAAAACATATGCGCGTATGGATTTTCGTATGGACAATGAATATCAGTTTTATTGTCTGGAGGCAAACACGCTGCCGGGCATGACACCGACATCCTTACTTCCACAGGAGGCTGCTGTAATTGGTATGGATTTCGCAGATTTGTGTCAGCGAATTATTGACAGTTCTATGAATAAGTATATGTGAAATAAGGTGAAACCAGCCATAGCAACAGTTTTGGAATTTCGGTAAATATCTTAGGAGAGGGAGAGACTGTCATGAAAAATATGACATTAAAAAAGATTGCAAACGCAGTAGGAGGTACACTTCATACAGAGGTGTTATGCGATTTGCTATCTGTTGATACTGTGGAAGCAGAAGGGGTGTTTCTTGACTCAAGAAAGGTCGGAAAAGGTGACATCTTTATTGCAACGCGCGGGGAACATGTGGATGGGCATTGTTTTATAGATGCTGTATTTGATTCAGGGGCGTTGGGAGTAATCTGTGAGCAAGCACCTAAGAATCCAAAAGGACCATATATCGTTGTTGAGGATAGTTTTCGGGCATTGAGGGAGTTGGCAGAGTATTACAGAATGCAGCTTCCAGTCAAAGTTGTAGGGATAACAGGCAGTGTTGGCAAAACTAGCACCAAAGAGTTTGTGGCAAGTGTTCTGTCAAAAAAGTTTCGTGTCCTAAAGACAAAGGGCAATTATAACAATGAGATTGGGCTCCCGCTCACCGTTCTTCGGATACAGGCGGATTGCGAGCTTGCAGTGCTTGAGATGGGGATTAGCAATTTTGGAGAGATGCATCGGCTTAGTCAGATTGCAAAGCCAGATGTATGTCTCATTACAAATATTGGACAATGCCATCTGGAGAATCTTGGCACAAGAGATGGGATTTTACAAGCGAAATCTGAAATTTTTGATTTTATACAGGGAGAGTCAGGTGTTTTTCTAAATGGCGATGATGATAAGCTCATTACAATCCAAAAAGTAAAAGGGAGAACCCCAGTATTTTTTGGCACTGGGAGCAATAATACTGTTTATGCAGATTGTTATGAAAACAGAGGATTAAATGGCAGCAGAGCACAGATTCACATTGATAAAACCGTGTTTCCAGTGGAGATACCACTTCCGGGCGAACACATGTTGTATGACGCACTTGCTGCAGCTGCGGTTGGCGCTTTTTTTGGATTGACACCAGCACAGATTCAAGCGGGGATTCAGGAGGTAGAAGCTGTAGATGGCAGAAGTCATGTGATGCGTACTAACCGCTACACTCTAATTGATGATTGTTACAATGCCAATCCAGTCTCTGTGAAGGCTGCACTTGACCTGCTTAGCATGACAGATGGATTGAATAAAAAGACACGAAAAATAGCAATTTTGGGAGATATGTTTGAACTTGGTGCGCAGGAGGTTGCGCTGCACCGCGAAGTGGGTGTCTACGCGGCGCAGAAAGGGCTTGACGTGCTAATTTGTGTGGGAACATTGTGTAGAAATATGTTCGATGGTGCGCAGAGCATAGCGTGTGCGAACCCCACATGTTATTACTTTGCAGATAAGGAAGCACTGTTCTGTGAGATGGATAAAATAATTCAAGATGGGGATATTGTACTTGTCAAGGCATCTCATGGAATGCATTTTGAGGAGATTATCGCAAAGCTTTCATAATAGAAGATTAGATAGTTTCTTTATTTTTTTGATAAGTTTCTAGGATAATACTTTGCACATAGGGCGCTAGTTTTTTCTGTTGTTCTTTTGGCAGTTCTTTAATATAGATTGGTTTCCCATACTCAATAATAACGTGTGCCTTTTTAATCCACGGAAATTGGTTTTCAAAGACCGCAGCGCTATTGTTGATAGTCATAGGAATAATGGGGCAGTCTGCTTTCGCTGCAATCCTAAAACTGCCTTCATGAAAAGGCAGTAGCGTGCCCTCCTCTTTATTTCGTGTGCCTTCTGGAAAAATGCAGATGGATTTACCATTTTTCATAAGGTCGATAGCAGCAAGGATGGTTTGCATACCTGCCTTGATATTTTCGCGGTCAAGGAACAGGCAGTGAAGGTTGCGCATCCAGATATTTAACAATGGCACCCTTTCCATACTTTTCTTGGCGATATAACCAGTGGGACGCGGAACACGGATATAAGTCAGCACCACATCAAAGAAGCTTCTGTGATTGCCGATATAGAGCACTGGCGTATCTGTTGGAATGTTTTCCTCTCCGATATAATCCACTTTGGCACCGGAGAGAAAGCGGACACATCGAAAAGCCCAGTTTACAATTGCCAGACTAGAGCGACTTTTGATCTCTGCATTGCGCCTGCCAATCAGCCATTCTATAAGCATAATAGGGGTGCTCAGTATCAGAAAGAGAATGACAAAGCCTGCAACAAGGATTAATCGAATCATAAAAATACCATACCTTTCGTAATTTATTCAAGAATGCCATCGGTATTCTTGCTGTAATAAAAATTTACACTCCATTCTATTCTATACAGTATCGCGGTTAAAATCAAGTTTTTAAAGTATATCTTCCCCGGAAACCGCATAAATATAGATATCATATAATCTTTAGGAGGCAGAATGGACAAATTGGGAAAGAAGAAAAGGCTTACCATATTTGTGGCAGCATGTGTTATGATGATGCTGTTTCTTGCTGGCTGTGCCGGCGAGTCAACGGAGGAGGATAAACTAAAAGATATTGAATTTACTGTAATTGGAGAGGATCAGCAGCCGGATTCGCTCAAAGAGATTGTTGCGGAAAAATCTGCACAGCCATTTCAGATTAGCTATACGCTTGGCGAGGAGCTTTATATTGCTGTCGGATATGGGGAGCAGCCAAGCGGAGGATACAGTATCAGTGTAAATGCGTTCTATGAGACAGAAGAGTCGTTGGTGATTGATACGACACTAATTGGACCTGGAAAGGCAGAGAATGTGACCAACACACCAACACGGCCTTATATTGTGATAAAAACAGAAAATATTGCGGATAAGGCAATTGAATTTAAGTAAAAATAATACAATAAATAAAAGCTAAAAATACAGTGTGAGAAAAAAGAGAGGGATAAAAGAGATGATTTTGATAGAAAATGGCATGGTGATAGACCCCGCAAACGGTATTACAAAACAGGCATCTGTGCTAATTAAACATGGAAAAATTGCAAAGATTTTAGAAAATATAGAAGAGATGAGCGCGATAGATGCCAATTCTTGCGATAGAATCAATGCTTTAGGCTGTATTGTAGCGCCGGGGCTTGTGGATGTACATGTGCATTTTCGCGATCCGGGGTTTACGTACAAGGAAGATATTGAGACAGGAGCAAAAGCTGCCTTGCAAGGTGGTTTTACAAGCGTTGTGTTAATGGCAAACACGAATCCTGTCGTGGATAATACAGAGACGCTAACTTATGTTTTGGAAAAGGGAAGTAAGACGAATTTAAAGATATATAGTTGTGCCACAGTGACAAAAGGAATGGCTGGAACAGAACTGACAGACATGAAGTCTCTTATCTCCAAGGGAGCAGTTGGATTTACGGATGATGGCAGACCCATTATGGATGCTGCGCTGATGGAGAGTGCTCTAAGAAGAGCCGCAGCATTAAAAGTGCCAGTTAGTCTGCATGAAGAAAATCCCACTTGTATTCAAAATAATGGTGTGAATGCAGGCAAGGTGGCAGAATATTATGGAATTGGTGGTTCGCCGCGAGAAGCTGAGATTTCTATGATAGCGCGCGATCTTCAGATAGCATTGGATACGGGGGCGATATTAAATATCCAACATATTAGCACCAAGGAGGGTGTTGCACTTGTCAGAGAGGCAAAAAAGAAAGCGGCAGAATTAGGATTGCATAATATTCATGCGGAGGCAACACCACATCATTTTAGTTTGACACAAGATGCGGTTCTTCAGTATGGAACGCTTGCAAAGATGAATCCCCCATTACGAGAGGAAGCGGACAGACGAGCAGTGATAGAGGGGTTAAAGGATGGCACAATTGACATTATTGCAACAGACCATGCACCGCATAGCGCGGAGGAGAAGGCAAAACCCATCACAGAGGCACCAAGCGGTATTATTGGCCTAGAAACTGCATTGGCACTTGGCATTACAAATCTTGTTGATACCAATCAATTGCCAATAGAGACATTAATCGAAAGAATGTCAACGGCTCCTGCGCGTCTGTATGGGCTTTTTGCAGGAACTTTGTCGGAGGGCGCGCCAGCCGATGTCGTAATTTTTGATGCGGGCGCTTCATGGACTGTCGAAGCGTTTGCGTCAAAGTCTTCCAATTCTCCTTTTGTTGGGCAGACACTTAAGGGGAAGGTGTGCTATACAATTGTGGATGGAAAAGTGGTGTTTACGAATCGCGCATTGTGCTCGGCGTCATGCCATAAACTTTCTTGAAGGCGCGGCGGAATGTATTTGCATTGTTATAACCTACAGAGAGATAGAGTTCGTTCAGGCTGGTATCTGTTTCACGGATCAGCCTGGCTGCCTCACTCATACGCATATTTTCTAAGTACGTTGAGAAGTTTACCCCTTTTTTTTCCTTGAAGAGATGGGAGAAGTAACTCTCAGAAATCTGAAACTTGTCTGAAATCTTATTAAGTCCCATAGAAGGGTCACTATAGTTCTCATGAATATATTTTTCTATCATTGATATTAAATCAGAGTCATTCGCCTTCTCTGTGAAAAGAGTACACAGTTTCAGTGCAATATCCTCGCACAGCATAAAGGAGACATGCTGACTAAAGGCGTCGTCAAGCGTTTTAATGGTTTCTGCCGGTATGTTTTGCGGCAGTGCAAACCGTGCTTTTAGTAGGGTGTTTCTAATATCTGATAACAAAAACTGTAGCATATTAACAGGAAGTGCGCGCTCCTCAATATTTTCTTGATGCAGCAGGCTAAAAAGTTCTATTACCTGCGATGTATTTCCTGTTGTGATAAAGTGTATTAGCTTTGTTGAGAGTTCATTTGGATAGTAAAAGGCATTTGAGTTTTTCTTAATAAATTCATAGGGAAAGAAAATATAATTTTTGCTTGTATAGTTCACTGCCTCCATCGCCTGCTGATAAGATTCCCAAACATTTAAAATATCACTTGTATTCTTGCCAATTCCGGCAAACAGCCATATCCCATAAGCATCTAAGAGATAATCGTGTATTTTTACAACGGCTTCATTGGTCTTAATAATGAGGTCTTTCTCATCATCTGGCCGACCGACAACAATCAGTCCATAGATACGGTCAGAAGGGCTAAAACAGTAGAGTGGGCTACCCAGAAACTTTTCTAGTGTTTCCAATATAATATTATGGCATTCTTCATGCGTGAGAAATCCTTCCGAGTAAGCATGATATTCATTCGCGCTGTTATAAGCAACAATATATAAACCATTGTAGAGAAGTTTCTCATCTGACAGTCCAAGAAATGTCTTGGCGTAGGAAGCTTCCTGCACAGAGAGAATCATGCCGCGCAAAAATTGACGGACATAAGAGTGAAAAATAATAGGGCGTTGATTATCCATCACTTTCTGCAAATAACTTTTTTCCTGCTCTGTTACTTGCAGTTTTTGATTGAGCTGTAAAATAGGGCGTATATTTCGGGCAGAAAGCATAAAAATAATAATAAGACCGCCGATTAAAGTTGCCGCAAATAATGCAGCATACAATATTTGAGGGGGTGCATTATTTGTGGTTGCCTCGTAGGAAGGGTGGGTAAAATAGTAGGTAAAGCCTGTATTTGTGGAGGTGTAGCTGTTCATCGTCATCTTGCAGGAATGCAAAAAACGTTCCATCTGGTCAAATTGCTCTTGCACAATCATATTGTGAAACAGTTGACTTTCCTCCGTAAACAGTGACAGAACGTTGTCATTTTGTGCGCCTTGCACAGCGAGAAACCGATATGGCGCATCTGTGTTCATACAGTCAAATAAGCTGGAAAGCTCTTCTTTCTCAAGCACAAAGTAGGTGACTGCATGAACATCCATATAATAGAGGTCATTTAGATCAATCACGTACATATAGAATTCTTTGCCGCTGCGCGGAAGAAACGCATCCATAGGAATAAAATGGTAGTAATATTCAGGCGTTGTGAGCACTTCCATAAAGATTTCGTGTACTTCCTCTGCATATCCCTTAATTCGCTTATAGAATCTATCCTGCTTCACAAAATAGCCAGAACCTAAGATATAGTCAGAATTTGGAAAGTAACAGTAGACTTCAGTCATAGGAAGAAGAATCTGTGGATACACATCGGTAGCAACAGTAGATGCGAAGGTATTTCCAAGGACCAACAACGCATTATCCACCTCTGTATTTCTCGCCAATGTGCGGAATCTTCCATCTTGCAGAAGCTGGCGACAATAGGTTTTCATAATATCAATATCCTTTTCAAACAATTCTACATTGCTCATAAGAGTCGCTTTGGTCTGCAAATTATACAGGCGGCGAGACGCCCGTGTATCAGACATATACAGATAGACACACAACAGCAAGATAATAAATAGAAAAATGCTATACGATGTTACCATTTTCAGCATAAGGGACTGTCTATGATAGATAGTATTTGTCTGGTTTTTTGTTATTTTTATGTCATTTTGTATATTTTTAAACGAAATATGCATTTCTGCTTACCTCTTTTTTCGTGTTTTTAATTAAAATTTAATATAATTTCTTTTTTATTTTATCAGCAAAATAAAAAAATTACAATATGTAAGTGTTTTCATAACCGCGAAAATAAAGGATTTTGCTTTTTGGAGGTACAAAATATGCACGTTAGTCAAAAATTGTAGCTTGAAATAGCAAAATGCACAATGCTATAGTACGTTTAAAGAGATGCTGTTGGAAATCGGCATCATTTCTTAGAAAAACTAATTTTTAAAAAGGGAGGAAGAAAATGAAAAAGAAAGCATTATCCTTACTATTAGCATCGACAATGGTTGTCTCATTAACTGCATGTGGCGGTGGCGACAATGAAACATCAAGTAACTCTTCATCTGGAAACAGTAACACAGCTTCTGCAGATAAGAGTGGAGACACTACATCATCTGATAATACATCAGGGGAAACGAATTCCGGAGACTATGTTTTGACAGATGTCAAGATTATGGTAAATGGTACAGTAAATTCTGTAAAACAGGAGACAGAGGCACAGCAGACGACAAGAGATGCGTTTATTCCACAGCTTGAAGCGGCGGTTGGCGAGGCAATTGGACATGAGATTAACATCGATTTTGAGGTTGCAAGCCATTCTGATTATGCTGGGTATGTAGGGCGTATGTTTGTTAGCGAGCAGTATCCTGACGTTATGATTATGAGTGCTGACATGCTCAAACAGTATGAGACAACGGGGTTATTGTGGGATATGGCAAATGCATATGACAATGCAGAGTTCCAAAACCGCATGAAATTGCCTGGTATCAATGAGGGCTTAAAAGATGCTCAGGGACACTTGTACGGATTTGCACCAACTTATGGCAATGGTTGTATTACATATATAAAACAGGCATGGTTAGATAATTTAGGCATTAACGGTGACGATATTAAGACCTATGATGATTTCTACAATATGTTAGAGAGATTTTCTAAAGAAGACCCTGACGGCAATGGTGTGGATGGCGATACCTATGGATTTATTTCTGCAGGTTTGATTGGAACAGAGGCGCCGTGGATTAACTATGTGGCAGAGTTCTGGCAGGGAGCATACCCAAGCATTATTCAGGGTGAGGACGGCGTTTGGTATGATGGTTTCCAAGCACCAGAGGCAAAGGAAGCGCTCCTTAGAATGCAAAAGGCATATCAGGATGGGGTGATTGACCCAGATAGCTTTACCGCAGGCACAAAGGATGCACGTGAGAAATGGTATGGTGCAGAGCAGTCTGGTTCGGCAGGTGTGTTTACATACTGGGCAGGAACATGGTATCAGAATCTTGCAAACAACTTGGAAAAGAACGGTGTGGACAACGAGGTATATGAGCTGGCACCCATTAAAGAAATCACAGATACTTTTGGCGGTTATCTTAACAGGGAGGCTCCAGTTTGGGTTATCCTAGATGATGGCGATGGCGATGATTCCCGTGAGCAGGCAATCTTTACTGCAATTCTTGATACAATGCTTGATGGTGACAAGGTGCAGACTTTATGGACTTATGGTCCTGAAGGCATTGCATGGTCTACAGAGGCTGAGGATTTTGCACTTTATCCAGATGATCCTGACAAGAAAAAAGAGTACTCCTACAAAGATGGCGAGTTCCATATGCGCCCAGGTCTGGAGGACCCCAATGTTCTTGCAGTTAAGAACCATCTTGACCCAGCACTTGTTATCGCACCACTCACAAACGGATTTGTTAGCAGCACAGATCTGCAAGATGTCAGCAACAAGTTCTTTACCGATCACTGTGTAGATGCTCCTTCAGCACCTGCTTCTGAGACGTACAGTGAGCGTTCTGCAGAGATTATTGATGCGCGTGACGTAGTTATCGCAGAAGTTGTTGTAAATGGCGGTGATGTTGACGCTGCTATGCAGAAGTATACTTCAAGTGTTGGCAGTTTGGTTGACCAAATCTTAGAGGAACTCAATAGCGCTCAGTAAATCCAGAAACAATATCGCATATATTCCCTGTACTGCCTGTGGGGCAGCCCCGGCAGCACAGGGATTTTTTAACCAAAAAACAAGCATTTATTTAAGAAAGGAAGAGACGGTATGAGCAATAATAATACAACCATGACTTCCGGCACTGTTCAGGTCCGCAAAAAACCATTGGGGCTCCGTATCTGGAACAACCGTGGTCATTATATCATGTTTGTGCCTGTATTTATCTTTGTACTAATCCTAAATTATTGGCCTATGTTGGGTATCCGATATGCATTTATGGAGTACAAGGCAGGCGGAACTCCTTCATGGACAGGTTTTACACATTTTGAAAGAATGTTTAGCACAAGTGCCTTTTGGTCGGCGTTTGGCAATACATTGGTATTAAGCCTTGTAAAACTGTTCTTGACAACCTTCGCGTCGGTTATTGTATCTGTCTTCTTAAATGAGATGGGAAATCTTTTTGTAAAGAAGACCTTGCAGACGATTATTTATCTACCACATTTTATGTCCTGGGCAGTTGTCGCTTCTATTTTTACTTTGATTCTGTCTCCTTCCAGCACAGGTATGATTAACGGTATGTTGCGGGATATGGGGATATTAGGACCAAATGACAGCAGCATTTATTTCCTGGCAGACTCTAAGATGTGGCGTCCAATATTCTATATGATTAATATTTGGAAGGATACTGGTTGGGGAACAATTATCTTCCTTGCAACATTATCTGGTATTAGCCCGGAGCTATATGAAGCGGCTGATATTGATGGTGCAACGCGTCTTCAGAAGATTCGCTATGTGACCATGCCAGCTCTTGCCAATACAATTATCACTGTCTTGATTTTGAATCTGGCAAAGGTTATGAACCTATTTGAGTCTGTATTTGTATTGTACAATAGTGCAGTGTATGATGTATCTGATGTTATTGGTACTTATATTTATCGCCAGACCTTTATGGTTGCTAGACCAGACTACGGGTACTCGACAGCAGTAGGTTTGTTCCGTTCTATCGTTGGCTGTATATTGGTGTTAATCTGTAATAAGGCAAGCAATAAAGTCCGTGGCCGCGGCATTGTATAGGAGGTGCGAATATGGCTGAAGCAAAAGTGGCTTATAAAAAGCCAAAGACAAAGATTACGGTCTTTTCTGTGGTCAATTACATTGTTTTTATCATCTTGGCACTCATTATTTTAATACCAATGTGGAAAGTATTAGTGGATTCTTTTAACGCTGTAGGTGTATATCAGTTCCGATTGTGGCCGACGGATTTTACACTGGATGGCTATAAAGTTATCTTGGGAGAGCGCGGGCTTTTAAGACCCCTTATTAATTCTTTTGTCACAACGATTGCGGGTGCGCTGCTTGGTCTAGTGCTCAGTACACTGGGGGGCTATGTGCTGATTCAGTTTGATATGCCCGGTCGTAATCTGTTGGCATACTTTCTGTTGTTTACCATGATTTTTTCCGGTGGTATGATTCCAGAGTACTTGGTAATGAGACGTCTTGGCTTACTCAACAATATGTGGATTTTGGTAATTAAGCATGGTATCAATGTGTCAAATATTGTCTTGATGCGAAATTTCTTTGAAGGGATTCCCGGAAGTTTGTACGAGGCAGCGCGAATTGACGGTTGCACACCAATGGGAATTTTTGTAAAGATTGTGCTTCCACTCTCAAAGGCAGCGCTTGCTTCCATTGGTTTGATGTTTGCTGTGGCAGTGTGGAATGATTACTCTACAGTTCAGATTTACATAAACTCTCCAGATCAGGTAAACTTCCAATATAAACTTCGTGTTATGATTATGGATGGTGACACACCGCCTACGGCTTACCCAATTTCGCAGACAACTTTGTACAACGCAGGCATTATCGCAGCGATTCTTCCGTTTATGATTCTGTATCCATTCTTACAGAAATACTTTGTAAAAGGTGTTAATATCGGAGCTGTTAAGGAATAAGAGTTGGAGAACGCAGGCGGCGGGGAAATCAATATGGAGAATACGACAATTAAAATTTATTGGGCGGCGGATTCTACCGTTCAGACAAACAAAATTACAACATATCCGCAGACAGGAATTGGACAGGTGTTCTCGCTTTATACAAGAGAAGGGGTTGAGATTCTTAATCATGCAAAAAATGGAAGAAGCACAAAGAGCTTTATTGATGAAGGGCGCTTAAGTGCAATGGATGCAGAGATTGGAGAAGGGGATTTTTTATTCATACAATTTGGACACAATGATGAGAAAATCGAGGACCCGGCACGATATACAGAACCATTTTCTACGTATATGATAAATTTAAAAAAATACATTGATGTTGCGAGAAAGCACAATGCATTTCCAGTGTTGATTACGCCTCTGGAACGCAGATGTTTTATGGATTCAAATCAGCTTGGTTTGGGCGCACACTCAGATTATGTAGCGGCTATGAAGCAGACAGCGGAACAAAATAATGTGCCGCTTGTGGATTTATACAGTATGAGTCGTGCTGCGCTAAAAAGGGCAGGAGAACAGGAGAGCCGCAAATGGTATATGTATTTTAACGCAGGAATTTATGATAATTATCCAGAGGGAAAAGAGGATAATACACATTTAAGGTATGAAGGCGCTGTAAAGTATGCAGGTCTGATTGCAGATGGTTTGCGGGAACTGGGCGGAATTTATCAAGAGTTAGTATTATAAAATTATATTATATGTAAAAAGAAAAGTCGATGGGAACACATCGGCTTTTCTTCTTATGCGCATGGACACCCAAGGGAATATTGTCAGCGAAGCTGACGGGTGCCCAGCGCGCGAGTAGGGAAGATAAAACTTCCCTACTCGATTGCTTTATGCACAGACCTGTGCAGAGGAAATATGCCACTAAAGTGGTCATTTATCTAATTTTAATCATTTGGCAGCGTGAACTTACTAATTAATGAGTCTAATGTCATAGCCTGTGCGGAGAGTTCCTCGCTTGTAGCGGAAGCTTCCTGCGCTGTTGCAGAGTTTGATTGTACAACTTCGGAAATTTGGTTAACACCAAGTTCAGTCTGTTTCATTGCTTCTGCCTGTTCTGTTGCTGTCTCACTAATGGTTTTGGAAGAGTTGGCAATCAACTCAATGCCTTCTACAACGCGGTCAATGGAGGCGTTTACCACATCAGCAGTCTTGCTTCCATCTTCGATTGCACTCAATGAGGTTTCGATTAATGTTCTGGTTTCCGCAGCAGATTTCGCACTCTGTTCTGCCAACTGCCGAATCTGATCGGCTACGACTGCAAAGCCTCTGCCGGCTTCTCCGGCTCTTGCCGCCTCAATAGAAGCATTTAGGGAAAGCAGATTTGTCTGTGAAGCAATATCTTCTATCTCGGAGATAATATTTCCAACCTGTTGAGATGCGTCATTAATACGAGACATTGCCTCCATCATTGCTTTCATTTCTCTGTGGCTGCGCTCCGCCTCATCTGCGTATGTACGCGCCTGCGAGTAAGACGCACCAGCATTGTTTGCAGTTGCACGAATATCATCTGAGATTGTTGTGATCGTTGCTTGCATCTCCTCAACAGCACCAGCCTGATCAGTAGCACCCTCCGCAAGATTTTGGGAAGCGTCTGCCAAATTGCTTGCACCAGCAGCCACCTGATTGGAAGCTTCACTGACAGCGTGTATCGTTTCTGCCATCTGACGTTTTAACAGCCGCATAGCGGTTAGAATTGCTTCAAATTCGCCAACATATCTGCTTCTGTCCTTGCTGATAACTGCAAAGTTCGCATTTGCCATCTGGTCTAGTACTTGTGCCACATCATGAATAATAAACTGAAGAGATGCTGCCATATTTGTGGTGACAGTCACCATATCTGCAAGTTCATCTTTTGTCTCAACAGTTGGGAACGGTGACGAGAGGTCTCCTTTTGCAAAGATATCCAAACGTGCTTTGATCTGGTCAAGCGGGACTGCAATGCTATTTGCAATGCCTTTGCCAAGAGAGAGTGCGAAGAGGATTGATATTGCAATAATGATAATAATAACAACAGTCAATATAATAATCACAACAGTCAGCGTGGTGGATACACTCTGTCCTTTATCCACTTTAATTTCCATAATCTGGGTCATTTCGTCATAAATTTCATTGTATATAGGGACTAGTATATTTAAGGCTTTGTCTTGTGCCTGTTTGCTCTGCTCTATATCAACAGTAGAACCCTGTGTGACAATTTCTTCTTCAAGCTTCCAGTAGTCTACCAGCTTATTTTTAATATCACTATATAATTTTTTGTTTTCTGCAGTTACCATACTGGATTCAAGATTGTTAAACTCTTTTGTGAAATTTTCCTTATAGGTAGCACGATCTGAAAGCAGTTTGTTAATTGCATCTTGATCGTCATAACCAACGATACCACGCATGGCGGAACGCGTGTCGGCGAACTGTGTCATTACACGTCCTATATCGCCTTGTGCAAAGCCATAGTTAACAATTGCGGACGCGTAGAGACGCGACATAACAATCATCGTGATCAGAATGACAGCTGATACGGCAGTCAACATACAAGCGATCATAACAAAGGCTCTAATGAGTCGATCTCTGATTTGTAGATTGTTCAGTTTTTTTAACATAATTCGATTCTCCTTACTTTGTAGTGTAGTATTTCCTTTTGCGCACGGTAGACTGACATAGATTTTGGCTGCTCAGGATAAATAATATTTATATTAAAATTATATAACTACTTATAAATTTTGTCCAATATTTTTATGTATTTTTACAAAAAAATAAAGCAAATGTTTCATACACTCACTTTATTTTATGTAAATTCTATATTTGACAATTTAAACTTGCTAATTTTATGTAAATTATGTTACGGTTCAGCCTAGGGCTTTGCACTGCGCTGCAAAGTCCGTAAGAAAACATGGTGGTTGAGATGCATCAAGCTATCGCGCAGCGATTTTGCATGGCTTGATGTGTTACAGTCCGGCAAAGCTGAACTGTAACTAATTTATATGTTTGGCAGCTTAAATTTGCTAATGAGAGAATCTAATGTCATTGCCTGCGCTGATAATTCCTCACTTGTAGCAGAAGCTTCCTGTGCTGTTGCAGAGTTTGACTGCACAACCTCTGAAATCTGGCTGACACCAAGTTCGGTTTGTTTCATTGCCTCAGCCTGTTCATTTGCTGTTTCACTAATGGTCTTTGACGAGCTGGCAATCAATTCAATCCCCTCTACTACACGGTCAATAGAGGCGTTAACGACATCGGCTGTCTTGCTTCCATCAGCGATTGCACTTAAAGAAGTCTCGATTAAAGTTCTAGTTTCCGCAGCGGAGTTTGCGCTCTGTTCTGCCAACTGCCGAATTTGATCGGCTACGACTGCAAAGCCCTTTCCAGCTTCTCCAGCTCTTGCTGCCTCAATAGAAGCATTTAAAGAGAGCAGATTTGTCTGTGATGCAATATCCTCAATTTCAGAGATAATATTTCCAACTTGCTGTGATGCGTCATTGATGCGAGACATTGCTTCCATCATTGCTTTCATTTCTCTATGGCTGCGTTCTGCTTCGTCGGCGTAGGTACGCGCCTGATTATAAGATTCACCTGCACTGTTTGCAGTCGCACGAATATCGTCAGAAATTGTGGTGATCGTCGCCTGCATTTCCTCAACAGCACCAGCTTGGTCCGTAGCGCCTTCCGCAAGATTTTGGGAAGCATCTGCCAGATTGCTTGCACCTGCAGCCACCTGATTGGAGGCATCATTAACAGCATGTAATGTTTCGACCATCTGTCTTTTTAGAAGTTCCATAGCAGCTAAGATTGCCTCAAATTCACCAAGATATTTTGACTTGTCTGCACTTACAACGGTAAAGTCAGCAGCAGCCATCTTGTCTAGGATGTCCGCTACATCATGGATAATAAACTGAAGGGAAGCGGCCATATTTGTGGTGACAGAAACCATATCGGCAAGCTCATCTTTTGTGTCTACAGTTGGGAATGGTGAGGACAAATCGCCCCTTGCAAAAATATCAAGGCGGTTTTTGAGCTGGTCAAGTGGAACTGCAATGCTGTTTGCAATTCCTTTGCCCAAAGAGATCGCAAACAGGATAGAGCCCACAATAATAATTATAATAATGACAGTTAAAATAATAATAAGTACTGTGAGCCCACCAGATAGGCTTTGGCCTTTGTCCACTTTAACTTCCATAATCTGTGTCAGATCATTATAGATTTCATTGTACATGGGAGCTAGCGTATTAAGTGCCTTATCCTGTGCTATTTTGCACTGTTCGCGGTCTGTTGTGCCGCCTAGTTCAATAATTTCCTGTTCAAGAATCCAATATTCTTCAAGGTGTTCCTTAATGTCACCGTAAAGTTTTTTGTTTTCTTGTGTGATCATACTCGATTCAAGTTTTTCAAACTCTTTGATAAACTCTGTCTTGTAGGTATTGTGGTCATTTAGGATGCGCGCGATGGCGGATTCCTCGTCATAGCCAATAATACCGCGCATTGCAGAGCGAGAGTCCGCAAACTGCGCCATTGCCCGGCCAATATCGCCCTGTGCAAACCCATAGTCAATCAGGGTGGAATTATAAATGCGAGAAACAACAATCATAGTGACCAAAATGACTGCTGAGACAGTGGTCAGTATGGCTGCGACCGTAATAAAAGCTCTGACAAGCCGGTCTCTGATTTGTAAATTATTCAATTTCTTTAACATAGTCCTTTTCTCCTTACATATAATATGTAAAATTATATAACTTCTTATGGCATTTGTCCATTGTTTTTCTTGTCTCACATTGGTTGTTTATTACTTTTCACAAGTTAAGAATGTGCATTTTGTAAAAACACGATTCTGGTATGGGAAGTGATCGCTTTTACTGTGTTACAAGGCCTAATAGTTTTTCGGTTATCTCTGCCATATTTGAGGAAACTTGTTTTGTATCTTGTGAGATTCTTACATTTTCTTCCACAACACCAGAGATGCGTTCAATCTGGCGTACAGCGTGTGATACAATATCTACATTTTGACGTACCATTTTAGTGACAGTTTCAATGTTTTGGTTGGTTTTTTGAATATCTTCCACAACGACATCAAATGCCTCCACAGTTTGGTCTGTTACCTGACGGCCGCTTTCCACTGCATTGATAGAGTTCATGATAAGCTCGCTGGTTTCTCTTGCTGCCTGTGCACTTCTTGCTGCCAACTCACCAACCTGCGTTGCAACCACCGCAAAGCCTTTTCCCTTTTCGCCAGCTCTTGCTGCCTCGATAGAAGCGTTTAGAGACAGCATATTTGTTTGCTGTGCAATAGAGTTAATTTCACCGATAATCTTCTCAATCTCCATAGACATATCACTAATTTTTTGCATGGAATCTGTTAGTAATTGCATACGAGACTGTGTTTGAATAATTTTCTCCGAAGTGGTTTTTGTCTCGGCAGTGACATTGACAGAAACCTTTACGCTGCTGTTGAGTTCTTCGGTGAGCTGCTGCATAATCTGCTTTAAATCTTCCACTGCGGTTTCCTGCTCGCCTGTTCCATTGGAGATGCTGTCAGCATGTTCTAATGTCTCTCCAGACACATGATTTAGCTCACCACAGGCATTTTTTACATTGTTGATCAGTAGTTGATTGTGTTCCATATCTTGTTTTTGCTTTGCAATTAACTGTTCGTTTTCCTGAATGCTCTGTCGAATGCTTTGAACCATTTTATTAATGCTGTCAGAAAGCATTTCAAACTCAGGATTTCCAGTCTCATGTACAGTGATATTAAAATTTCCGCTTGCGATTGCGTGCATGGAGTTAGAAATTCGGTTGATTCCCTGTACAATCTTGTCATCAACCATATGATTAATCGTTAATAACAGCGCACTAAATATAATAAGCATACTTAAGGAAACAACAAAGGTTTGATTTAAGCGACTAGAATAGTATTCTTTAGAAGGCATAAATGTTCCAATAATTTGTCCATTAAATTCCTCTGCCACATAATAACCTTTTACACCATCGACAACTGCCTTGCCTTTGCCGATAAGATTTGACGGGAAGCCTGCGTCTGTGGCGCGCGTGCCAATCAGAGCAGAATTTTGATGTGCCAAGATAAGCCCACTGGCAGGATCAATCGCATAGACATAGCCTTTCTCACCAAAGTCCATATCTTTGAGCACAACAGAGATTTCTGTTCCTGCAAGCATGTTTTCAAGGACTTCAGGGCGGACACCAACCTGCACAAGTCCTTTAGCGTCCGTTCTGGCAACACCAATGTACTGCATTACAATTCCTTCTGCTACATTTCTTTGCGGTTCCTGTACAATTTCAATGGAAGGATTGTCAGCAATTACCATAAATGCATTTGATTGTTCCCCACTTTTCATATCGAAACCAATATACGCATCAACTGTGCTGCTGGTAATAATGCCATTTTCATCAATAATATGCAGTTCGTTGACCATTAAACGGTCCTTGACTGCATTGAGTTTTTGTTGATTTCCATTAATGGATTTATCTGCGGCAAGCATATCTGCAAAAGCCCGTGTCTTTGCCAGATTATCTTTGCTGAGATTTTCGGTGAGCTGCGCAATATTTTCCTCGTTGGCGGTAAGTTTTGAGCGTACATCTTCAAGTTTTATTTGACTTGCAGTGGTGTTGCTTGAATGGCTGACAAATGTCTGCAATGCAAAGATGGCTGTAATTGTGATAAGGAGTGCGGCAAGCATATAGAAGAACAGTCGCTGCGTAAAAATTTTTTTCATTCTTTAATACCTTCTTTCCAGGTGTTGTTAGGAATTGCTTAGAAGCAGTTTCTAAACACTCCTCTTGGTTATTTGGTTATTGGTATACATTGACATTATTATAGCTTTTTCTATAAAATACATCAAGCTTTTTAGCGTTGGTTTCACAGGAATTATATATTTAGGAAATTATAGGCTAAACTGTTGGTAAAAAGTTACAGTTCAGCTCAGGACTTTGCACTTGCTGCAAATTATGGCTTTATAAGCTACGTGAAACAGTATTATGGTAAAAATTGTTATACTATAAATTTATATTGCAAAGAAGAAAGGAGTATGTTATAGTAATAAATGTTAGTTACAACTAATAAAAGTTTGATATAATATAACTTTGGGTTTGCACAATTTTTGGGTCGAAACATATATTATTAAGGAAGAAAAAGGGGGAATTTCGCATGGATATTAGCGTGGCGGGTGTAATGATACCATTTATTGGAACGACGCTAGGTTCGGCTATGGTGTTTTTTATGAAAAATCAGATCAATAAAAAAATTGAAAAGCTGTTGATGGGGTTTGCAGCGGGCGTGATGGTGGCGGCGTCTGTGTGGTCGCTGTTGATACCTGCAATCGACATGGCAGCAGAACAGAATCAAATTGCGTGGATTCCCGCGGCGATAGGATTTATTTTAGGAATGGCATTTTTGCTGCTTTTGGATAGTGTAATACCACACCTGCACCTTGACACAGAAAAGCCAGAAGGCATTCGGACAAAGGTAAAGAAGACGACAATGATGGTGTTTGCAGTAACATTACATAATATTCCGGAAGGAATGGCAGTTGGCGTCACATTTGCGGGGGCGCTTTTGGGTGATACACAGATTACAATGGCGGGTGCCTTTACGTTGGCATTAGGCATTGCAATACAAAATTTTCCAGAAGGTGCAATTATCTCAATGCCCCTAAAAAGTCAAGGCACTTCCAAACGAAAAGCATTTGTGTATGGTCTGCTGTCAGGGTTGGTGGAGCCCATTGGCGCAGTGTTAACAATTTTGCTCGCCGGATTGATTGTGCCAATGCTACCTTATTTCCTAGCATTTGCGGCAGGGGCAATGATTTACGTTGTTGTTGAGGAGTTAATCCCAGAGTCGCAGGCAGGGGAGCACACCAATATTGGAACAATTGGGGTGGCATTTGGTTTTGTTGTGATGATGATACTTGATGTCGCGCTGGGATAATCAATTTAGGTTGACAGTTACAAAAAGTTATTTTTTATCTGTTTTTTCTGATTTATGTGCTAAAAATGTTCCCAATAGCATTATAAAGAGCATTACACATAAATAATATGGAAAGAGTGCAACACGAATGTACTGTGCAATTAGACCAAATAGAACAGGTGCGAGCATAATACTGACATAAGACGCGGACATCTGTATGCTCACAACCGCTTGAGAGCGCTCTTTTCCAAAGGTTTCTGGTGTGAGATGAATCATATTAGGGAATATGGGGCCGTTTCCCAAACCAATTAAAAACAGTGCACCACTGGTAACAACAGAGGAAAGGGGAAAAAGCAGCAGCGCAACGGCAACTAGTGTGATGCACTGTCCTATTTTTATAATCTGTTGGCTGGTGCATTTTAGGGCGAGGACACCAGAGGAAAAGCGACCAAGCGCCATGCCAATATAGTAGAACATAATAACTTTTGCAGCGACATCGACGGCCATCTGCTTTTCATTGACTAGAAATGTGCTTCCCCAGACACCACAGGTGTACTCAATTGCGCAGGAACCAAGAAGAACAAGACAGACTCTACGAACCTTTTGCTCTTTTAGCAAATCTAAGACTCCAACCACAAGTGTGTCCTCTTCTGTGCAGGAATCTGCACTGTTAACTTTTTTCCACAATGGAATGGAAAGGATTGTCACAGCGGCAATTCCTGATTGCACCCAGAAAACAGTCTGGTATCCTTGTCGCCAATTTCCGGTGGCGGAGAGCATAAGCGACATAAGATAGGGGCTGAGCGAAACTCCAATTCCATAAAAACAGTGTAAAAAGTTCATATGAACTGCTCGGTAATGCAGTGCAACATAATTGTTTAGGGCAGTGTCTATTGCGCCAGCGCCAATGCCAAGCGGAACAGCAAAAAGGCACAAAAATACCATGTTGGGTGAGACAGAGAAGCCAAACAGTGCGCCCGCAGTCATAGCAGTGCTCACAGCAGTAATTTTTGCAGTTCCAAAGCGCCTTATCAGCCTTGTGGAAAGCAAACTAGAAAGAATCGTTCCGCCAGAAATAATGCTTGTCACAAAGTTTGCGTGGGAAATAGGAACATTAAACGCTGGATAAATTGCCGGCCAAGCAGTTCCAAATAAGGAGTCAGGAATTCCTAGACCGATAAAAGTGATATAGATAATGATTAAGAGAATCGTTGTCATAAGATTGTAGCCTCTCTGCATAATGATATATTTAGCCCTATTATATGCATGGAGGAAAACAGTTTCAAGATGTTTTTTTAGAAAACTAAAATTTGCAAGAAATAAAGGAGATTATACAAAAAATGATAGGTTGTACATCTATATAATAAAGAAGGTCTAACATGTAATAAATATAATTTGTATCAGGCGGTGTTGTAACACCGCCTGATAGTTGTTATCAGTTATATCTAAACAGTTGTTTATTGCCTAAATTTTATAATTTCTTGAATGGTGGCAATGCAACCAGCGAAGGTTGGGGAGGAGACTACTTGTTTATAGCGAAGCTGCTGCTCGTAGGGTGTGTATGGCTCGTCTTTATGATAGACGGTGGTAAATACCTCTGCATAGAGAGGAAGACGGTCGCATATAAGTGTCTGCAAAGAATTAAAGTCCACTTCAGCTTCAGAAATATCTTTTAAGAAGTCTGCAATTGCACTGTAAAATGGTAAGTACATTGTATTCCACCTGAGAACTTGCTCCTCATCGTCATCCATGTCAGATTCGTCATCATCCTCATCGTCATCCATGTCAGATTCGTCATCATCCTCATCCATGTCGAATTGGTCATCCTCCTCATCGTCGTCATCCAAATCAAATTCGTCAAGCGCATCTTCATCATCAATATCAAATTCGTCTTCCTCATCGTCATCATCAATATCAAATTGGTCATCATCCAAATCAAATGCGTCATCCACTGGCATATTTGCATTGACATATTCCCAATAGCATTTACTAAAAGCGGCCAACTCTTCTTCATCGACGTTCTCTCTAAGATAGTCTTGTAGTATATTAAGCGCGTCTGAAATAGCACCATGTACTTTTGTGTTTGTCCATTCTCCCCAGTCTGTGCACAATCGGAAGTAGATACACCATAAAATAATCCATTTTTCGCGAAGTTCCATTTTTTCTAATCGTCTGCGGACAAGCTGTGCAAAGCGATTTAGAAAATAAGTTTGTTCTTCTTGGGTTAAGGAAGGATAGTCAATCTCCTCAAAGGAACGAAATAGTTGGTCGTAGCCAAGTTCTGTCAAATGACGTTGTACCTGTTGTTCACATTTTTCACACTCCACTGTTTCTGATGCAAACAGGGATACATTGCGTTCTCGCACTTTATTAAACTCTGCTACTGTGTGGTAGGTATCCCATGCAAACAAATAGTAGTGGACTGCCTTTCCTGTAAGGGATATTTTTTCGTAGGTCTGCGCCAAAGCGCTCATATAGTGGGCACGCTCAATGCCAGAATACTCGTTGCGGGAATCATAGATTTCCAGCGCTTCTTGAAAATTGGAAAGTGCCTGCTCATACTCCCCTGAATTTAGATGCATTCGTCCTACCTGATAGAGACATTCCTCATAGTTTGATAAGATACTTTCTGCGTCATCGGAGTCTTCCTCTTGTGTTCGCAAAAGATACCCACGGTAATTTTCCAGCGCATGTGTATAACAAGCGCTTGCTTCGGGATATTTTTTTGCCCGTTCATACAATTCTCCAAACATGTTATAATAGTCAGCCGCTACATCGCTGTCGTCTCCATAGATTTCTACCAAAATATCAACTTTTTTCTGCCAATGCACAATAGCCTGTTCAAAGTTTCCAAGGTCCTCGTAAGCTTCCGAAATCAATCCGTGCATACTTTCTATATCGTCTAAATCTTCAGATTGCTTTGCTTCCTCTAACTGTTGTAACAAAACATGAATTTTCTCCTCGCCATCAAAGGAGGCATTAAACAGAGCAATCTCTCCACGAATTTCATCTGCCCGCGGACTATCACTGCCATAGATTGCCTCTGAGAGCGACAGTGCTTTCTGATAGCTTGCAAGGACATCTTCGTGTGAAATATTACTTTCTGAATCGCACAATTCAGATTTTATATCCCCTGTTTTTCGCAGAAGGATACACAATGTCTCAAAATACACAGCAGGAATAGTTTCTATAAAAGAATCAGTCCAAGTCTCTGGATTTTGCGGGGAAATGCTTTGGTCATAAGCAGACCATTTTGTGAGTACTTGATCAGAGATTTTTTGTGCGTATGCTAACATTTCCAATGCATGAATTGGGTCAGAGGAAATTTGAAATGTAGAAACCATATAATTAATACAGTCTAGCAAAATGGCATATTCCTGTAGTAATACAGATTGGTGGCTGACATCACAGCGTTTTAGCGAAAGCAGTATAGCGCGGTATTGATAGAATAACGCTTGGTCTATATTTCCGTCAGTGCGTATAAATTTTTGTGCCTGATCGCGCAAATATTCAATCTCTTCTATAGAAGGGGTATATCCTACACGGTTCTCTAAATCTACATCAAGCCATTTGGACATCTCATTTTGGTAATGTTCTTCTAAAATTGCTCGTACTTGTTGATAGTGTTCTGCTTTTCCTGGTACATATTTTTGTAGAAGTGTATCTTTAAAATAGTAAGAACAACATCCAAAAAGAGAATAAATTTCTTCCAGATAGCAGTTGTAGATATGTTTACCATAGTGAAATATATTGCGGGAAAGTAATGCCTGTTTTATTTTCCAAGCGCGGGGTAAAAACCACCGCCTTTAGGCGGTACGGCTTGAGCCGTCTTTTATCAAAAGGTGGATTGTGATATACTGTATACGGGAGGATGAGAACATGGCAGACTATAGAAGTAGCAGTCATACAG
>JAAZZQ010000039.1 GCA_014239155.1 Lachnospiraceae bacterium | reverse complement strand
CATTTTCCGGACTCTGGTAAAAGAGGACGGCTTTGCGTTCCTGCATACATCTCCAAATGGGGCTTGATGGATGTAACTGATATCACAACAGGTACGCTTTTGAGATTTTTTCATAAAATCACCTGCCTTATTCACATAAATGGACCATCAGTTATCTGTCTTTATTATACAAGAAAAATACAAAGAAAAGGAACCTTTTATACTATCAAATATAAAAGATTCCTTAAGTTAATGACATTGAGTAAAATCAACGGTTTCAAGCACTTTAATAAAATGAAGTGTGCAAAATGAATGTAAGCAATTTTACGGTTTTGGTAACGGAATTTTTAGAGAGCGAGGTATCAATATGACTAACAAAGACATTAATATGATACAAGAAAATATTCGCAGGGATTCATTTAAAAATGAGTATTGGGGATTGTATCAAGATGTTTGGAATTTTCACAAGAAATATTCAAATGTGCAAACAGATGATGCGTATTGGGAAGCGGTAGTTGATGAAAGCGGACAGATAGCAAAGAAGTATGATAACCGTAAATTGGCGATTGCTTTATTATTGGTGGTCATTGATGAACTGGAACGGATTTATAAGGAGATGATGAAAAATGCAGACACAGCAGTATAAAGATTATATGCGTAGTGATGAATGGGAAGCTAAGAAGCAGGAACGCATAGCCATAGATGGCGGTTGTGTGATGTGCGGCAGACCGATAAACAGGATTAGGAGCGTACAAGTACATCATATCACTTATGCCAGATTAGGCAATGAGAATGTACTGACAGACCTTTGTACTCTTTGTGGTTCGTGCCATAAGAAGATACACGCTTATTATAACCGCAGGAGGGCATGAAAGACCAAGTACAACGCACAATCTTAACATCATAAAAAGAAATTAAAAAATATAGCTGAAAATCAGCAGAAAAGAGGTAAAACATGGCAAAAAACAGTTATCCACAAGGGCAGATTGATGATATGGAACCATCAGCAGTGCAGGAAATAGTTACATCATTAAAGCAGTTGCATGACAGAGGGAAGCCGGAAACAGACGAGGAAATCAAGCAAAGAATTGAAGAATATTTTTCATTCTGTCAAAAGTCCAGTATCAGACCGGGCATAGAAAGCCTTTGTATGGCATTGCATATCAGCCGGACAACACTTTTTAACTGGAATAATGGAACAAATTGTAGTAAGGAATGTAAAGAATTGATACAGTCAGCAAAGGCATTTATAGGAGCATATATTGAACAAGTTATGTTAGGTGGCAAAATCAGCCCTCCAAGCGGTATCTTTTTAATGAAAAATTGGTTGTCTTATAAAGATGCTATCAGCATTGAGGAAAGCATACCAAACAAAGAAGAACACGCATATTAACCGCAGACCAGCTTCCACGCTTGGACGGTTCGGGAGATATGCTAGAGGACAGTATAAGCACTTTGCCGCAACTTGGAGGGGAGGATGAACAAATTGACATTTAATTTGTGTATTGACATATGAGTGCTTATATGTTATGATTTATGCGTACTCATAAATGAGGAGGTGATAAAGGGTGTCGCCTAGAACGGGCAGACCGCCATTACAAGAAACTTCTAGGAATGAGCATTTAAGTATTAGGCTTACAAAACAAGAAAAAGAGGAAATCAATGATTGCTCTGAAAAACTTGGAATGTCAAGAACCGATACGATAATGAAAGGAATAGGACTTGTGAAGGCAGAAATTGAAAAAGAGTAGCCGCTTAACTTTGGCGAGTGTCGGCTACTCACACACAAGGGATAACCCTCATGTGAATACTATAACACATTGAGGGTATCTCTTGCAACCAAAATTTTATTGTAGGAGGTATTTTCATGATGATAGACTTAAAGAAAGACCAAGCAGGCAACGATGAAAGCAGGACCATGAGTTATGACGAGATAGTGAAGCTGATATTTGAAAGCGAAGCTAGGTTCAACGAAGTATTGAGGGCGACGAAGCTACAAAGCAACGAAAGACAGCCCAAGCAAGTAAAACAGCCTATGCCAAAGGAACGGCTTGAAATGATTTTAGATTGTGCATGGAGAATTATTTCGCTGCTTGTAGGGGCTGCGGTGTTTCTGACATTCATGTACCTTATGACGCATTAGGAAGGGTGGTGTGTTATGATGGATAAGAGTGGAAATTACATCAAACTTAGTCGCAGTATCTTAGAGTGGGAATGGTGGAGCGACATAAATACTTACAGGGTATTTACATATATGTTGTTAAAGGCTAATTGGAAAGACACAAGTTATAAAGGTACAACGGTGCCACGTGGTTCATTTGTGTCGTCACTAAGTAGTTTGTCGAATGATACAAATTTAACAATTGATGAAGTGCGGACGGCATTAAAACATTTGAGGTCTACAGGGGCAATCACAAGCATTTCCCACGGTAAAAGCACGATATTTACTGTGAATAACTATGATGTGTACCAAGATAATCCCAAGCATGTTACCGGGGAAATCCCGAGTGATTCCCGTTCTATTGCCACGCTATTCCCAACAATAGAAGAAAAGAAAGAAGGAAAGAATATAAAAAATATATATCGCGCGCGAGGGAACCGTTTTAATGATTTTCCGCAGTCGGAAGGTTACGACATAGACAAGCTGGAAGACCAGCTTATCAGCAATTAGGGAGGGCAGCGCGGTATGAGAAGAACGAACAAGGAAATGTCAAGAATGGCGCAAGATAAGATAAACAGCCCGAAAACAGTTGATAGGCTTGTAGCAGACGAACTGCTGGAAATGGGCTTTTCCTACAACCACATGGGAACGCACTATTTGCATGACAGCATTGTCCAGTCAGCCAAAATGAGTCTTGAGGACTTTAAAAATGTGAGTGAATTTTGCCTTAGAATTGCGAAGGTAGTTTGCAGGAAATACAGCACAAGATATGTTGATAAAATTCGTGTTTTTGAATGTGGCTTTTTAACTCAAAAAGATTTATACTGATATTATAAGATAAAACGTCGAACGATTTTCATTGAACTAATTAATTACCCTTGTTAAAATGATTTTGTTAATAAACGAAAAAAGTTGTTGACAATATTATTTTGGAGTGGTATAACCGTATGTCGGTGAGCGTCGAAAAAATTGAAAAAATGTATACATATGAGAGGAAGTCGAAGAAAATGGCAAACGGAAACCCAAGTAGAAGCGACAGGATAAAGGAGTTTATTAATACTACAGGAGGTTTTTTGGATTTGTTGCGATAATTGCAGCAGGTATTGCCTATGTTGTTTTATCTTTGGCAAATCATGGAAACGGGATATCCAATTTAGAAAACAGAGTTGGAAATATTGAAAATGAAATCAGTGAGATGAATGCTGAAATTAAGAATTTTGCAGAATTGGCAGAGCAAGACCATGAAATACTTATCAACATAGCTGCGAGCAGTAAAGAAGAAACTGTTTACAATATCGAAGTTCTTAGCAATAATTTTGCGCGTTCCGAAGTAATAAATGAAGAGACATTTTTATCTGCACTTGAGCTAGATGATTCTCACGCGTTTGCAAGAGATTGGAATGGCAGCACTGTTTACGGGGTAGATGTTTTTTACAATACGCCAATCATAACCTCATACGAGGACAATGGCAATGAAGTCTATTTTTATGGGCGATATAACGAAAGTGGTAATTGGAATGGAACCTGTATCTTAAATACATATAATGGGGATAATTTAGTTTCTATTTTTGAAGGAGTTTATCAAAACGGCAATTTATTTAGCTACAAAAGAGTTGACGACGAAAAAGACGGAACTTGGTTGGTTACAGATAGGATTAGTCAAGATAATTATAATATGGGAAAAACATGGAGATATTCCAAGAGCAACGAATTTGTAAAAACATTCGACGCCGAAACTATTAAAGAAAAGCAAATAATAACTGTGGACGAATTTTTAAATTCTACAAACGAGAGATTAATGAGTTATTATAAAGGAAACACATCGAATGGGTTATACAATGACAGCACGGGAAAAGCATATCTTATAAAATATAAAGACGACGGAAATTTGGACTATTTATATGTGGGAAAAATGAAAGATGGATATCCGAATGATAATACCGGAAAAGTATGGTCTGTAGCATGGGGGCACGCAAATGACGGATATCATTATTATGATGGGAATTTTTATGGAAAAGATCAAAAAGTTAATTATTCTTTTAAACCGATGTCAAAAGATGAAATAGAAGGAATAATTAATCCTAAAGATTTTGACTATCCGCTTACAGGACTTATTGATAGCGGTTTGTAATTAAGCGATAAAAAGCACCAAGATAGGCACTTTTAAATTGACACAATACAGTGCGATAAATCATGAGAAGAAATTTAACACCCGTAGAAATCGGAGGCTAACTGGGTTTTCGTTTGGGAATTTTTCTTTTACTTAAAATACTTTGGAATATTGAAATACAGATGATGGAAAAATCAAAAAAATAATATTTGGAGATGTTGCTAATTAAAAACGTTGATTGATATGAGGTTAAAAACACTCACGGAAAATGGTTTGCTATATAAGAAACCATATACAGAAGTTAAAAAATTAATTGAATGATATAGTTTATTTAGAAGCACTTGTATATTGTAGGTGCTTTTATTGCGGAAAAATCCTTTAATGAGCATGAGTATTTTTCTTTAGATGATGTAATGGCGATAACTGGGGAGAGCAGGGAAGAACTTTTACAGCGGATAGAACAGTATCGGCAGGAACTGACAGAAGCAGGAGAGAACCCGGATGATTATTTCAAGCCTGTAGAGCCACAGAGGGCAGCAGTCTATTACTTTCCTAACGGTTTGCATTAACGGTAATATTTGAGTAGATATATGTATAAGGCAGGGCATTAAAACCCCGCCTTATATGTGTATTTATTAAAGTGCCAATTTGTATAATGCTAACTGATTAAGGCTTACGCCCTCTTTTTCTGCTTCAATAGCTAATCTTTGATGTAGGGATTTTGGAAGCCTCACAACAAATTTTCCGCTGTAATTGTTTGATGTTTCTGGAATAGGGATAGAGAGATTATTTTCTATTTTGATTTCAATATATCCCTCCATTGCTTCATTAAGACTTTCATATAGCCCTTCAAGCGTATCACTGGTACTTTGGCATCCGTCAAGTTCTAAAATCCTGCCGTAAAAATAATGTCCGCTTTCATCATTCATTTCCTGTACCAATCGTGTATAAGGCAATTTCATATAATCTTTTACTTCCATGCTTTTCATGCTCCTTTCTGCTTTCCATATCATTCCAGGATAAGGGGATTATTCCCCTATCCGATTCAGAACATCTACGACATAAGCTTTTTTTAATGGGTTTTCTTGTTTTATTGTTATCAAATCACCCGTTTCTTTATTCAGATAATGCTTATGACTTCCTTTTTGCCTTGCCGGAATATAACCGTATGCCGCTAAAACCTTGTCTATTTCTTCTGGCCGCATTCCGTTTGGCTGTTGTTTCATTTTCTCAATTAGTTTTTTTACATTTGGCACTGTGAATATCTCCTTTCTTTTATACATAGTATCATATATAGTACTATTTGTCAATGGGGGTTATAGAGGGAATTTTTAAGGAAAGTATCAAAAGTAATGTTGATTAAAATTATATTAAAAGTTATTGACAACAACAATAATAAGATGTAGAATAGTAGTATTAAAACAGACGAACGATAGAAATGATACTGAAAGAAGGGGTATTGCTTATGTGTATGTATGGATATTGTAGGATAAGTACAAAGCAACAGAGTATTGATAGACAGATACGAAACATTAAGAGCAGTTATGATAAAGCTGTGATAATACAGGAAGTATATACAGGAACAAAGCAGGACAGACCAGAATGGAATAAGCTGTATAAAAAAACAAAGGCAGGAGATACCATTATATTTGATAGTGTATCACGAATGAGCAGGAACGCAGACGAGGGCTTTTGTCTATATGAGGAACTATATAATAAGGGTATAGAGCTTGTATTTCTGAAAGAGCCGCATATCAACACAAGCACATATAAGAAAGCCTTAGAAAGTAATATATCAATGACTGGAACAAACGTAGATTTTATTTTAGAGGGTGTGAATAAATATCTTATGTCGCTTGCGAAAGAGCAGATAAGGCTTGCATTTGAGCAATCAGAGAAAGAAGTACAGGACTTGCACCAGAGAACAAAAGAGGGCATAGAAACAGCAAGATTGAACGGTAAGCAGATAGGACAGCCAAAGGGAACGAAGCTGACAACAAAGAAATCTATTGAAGCAAAGAAACAGATACAGAAGCATAGCAAAGATTTTAATGGTACTTTATCAGATGCGGATTGTATGAAACTAATAGGGCTTGCAAGGAATACATTCTATAAGTATAAGAGAGAATTGAAAACAGAATAAAGATTGTTTAGGCGGTATTCTTATGGACTACTGCCTTTTCTTTTGGTTATAGGCGGTAGGTGGGGGGGGTTATATAAAATCACACATACCCCTACTAAGTGGGCTTTTCTGTCGGGTATTTTCAAAAAGGCTTAGTCCTGCTGCCAGTCCGAAAAATTTTTTGAAATATACAAAAAGGCAGTTTTGTGATAAAATAAAAGAGAAGTCGTTACCTGAATGTTTAGCCGACTTCCCTTAATATTCTGCATCTACTCAAATTATAGCAAAGGGGTAGGTGCATTGCAATGACGAATGAGCAAATTGTGTGTGAGATTAGGAACGGTTATTCTGTAACGGATAATATGCAATTACTGTATGAAAGCAATCTGCCATTGATTAAGAAATTCATAAAGCCATTTACTACCTATGAACCTATGGAGGGCTTGCTACAAGAAAGTTATTTTGGGCTATGGAAAGCAGTACAGCATTATGAAACATCTGAAAATGTGCGTTTTATGTCCTATGCTGAATACTGGATAAAGCAATCAGTAAGGCGATATATTGAGAAATGCGGTTCTGTTGTACGCATACCAAGCCATACAAGGCAGAAAATAGCACGTTACAAGAAAACCATACAGGAGTTAGAGCAGGAATTAAGCAGAATACCAACGGGCAAAGAAATAGCTGATAGAATGGGTATATCTGTAGGACTGCTGCCAAAATTGGAAATACAGATGCAAAGTGTAGCCAGTTTAGACACTCCATTAACTGATGATGATAGTTTGACACTTTCCGATACAGTGCAAGCCGATTTTAGCCTTGAAAATGAAACGATTGATAAAATATATGCTGAACACTCTAAAAGTGAATTATGGGGGATTGTAGCACGTTTTACGAGTGGTAGAGAGAACAATATTATAAGAGAAATATTCATAAAAAATCAGACAATGGCTGTAGCAAGAACCGAGGGGATATCAATAGACCGTATAAGACAGATTAAGGAAAAAGGAATACGGCGGTTGAGATATGGAAAGGCAAAGCGTGAATTACTGGAAAAATTTGATATTGTGGAAGCAGGAGCATACAGGAACAGCGTAAGCAAATTTAATGAACATGGTTTTACTTCTACAGTGGAGTATATTGTTTTACGCAGGGCAGAGATACAAGCGGAGTATGAGGAACAAAAGAAACAGATTGAAGCCATATTTGAACATAGAAATAGAAAAAGAAAGTGTCTGTAAATAGCGGTTAAATGTAAATCGTAACACCATTGTAGCCCCATAATGAGCCGGAAAGCCTTTATTTTCAATGGTACGCAATTATGTAAGATAAATTGCATATCATATATTGCAAAAACATTGGAAGTTCAGTGTTAAAAGTATTGTGCGACTTTCTTAGACAATATATAGGAATATACAAGTTACTTACACAAAAAGGAAAAAGAACCCCCGGAATCATGCCGGGGTTCTTTCAGACTGTAGACAAAGCAACTCTGGGGCATATGCCCCAGAGCCATTTTTCTTTAATCAACTCAATTGCGTCCCAAATGGAAATTTCAAGTGACTTTCCTCCCACCAGAAGTCCCCGTTTTGCCTTAATCTTTGCCAGTTTTTTTAGATTCATACATGCAAATGTAAGCCCGGCTTTCATTTCCATCCGAGCTTTTCCATACAATTGCGTGTAGCCAAATCCATGGTTTTCTTTTGCAGTTCCAAAGATTCGTTCTATGGTTTCTTTTCTAAGTGCATATAAATCCTTCATTCCAAGTGTCTGACGGATATCCTCGCACATCTCCATGTATGGTTCCCATATGTGACGTGTTACAGTCTTGACATGATTTTTGCTTCCCGTACACTGTGACAGATAAGGACATTCTGCACAGACCATTCCACAGCTCTTGTATTCCCGATATCCCTCACGGTTCGTTGTGCTATAGGTTAGCGCCTTATTATTAGGACAAATGTAGCAGTCATAGTACTCATCATAAACATACTCATACTTTTTGAAAAATCCTTCCTTCGTCATTGGGCGCTTATAAGGCATTACCGGTTTGATTCCCTCATCTATCAGAAGTTTTGCGATACCCGGAGTCTTGTATCCTGCATCAGCTACCAGCATTTCTATTTCAATATCTTTTATCTTATCATACAGGGACTTGAAGGTTCTGCTGTCATGATGGTTTCCGGGGTGAATGCTGTAACCGAGAATCCAACCGTTTTTATCACAGGCCGTCTGTACAGCATAGGCAAATACATTTTTATGCTCCCCTTTGCGGAACCATTCGCTTTCTGGATCAGAAGTACTTGTTTTGATTGTTCTTTCTTCCTTGCCACCGATTCCGCCAGACGGTGTGCTGTCATCGTCGTCCTTTTCCTTCAGTGGACGCCTGCCATGTGCTTCACGGTCCTCATTTATTTCCTTTTTCAGCAAATCTTCAAAAAACAATGCTTCTTCGTGAGCAATACGCTTTTGCATCTTTTTGTTATTCGCTCTGGCTTTTACATGAGTGGCATCCACAAAGACTTCACTTGGATCTATCAGTTTGAACTTATAGCACTCCTTCAGTATATGGGAAAATATCTGTTCAAAAAGGTCCGTATCTTTAAAACGGCGGGTATAGTTTTTTCCAAAAGTAGAGAAATGTGGAACCCTATCCATCATGTCCAAACCGAGAAACCATCGATAAGCTACATTTACTTCAATTTCTTTTACTGTCTGGCGCATGCTTCGAATACCGTATAAGTACTGAATGAATGGAAGTTTTATCAGCATAACCGGATCCATACTGGGACGACCGTTGTCAGGACTGTATTTATCCACTACAAGTCCATAGATGAAGTTCCAGTCAATGGCTTTATCAATCATCCGCAGAAGATGGTCCTGTGGAACCATGTCATCCATACAGAACATTTGAATTTGTTCTCTTTTCTTATCCGCATTCTGAGTCATCATAGAAGCATCCCGCCCTTCTTTGATACTTCCATTATACCAGAAAAGAGCCAAAAAGTCCTGAAAAATAAGAGGAGAATTTAGCTCTATAAGCAAAAATCCAAGGCGTAAGCCTCGGACTTTGTCTACAGTCTGAAAGAACCCCCGGAATCATGCCGGGGGTTCTTTTTTTGATGTTGGGTCAATGGTATTAATTAATTGTTGAATTTCAAAATGGATGTAAACGGTTTCTGTTACTGACTGCCTTTTATGACCAACAATCTTTTTGATGATTTTATTATCTGCCTCAACAGCAATCAAGAGTTAAGTGTGCCAAGTATTTGGTATTTCCATTTGGTCAACATACAGGTATGCGATAGAACTGCATAAGAAGGTATTGAAGAACGCTATGCCAAAAGCGGAGCGAAAAAATCAAGTTTTTCTTTTATTAAAATAATGATATAATAAAGATGAAAAATAGTGATGTGATAGAGGTTGGGGAAACCATAGAAAGGGTGTAAGTAGAATGGGCAAGGAAGAATTTTTAGAAAAAGCCAAGGAAATGGAGTTGATAGACTTCCTATTTTGGATTGAATAGAAACATAATTTCAAGATACTGCTGTCATCATGAGTGCAGTGTGTGGTGATGAAAGTCTGGAGTATGTGAAAAGTATTTTCCTAACAGCTATTAGGCAATGTTAAATATTTTGAAAGGGGTGAAGATGGGTGAATGAAAAGATATTGAATGCATTGGTATTATGACGCTTTTGATGATTCTTTCCCTATGACTGCAATGTCAGAGATTGGGGAAATGAGAAATACAATGTGGCAGAGGAATTTAAAAAAGATGTAAATTGCTTTAAAGAAATATGCCTTAAGGAAATTGAAATAATAGAACATTTTTATAGTATAAGAGGATATGGAGCACGATATTATTGTAAATAAGCTGATATAAAAATGGTACTTCATAAATAAAAGCATTGGATTTTGGTTTTGGCAAAGGATTTTTTGTTACTATTCATGGTCAATGTCATGCCATTAAGTTAACAAGATTTTCCAAACTATAGTTCCGTAAAAAGTTCGAGAACAAAAGCAAGACACAGAAAAACTCAAACTTATTTTCAGCCCGTTTTTTGGAATTTGGTCTTAACTAACTGATATTGCCAGTGAATAGTAACCATTTTTTTAATTGTTTGTGTGAAGTGAAAGGGAGGATAAAGACCATGTTATCTGCAGGACGAAAAAATAAAAAGTGGATACCACTCATTATTTTGTTATGTTTTATATGTGTCGGCTGTCAGGCAAATTTAGGGTCTAATCGCAGCGATATGATAGAGGAAATAAGTACAGTTGAGTCTGCGGAGGAAACCTATTTGGAAACCATTCCAATAAAGTATCCGTTTCCATATGCAATAAAGGGATACACATTGGCGCTTGTGGCATCTAGGGAGGTGTCAGGACAATATGATTTGCAAGTTTGCAATGAAGAAGGTACAATTGTGCAGCAGTTTTTGTGTGGAGCATTCACACAGCCAGTAACGATTCGCTATGATGACTTGTATCATGATACTTATGCTGATTTGGAAATTTTCTCGGCGGGGAGCCAGTCGGGTGTATTGTTTCCCTTTGAGGCAAAATATGGAGTTGGAAAACAAGATAAGATATTTCAGGAGGCAGCAATTGAGATTCCATTTTATGAGGAAGCACGCAGCGAAAATATGATGGTGCGCACAGAGCATGTGGATTGTGTTGAAAAGTCTGTCTATCAGTTAAATGCAGACAAAAGACAAATAGATATTGTTCGTCAATGGCGTGCACAGAAGGATAAAGAGACACTGCAAATATGGGATTGTCTTGAGCAGAAAATGATTTTTGCAGGACAGACAAAGCTGTACAAATCAGGTGAGCCTGTAAATGCAAAGTATTTTGAATATCTTTTATGGAATGACATCTATTTGCTTGGATCGTGGACAGACGAGATGCATCAGGGGCAGATTTCCAAACCAGATGAAAAAAGTGGTTCTGGAAAGGTAGGACTCAATGCACAGTATACAAATCGACAGTCTTTGCTGGAAGAATTTGGTTTTGCCGGTCAGGAACCCAAAGAACAATATTATGATTCTTTTGGCAATATTATATTGGAGTTATTTGTAAATGAGCGGGATGGAAAAGCACTTGGAATTGTGCATGAATATTGTTTCACAAGTGAGCAAAAAAAGATAGAAAGTATTTATAGTTTTGTGGTTAATTCTATAGAAAAATCAAAGTGGCAGGAGTTGAACCCATTTGATACAAAAGCATATGATGGAAGCGATGGCGCAAATCAGGTAGAAGATTATGAAGAAGCAATTACATATCGTGCGGATAGAAAATTGGACTTTTTTCACTCACGAGGAAATATTACATGGCTAAAAGATGCAAAGACCGACGGAAAAGATAGCCTTGTACAGATTGATTATATTTATCGAGACGATGGCACTTTATTTTACCAAAAATATTATCATAATGGTTATGTGTTTGGTTCGACTTTTAGCACACAGAACAAATTCTTTGACCATATGGAAAGAATTTGCTATGAGGAGCGATATATTACACATGGCAATATGATATATTATTATTTTTATGATGGTGATGAGAGAAAGCCAATATATCTTTTGACGTTGGATTGTGGTATGGGAATGTATATTCCGCGTTTAATACAATATCAATAGATCGTTGCTATATTTAAAGTTTTCCTTCGCAAAAATCATCCCTCACTTCTAAATCATGTTCTTACGAAATGCGCGGTTTATGCGCATTTCTGTCCTCTGAATAATAACAATAGATCTATTTCTTAAGGTTTGCTAGTTGACTTTTGCACTTTAAAGTGTTAAAATTCCATTTAAGATATTATTTTAAATAAGATAGGAGATGGGGGAGCATGAAAGAGATTGTTAGTTTAATGGATTATCGTTCCAGCATTAAAGTTGTCGATGCGACATTGCGGGATGGAGGACTTGTGAATGACTTTTACTTTACAGATGAGTTTGTAAGAGCCCTGTATGAATCCAATGTTAAAGCAGGTGTGGATTATATGGAGATGGGGTATAAGGCGTCAAAAGAAATGTTTGACCAAAGTAAGTTTGGCAAGTGGAAGTTCTGTGACGATGACGATATTAGGGCGATAGTGGGGGATAATGATACCAACCTTAAAATTGCCGTGATGGCAGATGTCGGGAGATGCGATTACAAAAAGGATATACTTAGTCGTTCAGAAAGTCCAATTGATTTAATTCGCGTGGCGACATATTTAAATACCATTCCAGCAGCGGCAAACATGATTGAAGATGCAAAGAAAAAGGGATATGAGGTAACTTGCAATATTATGGCAATTTCAAATGGACAGGAAAGTGACTTAAAGGTTGCGCTGGAAATATTGGGACAGACATCAGCGGACGTATTATATATTGTAGATAGTTTTGGTTCCCTGTATCCAGAACAGATTGCGCGAATTACAGACACGTATATGGAGTTTGCAACAAAGTACAACAAACAGCTTGGCATTCATGCACACAACAATCAGCAGCTTGCATTTGCGAATACAATTGAAGCGGTTGGCGATGGCGTGGACTGGCTTGATGCCACGTATGCAGGCATGGGCAGAGGAGCAGGAAACTGCGCGATGGAGTTATTGCTCGGATTTCTGCGCAATCCAAAGTACAATAATTTTTATGTGATACAATTTATAGAAAAGTATATGAACAAACTCAAGGAGGATGGAGTGGTTTGGGGGTTTGACTTGCAATATATGATGACAGGACTTTTAAACCAGCATCCGCGGGCGGCAATACAGTTTACCAAGGATAAGAGAAAAGATTACGCTGAATTTTACAAGGAAGTTGTCGCACAGGATTAATATATCAGTTTTATGTTACAGCTTATTATGTTTTTTAGGTTATGTAAGAAGAGATACAATTTTTAAATAAAAATCCATTTGTGCAACGAACTTGTTTGTTTTGCAAATGGATTTTTATTTATACATAAACCCATATAGAGGAAATATGTCACTAACGTGACGCACGGGTCGCGCGACGAGTAGGGAAAAATTTTTCCCCTACTCAATTGACTGAAATTATAATAGTTTTTATATGTAGATTTATGCAAAAAAAACAAGCTGCTATAGCACTATACGCATTGTGCGGTGCATGGAAAATATAACCTTTTTTATAGATTGGGTAAGCCGTGGTTCTTTGCGGTCTTTCTCTTTAAAAAAATAGAATCTTGTGATATCATTGGTATTGTCTGTAGGAATTGCATGAAAAATTAGAAAGGAGAAATGATAGGAAGTGATGGAGGCTGTGAGAAAAAAGGCGTTGGTCACTGGGGCATCAAGGGGAATTGGAAGAGCAATTGCTGAGATGTTTGCAACGCAAAAGTATGATTTATATCTGACTTGTCACAAGAATAGTAGCCAGTTGGAAGCTTTAGGGCAATCATTGCAACAGCAATATGGTATTAATTGTTATTGCTATACCTTTCCGATTGCTGATGAAAATAATGTGGCTGAGATGTTTCGCAATATTCCATATCTGGATGTCTTGGTCAATAATGCAGGAATTTCTTATAGAGGCCTTTTAACTGATATGACTTACCGCGAGTGGCAGGAAGTGATTGATACCAATTTGAATGCATGTTTTTTGACGTGCCGTTATGCGATTCCAGAGATGGTAAGACGACGTCAGGGAAAGATTATAAACATTTCTTCAGTGTGGGGAACTGTTGGAGCGTCGATGGAAGTGGCGTATTCAGCGTCAAAAGGTGGTGTTAACACATTTACACGTGCGTTGGCAAAGGAACTGGGACCAAGCTGTATTCAGGTAAATGCGATTGCTTGCGGTGTGATTGATACAGATATGAACAAATGTTTAGATAGAGAAGATATAGGACAATTAATACGAGAAATACCATTAGATCGATTGGGACGAGCGGAAGAAGTTGCAGAGCTTGTAAGGCTGCTCTGTACAGGAAATGAATATTTAACAGGACAAATTATAACATTAGATGGAGGGTGGACATAATGGAAAACGAATTGTATGATGTGGTGATTATTGGTGCAGGACCAGCTGGAATGGGTGCAGCGGTTTACGCAGTGAGGGCAGGGTTGAAAACATTAGTACTTGACAGAAGTCCTATGAGTGGAGGACAGATACTGACCACATATGAGGTGGACAATTATCTCGGGCTGCCGGGTCTAAGCGGCGGTGAGCTTGCCGATAAATTTCGGGAACATGCGGACCGATTAGGAGTAACGTTTGTAACTGAGAATGTGCGGACAGTTGAGAATGTGGCGGAAACTGTAGAATATCGGATTTATACAGACAAAAATACATTCCAGTCAAAAACGGTTATTTTTGCAACAGGTGCTTCCCATTCCCTGCTTGATGTGCCGGGTGAGAAGGAATTTACAGGAATGGGAGTATCCTATTGTGCTACCTGTGATGGTGCATTTTTTAGAAAGCGGACAGTGGCAGTCGTTGGAGGTGGCGACGTTGCTGTGGAGGATGCAATTTTTTTAGCAAAAATTTGTCAGAAAGTCTATCTTATTCATCGCAGAGATCAACTTCGAGCGGCTAACAGTTTACAGAAAAAGTTGTTTTCTCTTGAGAATGTTGAGGTTATCTGGGATAGTGAGATCCGAGAAATTTTGGGGACTGACAAGGTGACAAGTGTGAGTCTTTATCATAAGAAGAATGGCGAGCAAAGCAAGCTGGATGTTAACGGAGTGTTTATTGCAGTTGGTGTTGTACCAGATACGGTGCTCTGTAAAGGTCTTGTGGAGATGGATGACAAGGGGTATGTCATTGCAGATGAGACATGTGCCACTTCAAAGAAGGGAATTTTTGTGGTGGGAGATATTAGAAAAAAACAAATGCGCCAGATTATTACTGCGGTCGCTGATGGTGCAAATGCAGTTGGTTCTGTACAAAGTTTTTTGATGGAGGGGAAATTGTAATAGACAAATTAGTTTCTAAAATAGAAATTTTTTATAAGTCTATAAAATTTTTATAAAAGTTACAAATTTATATATAAAAAGTATGGGGGTGAAAAATAGAAAAAATTTGATTAAAAATAGAAAAAAAGTGAAAAATAATGGGGGATTATGGCGAATTTAGACAAATTATTTGTTCAAAAAAGAATAATTTTTTGTAGTGGTAATGCATATCTGTGCAAAAAGATATCTTGACATTTATGGCGAAATATGTTAATTTATTTCATGGGTGTAACAAATTCGTAATAATTTGTGCAATCGTTAATAGAAGAAGAAACTGTCAGAGTTCTATAAGGGTTAGAGAAGAACTTTGGCGATAGAGTCACATAGATACCATATATTGGAGGAATAATCATGAACAAGTACAGCGTGAAAGCGGCAGCATGTGCCCTTGTTGGAACACTTTCATTATCAGGATACCAGACAACCCTTGAGGCAAAGATTCACGGTTCATCAGATGTACCTGCGGCAGGCGTCGCTGTTGTGATGGATGAAGGAAGCACAATACAAGACCTTCAGGTGGAGGTAGTACAGAATATCGCTTATCTTGAAAGCGCATCGGGATTGCAGCCAAATATAGTGTTAGCATCAGAAAAGGTTGGCTTGGCAGAGGCAGTGAATCATATTGTACAGTCTAATCCAAATTTGGCAACCGCAAGGGTTTCGTCAGAAACTGGGCAGGATAGCACCGCAGCTGTAGAGGAAGAAACCTCAGAACAACAAGAAACTTCTGAGCAGGAAAACGTAGAACAAGAATCTTCCTTTCTGGAGGAATCCGAAGAGACTTCTGAGGAGGAAACATCTAATTTAGAAACATCTGATTCAGAAACCTCCGATTCTGATTCCGCTACACAGGAGACTTCTGAGCAGGATAATTCAACTACACAGGAGACCACTGAACAGGAAAGTTCTAATCAGGAGACCACTGAACAGGAAACAAGCGAGACAGAGGAGGAAACTACAGAGGAGTCGACAGACGTAGAGGATGATTTCCAGGCAAGTGCAGGTTTTTCCGCGACAGATACTTATGATAATGTCGAGATCAATGAGGAAGAAGAGACAGAGACACGGACAGACGAGCAGGATTTTTCCGGGCTTGTTATTGCGAGGGTCACAAATTATGTCAATGTTAGAAGCCTTCCAAGCGAGGAGAGTGAAATTGTCGGAAAACTTTATGATAAATCTGTCGGTGAGTTTATCGAGGAAAAAGATGGCTGGTACAAGATTGTTTCTGGAAATTGTACTGGATATGTTAAAGGGGAATATTGTGTTGTAGGAGAGGAAGCGGAAGCACTTGCAAAGGAAGTGGGAACAACTTACGCTGTTGTCAATACTACGACACTTAAGGTTCGGAAAGAGGCGAGTACAGAGTCTGCTGTGCTTGGTCTTGTTCCAATAGAAGAGGAATTGATTGTCGTTGAGGAGCTTGACGGATGGGTTAAAATTGCAATCGAGGAAGGCGACGGCTACGTTTCAAGAGACTATGTAAACCTTAGAACTGATTTTGTACATGCAGAGTCAAGAGAAGAGGAAGAGGCAAGACTTGCCAAAGAGGCGAGAGCGCGTGAGGAAGCACGGGCGGCGGCGGCTGCAACAGAGGCAGCGCGTGCTCAAAAGAAAGCGGAAGCTCAGGCAAAGAAAGCTGAGAAATCAGAGGCAAATCAGGCGACAATTGAAGCGGCAAGAAATACAGCAGCTTCCTCTGGCGGAAGTGAGATGGGAAAAGCTGTAATTGACTATGCGACACAGTTTGTAGGCAATCCGTATGTATATGGTGGCTCAAGCCTTACAAACGGCACAGACTGTTCAGGATTTGTTATGAGTGTATATGCTAATTTCGGTGTGAGTTTGCCACATTCCTCTTCTGCACTGAGAAGCAAGGGATATGATGTTGGAGGATTGGGCAACGCACAGCCGGGTGATATTGTTTGTTATTCTGGTCATGTGGGATTGTATGTTGGAAATGGACAAATTGTTCACGCCAGCACATCAAGAACTGGAATTATCGTTTCCAGTGCAACATATCGAAATATTCTGGCAGTAAGAAGAATTTTCTAAATATTTGAAAGAGCATACATAATAATTTTAAGGGTAGGAAAAATATATTTTTCTGCCCTTTTTATGTACACGAGCGTCCAAATGGAATGTGTCACACAAGTAGGGAAGATGAGATTTTCCTACTAACTTGTGCAGAGGAAATATGTCACTAACGTGGCGCACGGGTCGCGCGGCGAGCAGGGAAGTTCAAGAGTGCCATTGGTATTCTTGTTGTGGCGTGCGGTCAGCTCTGCTGACAGATTATGGATTTGCACGCCTGTAATCCTACTGGATGATTATCTTAGTCGGAGATTGTACTTCTGCTGAGACGAAATTGTATTTTACCTGCCACTATATAGAAGTGAGAGTCTTCTTCGGCTGGGATAAACCCTCTCTATTGGATATTCTGATTGCCCTTAAACAAAGGCGCTAAAAAACTTATAACAAGAAGATTTTTACAAGGTTGAAAAAAAGTGCACAAAAACTTATACATACAATATGATAATATAAATGCAAAGGTAGGAAATAGAAACAACTTATCCACAAGAACAAAAATAAAAAGTGCTGAAAAATAGACTTATGCACCAAGTTATCCACATTATCCACAAGAATGAACAGGTTTTCTTGTGGATAAAGGAGATTAAATTGCAAATATATGTTTTGTGAAAAAGCACGAAAATTATATTTTTATAAAAAAATTATCACAAAGGCATTGACACACAACTATTTGCAAATTATTTGTGCACTTAATATAATGTGCAAAAAAGTGAATAAAAAAAACGAGATAATTTTAAATTTTTTAGAATAAATGTTAAAAGATATTGGAAAAAAGATAGGGATATGGTATAATCGACTTACAATTAAGGGACAGGCTTAATTGTCAATTAAGAGCGAAGGGATGTGGACGTAATGAAATTTATTATCAGCGGTAAGAATATCGATGTAACGCCTGGATTAAAGGCAGCAGTAGAGGACAAAATCGGCAAACTTGAGAAGTATTTTACGCCAGAAACGGAGGTACATGCGACATTAAGTGTTGAGAAGGAACGTCAAAAGATAGAGGTCACCATTCCAGTAAAAGGAACTATTATCCGCTCAGAGCAGGTCAGCAATGATATGTATGTATCGATCGATCTTGCAGCAGAAGTGATCGATCGACAATTAAAAAAATATAAAAACAAATTCAGGGCAGACCAGCAGGCAGGAGCAGCAAGCCTGCGGACCGATTTTATAGAGAGCGGCTATGAGGAAGATGACGATGAAGTGCGAATTGTGCGTACCAAGAAATTTGATATTAAACCAATGTACGCAGAGGATGCATGTGTTCAGATGGAGCTTCTTGGACATGATTTCTTTGTATTCTGCAATGCAGAAACCGATGAAGTGAATGTGGTATATAAACGCAAAGGAAATACCTATGGTTTGATTGAGCCAGAAAATTAAATAGGGATTCATGGACAGGTATCGAATAGTCGATATCTGTTCTTTTTTGTTTAGGGCAATACCCTGTTTCAAATATTCTATTTTTTCGTGATCTGAAGCATGGAATGTTTGAAACAAATAAACAACCTGCTATGCACAACATCATAAACTAAAAAAACAGAAAGGAATCTTACCCACAGGCTCCTTTCTTTATGTTAAAATGTAGACAGGGGTGCCTATGTGTAAATCATACAAAAGAAGATTCCAAAAATTTTCCGAAATACTATCTGATCCGGAACTTATAAATTATGCAAGACAGTTTGGAAGCAATGCTTTTTTGCGAAAACGAAAAATGCCTTTACAAGACATGCTGTTATGGTGTCTTTCTAAAAAAGGGTTTACTACAACATTTGAATTCTCAAAAGCAATAGATTTTCAGACAGCATATTTGGCAGGTTATCTGGCAGATAAATACGATATAGATGCCGAACAGAGTGCTGAGTGCACAAACGAAGTATTAGAAAGAGCACAGAGAAGGCCACTGCGGCAACAGTGAAAGGATACACAACAGTGGAAAAGGAGGCAGAGCTGTCAGATAAACTGGACGAAGTTAGCGAACGACAACAAGTTGATATTGTAGTGGTTACAGTTGACTCTCTTAAGGACATATCTATTATGGAATATGCAGATAATTATATACAGATACCCGAAAAATATGCCGGTAAGCTGACGAAAGCCCAGCGCGTGTATCACTACAATTGAGCAATATCATTCATAGGTCGTCAGAATGTGCATTTTGATCAATGATATTGTACAAATCGTTCTTAATGAGCAAGCTTTCACGTACAATTTGCACAATCAACTCTGCATGGTGGAACTGTTACCGCATATCACTATTTTTGAACGCATATAATAAATGGATAATGTATGGATAGAATGGTGATTATGTGAAAAATAAAATGATGACATGTCTGATTCTGATGACATTGATGTTGGCGGCAGGAATTTTATTGTATGAGAGTCGATTTCAGAAGCAGGAAGTCAGCCAGACGAACGATAATTTTATTAAGTGGGTTGATTTTAACGCGTCAAAAGAAGCTCTGAAAAAAGCATGTCTCATGGATGTGGAGTCGTATCAAGCAGAGATACACCTTAACTGGATTACTCTGCTTGCCTATGCCGCAGTGCGCGGGGGAGGAGAATTCAACAGCAAATCAACAACATATATTGACGATATTGCAACTCAAATTACAGCGGGAGAGATTACAGAGGAGCAACTCAAAGACAAATATAAATATTTTTCTTATTACTATGAAGCGTATTCTGCGGTGCTTGGCGGGATGCTTGGTGAATATGAAGTTGAAGATGAGCGTGGCATCTATCAGAAAAAGTATGGTCTAAAAGCATTTTCGCCAATTGCAAAAGGATTTTCTTATCAGGATTATGATGATGTTTCTGATATAATAGGACTAAATCAGAAGAACCTTTGTATATCTATATTCTTTTCGCTTTGTTCTATTTAGGAGTCAATCTCTATTGCGCTTTGTAAATCTATTTTTATTTTTGCGCATATGATTTATTCAATTATTTCTTTTCCGCAATTAAAACAATTAAGATTTAATCCCTCTCCAATGCATGAAATTATATCATGATGATTAAAACCCATAATCCATCGAAATTTTTTTGAAACAATATAATAGTCTGACCATCCGGTATTTAAAAAGGCAGTTTTATTTAATAAATCAAGTATCTTTACCAATTCAGGCACATAACTTTCAAGAATCCAAAAACATTCCCCGTTGTACCAATCCGCTCCTTTATCAATTAAAAAATAAACCATTTCATTTTTGGATATAATTTGAGGTAAATCATAAAACCATGTTGAATATTCAACGGAATAACATCCCAATAAGTTTTTCATACATTTGGGACTATAACCATTTGTATTTGCCCAATGTAAAACATTTTTCCATGTCTTTGTTTTGTCAGCATATTTTTCTGCAATTATCTGATATATTTTTTTCCACTGCTCACCTCTGACTTTGTGAAAATGATTCCGGGATATATCACATTTTTTTATAAGTTCATTCACCAGTTTACAACTTTTTGAAAAATAAAAATACAAACTCATCATTTTCGTTGTATAATTTAAGCAGTCAACAAAAAATATACGAAAGAAGATGAGTTTGTATCTACCACTTATTATACATGAAAAATTCTGTCTTGGACAGACTGAAATCTTATTTTGATGAATATTTTTCGGACGCGACAAAGCCAACCGCAAAGAACCTGTTCCTTATTATCATCTCTGTGCTGGCACT
>JAAZZQ010000087.1 GCA_014239155.1 Lachnospiraceae bacterium | reverse complement strand
CGGAATATGGGTTTGATTTCTTTACCGTAGTGCTGTTTGTAGTAGGATAAAAGGTCTTTCCAGTCCCAGTCCTGTTTGAAGTCATCAATTCTTGGGAGTTGATCAATCTTGAACTTCTGGTATTTAGGAGAATGGGAATCGTCAAAAGCCCACTGCTTGAGAGGGGTATGTTTACAGACGAATTTAATAAGAAAACAGTTTTGCTGATAAAGCTGTTGAATTAGTTGAAGTAAATAAAGTATAATGACCATGAGCAATGAATATCCTTTTGGTTTTGTTGGTTGTGGTGACTTACATTATACCAAAAAAGGGAGGTCATTGCTCTTTTTATTTAAAAGTATTGATTTTCCTTGAAAATATAAGGTTTTAAAACAAAAAATAGGTAGTAAATTTGACACCACCACGATAATGACGGAGGTGTTAATTATGACAGAATTAGAAAAATGCAAAAACGGAGAATATTATAATTGTCACGACAAGGTTTTTCTGGAATTTAAGAGCAATGCAAGGGTATTATTAAAACAATACCATTCATTGACATACGACCAGAAGGAAGAAAAAACCATGATATTAAGCCGCCTGTTTGGCAGGATTGGCGAAAATGTATCTGTCGGGCAGCCTTTTATATGTGACTATGGACGCAACATATATTTAGGGAATAATGTATCCGTCAACATGAACTGTACCTTTGTAGACTACAACAAAATTGAAATCGGGGATCATGTGCTGATTGCGTCAAATGTGCAGCTTTATACTGCCACACACCCGGTTGAATTATCACAGCGCCTTACGCCGGACTGGAAACCCGAAAGTGAAGAATATTTTTGCCGGACTTACGCCCTACCAATCAAAATCGGCAATGGTTGTTGGTTGGGCGGTGGTGTCATTGTCCTGCCGGGGGTAACGATTGGAAATGGCTGCGTGATTGGCGCGGGGGAGTGTAGTAACAAAAGATATTCCCGATAATTCGCTTGCGGTAGGTAATCCCTGCCATGTAATCCGTGAAATCAACAAGGAGATGTGATGTTAAAGTTAGCAGCATTTGATTTTGACGGCACAATCGCTGATACACTCCCCATGTGCATAAAAGCATTTCGTATGAGTGTACTGCCCTATATTGGCTATGAAATCAGTGAAACAGAAATTGTGCAGATGTTCGGGCTGAATGAAACAGGCATGGTTAAAAAAGTGGTTAAGCAAGATTGGGAAGCGGCGTTAAAAGATTTTTATTCCAATTACGAATTGCTGCATAATGAAATCATAAAACCCATTGACGGCATATCCGATTTATTCGCTTCGTTGAAACAGGAAAATATCATAATTGCCTTGATTACTGGAAAGGGCAGAAAAAGTTGTGATATTTCCCTAAAGAAATTAGGCTTGGCAGATGTTTTTAGTGAAATTTTATGCGGTTCAGAAAATACCCCAAACGAAAAAGAACACATAGAGTATTTATTACAAAAGTATGCGATACCCAAAAAAGATTTTTGCTATATAGGCGATACTACTGGGGATATAAAAGCCTGCAGGGAAGCGGGAGGTATCTGTCTTTCTGCCGCATGGCGAAAACAGGAAAACAAAGTTCTTACCCCAAAAGAACTGGAAGCCGAGTAAAAGCATCTTGCACATAACCGGGAACGGCAAAAGGAATGGAGGGAGAAACGGAAAGCCAGCGAGCCGGAAAGGCCGCCGAAACAGAAATCCATAAAAGAGCTTATGTCAAAATATAAAATTAAAGCGATATGGGGAAGAAGCGGGGCGTTGCAGGGGGAAAGGAAATACAGTGAAACCGGAAGAAATATAAGACCACGAGGGTTGGTGTGTATAAATTGTTAGCAATGGAACTGTATTAGCTCGCAGTTTTCTATTGCTTTAAGGTAATAATAGTATGAAAAGTAAGCATATCATCATTATAATACATCTGCAAATTGCCATGATATTTGCTGACCACTTTACGAATGCTTTTTAATCCAAATCCATGTTTATTTTTATTGGCGGTTAGCTGCCTGTCCTTACAGAGAAAAGGATTTTTTCTGCAGGAATTGATAACTGTTATCACAATAAATGGTGTTTTTTCACGTTTGCCTGTATTAATCTCAATAAAAGAGTCAGGAATAATGCCTGCTGCCGCTATAGCATTATCCAGCAAATTGCAAAACAGAGAGGTAAGGTCATTGTCTGCAATAAAATCCGTTGACCCACTTCGTATGTCGGCATGAAAAGTTATATGGCTGTCAATGCATTGCTGCATATAACGGCATAGGATGGAATTCAGCATTTCATGGTCGCATAGTCTGGAAGACTCTTTCAGGTCTGGGGAAAGTACCAATTGTCGGATATAGGCGCTTATTTTAGCACATTCTTTTTGTTCATTCAGCAAATCAATGGATTGCAGGTGTTTTTTTATGTCATGGATTAAAATACGCTGGTTTTCATTCTGTACATTCAACATTTTATAATATTGGGCTGAATCTGATTCTTTTTGAAGCAATAACTGTATTTCTGTAAATTCCATGTTTTTTTTCTGATGATACCGGTTGATTTCAAACATGAGCAGGTTTGCTGTCAGCAAAAGAACGGCACCCACGGCAACCATCCAGTCAAGTGACGATGGGAGGGAAACAGATTCGCCAATGCTTACGAAAGTAAACATAATAAAGATTGAGGTCAGGGGAATGAAAACAAGAAGAAAAACAGACTGATCATGCTGCTCTGCTTCATTCTTTGGGGTTTTCATCAGGTGCATCAATATATAGGTAACTGCAAAAAATATGAGTTTACTAAAAACCGAAAAAAATAAAAGATGATAAAACTCCCTGCCGTTATCAAGAAAGTGAGGGGCAAAGTGTTTGGTAATTCCATAAACAATTAATTCACTCATTGCCATGACAGCCGTCAGTATAGAAGAATGAAATAATGCTGTATACCAATTTAGATAACATTGTGTCACTAGGAAAATGAAATTCAGCAAAAAATATAAAATGATATTGATCCAAATAGATTCGGACAGTGACACGCAGAACAGGATAAAATATAAACCGCATAGTACGACAAGTTTTCTCCGCGGGATGTGTTTAGCAGGAAATAAATTGGAGGAGTATTGCCAGAGTATAATTGCTTCTACAAGAAAACTGAAAAAATAACAGATTGTATTTATCATTTGCTTTACCTCGTACTTTCCAAATAAAGGAGATAGGCTTCTTTAAATGCGCTGTATTTCCTTTTTGTCAGATAAGCAGATTGATTATCAGCCATATGAACAAGATTACGGTCAAAATCTGTGACATGTTCAAAATTGATAATGAAACTGCGATGTGTCTGGAAAAAACGGTTTTTAGGGAGAAGCTTTAGCCAATACTCCATATTGTGAATGGATTCAAAATCACACAGAGTGGTATGTACCGTAACTTTTCTGCCTTGTGCTTCTACTGCTATGACGGAAGATGCGGGCAGTGTATGCATACCCTGTTTCGTTTCAATCGGGATTTTTACTGTCATGGTGTTATACAGGTCAACCGCATCTTTCATATTACGGAAAAACCGTTGTTTAGCTAAAGGCTTTGAAAGATACCGGAATACATGGAACCGCATTGCATCATCAAGATATTCAGAATAAGAGGTCACAATAAAAATAATAATCTTGTCATTCTTCTTTTTTAATTCCTTTCCCACATAGATACCATTCATTCCGGGCATTTCTATATCAAGAAATAGAATGTCTTTTTCACCGTTATCTGCCAACAGGGATTCCCCATCAGAAAAGCAGACCAATTCGGGGCATTTTACAGTAATGTTTTCAAAAAAGTTTCTGATATATTTCTGAAGCTGTTCAACCATCAGCGCATCATCGTCACAGATGAGTATTCGCATTTTTATACCTCTTTTCATGTAATTTACTACATATCTACCCTTATATTATACAATAAAGATCAGGAAAATACAAAAAAACTGCATGAAAAGACATTTTTTCGTGGATTTTGGGTTAAAATGAAAAATATATAAATAAAATAAATTCCCGAACAGAATGTCGGGAATACAGGAGATGCAAAATCACGGAAACATATAACCGTTTTGGGTGTTTCCTGTGCTATTTCTTTTTACAAGAAGTTCAATAAAATCTCTGGCGAGTTCTATATCGGACTGATTGCATAAACGTAATTTATCTAAAATATCCTGTGGAATGTTATATGCGTGCATCGTTCCGAGCAAAAGGTAATCGGGTGTAACATTAAGACATTTGCAAATACCAATAAAGGTATCAAGGCTCGGCTTTTGCCTTCCATTTTCTATAGAGGACATGTGGTTGTTTGATATTTCCAGCTTTTCTGCCAGCTCTGCTTGTTTTATTTTTAATTCTTTGCGACGTACTTTTATACGAGTTCCCATTTCTTTATACTGAAATTCCATGCAAATCACCTTTTTTTGTATCTTATCAATAGAAGTGGTAAAAGTGAAGAAAGTAATACAGAAATATTCTGTGTTGAATGTAATAAATTAAATTTGTTGCATAATATTTTCTGTGTTACATATAATTTATACGTAAAAAGTATTATTTTATCCCAAAATTGCCGCAAATTGTTCTGCTCATACTAATGGACTCGCTTATTGAAGAAAAATCGTTTATTATGTCATTGTGAATATCAATGGCAATCTAGAGAGAGGAGGGAACTTGCAATGAAAGGTAAGTTATCAAAAGTGGTTGCAAAGGGAACCGTAACAGTTTTGAACACATTTCTGCGTGCTGATGCGAATTCTGCATCATGTGCTATTGCATATCAACCCAAAGCACCAAAAGAATTAGCAAGATACAGGAGAAGGAAATGATGGAGAAATGCGCAAATATAATAGCAGACTGGCTGATAAGCTGTAAGGTTGTGGAGGAAACGGATAAAGAATTATACAGTTATGCTGTACATAGTATTCTTTTGTCCTTATCTCCATTGGCGTTAGCTATAGGATTTGGCATTTGCATGGGATGCGTCAGGCAAAGTGTTATGATAATCATGCCTTTTGTTATAATCCGGAAGTTTAGCGGAGGATATCACACAAAACATGCATGGTCGTGTCTAATATGGTCATGCCTGCTATTATTGCTGTGCATAACCATATCATTTTACATCAAATGTGGATGGGAAATTGCTTTGGTTACTGTAGGAGCTGCTGTAAGCCTGATACTTAACAGTCCGATTGATAATGTGAACAGAGAGTTAGACCAGGAAGAACATCATCGCTATAAGAAGATAACAACTGTACTTGTATTAGTATTTGCACTTACTACGGTCCTGCTTTTTGAGTGCAGGCTGTACACATATTCACTCTGTATTTCAATTGGTATCGTGTTATCTGCGGGCTTACAGTTGCCCTGTATATTCAAAAAAGTGAGACAACTATTTGTAAAATGACCAAAAAAGGGCAAAAAATGTCGTTTTATACAAGACGGGTTGAAATTGTGGCAAAAATAGGGATAATGGAAATTGTCATTGATTTCACAGAACAGTAAAAAGAAAATATTGTTTCAAACGGAGGGAAAATTTTATGAAGCGAATTAGAAAACTGTTAGGAATGGTATGTGTATGTGCTATGATGCTCTCCATGACGGCTTTTGCTGTCAATCATGACTTTGAGTTTGAGTTTAAGAATTTGCACAATCAGCAGACTGGAAGTTATGGAAAGTCGGACAATGATCAGAAATGGTACATCTCACTGGATACAGTAAATTCAAGAACTGGCAAGGCGAACAATATGTCTTCGACCAACATTTTCGGTTGTAAAATGCACAGAAATTACAATGATACGGTAGATACATACCACACATTTTCCAATTATGTTTCTGCGTATCCCATTGGATATAGCAGTACTGTTTACAAAAATGACGTTATGCATATGGTTGCGAAAAAGGACAGTAATAGTACCAGTAGCGCATATCTGAATATTTCAGGTAGATTTGCACCATAAAAGACAGATTGTATGAAAATATCCGTGAAAGATATTGCCGAGTAGAGTTTATCTGGTGATATCTTTCACGGAATTTTATGGAAAAAGGAGATATTATGAAAAAGAGCATTTCAAAAAAGATGTTTGCGTTGTCTGTGCTTATGTCTGCTGGTATTCTGATGACTGGCTGTTCCAGTACGATAGCAGAACCCTCGAAGAGCACACCGACAGGAAGCAGCACAGAGGCGATGCAGGGGAGTGTCGAGAGTGTAGGAGGGGCGGAATCTGGAACAAACTATATTAGCGAGAAGTTGTCCGATAAGCTGGTCATTGATGCGGAGGTAGTTTTGCCGAAAGAGCAGGTATATAGCGTGTATGCGTTGACAAAGAAAGCGTTTCCGAGAGAAGATTTAGATATTTTTTTCGGAGTGTCGGAAGCAGTCGTAACGGATCACCCGGAATGGATGGGGGCTTATTCTGCAAAAACGAAAGAGGGCGGATACTTTAGTACAGATCCCCAGGGTAATTTTACATATGCTAAGGACGAGGAAAGGGACAATCACATCATATATTTGGTGGAATCCGCATATTATAATGCTGCCAGTTGTTCTTTCCAGAAGGAAGAAATACTGGATTTGTCCTTCCTAAACGCAGAAAAAGCCATTCAGATGGGAAAGGAAAAGATTAAAGAGCTGACCGGACTGGATTCGGAGGTTCTTGCTGCTTATGCTTTGAATCGGAAAAAACTAACAGAGTTGGAGGAGAAGTATAGGCAGACTCAGAAATACCAAGAAGATGCACAGAGGGGGAAAGCAACTACGGTCGATGACTGGTCGGACGTAGATGAGATATACTATATGGAGTATGAACTGACGAAGGATTGTCTGCCAATCTACAGCGGCATCAATGAGCCGGGCATATCCATTGCGGTGGAAACCTTTTGGACGGCTGAAACCCGAATCACTATGTTGCTTGATAAGGATGGGATTCGCTATATAGCCGGTAAGGGTGGAATTTTTGACGCTAGCCCGGAAGCAGCAGAGGCGCAGCCGATTATCTCAGCGGAGGCAGCACTAGAAGCGGTAAAGGAAATTTATGTGAATACCATATTGAGCTCGCAGGTTACAATCTCCCGGATATGGCTGGAGTATGTCGTTGTACCAGACTGGAAAGAGAAGGAACAGTATAAGCTGGCGCCTTATTGGTGTGTGCAGATAGATTCGCCTTCGGGAAACAGCAGTGCGGAGCGGATCAATGCGATAACGGGAGGGAATCTATCCTATGGAGAATAAAAGGGCATTGCCCCGTCTGTTTGGCGCTGAATTTAAGAGGAGTCTGACGGTGAGATTTTTCATTGTACCGGTTGGCGTGGTGTTGTGTATCTGCCTGGACACTTGGAACCAGATACCATTTATGTGGACATCTCCTGAGACTATGGATGTGTACTATTATTGGTGTAATTCTTTTATATTTGGCGGCTTTTATGGTATCTATGTGGTTCCAATGCTGGCGGCGCTTCCCTATGCAGTAAGTTTTTGCGAGGAATACAATACGAATATGCTGAGGGTGCTGCTTATGAAAGCAGGGAAGAAGAAATACTGCATGTCCAAGGTGCTTACGACATTCCTCTCGGGAGCTCTTTCGGTATCGGCAGGTGGGATTACCTTTATTCTCTTGGCAAATTCTTTTGTTCAGTTATTTAATCGGGATAGATTGCTGGAGACAGAAGCCTTTCCTTTTTATGAGTTTTTGCTGCAAGGTAATGTTGCCTGCTACTTTACAGCGGTTATCTTCCTTTTGTTTTTGACCGGAGGGTTATGGGCAACGGTAGCTTTGCTGGTATCGTCATATTTCCCTAATATCTATGTGACGACGGCGTCTCCTTTGATTCTATCCTTTTTGACAGGCCGGGCTTATTTGATTTTGAAGATTCCTGTTGGACTCCGGTTGGATTTATGGTTACAGGGTAGAAGTTCCGCCGGTACGGATCGGCTCACCATTTTGTGTTCTGCGTTGGTGGTGCTGGGACTGACTGTGGGATTTGGTGTTCTGTTTTACCAGAAGTTGAAAAGGAGGGTGGAGAATGAGTAAGGGACTTCGGGTGTTTTGTTTTCAGCTAAAGCAGGAATTGGTGCAAGTTAGGGTGCTGATCCTGTTCATGATTCTTGCTGTGTTTATCTATTCCTATCTGGAGCCGGTGGCTAATCTGGCGCAGGCGGTTGGTGAGAAAGTGAGTCCGTGGGCTTTCCCACATCTAATGAATGATTACATCTGCCAGATGGTTTTTATGGTGAGTGCAGTCTTTCTATTTAGCACAGCACCCTTTGAGGGGAGGGCTCATTACTATATTGTTCAGCGTTCCGGGAGCTTTTCTTGGCAGTTGGGTAATGTACTGTATATTCTGGCATCTTCGTTTTTGTTTGTGGGGTTTATATGGGTACTTAGTGTTGTTAGCCTGCTTTCATGGACCAAGTTTAGTGACGATTGGGGAATCATCTGGGGGACGTTGGCAAGGACAAACGCAGGGAATCAGTATGGTGTCCCGTTTACGGTGTTTGCTTATATTGTCGGTGTATTTTCGCCGGTTGAGGCGACTGCAATCAGCTTCCTGCTTGAGTGGGGGTGTGTCGCATGGATGGGGTTGGTGGTCTATTTATTCAATTACATCACAAAAAAGATGACAGGGATATTGGTGGCATCCCTTTTTGTATTTCTGGATGTAATGATCTACAATTCATGGACACCAAAGGCATATCTTTTCTCGCCGGTGACGTTGGCACAATTGAAGATGATGTCAGGGAACAACCTGTCCTATGGCGTATCTTTGGGATATGCGGTGGTGTTCTTTGCGGTGACAATCACGCTTTTTGTTGTGATCTGCTTGGGGCAGGGAACTAAAAAAGTAAAGAAATGGGGACTGAAAGAATGAATGATAGAAGGATTATCTTTAAAAATGTCTCTAAGACAATAGAGGATCAGACGATATTGAAGGACATCAGTCTGGAGATACCAGAGCAGGGAATTTATGGGATTGTGGGAAGGAACGGTTCTGGGAAGACAGTGCTGATCAAGTGCCTCTGCGGGTTTATGTCTGTCACGGAGGGCGAGATATGGGTTGGGGAAAAACAGGTCGGACGAGACGTGGAATTTGTTGAGGATATCGGCTTCATCATCGAGACACCAGGCTTTTTGCCCAGAGAATCTGGATTTCGGAATTTGAGATATCTTGCCTCCATCCGAAATGTGGTTGGAAAGGAGCGAATCAGGGAGTGCATCACCATGGTTGGTCTTGATCCTGACGATAAGAAATGGGTTGGGAAATATTCCCTAGGGATGCGCCAGCGGCTAGGTATTGCACAGGCTATCATGGAGAACCCCAGTCTGATTATCCTTGACGAACCCATGAATGGGCTGGACAATCACGGCGTGGAGGAGATACGAAAGCTCCTGATTGGACTGAAGGAGGAGGGAAAGCTAATCCTCATCATCAGTCATAACCGGGAGGATATTAACCTGCTCTGTGACAGGGTGTATGAAATGGATATGGGAGTGCTGACACAAGTAAGGTAAAAATAGTAGAATACAGCGATTGTTTTTTATATGTGGGAAGGTGTGCCGTAGTGAAGTGAAAACTGTGTTGCGATACACTTTCTTTTTTATGCATACGCCAATGCAAATGCAAAAACCATATTCAGAAATTGATTCTATGATAGACTGTGAGCAATTGCTTAAATCAGGTTATTTTTTTAAGATGAGCGTAATAATTATGCTTTTTTTCTGTCGATTTTAGCATAATGGTTCGATGCAGATTCCATAAGAAAGAAATATGTTGGTATAGCTGAGATACTGATAAGTAAAGAAAATGTTTTAAAATGGCGATATTCTCTGTCTATATTATTTAGTCAAATGACCTATGAAGAGTCAAGAGAATATTTTTTGAAAAATAATACTCAAAATGCCTGTATTGCTTCAATAGTTGTTCGTGACGGCGTTTTTTGTAATTTTTCAATTTCACTACCACCTACAGATATTTGCGGAAAACAGTTATATAAATGTATGAGTGTATGCATACAAGCGTTTCAAGGAATTGAGTTTGGTTTACAAGAAGATGGTATTCGCATAAATGCGTTAGAATATACACAAGAAGACAATGTTATTGTTTATTCATGGACAGACAAATACATTGGTCAGAATGTAATTGAATTTTCTAAAAAGAAATTTCGCTCAAAAGTATATGAACGAGTTGTACCTGCTCAAGCAACATGGTCTTGGATTGTTACGTTTGAAGACTTAGCACATAAATAGCATATAATGTTCGTAATAAGAAATGGATTCTAAATGATAGTATTATGCATCAAGAAGAATTATGGAAAAACAAAAGAACTAAAATTGCACCTTATATAACCAGTAATCAAAAAAATACTTCAAAACGGATGTTAGGAGCTTATTCAAAGGATCAATTGCTAAAAGAGTTAAAGATATATATTTTAAGGCATTATGTACTTACAAAACTTTTGTGGAGACTTTTTAAAACCCTATAAAAAATCAACTTTCTACATATTTGATATTGCCTTGTGAATTTGTTGAGGTTCTCCAATATATTTGTGATGAAGATGAAAATTTAATATCATATCCTAACTTTTCTTGGTATATGAAACTTTTCCCTATATCAGCGCAGAATCAAATAAGTATTTGTTGTAAAGATGAAAATGAAATTTGGAATAATGTACGGACATTTGTGATAATTTAATTATGGTACAAAAGACACTTCGTAAAGATGATAATATATTTATTACCAATAAAATACATAGTAGTAATATTAAATTATCTAAAACTCTTGTTACGGATATAATATATGAGTGGTTGGAAGATGATCTCAAAGAGATTGGTTGGCTATAATATCTTAATTAAATATACTAAGAATGCGCAACAGCCAGTAATGACTCCTTAATCTTCAAATTAGAGAGCCATGTTTCATATTCCCTGCATTTCTTTTCCAATAACTCAAAGTTATTTGTTCTTTTTGCTAACAGCGTGGAATCCTGTTTCGCTTTTTGTGGTTATAAACAATCTCATAAATAATTATTGATATATCAATTCGTTACACACTATTTCTTCCGCAGTATTGCGGATATTATTGACATCACCAAGTCAGCGGATCCAGTTCTCCGACTTCATATCTTCCGTAATCCTCTGATGCTTCATTTATAATAAGCGGTAGATACAAACTCATCTCTTTTCATATGTTTTTTATTCATCACTTTAATTGTACAATGAAGAGCGAGGGTTTGTATCTTTTTCTAAAAAGTTCTAAACTGGTGTGCTCTTTATATAAAAAATCAAATTCACCGATTGATAATATTGTACAGAAAGTTATCGCGGTGGAAAATGGTCGAATTCAGAAATATTTGAGGAATGGTAAGAAAAATGTTATAATAAATATTTAGTTTATAGATTTGCTTTTACATCAATAAGGATGTGTTAATCTATGTCTGTGAAATACTCTGTGAAATCATATCGACTGCTTCTTTTACAAGCTCTGGATGTGTTAATCTATGTCTGTGAAATACCAGAATGCATCATAATGGATAGGATAGAGTTTCATAAGCTCTGACAATAGGAGAATGTATAGAAATTATGATTTACATTGTAGATAATATATTAAATTATTCCATCTATCTGTTTATAATCTATTGTGGATTTCGGATAAGTCCAAGGAGAAACAAATTTTTTGTTGGTATATCTGCATTGATTGTGCTGTTTGCAGGCACTTTTAACGCATATTATGATGTCAATTCTCCGATTGTTTATATGGTTTGGAGTGTGCTTTCCATCTGTTTGTTTTTCGAGGAGCGTTTCGGATATTTGATTGCGTTAAGCGCTGCCCTTATGTATTTTACTGGAATTGTTGATACATTTAGTGTCATGTTGATACAGGTTGTGGTGATAGGCGGAGGAATTACAAGCACAGATATTGATTGGTGGATGGAACCTGCTTATTTGCTTTCGTTTTTAATATATCTTTTGGTATACTTACAGATTCTGAAAAAACATGAAGTTTATCTGTGCGATATAGCGTTCAAATACAAGGTAGCACTTTTCGTACAGGGCAGTATTTTTCAAATGTTTTATAATTTTGTTTTTATTTTTTTTAATGAAAATCACACAATGTATGGTTGGGACGCCTATGTAGTATTTTTTATCAGTATCGTGGGAGCAATCTATTCTGTTTTTCTTACGCTTAGCCTCGCTGTTAAAAACATACTGTCAAACAGACAGAACGGGGAACTTCAATCGTTTATGTATATGCAAAAACAGCAATATGATTACCAGTTGCAACAGTCAACAGCAATGCGGCGTTTTAAACACGATCTGGTAAATCATATTGGCGTTCTTAGAGAATTAATGAACGAAAAAAAGACAGAGGAAGCCAAAGCGTACATAGATACAATCTGGAATATTCAGGATGCATTTGATTTAAAGATTCATACAGGAGATTGTCTTCTTGATGTTATTGTCAATTATTATTTGTATTTGGCGATAAAGGAAAATATAGAGTTTGTTGTTTTGGGAAAGCTGACCGAAAAAATGCCTTTTGAGATGTTTGATATTACAACATTAATGGGAAATATACTGCAAAATGCTGTTGAAGCGGCAATAAAAGCAGATGTGCCCAGAATACGTGTTGAACTTGTAGAACATAAGAAAGAAATTTTTATTGTTGTCAGTAACAGTGTTGCAAAAAAAATCAATACAAAAACAGATTTTACTATAACATCGAAAAAGGATAAAGAAAATCATGGTTTTGGTCTAAAAAATATCACTGCAACTGTTAAAAAGTACCACGGTGAATATTATATGGAATCCATAGTGGAAAATGGAGAAGCGCTATTTAAAATCAGTATTGCTATACCAACTGCCAAAGCCAAGGAGAAAGAGGAATGAAAATAGGTATTGTGGAAGATGAAGCAGTATGGAGAGATAAGATACAGACGATTATTGAAAAATATTGCAGGGATAAAAATATTTCATCACAAATCAATTCCTATAGCAGCGGAAAAGATTTTTTGAAAAATTCGGATGCAGACCTGCTGTTTCTGGATATTGAACTTACAGAAGGCGAAGATGGTTTTGAAATAGCAAAACAGTTAATGAATTTCGGAAATAAATGTAAAGTTTGTTTTTTAACTTCGCATACAGAACTAGCCAGATTAGGTTATTGGGTAAATGCTTTTAGATACATTGATAAAAAGCACTTGGAGGAAATCGGTGAGGCGATTGATTGTTTCCTTAAAACCAAGATTCAAGATCGAATTGTTTATTGTAATGATATCGCGGGGATTTGTATAAAGATAAGCTTGAATGAACTTCTGCTTGTTGAAACATATGGAAGAAAATTAAGATACCTTATGTTGGATGGAAAGGAACATTTTTGTGAAGGACAAATATCTGAAACGGCACAAAGTTTATCCCAATTTGGTTTTTTCCAGATACATCGGTCATATATTGTGAATTTAAAATATATTGAAAAGGTAAACAGTCATGAAGTTACACTTTGTAACGGATTAAAGGTAATTATTGGGAGAGCTCACAGTAAAGCATTTAAGAAGGAGTTTTTTCAATGGAGAATGTGGTTTGACAATTGATTTGTGTTGTTTACGCAAAATTTGTGTCGTTTATGCAGGTAGTATTTTTTTATCTTTTTTGTTGTGATATAAATAAAAAAGTAAGGTTATATTGCAAGAGGAGAGACGAATTATGAGAAAAATACCAGTTATGCTTGTGGCAGGAGCAATGGTTTTTGTGCTTTCATCATGTGGTCAGGCAAAGGAGATAAAAGAGGTGCGAATAGATACCATAAATAACATTCCGCAAAGCAGTAAAAAGGCTGAAGAAATGGACTTGGATAGAGATAAAGAGACTCAAGAAGTGAACTTGGATAGGGAGAAAGATACTACTTATGACGTATTAGATCATGTGGTGGGAGAAGGAGAGGTACAAATAGATACTATAAACAATATTCCAAAAAGCAGTAAAGAGGCTGAAGAAACGAACTCAGATAAGGAGGAAGATACTGTTTATGATGTATTAGAGTATCTTGTAGGAGAATATGATTATATGTTAGGGGATGAAAACGGTAAGCTGATTGTCCAAAAAACATCTGACGGATATGATATTTCTGATTATGAATCAGAATCTTCTTACCGTTTTCTTGTGGATTCGTCTAATATAGAAAACATAAAGGATAACAGGATCTATATAGAGTATCCGGAACTGGTGTTTTCTGATGACACCGTTCATTTCAGCTATTACATTTTGGAATACGATACAAATAGCATAAATGTATATTATGGAAATACTATGTCTGAAGGCTCAGAGTTTTTGTATCATGCCACAAAGCGAGACGATAAGAATACATCGTATGGGGGGAACGATCATTCTGTGAGCGCGGTCGATGAAAAAATTGTTGATTGTGAAGCGCTTGGCATCAAAGAATATGAATATCCGCCGGAGTTTTCTATGGGTGATAATTTGAAAACTGCAATCGCGCAGTTAGCGCTCCACTATGAAAGTTTTGACAGGGATACTCCCAAGACTGGTGGTTGGAAAGAAGATTTTATTGCAGCATTCATTCAAAATTCAAGGGTGTCATTCGATTATCTGGAATTGATTTCCAATCAAAATAATGGACAGATCAGCATAGACGAACTGAATTATATCCAGTATTCCCTTACGAGTACAGAATTGGATTTTTCGCCTGTTGTCAACGGATCTATTGACAGATATGAAGCTGCAAGCTCGTTCAGATTCTGCTTGGTCTCTGGATATGACTACAAGGATACGGACAGCGGGGTGCTTATTACCGCTGATCTGGAAATGGGGTCTGATGGAACAAAAGAGGTTCAGAAATATGAAATTACGGCAGAGCTGGTCAAAAATCCATATAGTTGTTTTGATGGATATAGTGTGGTTGCTTTTTCGTCTACAATAGCGGACAATCTACAAGGAGATATGAATTTGTTTGCAGATGAAGTCAAAAACGACTTATATGAGTGAGTATTGTGATTATGAGGTAAATGAACCTGCGCTCGAAATCAAAAAAATGAGGACGGAACTTATCAAATTCAAATATACATAGTCAGGACATGGAATTTTGATGATATTGTGGGAAAGAAGACAATATAAGGAATGTTACATAGCTTAAAATATTGCTTAAAGAGCAGAGACTCGAGAAGATCTCTGTTTTTTATGCGCAGATTTTTTATTTATTCTTGATAAAGCGACATTTATGACGCATAATAAAAAAGACACGAATGTCGCAAAAGAAGTGATAACATGAGTTTAAAAGGAGATAAGACAAGACATTCGAGAAAAAGCATATCAACTGTTTGCAGAAAAGGGATTTAAAGAGGTTACAATGACTCACTATCGACAACATTGACAGGTCATGAAAAAGCATATAAAGATACGGATTTGCAGGATTCCCTTGAGAAATTGTTTGTCAATGGAATCGTTGAATTTGCTTCCCGTATAGGTTTATAACGTAGGACATGAATAAAGAGAACTTTGTGGAGGACATCGGCGAGAGCTGGTGTCTTTTTAATATTCAAGAACTGCCCATATGTATACAGGCGTTCAAAGCGGTCTTGATGTTTTACCGTTTGGCTCGTTGATCGCAGAAATGGGAAGAGAACATACTAAAAATCCGACTAATGGGAACAAAAAATGATATTAAATGGTTCGAAAAGATTCTGAAAAGACAGCCGAAAGTGACTGTAACAGAGTTTTCAGAATCGTACCAGAACAAAGGTATAAACAGATATTACCGAACTTATGTGGAAGTGTAGAAAGCCAATATCAAAGAAAAATCTAACTGATATGGAGGTAAAGACCATGTGTAAAATTATAGCAATCACAAACCAAAAGGGCGGTGTGGGCAAGACCACCACCACAAGCAGCTTAGGGGTCGGGTTGGCAAAGCAGGGGAAGAAAGTTTTGCTTATTGATGCAGACGCACAGGGAAGTCTGACTGTAAGCCTCGGCTTTACAGAGCCAGACAAGCTAGAAGGACTCTTGTAAATGTAATGGAAAAGGTTATCAATGATGAAGAAATCGAGCCGGAATACGGTATCTTAAAGTATGAGGAAGGGATTAACCTCATGCCAGGGAAGATTGAATTGTCAGGATTGAAAATATCGCTTGTAAATGTGATGAGCAGGGAGGGTGTGCTTCGCTCCTATGTGGAAATGGTGAAGGAACAGTATGAGTATGTTTTAATTGACTGTATGCCTTCGCTTGGCATAATTACCATAAATGCCTTTGCGTGTGCCGACAGCATATCCATTCCGGTTCAGGTGGCGTATCTGCCCGTTAAAGGACTGAAACAGCTTATTAAGACGATAGGCAAGGTAAAACGGCAGATTAACCCAAAACTGAAAATTGAAGGCATTCTGCTGACAATGGTGGATAGCCGCACCAATTATGCGAAAGAGATTACAGAGTTACTTATCGAAGTATACGGGAACAGGGTACGGATATTTGAGAACAGCATGCCGATGTCGGTCAGAGCGGCGGAAATTTCTGCAGATGGCATCAGCATCTACCAGCATGACCCGAAAGGGAAAGTTGTGGGTGCATATCAATCCTTGACAGAGGAGGTGCTTGATAATGGGCAGTAAGGCAGGGAATACATCGAAAGTCAGGATTAACAGCTTTGATGACTTATTCGGCGGTGCAGATAATACAGCAGGGGATCAGGTTATCAATGCAAAGCTCTCTGACCTGAATACATTCAAAGGGCACCCGTTTTGTGTTCTTGATGATAAAAAAATGGAAAAAACCACAGAGAGTATCAGTAAATATGGCGTGCTTGTGCCAGGGATTGCAAGACCAAGAACGGCAGGCGGTTATGAAATCATAGCCGGACGCCGTAGGAAATGTGGCTCTGAACTTGCAGGGCTTGACACCATGCCCGTCATTGTCAGGAATTACACGAATGATGAAGCTACGATTATCATGGTGGATTCTAATATCCAGCGGGAGGATATTCTGCCGAGTGAGAAAGCAAAGGCTTATGCAATGAAATATGAAGCGATGAAGCATCAGGGTAGCAAAGGCGGCAACACCTTTGATGAAGTAGGAGAAGCCGCAGGGGAAAGCGGAAAGACGGTGCAGAGGTATGTATGTGTGGCTCTCCCAATTGTCTGATGAACTTCTTGGCATGGTGGACGCAAAAAAGATAGGAAACTTGCAGAGCATATTTATTATGGGAAAGCATATGACAATCAGAAAGGGAAACTTGCAATTTTAAGCCGATTGAAAAAGCATGGTTTGGTGGTGGCTTGGTATCAGATTATAAAATATATTATATAGCCTGCCGTATGCAGTGTGGCAAGGATGTCCGTGAGGAACTTGCAAAGGTTCTCATCAGCGGTTATAAATGGGTAACAGAAGCAGGCGAACATATTGTTGTAATGTTTGGGAATGACGCGGTGACTGTTACTTTCGGGAATGCCGAAAAGCAGATTTCTTATGAAGAAATAGGAACAGTTTTTCTTGATCTGATTGAACGTAAGTATAAAGATATTGAACAGGCAAGAGCCGCCGAGGAACAGGAGGAAGGAATCGCGGAAGATGCCACTTCTGTACATGATGTCTATTATTTTACAAGGCAAAATGATTTGAAAGAGAATGAGCCCGTAGGCATTTTCAGTATCCGCATGAATGTTGAGGAATGTTGGTTCAAGAATACCAGCGGACTTGATGCGGAAGGATTGTGTAAAGCTTATGCGAAATGTGGCAAACCTTTTGTGGAAATGGGGAAATATGGGAAAAGGATTGACATAGGCGGGTCTGCACAGATGGAAAGGCTGGATTTTTGTATAGAGTTTAATGAGGAAACAGATAAAATAACCATATTTAACGGCAAAAATTTTGAGGAAAAGGGGGTGCGGGAAACTTTATTCCCGGAGCTGGCGGCGAAATTTTCTGAAATGGAGATAGACGGCAACATGACAAAGGAATTTGAAGCAAAGGTATAAGAGAAACGCCTTTGACTATGACACTGCCCTTTACCATGACAATTCCCGAAACATGACAGAGAATGTATTTGACCTTGCAGAGAGTATCAGCCACAACAATACTTCCCATCTTATGACGTGGCTTGCGGATGTGATTGCAGAAGGAACAGAATTACAACATGGTGGATAATGTGGTGAATAACGGTGCAGGGGAGAAAGCACAGAAGAAAGAAAACAAAAGAAGTAGGAACGTCCTGCAGCAAGGACTTCCTTAAAAGCCCGCCTTGCAGAGAAAAAGGTGCTTGTTTCCGGTCAGGAAAATAATAAAAATAATCAGAGGGAGATGTAAAAGTATGAATATAATGTTTATAGTGGAAGAAAGCAATTTAATCTGTATTTGTGCAGGAGAGGGCAGAAAAGAGGTTATAAATGGTATTGAAAAAGCTCTGCCATATCTTGATGATTCGGATATGGAGGAATTATCCTATAGGGTAATCGAAAAACTGTGGAATATGATAGATGAAGAATTTGAACAGCTTGAATTTGTGGCGATAGAATAAGGATTATTGTATGACAGGGCATAGTAGTGTCTATGTCCTGTTTTTATGCACAGACCTGCGCATAGGAAATATACCACTAACGTGGTGCGCAGGTCGTGCGACGAGTAGGGAAGATGAAACTTTCCTACTCGATTGCTTGCTATTATTCGTTTAAATGTTTATAATTAGTTTAACATTTTTGAGGAGGTTAGAGATGTTTGAATATATGACTGCAAGGGAAGCCGCAGAACTTTGAAGTATATCTGTTCGATGAGTGCAGAAACTTTGTAAAGAGGATCGAATTAAAGGGGTGTTAAATTTAAGCAGGGTGTGGCTTATACCTAAAGATGCAGAAAAACCTGTGGATGCTCGCTTTAAAACTTATAGAGAAGAAAAGTTTGTTAATGATAACATTAGCAAACGAAAAGATAGTGGTGATGAAAAAGATTTTAATAATAAATGTTGACTTGACAGGGAGACTGCTAAGCATTTATGCATATAGATGAATTTGTTGAAGGGGATATTTAAGAAAGGAATTTATATATGAGCAGAATATTGTTGTTAGAAGATGATTTAAGTTTGATTAATGGTCTTTCCTTTGCTTTGCGTAAACAAGGATATGAGTTGGAGATTGCAAGAACTATAAGGGAGGCAGATGCAGCTTGGAGTAATGGAAAATATGATCTTTTGATTTTGGACGTTACGCTTCCTGATGGTTCTGGTTTTGAGATATGTGAAAAAATTCGTCGAACTTCAACAGTACCTATTGTTTTTTTAACGGCATCGGATGAGGAGGTCAATATTATTATGGGTTTGGATATGGGCGGTGATGACTATATTACAAAGCCTTTCAAATTGGGAGTGTTATTATCCCGGATCAATGCGCTGCTAAGACGTGCAGGTGATTTTGGGCAGACAGATACAGAAATTCATTCCAATGGTTTAAAGGTTCTTTTGACGCAGGGAAAGGTTTATAAAAATGGAGAGCTTTTGGATTTGACATCAGGGGAGTATAAGCTGTTGTGTCTATTTATGAAAAATCCAGGTATGGTGCTTTCTAAAGAACAGATTTTAGAAAACCTGTGGGACAATGAAGGAAATTATATTGATAACAATACACTGAATGTCTATATCCGCAGACTGCGGACAAAAGTTGAGGACAATCCCAGCGATCCTCAGATGATTTTGACCGTAAGGCGTATGGGATATAAATGGAATATTATTTGATGGAGTACCTTTATGAAAATATTTACAAACAAAGACATTAAAATGCTGTTTATAGGAATATCTTTATTCTTATTTTGCAATACGATTCTGCCGCAAATTATATTATGGAGATTTCATAGGAATAGTTCGCTTGAACTCTTTATCCTTTCTCTGCTTATAGGATGTGGGATTCTGTTTCTCTGCTTTTGTTACTTTCATAAACAGAATAAAATTATAGAGACAGCAGTGACAGAAATAGATGATTACCTTACAGGAAATACGGATGCCCGTATTGAATGTGATGACGAGGGTGAAATGTACAAGTTTTTCCATTCGGTTAATACATTGGTGGCAGTATTGAACGCACATACGGAGAGTGAGCTTCGGGCAAAGGAATTTCTGAAGAATACCATATCGGATATTTCACACCAGTTGAAAACGCCGCTTGCGGCTCTTAATATTTATAATGGTATTTTACAGAGTGAAACAGAAAATCTTCCGGACTTAAAAGAGTTTACCATTTTGTCAGAGCAGGAGCTTGACCGCATTGAAGCATTAGTACAAAATCTGTTGAAAATTACCAGATTAGATGCCGGATCAATCATCATTGAGAGAAATTTCGAAAATGTATCTGATATGATGCATGATATTGAACAGCATTTTGCATATCGTGCAAAACAGGAGCAGAAAGAACTTATCCTTTCCGGAGATGATGATATTATGCTTTTTTGTGACCGTGAATGGATGATGGAAGCGGTCAGCAATCTTGTAAAAAATGCTTTTGACCATACGGATGCAGGAAAGCGTATCTGTATTGAATGGAAACAGATGTCAGATATATTACAGATTGTAGTGAAAGATAATGGGTGTGGTATTCATTCCGAAGATATTTATCATATTTTTAAGCGTTTTTACCGCAGCCGTTTTTCTAAAGATACACAGGGGCTGGGGCTTGGATTGTCGCTGTCAAAGACGATTGTTGAACTGCATGGCGGTAATATTAAAGTAGACAGTGTTTTGGGAAAAGGGAGTGTATTTATTATAAATATATTAGAAATTACAAAATTGTAAGAAATTCGTTCATTTTTGAGGAGAACATTACAAAATTGTCGGTTTAGAGAAATATCAGAGTAAGGATTGGGTGTTATACTTTTTTGTTGAAGGAGGGATAACACCCATGATTTTATCAGATCAAAAAAGTAACAGGAGGCATAGCATGAATTTATTGGAAGTGAATGGAATTTCAAAAACTTATGGAGCGGGGGAAACTGCTGTCCATGCTTTGAAAAATGTCAGTTTTTCAGTTCCGAAAGGAGAATTTGTTGCGGTAGTAGGAGAATCCGGTTCCGGAAAAAGCACATTGCTTAACATGGTCGGCGCACTGGATAACCCCACATCGGGAAAGGTTCTGATTGACGGCAAGGATATCTTTGCGATGAAGGAGAGTAAGCTGACTATTTTCCGCAGGCGGAATATCGGCTTTATCTTCCAGGCTTTCAATCTGATTCCGGAGCTGACCGTGGAGCAGAACATCATCTTTCCGGTACTGCTGGATTACCAGAAACCGGATAAGAAGTATCTGGAGGAGTTGCTTGCGGTACTGAATCTGAAGGAACGCCGGAACCACCTGCCCAGCCAGTTATCCGGCGGCCAGCAGCAGAGGGTAGCAATCGGGCGTGCGCTGATTACACGCCCCTCCCTGATTCTCGCTGACGAGCCGACCGGCAACCTGGATACCCAGAACAGCAGCGAGGTGATTGCCCTGCTGAAAAATGCATCCAAGCGGTACGCCCAGACGATCATCATGATCACCCATAACCGGAGCATTGCGCAGACGGCAGACCGGGTACTGCAGGTATCGGACGGTGTGCTGACCGACATGGGGAGGTGTGGTGAATGAAAAGCTATTTAAACCTTGTGCCGATTTCGGCAAAAGTACACAGACGCCAGAACCGGATGACACGGATCTGCATTATTCTTGCTATCTTCCTTGTAACTGCAATTTTTTCCATGCTGGAAATGTGGACGGAAGGGCAGACAACGGCAATGCGCCATAATCATGGAAACTGGCACATTGCCTTTCAGAATGTACCGGAAGATAAAGCAGAACAGATTTGCGGAAATGCTAATGTTGGGGTTTCCTCATGGTATGATGTGATCAATGTTGATGCTGACCAGGGCTATTATATAAATGGCAAAAATGCGGTTTTATATGGCACTGAGGAAGCATACGTTACAGACATTATGAATTATCCAACGGAAGGTGCTTATCCTCAGAGTGAGAAAGAAGTTGCGCTCAGTGCTGACGCAAAAGAGCTTTTTGGAATTAAGGTGGGAGACAGGATTACCTTAAATACGCCTGCGGGAGTTCTTGAATACACCGTTTCTGGATTTCATGAGGATGATTCAGAGTTTAACGATATCATTGAAGGTAGTTGCGTGTACATGAACAGGGAGGCATTTGATGAAGTACGCAGCTTGAATGGCGTGGAAGCATCGTCTCAGTTTTATATCCGGTTCAAGAAAGAGAAGGGCTTGAAGAAAACGATTGCTGAAATGAAAGAGCAATATAACCTTACGGATGAAAATGTTAAGGAGAACACGGCAGTTTTAAGTCTGCTGGGAGCCAGCACCGATGAAAGGGTAAGCGATCTTTATCCCCTGGCAATTGCTTGTTTTGTAATCATATTGATTGCCGGTGTTTTAATGATCTCAGGCTGCATGAACAGTAATGTGACGCAGCGGACAAAGTTTTTTGGAATGATGCGGTGTGTTGGGGCAAGCAAACAGCAGATTGTACGGCTTGTAAGGCTTGAGGCATTGAACTGGTGCAAAACCGCTATCCCGATTGGATGTGCATTAGGGACGGTAACTTGCTGGATAGCATGTGCGGTATTGCGGTCCTTTGTAAAAGGAGAATGGGTGGATATGCCTCTTTTTTCGGTAAGCATAAGCGGCATTCTTTGCGGAGCTGTTGTGGGCGTAGTTACGGTATTTATTGCGGCGCAGTCTCCTGCAAAACAGGCGGCAAAGGTTTCCCCGGTAGCAGCCGTATCCGGAAATTCAGAATCATCGAAAAAAGTGGTCCATGCGGCAAATACGAAGCTTTTTAAAGTAGAAACTTCCCTTGGAATCCACCATGCGACAGGGTCTAAGAAAAACCTGTTTCTGATGACAGGCTCCTTTGCCCTTACAATCGTACTATTCTTGGCTTTTTCCGCCTGCCTTGATGTTGTGCATAAATTGCTTCCGTCGGTGAGTGATTTCACGCCGGATATTACGATTGCGAGCGAAGACGAATCAAATTCTATAGATAGAAGTTTGTTAGAAGATATTTCAGAAATATCAGGTGTAGAGTCTGCTTTTGGCATGATGCTTGCTATAGATTATCCTGTTGAAATTAACGGCAACACAGGGAAGATTGACCTGTTTTCTTATGGGGATTTTATGCTGGACAGCTTCAAAGGGTCAATGATAAGTGGAGATTTATCAAGTGTTTATGGGGATTCTGATTACGTGATGGCGGTCTATAATGAGGCCGGACATCTGAATGCGGGGGATAAAATAAAGATTGGAAATCACGAGGTTGAAGTAGCATGTGTTGCATCCGAAGGAGTTGGGAGCGTCAGCGGTGCGATCGTTGTGGTGTGTTCAGAAGAAACCTATCGGAATCTAACAGGGGAGCAGGATTATGCTACAGTGAGCGTAATAACAAAAAGTGATATTTCCGAATCGGAAGTAGAGCAGATTCGTGATTTGTCTGATGGATATCAATTTTTCGATGACAGGGAAGAAAAGAACGATGTTTCTGGCTCCTACTGGGTATTCCGAATTGCAGCATACGGTTTCCTGGCAATCATTTCTCTGATAACCGTGTTGAATATTATGAACAGCATTTCAATGAGTGTGTCTGCAAGGGTGAAGCAATACGGTGCAATGCGTGCTGTCGGGATGGAGAGCAGGCAGGTTACAAAGATGATAACGGCAGAGGCAGTAACATACGCTGTTTGCGGCACAATTGCCGGAACTGTACTTGGGTTGATACTTCACTATTTGATTTATGTGAAGATTGTCATTAGTCATTTCGGTGGTTTTTGGAATATCCCATTTACTACCATTGGAATTGTACTTTTGCTAGTCGCCTTTTCGTGCATTATTGCGGTTCATGAACCGACGAAACGTATGAGGAACATGGCAATCACGGATACGATCAATGACCTGTAATTGGAACGGCAGATAAAACCGCGGCACAGCAGGAAAAGAAAAAGCTGCTGTGCCGCAGAATTTCTACACAGCAGTTTCAGAATGTGAGAGCGGCATATGGAAAATAAGAGTTGCATTTGCGGCATGCTGATTCGGCGTGGCAAGGAAATAGGAATGATTATAGCATTGTATGTGTTTATGGCTCTGCTCTGTCTGCTGTTCCTTGGCGTTGGTATTGTATGGGAACTGGCAGATTGGATTGTCAGAAAGCTGGAGAAGGATGGATGCTTATGAGGAGAAGGCGGAAAAAGAAACATCCGGTTAGGAAATTTTTACGGAATATGCTGGCGGCTCTGCTCTGCATATTCGCTGTGACCTGTGCTTTTTTCGGTGCGAAAGGCTATCAGATGTACAAGGCGGCAGTGGCAGAAAAGCCAATCAATGAGTGTGTGAAAGAAATCCGTGGCATGGAAGGGTTTACACCTTATTCCGAACTGCCGCAGTTTTATATAGATGCCACGATATCCGTGGAAGACCATCGGTTTGAGAATCACTGTGGAATCGACTTGATTGCGATTGGACGGGCTGCACTGACGGATATTAAGGAGCGATCATTTGTGCAGGGCGGGAGCACGATCACACAGCAACTTGCGAAAAATATGCTTTTTACGCAGGAAAAGAAACTGGAGCGGAAAGCCGCAGAGGTGTTTGCGGCGTTGGAACTGGAGTCCGGCTATACCAAAGAAGAAATCTTTGAGCTGTATGTCAATACGTCCTATTTTGGAAATGGGTACTATGGTGTTGGCGAGGCTGCCGTTGGATATTTTGGAAAGTTGCCTTCTGAGCTGAGTGAATACGAATGTGCGATGCTGGCGGGGATTCCTAACGCACCGTCCCTTTACTCACCAGAGGGGAACAATGAATTGGCAGTACAAAGAACGGAAACAGCCTTAGACAGTATGGTGAAAAATAAGATCATTACATGGGAAGATGCCGAAAGAATTAAAATGGAAGAATAATTGAATAAAGATAAATGAGGTGCAATTGCTAAATTCAGTGATTGGCCTCTTTTTTTATGCATGTTAAAAAGGGGTAGACGAAAAATGCAGAAAATATTACAGCAAATAACGGTATTTTTACATCAGAAGAAAATGAAGCAAGGGTAATGGTATAATTTAGACTATCAAAAAAAACAGGTGAGAGCATGAAAGTTGTAAAAGATTATATTAAGAAATTAGGATTTGTTTTTAAAGAAATTTTCAAAGCAGGACCAAGTGTATTTTTTCTTTCTATAGGGTCAATGGTGATTGCCGGTATTAGTCCAGTGCTCATTACTTATTTGACGGCAGAATTGATTGAAAAATTGGGACAGAATATCGGAAATGATTCTCAGATAGTATATGTGAAAGTAATAGGCGCATTTATTGCGATGTTTCTTCTTGTTGTAATATCATATGCTACTGAAAGTGTAAAGACAGTCATATGTGCTGTGGCGGGGCTAAAACTATCCCATAATATCGAAAATTTAGTTGCGGATAAGTTCCAAAGTATCAAACAGGAAAGAATTGATAATCCTGAATTTTTGGATTTGCATTCAAATACTTTGAATAGATGTGGCTCTGAACCGTTGAATTTAATGGAAAGCCTATTTGGTACTGTTGCTAATGTAATAAGTCTTATAGGATATGCGGTTATCATAGCGAAACATAATATAATAGCGTTTTTGGTTATTGTTACTTTTACAATTCCAATCATTGTTTTTAAGAGAAAATATCAAGGATTGACATTTCGGTTTTACAATGAAAGAACAATGCAACTGCGAAGGATTATGTATTATCTGGAACTACTGACAGAACCTGAATACACGAATGAGGTTAGAGGGTACAGATTATATGATTACATTAGCGGACAAAGGGAAGAACTGTTCCGGGATTTTATAAATGGAAATACAAAAATTGCCGCAAAAGAAATTACAGTGTCATTGATAACCAGTTTAATTTCTATGATAGGAGCTATTTTAGTTGGCGTATGGCTGATACATAAAACGATTGCAGGAACGATATCAGTATCAGAATTTTACTTGTTAATTACAGCAATTATGACACTTGCTACTGATTTACTGGCGTTATCGGATCAGATAGCATCAAACAGTAAAAGTATGATGTTTATCAATTACATATTTGATTATATAGCAGAGCCAAATTTGATAGAAAACAGCGATTTGAAAATCGCGGAAAAAGTGATACATGATATTTGTTTTGAAAATGTGAGTTTTAAATATACAGGCTCTGACAACTACGTATTGAAAAACATTAATGTGAGCTTTTGTACAAGTGAAACAGTTTGTCTTGTAGGTGAAAATGGAAGTGGAAAATCTACCTTTGTTAAATTGTTGCTAAGAATTTATGACCCGACAGAGGGGCGCATATTATTGGATGGCATAGATCTAAGAGCATATGATATCAATGAGATACGAAAATTTTACGGAGTATTGTTCCAAGATTATGTGAAATTTTCTGATAGCGTCCATAATTGTATTGGTTTTGGAAATATAGATGAGATACAAAATGATGAAGGGATAGCAGCTGCTGCTAAATTAACAGGGGCAGATGTATTTATTGAAAACTACAAATATGGATATGATACAAATTTGAGTAAAATGTTTTTCAATGATGCAATAGAACCATCTGGAGGACAGTGGCAGAAAATAGCTATTTCGAGAGCTGTTTATTCGGTTGCTCAGGTATTAGTTCTGGATGAACCTACGGCTGCGCTGGATCCGAAATCAGAGGTGAAAATGTTTGATACATTTAAAAAAATAAGTGAATTAAAATCAACAATTATCATTTCTCACCGGATGTATATTACAAAATTAGCGGATAAAATCATTTTGTTGGAAAATGGAAATCTAATAGAAGAAGGCAGTTTTGAAGAACTTATTAAGGTGAAGAAGGAATTTTATTCTATGTATAAAATACAATCGGACAGTTATTCCATGTCTGTCGAGTAGAAAAAGATAAAAACGGGTTATTGATTATTTATATGGTCTGCTATATAGATGATGTAGGAAAGGAAGTGAAACTATGCAGAATAAGAAAGTTAATCTGAAAAAGGTTAATAAGACCAACAGTTCAACAGTAAGAACTCTGGATTGTCATTGCACTTGTGAAGGAAGAGTTTTGCAGGCTGTTACGAAAGGATATGTAGGAAGTTTCCTTTAAGCAAAATGTAATAAGAAATTTATTTTAAGAGGTGATTTGAAATGAGCAATAAAAAACCAAATTTGAAGAAAGTCAATATGGCAAATGCATCAACAGTAAAGACGCTGACATGCCATTGTGGCTGCGAGGGTAGACCCGTTACAGCTTATGCATTGGGTTATTTGAATAATTTCTCGAATAATTAGAAATCGTGCAGGAAAATATCTTTTGGGTATTAAATGCAATTTAGGGGGGCGGTGAAATCATGACCACTAAAAGAGTTAATTTGAAGAAGATTAACAAGGCAAATAATTCAACGGTGAAAACATTGGATTGCCACTGTGGATGCTCGGGTAAGCCTGTATCAGCATACAGCAAGGGATATGTAGGAATGTTCTTATAATCTCTTGAACCTGTACATAATCTGTCAATAGAAAACCATCTAATAGCAGGCTATATAAATAATCAATAACCCGGTAATGGAGGTAGGGAGAAACAATGTATTTATCAAAAATAATTAAGACAAAAAAAGGAATATATGTTTATGATGCATTAAACAATAAATTCGCTTTGATTAACTCAGAAAAGGATATCTTGGATGATAGTAAATATCAAGATTTTTTGAGTCGAAATGATTTTAGAGACATAACAATTCCATGCGAATTTGATGTGAGGTATCCGTTCAGTGAGAGTGAACTAAAAAGTATGTATAGTGGTAAAGTGAAAAGTGTTACATTATCTCTTACGGAGCAGTGTAATTTAAGGTGTAAATATTGTGGATACATGCCTAAATACATGGATCACAACTATCATTTAAAAGAAATGCCAAGAGATGTTGCATTTAAAGCCATTGATTTTCTTATGAAAAGTTCACAGGAAAGCGAGATGTGTAATATTGGATTTTATGGTGGGGAACCATTGCTGCGTATGGATCTGATTAAGGAATGTATTGCTTATATAAAGGAAAAGTATCCATTTAGACAGCCCACATACAACATAACAACAAATGCAATGTTGCTTGATAATGATGTGGCAGATTTTTTAATAGAGAATAATGTTACAATGACCATTAGCCTTGATGGACCGAATGAAAATCAGAATAAATATCGGGTTGATGGGAATGGAAAATCCAGTTATGAAAGAGTATATAAAAATATTCAAGCACTTTATCAGAAAAATCCTCAATATTTTAAAGAAAATGTCACTTATAATGTGGTAATGTACAATGGTGCTAACCAGAAACTTTTTGATTCGTTGGACTGTTTATGGAAGTCCAATATAACACTGATTGATCTATTTGAAACAGAATACTTCAAAAAGGTAAGAGATGAGAGTGATGAGGAATGTATAGATGAACAATTTGATGCGAAGGTTTATGATTTCGCCTATAGAAATATGCTGACAAATATGAAGAAATATTATAATGCGTTTAATACATCAGAGAGCAGCCATACCATTCTTCCGGGGGGGTTTTGCATTCCGGGTGTGAGGAAAAATTTTGTTACAGCAGATGGAAAAATTATTGTATGTGAGAAGGTGGATGAGAATCAGGAACTTTTCAAAATTGGCGATGTTTATACAGGTATTGATATGAAAAAGATAGAAAGGCTTGTAGATGAAACTGTAAGATGTTTGGGTAAATGCAAATATTGTTGGGCTGCGAGGTTTTGTAATATTTGTTTTATGGATGTCTTAAAATCGGGAAATAAGTATTGTGAGCAGTCCCGTGAAAATGTAGAGAATGAGTTGGGCTATTATCTTGATCATATTTGCACAGATAGGGATTTAGTCAATTATATATCTAATATATCATTAGTTTAGATATGAGGAGGATGAATATGAAAGTTGCATTGATTGATATAGGGGTTTCTAAAAAGGAAATCGGAGATAGGGTGGACGTTCAACACTTCTCGTTTGTTAATGGAAAAATGGTAGAAAAATACAAAGAGCCAGAAGAAGAACATGGTATACGTTGTTTTAAGGAAATTGTGTTGAATGCAAGGAATATAAAACCAAAGATTTTAGATATGAATATATCAGAGGATTCTGGAATAATTCAGGTATTTCCTATGATTGCAGCAATAGAAAAAGCAATTGAGGAACGGGTTGATATAATTAATATTAGTCTGGGATTAACGGCATATTCGCAGGAACTGTATGACATATGCGAAAAGGCTGTGCAAAACAACATTGTTATTTTATCAGCTGCATCACATAGAAATACAATATCATTTCCAGCGGATTTTAACAACGTGATTTGCGTAAATGTAGATCAGAAACAAATAGAAAAAATAAAAACGCTTAATTCTACTACTGTTTCTGTATCTATGAAGGACTATATTATAACAGAAAATGGTGTGGAGTTTGATTTTAGTTCCTCTAGCATGGCATGTGCAAGAACATGTGGCTATTTTTGTGATATTCTTGGGGATGTATCGTTAAATGATAAGTATAAGGTGTTACAAAAACAATATAATATCAGGATTTATAATACAGATAGCATTTATCGGGATAATGTTCTTGAAAAAAGTGAGATAAAAAGCATCTTATCCAATAACAAAGTAGCTGTTGTGCTTTTTCCGGAAGCCGCAACAGAAAATATTAATAAAAATATGTTACATGAAAATATTGTGGCATACTACGACTATGAAAAAGGGAGCTTTTGCACATTAATTGATGGTAGAGAAACGAAGGATTTTGAAGTAATAATGCTGTTAAATTCGCTGTATCATGATCTACAGTTTCCATCCGCAATAAAGGAAAAATATAAAGATTATCGCATTATTTATATGGGTAATTTTCTTAAAGAAAATAATAATATATACTTGTGTGATTACAATAAGTATAAATCCTCGGAGATGACAGTTTTAGAAAAACCGGTTATTGCAGTTGCAGGATTGTGTAGCGGATTAAATAAAATTGATGTTCAGATTGCGTTGCTAAATAGATTAAAAGAAGATGGATTAGATATCAAGGCGGTTTCTAATAATCCGTTAGGGCTGATATATAATATGGAGGTTTTCAACTATCCAATAGAATTGAAATTTCCAGATATTGTTTATTCTATAAACAAATATATGTATCTGACAGAGGTAAATGAAGATGTAGATGCTTGGCTTATTAATATCGGTGGAGCAATTGGTCAGGTAAATAATTTGAATGCATATAACTTTGGAAAGCTGGCAGATGCTTATTTTTCAGCGGCAAATATAGATGTGGCTGTCATGTGTGTAAACACTTTTGTAGATGTGGCGAATTTAAAATTGCAGCTGGCGAATTTATATAAACATGGAATCGAGAATATATTTATTGTTTTATCTCATAACGATATTGACGCAACAACTATGGATTATAGGGATGGGTTGCAAACCTACTATGTGGACAATGAAAAGTATTTGCAGTCATTAAGATACCTAAAAGAAAACGTCATAGAAAAAGTTTTTTCTATGGAAGATGTACAAAATGGTATTCTCTATAGGGATATTATTGAAACACTTAGTTAACGTGGTGTTAGGTGTATTCAAAGTAACACGCCGTGTGAGTGTAAAATTATATAGTGTATTGGAGGAATTGTAGATGAAAGGAACTTTAAAATTTTTCAGTTTGTTTTTGATTCTGACAATGATTTTCTCAATATCAGCAATGGCTAGTGAGAACAATTATGAGGTTAGTGATCTGATTGGAGCAGAGCAAAGTGAATTTGAGCAGTTAATCAATGAAATACAAGTTATCAAAGCAGAACAGCCGGAATATACGGAAGATATGGTTCAGAATATTTTGGATGAACATCATAGAGAATTTGAAAGAGGGATTGCAGATATTTGGAATGTACTTACAGATTCAGAAAAAAAGCTATGTATCCGTTATCCATTTGATGCGCTAAAGGTAAATACTGCAAAAAATATAGCAACATCAAAAACAGAAGCTAAATTTGGTTTCAATGGATTAGGAGATAGGAGCGATGCTTTCCGTCATGGAATCTGGAATGCGGAGATGACAATACTGATAGGTAAAGAAAAAGCAGAGTTATTTGCAACAGCGCATGAGGATAAAGATGTTACAGGCAATGAATCAGACGGATATCCAAAAACAGCGCATAGAGATATGGATTTGCATAATAATGAGGTTGGACGGCGCATAGGAGCCGATAACAGCCATGCATCAGAAGATGATATGGCAGAAATTATTTATAATGAAATTATTTCTTCATCAACACAATTCATATGGTTGCATGAGTAGAGAAATGAGCAGTGCGTTTGCACTGCTCATCTTTAAATTTAAAAGATATGAGTAATTGATTACTTTTATTGGTGGTATCACAATAATAGAATTGAGGTAACATAAATATATATTGTGCTTATGAGGTAATCAATTATGGAAAGTCGTATCAAGGAACTTCGTGAAAATAGAAGGTTAATACAGGCGATTCTTGCATCAGAGCTGAATATTACACAGCAGTCGCTTAGTAAATACGAGAGGGATATCACCACGATTAAAATTGATATTCTTAAAAAGATAGCGAAGTATTTTAATGTTACAACAGACTATCTATTAGGAGTGTCAGACGTAAAAAGAGATTTACAGGGACAGATGAAAATGAATAAAGATATGGATGAATATTATGATTTAATAGAGGTCTATAAAGGGTTGGACAAATATGACAAGGAAATGGTCTGGTCAATCCTGCAAGCGGTTAAGAAGACATATGAAAAACGTAAGAATGATACAGAGGAAAGAGATGATTGAAATGTTGAACGTGGCAATTTGCGATGATGATATTCAGATTACAGGGGAACTGGAGATGTTGATTCAGAAAATTGCAAAACATAACTTTGTTGATGTGGAAATAGAAGTGTTCTGGGATGGGAAAAGTCTGGTAGAAGAAATTAGAAAAGGGTTTTGTTTTGATATTATTTATTTGGATATAGAAATGGACAATGAAGATGGTATTTCTGCGGCGAGAAAAATTCGGATATATGACAAAAATGTCCTGATAATATATGTTACAAGCCATGAAAACCATATGAAGGAATCTTTTTCTGTGCGCCCATTTCAATTCTTGGTAAAGCCGGTAGATGTACAGGAGATGGAGGAGTGTTTCAAGGATGCTTATGAGGATGTGGGTAACAGGAATTTCTATTTCCAGTATAGTTATCAGAGAGTAAATTATAAAGTGCCGATTCAGGATATTTTATATTTTCAAAGCAGTAAGCGTAAGATTCTAATTGTAACAGAGAAGGAGAATCTCACTTTATATGGGAAATTGAATGCGATAGAGGAAAGTCTAAAAATGTGTAAAGTATCGTTTCTGCGGGTTCATCAGTCATATCTTGTAAATTACAGACATATTGAGGGACAGGCATATGATTTTGTTGTGATGGATAATGGAAAAAGAATTTCTATCAGTGAAGACAGAAGAAGGATGATCAGCGAACAGTATTGTTCAATGGAGGATACTATTCATGCTGATAAATAAAGCACTGTCAGTTGGGATAAATATATTGTTCATAGGTTTTACAATTTATTTTCCAAGCGCGGGGTAAAAACCACCGCCTTTAGGCGGTACGGCTTGAGCCGTCTTTTATCAAAAGGTGGATTGTGATATACTGTATACGGGAGGATGAGAACATGGCAGACTATAGAAGTAGCAGTCATACAGTATATGACATAAAATACCACTTTGTGTGGGTAACGAAATATCGGTATAAGCTGTTAAGGGGGAAAATAGCAGAAAGAGCAAGAGATATATTGCGGCAGGGATGTGAAGCGAATGGGATAATAATTATAAAGGGGAGTGTGGGAGTAGACCATGTACATATGCTGTTGTCATGTCCAACGGACATGGCACCGAGTAAAATAATGCAGCTGTTAAAAGGAAGATCATCAAAAATGTTGCAGGAAGAATTTCCAGAGCTGAAGAAAAAGTATTGGGGACAGCATATGTGGGCAAGAGGGTATTTTTGTGGAACCGTAGGTGAGGTAGACAAGGAAACAATAAAGGCATATATCGAAAACCAAGGGAAAATAGAGGCCAATGAGGATTTCAAAATCGTAGAGGAAGACGAATAACTGCTTTAGCAGGACTTCCAGCTGACTTTAGTCAGGGAAAGACGGGGCTTTAGCCCCCAAAGCGACTTTCAGTCGCAAAACTTGGGCTTTAGACCGAGATAACCCACCGGCTTTCAGCCGGTGGTAGTTAAGTGAAAAACATGTATGTGATGACAGGTTTATCGAAATGGCACAGCTTATGGGAAGAAAGGATGCGGATAAGCCGGAGGATTTCATCACTGCCCTCGTTGATTTACAGGAAGCGTGTGGTGTTGCGGATTTAAAGATGTCCGACTATGGGATCACGCCGGAGAAGTTCCCCAAAATGGTACAGAACGCACGGGATACGTTGGGCGTGAATTTCTTAAATGACCCGTATCAGCTCTCTGACGAAGACTGCCTGAAGATTTACAGCGAATCCTACCGCTGATGAAATAAGGAGAATCCGCTTATGGAAGAAAACAGAAAGAAACGTCCGATCTGGAAAAAGCTCGGAATTGTGCTTGTTGTGATTGCCTGTATTGCCGCTGGTCTGTATGCTTATCTTTTTACAGGAGAAAAAGCAGACAGTACAGGGGCTGACATTATAAGAGGTGACGAGGGAACCCATACCCTCGTAGTATATTTCTCTCGTTCTGATAATATGGCAATGGATGATGAAACGGATATTACTGCCTCAGCAAGCCTGAATCTTGACGGTACACAGATCATGGGAAACACGGAGATTGTTGCACATATCATCAGGCAGAAAACCGGTGCTGATCTGTATTCTATACGGGTAAGCACAAAATACCGGGAAGCATTCATGGCAACGGCCGGCAGGGCATGGATAGAGGAGTCGTTCAATATGCGTCCGAAACTGGCGGGTTCTCCCATAAGTATTGATGATTATGATGTGATTTATGTCGGCTATCCGGTATGGTTTGCGTACCACAATTTGATACAATGCACCCAAGCGTGAGTTTGGGTGCAAATTTTAACGATAGGAATTTTGTTTGTATGTTACGGCAGGAGTAAGGTGAAAATTGTATAATTCGGCATTTCGAGGCAAACTTGAGCATAGCGTGGCAGACAAATAGTACTTGGACTATGGTAAGACTACGAATGAGGAAATAAAAAACAGGAAATGTGGAGAAATGTTAAAAGATAGTGTGAAATCGTTAAATTGTGTTCGTATCGTTATAAAGTATAAAATGGAAATAGTGAATATTATGAATGAAAAATTTAAAACTGAAAATGTAAAAGTTAAGGCTCGGAAATTAGTTACTGCATTTCCGGGCTTTTATTGTTCCGAAAATGAAAATATATTATTCCGTATGGGTTGATATTATTCCGAAAATGGAGTATACTATTTGCGGAAGAGAGGTGTGATCTTTATGTATATAACGGTAAAGCAGGCTGCAGAAAAGTGGGGGATTTCTGACAGACGGGTGCGCATACTCTGCGCAGAAGGAAAAATTTTGGGTGTCACCCGTGAAGGGCGCAGTTGGATGATTCCCTCAGATGCGCAAAAACCAGAAGATGGACGGTTTAAAGCAAAAGAAAGTTTACTAACAGCGATAGAGAGGAAGAAAAGAGAACTGGATAGCAGACGCCCGCTGACAGAGGGGGAATTGGAACGTCTGACAGAGGAGTTTATTGTCGAGTACACCTATAATTCCAATGCAATTGAGGGAAATACCCTGACCTTGCGTGAGACGGATATGGTTTTGCGTGGTCTGACAATTGACAGGAAGCCGTTAAAAGATCATATGGAGGCAGTTGGGCATAAAGAGGCATTTGATTTTGTGCGGGATCTGGTAAAAGAGCGGGTGCCTTTATCGGAGAGTATCATCAAGCAGATTCATTATCTTGTATTGGCAGATAAACGAGAGGACCGTGGAGTTTACAGAAGAGTGCCTGTCAGAATTATGGGTGCGAAACATGAACCAGTACAGCCATATTTGATCCAGCCTAAAATGGAACAGTTGCTGGATGCTTATAGAAATGGCGCGGGGCATATCATTACCCGGCTTGCACTGTTTCATATTGAATTCGAGGGGATTCACCCTTTTATTGACGGAAATGGCAGAACTGGGAGGTTGCTTGTGAATTTAGAATTGATGAAAGCCGGATATCCGCCAATTGACATTAAGTTTACAGATCGGATGTCCTATTACAATGCGTTTGATGAATATCATGTAAAGCATAATCCTGGTGCAATGGAAAAGCTGTTTGCAGAGTATGTAAATAAAAGGTTAGATAGCTATTTAGTGATGCTGCATATGTAGTAGATTAAGGAAACCATACGAAAATCACAGGAGGTTCTGTAATGATTGTATCGCAATTGCAAATATATAATTTCCGGAGGTTCAGGTCTATGGATGGAATGCCAGGTCTTTCCATTACATTTCACGAAGGACTGAATGCTTTAATTGGTGAAAATGATTCGGGAAAAACCGCTATTATCGATGCGTTAAAATTGGTATTACTTACACAGAGCAATGAATATATTCGTCCTGCAGAGGATGATTTTTATACTGATGAAACAGGAAACTCTGTAACAGAGTTTAGAATTGATTGTGTGTTGGAAAAATTTACAGATAATGAAGCAAAAAATTTTATTGAGTATCTCACATTTACAAAAGAGAATGATTCCTTGAAGTACACTTTAAAACTTTATTTTCGGGCGTGGAGAGAGAATCATAGAATTTTTACAGAGTTGCGAATCGGACAAAAGGATGATGGCATCATTATGGAAGGGAAAGCCAGAGAATTGTTAAAAGCTGTTTATTTGAAACCGTTACGGGATGCGGAGAGGGAAATGAGTTCCGGAAGGAATTCAAGAATATCACAGATTCTGATGAGCCATCCTGTATTTAATGATGAGATGGTCATAGGTTAAAGGAAATACTTAGTAATGCGAATAGGGATATAGAAAAATATTTTGTAGAAGAAGATGGAAAAGTAATTTTACAGACAATCCGTGATACGCTTTCTGTTTTAAATTCACAGGATATGTCAGATGAAGCAAAATTGGAAACATCAGATATTCAGTTGAAAGCTATATTAGAGAGTTTATCGTTGAGCGCACCTGAGATTCATCCAGGCTTAGGAGAGTTAAATTTACTGTTTATAGCGGCAGAACTACTGCTCTTAAAGCATGATGAAACGGGAGGATTGAAACTGGCACTAATTGAAGAATTAGAAGCGCACCTCCATCCGCAGGCACAACTTCGATTGATTATTTACAAAATGAATATAACAAGTCAGGGGCACAGATTATTATATCTACACACAGTACAATACTTGCATCGAAGATTAATTTGAAAAATCTGATATTAATGAAACAAGGACGTGGATATGATTTGACATATGGTGAAACAGGACTGGAAAAGGGAGACTATCTTTTTTTACAACGATTTTTGGATGCGACAAAATCGAATTTGTTTTTTGCAAAAGGTGTGATTATGGTTGAAGGGGATGCAGAAAACCTTTTACTTCCAGTATTGGCAGATATTCTTGGCTATCCATTGGAAAAGTATGGGATTTCAATTGTGAATGTTGGCAGCACAGCGTTTCTTAGATACTCCAGAATTTTTACCAGAAAAGACGGTAGTACAATCGGCATACCTGTTTCTGTTATTACAGATTGTGATGTGAAACCCTGCTACGAAGAATCAGCAGAAACTGGCGTAGAGGAATTTAATTCAAAAGAGCTGGAATCATTGGATGTGGTAAAGGAAAAAGAGAAAAAGTATTCTGTTGGTACAGTAAAGGGATTTATAGCTCCAAGATGGACATTGGAATATTGTCTTGCCATGAGTTGTTTGAGTGAGAGGTTTCACAGAGCAATTTATTATGGGAAGAAAATTAAAAATACCGATACATATTCGTTGACCATTAAGAAAATTGAGAAAGCAGATAAAGAGGCTGAAAAAGAATATAAACAGTGGAGCTTAATGAGCAGGGAAGAGCGTGCATATAAAATGTACCAAGTGATGTTAGATAACAATGATAAAAGCGGATTAAAAGCTATTGTTGCACAGAGTCTTGCCTCTTTGTTAAAATGGGATATCTCCAGTATTCCTGATGGAATAAGTAAAGAGCAGATGTTTGATTTAGATTTATATCAGTGCCTGGTTGATGAGAAAAAACGGGAGGCTTTAAAAGAAGAGATTATGAATGATAAATATATAGAGTATTTGGTAAAACCTATTCAATACGCAGTGGGTGAGACTGTATAATAAAGAAGTTTGACGCATGAGAGTGGAGGGGTGGATATTTTGAAAATTGATGATAAAGAATTAGAAATTGTAGAAAGCATTCTCCTTGCGAAAGGCTGTCATTTTGCCAATGATGCGAAGAATATGATTCGATGCTGGGAATCTGTAGATGTTTCGGCATGTCCAGGAAGTGGGAAGACAACGGTGCTTTTAGCAAAACTTAAACTATTGGCTGACCTTATGCCGTTTCCAAAAGGTTCTGGCGTTTGTGTATTATCACATACAAATGTTGCTGTAAATGAAATAAAGACGAAACTTTCTGATTATGCTGATATACTAATGAGTTATCCTAATTATGTTGGTACGATACAATCTTTTATTGATCAGTTTGTAACGAAACCATATTTAAAGCAAAAAACAGATATAGGTATTCAGGTTGTAGAGGACTCCGTATATGCACAACATTTGTATAAATTATTATGGAAGGATAAGAGTAAAAACTCACCATATCAAAAACTAAGGTATTTTATCAAATATAATGTTAAAAATAGTTCTGGACAATATGATAGTGAATTGAGTTATATGGAAAATCTCTATCAAAAGGATGGGGCATTGTATGTTTCAAAACAGAAAAAACCACTTGCAGGAGCAGATAAACCTTCAGCAAAGCAATATGAAGCAGCAGTTCAAGAATTACTCACTTTAGAGGGCCTGATTCGGTATAACGATGCGTATCAGTATGCGGTTGAAAGTGTCAGAGAACTATCGACTGAATATACAGATTTATTTAGCAGAAGATTTCAATATGTATTTATTGATGAATACCAGGATTGTAATCAGATGCAGAAAGATGCGCTGGATAAACTGTTTAATCGGAATAAATGTTGTGTTTTTTATATTGGAGACTTTGATCAGGCGATTTATAATTCTGATAATAGCGAAATAGAAGATTGGATACCAAGTACAAGTTGTCTTTCGATGGCATCATCAAACCGATACGGACAGGAAATAGCAGATGTTTTGACAAATCTTAGGACGGATAAAAAAGTGATAAACGCATCTTCGGGTGAGACTGGTTACATTCCAACTGTCATCAAATTTGATGACACTTCAATACATAAAGTGATTGGGAAATATATTTTGGCTTTAGATGAAAATGAATTATATGATCCTAATGGGATTTATAAGATTATAGGGGCAGTTAAAAAAAGAGATTTGAAAGGGTTGAAGATTGGCGATTATTGGTCAGAATATGATGATGATAGTAACAACATTAAAAGTGAATTTAACTATTGGAACTATGTAAGGAGAATTTCGGAGGGACTTTCGGCTGGAAAACTTTATTATGTGGAAAGTCAATTTAGAAGATTGCTGTGTAAAATACTTCATTATGCAGGTGTTAAAAATAAAGTTTCTGGCAGAGAATATACATATAAAACTATTAAGAAAAGGATAGATGAAGGGCATTCTGAACTTTATAGAAATGATTGGATTATTACAAAGATGGAATCTTATGATAAGAAATCTGTCGACGCAGCGATTTGTATGTTGATAAAAGATTTAATTGATTTTAAAGGAAAAACTGAAGATGATTTATTTGGACTTTTTCCAGATTATTTCATGAAAGAAGGAGAGTTAGAGAAGAATAGCCAAGGAAATCGTAATTTTTTCATTGAACCGATTCGAGGCAGAAAAATAGAGATTGATACGGTTCATGGCGTGAAAGGGGAAACGCATGATGCTACATTGTATCTGGAAACCGAAAAAAGTAGATCATCGGATATTAGGCGGATTCTGCCATATTGGGGTATTGGGAAAAAAGGTTCTCAAGCGATTAGTGAATATAGTCGTAAATGTGTATATGTAGGCATGAGCAGACCGCGTAAATTATTGCGTGTTGCAGTGCGAGCGGAGACTTATGAAGAAGGGAAAAAGGTATTTCAAACTTGGAAAGTTATTGATTGTAGAGTATAAGAGTGGTTATGATTAATGTCGATGATTTGATAATGGGGCTGTCGGGAAATATGGATTCCCAGACAGTGGCAGCATATGATTTAGGCAACAAAGAAGCCGCAATAGTAGTTCGAGCAGGTTTTATATTGGAAAATACAGGAGATATAGACACTACTGTTGATGTATGGGCAGAGGGTGCATTGTTTTATGGCATGTCAGATAAAAAGAAAATTTTTGTTCCGTCAAAAACAACAATTAGTGTGGTGGAGAATTTTCAATTTGCATCTTACAGAATGCCGTCAGGGATTGGGGAAATTGAAGAAACCATAACATGGAAATGCAGTGACAATTCAGTGATGCGCGAAAGTATCAATGTAAAGTTGTATTTTATATTGTCCAATCCCAAAAGTCAATGGTATGGCAATCCAATTTGGGCGGATGCGCTGAGATACATCATACCAAAAGTGAAGGGTTTGTCAGATATGCAGAGATTATATAGAGGCATAACCGAAGCCATAAATGCAGAAAAACAGTTGTCATATATACCTATAACCAATTATGTGGAATTGGTTTCTAAGGTTTATAAAATATTTTACTTTTCTCAATTCTTATCTGATATGTTCCGCAGAGAACAGCCAGATGGGAAGGAAACTACCTATCGTGTAAACTGCACGGACTGTGCTGCGATTGTAATGAGTTTTGCAAATATGCTGGGAGGGAATTATATTGTGAACGTATGCAAAATACAAGGAAAGATTCTCCATTTTCATTAAATCCCATCATACCAATAGGAAATTCGGAAATAGGAAGTTATAATGCTTTTGTATACCATGAAACAGCGATGTGACATGATGGCACAGATAATGATAGTGATAATACGGTTCATAAGGTGTATGATGCATCTCTAAAAATAGAGGTGCCATCATATGGGTATGTGGTATCTGTGGGGATGAGTTTTTCACAATATACAGATGCACAAGTTCATACAAGCCTTGTAGGTGTACAGGCGGGTTCCGATTCTTATCGTGAGTGTCTGTGTCCTATAACAAAAGAGGGCGTGGGTTCTTGTGATTATGATGTACAGGAAGGCTATCATGCATTGCCAGCAATTGTTTAGCGGGAGGAAAGATTGTGGAGAAGATAGTTGAAAACATAAAGAAAACATATCTATTTGAAACATGGGAACGAAGAAAAATCGAAAAAACGGATATGTATTTTCCAGCCATGCTGAAATTTTCTGATAAAGAGGGCTTTGTAATTGAAAAAAGTGTTGCTCCAGTGAGGATTATGGGTTCCTATGAAACTACATGGAAGGATGTCAGGAATGGAAATTCCAGATTCAGGGTAGAAGTAATCCCGTTTGGGAGCATGGAAGAAGCGGATGAGTATATCATATCTAAATTGTGTTATGTTTCAGTCATGCTGCCAAGAGTGGACAAAAAAGAGAATGGGGACAGGATTATTTTCGGGATTCGCGATAGTATTTTAATAGGCCGGGAACGTAATGTATATTGGTGTATGCAGAACCTGTGCGCCGAAAGAGTAAATCTTGCCGGATTCCAAAGTGGACTATTACAGGTAATTACCGGTCAGAAAGGGTAGACGGTAAAATTGGCAGTAAGGGAAAACAGGAAATATATTTTTGGATTTTTCTGTTTTCCTTAAAAAGCGGTTTATGGAATTGTGTGTGGAATACAGCAGGAAACGATTGAAAAGTGGAGCAAGATACATGGAGAAAAGAAACAGGAGAATACATGGCATAAAGTACAAGATAGTACGAAATATAAATCTTGCTCACATTAGAGGGTATCGCAACAGAGAGAAAACTTGTTGCGATACCCTCTTTTTTTATTGTCGAATTTAGAGGGATTGGGTATTTTTTCCAATATTTTTGTCAGCAGTTTGTTGTTCTAAATTGCGGTCAAGATACTGGTTAAGGTTGTCGAGTTTCCGGTTTAGGTCGGCGGCTTCTTTCTCGGCAGACTTATAGGTTTTCTGTAAAGCCTGCTTTTTGGAACAGAGCGCATTGTAATCGCTGCGGAGCTTTTCAATATCAAGGTTTTTGGTGTCAATTTCAAGACGTTTCAGCATATTTTCCGCACCGTCATAGAGGATAAGCTCTGTTTCGTGCTGGCGCAGATACCTGTTTTTATCTTTTGAAAGCAAACGGTATTCCGTTATATCTCGGTCTTGTCTTAACCAATATTTCTTCATATGTTCATTTGTTTATTATGAGCATCATTTTATATATAGCTGCACCACTTGTTTTTCATGCTGAAATACCGCAAAATCCAGGAAAGTATTTCATTAGTCTTGCTATTTTTATTGCGGTATCGCTTAGTATTGCCAGTACCATTGGTCTGGCAGTAAAAGACCAGGCAAAGACTTCCATGTTTTCTATTATTGTTTTTATACCTTCTACTATGCTTTTCGAAATTATGTTCTTTATGGAATTTCTTCCAAAAACATTCCAAATAATAGGAAAACTATTTCCTGCTTCATGGGAATATAAACTAATGACGGAAAGCACTCTTAAGTTTCAAAGCCTTTTTGGGAGAAAAAGGAAAATTTGTATGGTTTGCACAGAAGCATACAAAGAAATTAATTTGTTAATTAAGAACAGAGATAAAAATCAAGACTAAGATAGACAAATGTCAAAATTATTCGAAGAAAAGGAAACATAGAGAAAAGAAGAATAATAAGTGTTATCAGTGTGATGTTTATTTTGTTAATGATTATTAGAGTGATAGAAATGATTTTTGTAAAAACCGACCAAACATGGGGTGGAAAAAATATAATACATAAAATCTGTTGCATTTTGCTGATATGGATTGCGTTGGATATACTTAGGCTTCATTGGAACGATTTGAGATTTTCAAAAAAGGGTTATTTACTGGTTTGAAATATGGACTTGCTCTTGGTATAAGCACCTTTTTTTCTTTCTTACGTTGCAGAATTTATTGTATTGTTTGTATTGGGGAGACACCCAGTTTTACGATTTTATATTACAAATTTTTCATTTACACACATATAAATGGCAGTTCCTTGATAGCAGTAATAGTGTGCATTATTAGCAACATAGTAAATGTCTATGTAGAAGAGGGACTGTTTAGAGGACTGTTCTGTAAAATTGGCTTACAATGCTACTCTCAATACTCATATACGGTAAAGAAGCAAGAAATCAAAAACAAGGGATAGACCGCCAGCACCACACTATTCCAAACCAAAGACCAAAAAACAAGCATTGTGGAAATATACATAACGGGCTATGGAATCATGAATAACTTTATTCACAGCATATAGAAAAGCTAAAGTGCAGTTTTCCCACGTCCTGCAAACAGAGTTACCCACAATTCCATGAGATGGCCAGTTATACACATTACGCACAATGCTTACGAGTACGAAATCCCTCTCTTCAATTTTATTTCATGTAACATGACATTTTGTTGGCAAGTTTATGTGTTATAATATACGAGAGGTGATAAAAATGCGGGAAAGCAGATTATTTAGAATTGTGTACTATCTTTTACAGAACGGAAAGTCAACCGCCCCTGAACTTGCTCAAAAGTTTGAAGTATCAATCAGAACTATTTATAGAGATATTGACGCAATAAGTAGTGCAGGAATCCCTATTTACGCAATACAAGGAAAAAGGGGAGGTATTTCTATCCTTAACGATTATGTGCTGGATAAATCTTTGTTTTCTGAACAAGAACAGGAACAAATGCTAACAGCATTACAAGGAATGACTGCAACTACAGGAAAAAACACGAATGAATTGCTCACAAAGTTAAGTGGTTTATTTCGGATAAAAGCTACAAATTGGATTGAAGTTGATTTTTCAGACTGGGCGCATTGTAATCCACAGCAAGATACGTTTAATATCATCAAAGAAGCCATTTTCCAAAAGAGAGTTATTTCCTTTTGCTATTTTAGCATAAAAGGAAATAAAGAAATCAGAAACGTAAGACCTATCCGATTAGTATTCAAGAGTAAAAGTTGGTATTTATATTCTTTTTGTCTGTTAAGAAATGATTATCGGTTTTTTAAGTTAACGAGAATAAAAGAGCTTAAAATGCTTTCTGAAACTTTTACACGGGATTTTACATCAACTAAAATCAAAAAACACATACAAGTTGAAAATACTGTTGTCGTAAAGTTGAAATTTGATAAGCAGGCAGCTTTTCGTGTTTATGATGAATTTGCAGATAAAATAACAGAAGATTCACAGGGAAATTTGTATGTCCAAGTAGATTTACCCGACAATGAGATTTTGTATTCCTATGTAATGTCTTTTTCCAATTGCGTTGAAATAATAGAACCACAGTCTATACGGGAGCAAATGAAAAAAAGATTGCAGGAAATGCAAGAAAAATATAAAACATGACTTTAGGTGTCAGGTTATGTTTGATACACTGTTTCCCATAGGAGGTGCTGATATGAAATTTGAATGGAGAAAGCACGAAAGAGCTCTATATGGAGCAAAAGGTATGCCTGCTTTAGTAGATATACCGAAGCAAAATTTTATTATGATTAAAGGAAGTGGAAATCCTAATGACACAGATTTTTCAGATAGGGTGTCTGCTCTTTATTCATTAGCGTATGCCGTTAAAATGGGTTATAAATCTACTGCAACTAAAAATATTTTATCAAATGAAATTCACGACTTTACAGTTTATCCTTTAGAGGGTATATGGAAACTGAAAAATGCTGATACGAAATCTGCTACCAGTAAACTCATAAAAGAAAATTTAGAATATACCATTATGATACGTCAGCCAGATTTTATTACAGCGGAAATGGTTAGTGCTGCATTGGAAAGAGTAAAAACTAAAAAGCCAAACCAACTGTATGAAAAAATTGTTTTCGATACAATACATGACGGGAAATGTGTTGAAATTCTGCATGTTGGTTCATATGACACTGAACCATCCTCCTTCAATCAAATGGATAAATTTGCAGAAGAAAATAGTTTGCAACGCATATCAGACTGTCATAGGGAAATCTATTTGACTAACAGAACAAAACCGGATAGGCTTAAAACAATTTTGAGGTATAGGGTAAATTAGCAAATAGTAAATCCGTCCAATTAACGACAAAAATAGAGAGTTATGCTTGACATTTATTTTCTAGTTTTGGTAATTAAGAGGCGATGACTTAACATGTTGTCGTCTTTCTAATATTAAAAATGCAACTGTCAATCATTCACCGTCTCATGTGAGAGAAAGGGGAATTTTCTATGGCTTGCACAGAAGCATACAAGGAACACATCATGTATGCAAGATCGAGCATCTTCTCTATCCAAAATTTATTTACTACTAAGCAGTACAACATGACTTAATCAAATTTTCCACTTGACAATAGCTATCAGTTGTGCTATTATTTATTTGCGAATATATATTGCGAATATTCGCAAATAAAATTCAATAGAAAGGAGAAGTTAAACTATGCCATCAAAGCCAGTCCTTTCGGATGCTGATAAAGAAGCTATCCGAAAAAAGCTGAGAGAACTATGTGAGGAATGTTGGATAGCGCAAGGGTACAAGAAAACAAGCATTAAAAATCTATGCGATAAAGCAGTTATATCTATTGGTACTTTTTATACGCTTTACCCGACAAAAGAAGATTTATTTTTTGAAACAATCACAAACATACAAAGGAGGTTGACGGAAAAAATTATCGACATAAACAGGAACAGTCAGACGAAAGAGGGATTTGCACAGTCCATGAAAAGGCTTTTCCGGGAATATGACAGCAAGCCGTTCCTCTACAATGTCAATACGCCGGATTTTCAGTCTTTTGTAACAAAGCTGCCCGAAGAAACGATCAAGAAAATCAAGTTTGACAGTTTCGATTTTTTTAGACAAGTTATCCATGCCACAAACCTCAGTCTGAAAATGGAGGAAGCACAAGCGTATGGAATTTTAAGTGCGTTGCTGTCAACAATCAATGCAAAAGAAACACTTTCCGTCACTTGTGATTATTTCGCTGTTTTTGATTTCATGGTGGATAGCCTTGTGGCAGATATTTTTGAGTAAAGGAGATTTTTATGACAGAATTTGAGTACAAAACGATATCAATCGACAGCAAGGAAACAGAACATTCTGAAAAAGCATTGTCTGATAAACTGAACCATTATGGTAAAGACGGCTGGGAACTGGTTATTTGTTTTTCCTATCCGTGTATAGGCAGCTCCCAATATTCCCTTATTGGAATTGCCCAGAAAACAACTTTGATATTCAAAAGGCGGTTGTGCCCCGAAAAGGAGGCAAGGGAATGACAAATGCGGTTGAAGTCCGGCATTTATCAAAATCCATTGAAGGCAATCCCATATTGAATGATATTTGCATGAGTGTAAAGCAAGGGGAAATATATGGATTTTTGGGTGCAAATGGTGCGGGGAAAACTTCGCTGATGAAAACATTGTACCATATTATTTTTCCCGATACAGGCATGGTATGTTTATTAGGTGAAACTATCAACAAAACAAATAATCCCGTTTTCTCCCGCATCGGCAGCATTATTGAAAGCCCTGTTTTTTATAGCTATTTAAGCGCATACGAAAACATGGAACTTCATTGCCGGTATATGGGTGCAGGCTATGAAAATATCATGGAAACACTGTCACTGTTAGGGATTGCAGAAACAGGAAATAAAGCCGTAGGAAAATTTTCTTTGGGAATGAAACAACGGCTTGCGCTTGCAAGGGCAATGCTTACAAAACCGGATTTGCTTATTTTAGACGAACCTATAAACGGTTTAGATCCACAAGGGATTATCGAAGTGCGGGAGCTATTGCTGCGAATCAACCATGAATTCCACACAAGCATTTTAATATCCAGCCATATCCTTGGCGAGTTATCTAAAATTGCCAATACAATTGGAATTATTGACCATGGAGCTATGCTTGCGGAAATATCAATGAAAGAACTTACAGCGAAAGGCATAGACCTTGAAACTTACTATTTGGATTTATTGGGGGGTGGAAAAAATGTGGAATCTCATTCGCATGGAAATTAAAAAGGTACCGTTAAAACTGCATATTGCCGGATTGTTAGCCGCTAATTTTATTATTTTCCTGTTGAGTGTTTTTACGTCCAGTCTTTTGACTGCAAGCGCCAATATATCTACGCTTCCGGGATTTGCCCCAATCCAGTTAGATACGGTTACATTAGCGGCAATGCTTGTAAAGGCTACTCTAATTGTATGGGAAGCGGTACTGATTTCCGTATTTGTGATTGAAGAATACAGAAATAAGACAATCGGTTTGCTTTTCACTTACCCGGTCAGCCGCACAAAACTGATTATGGCAAAACTCTTTTTGATATGTGGTATTAGCTTTTCGTTCCATGTGCTGTCAAATATCTTCCAATACGCCAGTATCTTTCTTGCGGGAAAATGTTTTGATTTTGTTATATTCAGTTTTGGAAACATATTGGCGCAGACAGTTACCACAATATCCGCTATTCTGTTGGGGCTTCTCCCACTGTATGTTGGAATGATAAAGAAATCAACGATTGCAACCGTTGTTTCCTCTATCATCATTGTTGCTATAGCATCAAATTCACAGGGAAGCAGTGCAGGACTTTTGTCAATTCCCGTTGCGGCAATTATTTTTGGTATCATAGGAGTTATTTTTTCAGCAATCGCAACGAGGAAAATGATTTTATCAGATTTGAGCAATTAAAAGAAAGGGGGCGATAACATGAATTTTCCAATTCCCGATTTTGTACCCGTTCCAAGTGCGGAAATCATGCAGACTATTTCAATCGTATCATTGATTGTTGGAATTTGCCTGGTGAGTGTGGGATTGCTTTTTCTGTTTCTGAACAAGAAAAAAGGGAAAGAAAAGAAAGCCACAGCCCTATGGATTGTCATAGGCATTGGCGTGTTGCTTATTGTAAATCACGGCATACAGTTATTATTTTAGGAGGGCAAAATGATTAAAGAAGTAAATCATGCTTGCGAAAAATTGAATAACACATTGGGAATTTTCGTAGAGCTTCCCAACCCGAAAAAGAAAGCATTAAAAATGGCTGCAGTATGTAACCTTATTGTCGGTGCTGGCTTGATGGTGGCAGGAATCGCTTTTCCGTCAAAATCTTGTGCGTTATTGGGCGGCATCAGTGTTATTAGCAGCGTTGTACTGCGAAAAGAAAGCAAGAATAAAACGCATGAATCATAACGGGAACGAGCAATTCAAATGGTTATTATGCCCTGTTTGCGGCAGTAAGACGCGCATTAAAATGCGGTTAGACACAGAACTTCGGAATTTTCCGCTGTTCTGTCCCAAATGTAAGCAGGAAATTTTAATCAGTGTAACACAATTTAATATTTCAGTTATCAAAGAGCCAGACGCACAGATGCAGAGCCGATAACACGCAGAAGTAAAAATGCGGTTATCGGTTCTTTTATGTAAAAGACCATGCAACGTCCCATGTGGGAGAATGGGGGAATTTTCTATGAATTGCACAGAAGCATACAAGGAACACATCATGTATACTTTCAACGGTTTCTGTAAAGTTGTTATACGTTATGCGACTATCAACGCATGGAGAACAGAGCAGATGGCAGCAAAAGGAAATATCCTTTGAGAATATCTCACAGAAGAAAAATTTTACCCATTCAGTACGTCCGATGAATATTTCGCAGACGCCTGCAAGGAATACCGTATTACGATATGCGGTCAGACAATCATTCTCATAAATGAGAATCTTGCCGACGCCCTGTTATCTCTGATGGAGAAAAAGAGAGAAATCATTTACCTTTATTTTTTGAACGATAGATAACAGGAAATCGGGGAAATATACGGAAGCCGCCGGAGTACGGCAGGGCATCACATACACAGTGTCTTGCAGATGTTACAAAAAGAAATGGAGGTGTTTTCACATGGGAAACCTAACCTTGTACCTTATGAGATCATTATCAGAGCGACTAGCGGAGGGTCGGAAGCCGTGGACGAGGTTTTACAGCATTACAGCAGAAAATCCGGCTTGTCGCTCTTGAAAACGGGCATAAAGACACCATAAAACAGCGGCTTATCTCTGCTCTGTTCCAGTTCTAATTTGATGAATAGAAAATTTAAGAGACATATTTGATTTTTGTGTGAAAGGTGTATAATAAAGCCAATAACAAAATCAGAATTCTGATAAGACACTTTTTATAGTATTTATTAACTGTTATATCTTATCTTCAAAAAGCTCGCAAACCCTTGAAAATGCTAAATTTATAGCGAGTGAGTTTACCCTTAGATTTTCCCTTGTGTTATATCCTTTTTCCCTCATGTTACGAACCCTCATAAGGGCAAAAATAAGGGAAAGAAAAACCTGTAACAAATTATAACATGAAATGAACAGGGCAGGAAGAATTGATTGAAATGCTTTCTTATATTTCTCCGAAAAATCAATTAGTAAAGAAAGGACAGATAAGATATGAAATTCATATATGCAGAATATAATATATCACAATAGCGTGGATGTAACCACTTTTGATGGGTATTTTCTTCAGATTGACTGTAACAAGGCAGAGGACAGATTAAAAATCACTCCCTGCTCGGAATGTGCTTTAAATTCGCTTGCAATAGATGAACTGCTTGAATATGCCCGATTAGCACTCGGCGTGTTCTTTGTTATTAACTGTATTTATTTAAGCTTTGTGAAAATACACACCCATTTTTACTTCAATTACATCAATTATTATGGCTTGCTGATTTTCTGTTGTTGAAATGTTGTTACGCATGTATTATAACAAATCGCACCATGTCTCTTATAACTAAGGAAAAATTAAGCAAACATTCTATTCGCATATAAATTATACTCTATTGAAATAATAGTGTTTTATTTTTTGTGTCTAAAACCGCCCCTCTACCAATAGGAAAAATTGCATGATTGGAACCATGACCAAAATCGTCACAATAAGCCACAGGAATGCTATATTTTTTACCAAACCGCTCCAGTACTTCAAACAACAGTGGCGAAATATCATCTGAATAGTGTCCAAATAACAAACCTGTTACTTGTTCCATCAACTGGCTTTGTCCAATACAAGTTAAGAACATGCTGACATCTTGAACGGATTGAAATTTATCCAATTCTTCAATAAACAATATATAATTCCTGTCTGTTTGATAAGGAAAGAATCTGTTTCCTAAAGTCAAAACAAAATTAAGTAAATATCCGCCAACAAGGCTTCCTTCGCAACATCCCCCTGTTATAGTATACAAATCACTATTACTAATATAATCTGTTACAGTTCCATCAATCAAATGCGAAACAAATTGTTTTTTGTCGTATTCGTTGATATTATCAAATAATCCTGGAGTCTGCCCATAGTATGTCGTTATGCCGGTATTAGCATATATAGCATTAAGTATAGATGTTCCATCACTATAACTCAAAAAAAGCTTCGGAGTTTCTTTTATTCTATTATAATCAATATACGGAAGTAAATCTACACTTCCATAACCCCCACCAAAGAATACCATCCTTACATTTTCGTCATATATCATCTCGTTCAAATCATCAACACGCTCTGCTACACTTGCAGTATATTTATAAGTGTCTTTATAAATATTTTTGCCGAATTTGACGTGAAATCCCAATCTTTCAATGCCTTTTGCGTACTTTTCATAATCATTTTGATTTGCTACCCAACTTGGTGATATAATCCCAATGGTATCGCCATGTTTTAACAAATTCATATATTTCTCCTTTCGCAACATTCTTGGCTTCAATCTGTAAAATGAAAGATTTATCTAATTTAGCAAGTTACCTATTTGATATACCACTTCCATTCTCTATTTACCGCAAAAATATGGAGCATAGCATCCCTCACGCCCCACATTTCTTATCGCTCCAACAATTTCTCAATCTCCCATTTCTGCCCTTTCAAATCGCTCTGCTTCTCATACAGGTTAGATGGTAATTTACAGATGTGGGTTGATGCAGGGGGATAGTCTTGAACTGTGGTAATTTTAATCCCCCCGAATTCGGGGGAATTAAATCATTCCAAGACCTTTGTAGTCTGTTCTTCCAAAATGCTTTTGTATTATACAGCTATTCTTTGGTATTAGCCATATTTTTCATAGGTTCTCCCCATTTTCCGAGATACCTTCCATCAATGGAAGAATATGTTTCTTCGCCCGGAGACAATACCGGAGCAGCCTGCATCAATCTTTCTGTAAAGGGAACCGTTGTATCCAGCAGTTGTTCATCCTGAGTTACATTACGGATTAAACAGAGAAAGATATCTGATCCGTCTCCCATAGAGATTGATTTCTTCACTTCCAGTTCAAAACTGACAGGGCTTTCTACAATGGTTGGCACATCCAGCACTTGTCCCCATTCTACAGTAGGCAGACACTTCATCTTATCAGGTGTGGTTCTGCCACAGGTACAACCATAATAATCTGCCAAAGGCAGTAGCTGTTCAGATACGAGATTAGCTGAGAACACACCATTTTTGCGTATCAAATCCTTGGTCTGTTTTTCCTCACCTATACAGGCCATTACTCCGAGCCCCTCTGAGGAATGACAATATCCAAACCAACAGAAAAGACCAAAATGGGGCTGCCCGTCTTCCTGTTTTGTGCCATAAAGAAATAACGCCTGCGGACAGTAATCGTTATAAATTTTAGTTTTCACCTTTGCCATCGTGTACATCCTTTCCTTTTTTTAATACTTGCTCCGCCCGCTCCAAGTTGGAAACGATACGGTCAAGATACTGTTCTAATTCCTTGATTTCCGCATTTTCAAAATCCTTAAAAAACAAGCTATTCATTTGCTGGGAGACTTGATTATAACGTTTCTCCAATGCACGGGCTTTGGGGGTCAGGCTAATCAGGCTTTGGCGTCGATCAGAAGCTGAAACTTCTCGACAGATTAAACCATTTTCTTCCATTCTGCAAAGCATTACAGTAAGTGTATTTTTTGCCAATCCCGTTTTTTGTGCAAGCTCCACAATAGGAATGCCTTCACTTTTCCATAACACATAAAGAATATGCCCTTGTGGTCCATTAAACTCCTCTATGCCGCATGTCTGCAAAAGCCGTTCAAAGACTCTCCCTTGAACCTGTTTAATATGGGAAATCAAAAAACCTGTTTGTGTTTCCAGGCTTATCACACCTTTCCTTGCTCACCGCTTCGCAAGGATAGAAGCGGTAGTTTTACTGTACAGTATTAGAAAGGACGTCTCCTTTCTTAATATTAATAGTACTATATAGAACTTATTTTGTCAAGATGCGAATTTTAATAAAGTAGAGTCCTCAGACTGTCCACTCTCTACACGTATATCAACTCATTCAACATTAATTGTTTTCAAACTCTAACAAGGTATTTTGATATCAAATATACCACATTCTTTAGTATTTATCATATGGTAAAGACCGAAGGTTTATCTCGCCCCTCGGTCCTTGCTCTTAACTGCTCTTTGCTGTTGCTAGTCTGTTGTTCTCTTTTGTGGATTCTTTAAGCGTTCAAGTATGCTTTTTTTATCCTGCTTTTGGCTGTCTGTTCCGAAAGTTTTTCCCCTTCAGCAACCTGTTCCCTATAAGCTGCATAGGCACTATGGGATTGGTGGTAAGTACGGTAAAACTCCTGCACATTCTTATAACCATATCTTTTAGCAATGCCAAATTCATTTTTCCATTCTGATATTACACAGAACTTAGGAAAATCTTAGGTGTTGTTTTTGCGTAAACATTTACACCATAAAGAGGAGAGGCGAGAAAGGATTAGATTACAGAAATTAAAACGGATAAAGAGAACTTCTTTAGGCTGTGGCAGATAAAAATGCCACAGCCTTTTGTGTAACATAGTGAGTGAAATTATATCCATCCTACGTGGCGGATATAAGGTTGGCAGTTGGAACTTTTATAAAAAAGTAGTATCAAACGCCGACATTTCTTTTACAAAAATTCTTTACTAGATATTTTGCAAAAACTGAGGCGGAGGGGAGTACAAAACTGTAAGTCACTCTCAGAATTGTATTGTTGGACACAGACACAGGGCTGTCAGAAATCTGTTTTTCCGCGTCTAGGGACTGTTCTTCACTTCTACCTATCTGGTAAATGAATCGTCTAGGCGTCTTGTTCTTAATGAGTTTGCAGCTACAAATGGGATTGGATAGGCAAAAGTCCTATGGAAGCATGTTTTATTTATACAAAAGAACTTTGGCACAGTAATAACTAATTTTACCTGATAATCCCAAATCGGAAAACGACGGTTTTGATTATTGTTTCAAAACCGCCGTCAGACCATTCGCATTTATTTAATCTTCGTTTCGGATTCTCTCCACTAAAGAAATTTTAGTTTGGCTCTTCAGACAAGCCAAAGAGATCAACATAGGAATACTTGTCATACCAATTATATAGAGGACAACAGCAATAATCGGAAAGTGATATTCTAGATAGCTTGCTGATTTCTGCATCCATGAGATAAAGGTAAATCCCGCGATTGTACCCAAAGTTAAAGTGATTAGTATATTCGGCAATGCAAGAAAAAAGCTTTCCCATAACAACATATTGCGCACTTGTCGTTCTTCCATGCCAATCGATTCCAACATTGATAATTCTTTCTTGCGATTTACAATACCACTTACTACTGTATTGATCAGATTAAAGATACTGAATAAAATAACAAAGATGGAAATTCCGTATATCTGTATTGTGTATTCACTCATTTGTCCAGACATTTCGATTTTAGTTTCACGCAATGTTGCAAGCGATAAATCTGCATAATCATCAAGTAGCGTTCGCAATGCAGTTTCTACCTGTTCTCCGCTTTTTTCATAATCTTCAACAGATATACTGAAAGAGAGCGCTGTATTCATCGCATTCCACAATTTTTCCGCGGTTTTGTCTGCTATACAGAAATTCGTTGTAACATAGGAGTTTACACTTTCCGTTGATACGGCGGCTATTTCCAATTCCACGGTATGTTCTTCCCCATCAAAATAACGAAATGTTATTTTATCTCCTGTGTCAAAGGTTATTCCATTTATTTTTTCGCTGAAAGTACTTTCTGTGATTAAGATGGCATCATGTTCTACCATATAGTCATAACTGTTATTTCCTTTGGCGGGAAGTTGATAATATGTGGTATCCTCTGCGCTAAGCAGATAAAACCCCTGTAAAAATGTTGTTCCTTTGTATTCTATATTTCCAAACACCATCTTTTCGATATATACATCTTTTACATTTGGTATCTTTCGTATGCTGTTTTCCAACACGTTGCCAAGATGGCCTGTCAACTGAAATTCTGTTACTCCGTAAGGTTTTGGTGCGCTATGGTCATACAGATAAGAAATATAATATTCACTATTTTCAAATTGCCCCATTCTTATATATCGTTCCGCATCCCATGATGCAATCCAAGTAGCACCGATCATAAAAATGATACCGCCAAGTGCAAGTGAAACCGTTGTAAACCACCATTTTTTACAATTATTTATATTTTCTATCCGGGCTAGCACATACGGCGTTAAGATTTTATGCCCACCCTGAAACTTTTGCTTGGTAGCTGTACCAACATTTTTTGACGCTTCTATCGGTGAAACTTTTGATGCGATCGAGGCAGGTTTTCTTACGGAAAGCTGTACAACGAGAATCCCTAAGACGCTGATGATTAGCGCTGTGATGCCAAAATTTTGAAAAGTCCATCCGTCTGGAATTAAAATATAGGATATAATTCCGCCTAGAAACAAACCAACCGGAATTGCCAGCACACTCAATAGTAATCCTTCCCTGTGTATCATCTGTTTTATCTGTTTCTCTGTCATGCCAATAGTCTGTAATTGTCCAATCTGTTGTATACGAGAGGTAACAGAGAGGTAGAAAATACTATATATCACAATACTGCTGGCGACAAAAAGCATGACAGAAAGAAAAAGGATAGTATAAATTCCACTGTTTCCTTTCTGGAGAGATTCTTCAAATTTTCCATTTAGATAAACATTTGACCGTTCAATCCCATAATCCATCGCTATTTGATAGGCTATTGTCGCAAAGGTAGATGCAGGGGCGTCTATAATATCATGAATTCTTACAAGTGCAGTATAGGGCAGATTTTTCATTAGCGGACCTTGTTCTGCAAATACTTCTGATACATTGATCGCATATGTTGCGGTGGAATTGTTCCCATCTGTATAACCACAAACGGTAAACTTTTGTGGTTCTCCGCCAATATCCAGATCAATATCTGCTCCAAGAATGGGCTCTCTACCAAGTGCCTGCATAAATGCCCGATCTACGAGAATTTCATCATAAGTTTTTGGTTCTTTCCCTTCAACAGAGATATTTTTTTTCATGCTTTCCGCGTAGTTTTCATGATAATACAGGCGATATTTTACATTCTGGATCTGAAATGTCTTTTCCAGTGCTTTGTAAGAGTCACATCGCTCCATTCTTTCATCAGAAGCCATATGCTGTATTTGTTCCTTTGTGACATTTGTGTACATGACATGCTGCATACTTTCCAATATATTTTTTTCGGCTGTCTGTGTTCCGATTAGAAAAAGCGAAAGCGTGGATACAAACGTAATTGCTGACAAAATAGACAACATAGAAAAGAAGCTTGACATTTTTTTCGCTATTAGATTGCTTTTTGCAATACGGTAAATAATTGTATTGTTGTTGTTTTTATCCAGATGCACACTTACCACCTGCTTTCCACAATTTTTCCGTCTTCAATACGGATTGTACGGTCAGCTGATTGTGCAATTTCATCATTGTGTGTAATCATAACAATCGTCTGATGAAATTTTTCACTTGTTGTTTTTAATAATCCAATGACTTCCTGACTTGTATGACTGTCCAGATTTCCTGTTGGTTCGTCTGCTAAAATAATTGCGGGTTTTGCTGCCAGAGCTCTTGCAATCGCAACTCTTTGCTGCTGTCCGCCAGACAGTTCTTTTGGTTTTCGATTTCGCTTATCTCCGATGTTCAATGTTCCTGTGATAACTGTCAAATATTCTTCATCGACGCTTCTTCCGTCCAATTCTACAGGAAAAACAATGTTGTCATAGACTGTAAGATTGGGAATAAGATTATAATTTTGGAAGACAAATCCAATCTTTCTTCTCCGAAAAATAGCAAGCTCGTTTTTACCCATGCCGCTTAATTCCTGTCCATCTACGCATACGCTTCCACTGGTGGGGGTATCCAAGCCGCCAAGTATGTGAAGCAATGTACTTTTGCCGGATCCAGAAGTCCCTACGATTGCTGTGAAACTCCCTTGTTCAATTTCTAAAGAAATGCCATCAAGTGCTTTTACTAGCAACGGCTCTGTTCCATAATATTTAGTCAAATTGTTTGTGGTTAAAATGTTCATTTGTTTTGTGTTCCTTTCTATATTAATACTCTTATCATAAAACTTAAATTTATCAATTTTGTTTCATTTTTCCTTTCAAAAGTATCAATATTGAAACAATCGTTACGATTCGGAACGATATTAGAAGTTTTGCTGTGCAAAAATTGTCCTTTACTGCTAAATTATGTTCTTACAGAACGCGCCCTGAAGGGCGCATTCCGGGTCTATGAACAATAATAGACAATTTACTTATGTACACGATTTGGCAGGCATACAGAAAAACAACTGCCTTTCCCCAGCACAGAATGAACAGAGATATAACCGCCCTGTAAAGATATGATATTTCTTGCAAGATATAATCCCAAACCTAATCCTTCCTCTTTTGATGAGGACTTTTCTCTATAAAATCTTTTGAAAATATCATTGACGTGTGCTGCTTCAATTCCTTTTCCCGTGTCTTTTATTTTAATTATAGTATACATTTCTCCAGTCTTGACGGAAATCAAAACCTTTCCATTTTCGGGAGTATATTTAATTGCGTTATCCAAAATATTCTCAATCGCTTCTGTTGTCCATTTCATATCATGGTAAACTTGAATCGCAGGTCTGCATGAAACGCAGATGTCTATCTTTTTTTGCTCTGCTTTCTGGATTACGTTATTTACAGCAATCGCTAATGTTTCAATGAGTCTACTGTTTTCCATTTGAAGTTTAATCATATCGGTTTCAAGACGGGAGGATTTGATAAGCACATTCAGTAAAAATTCTAATTTTCCTAATTGTTGTTGGATCACAGATACAAATTGTCTGGCTTCTGTATCAGAAATATTCGGGTCAGAAAACATATCACAATACATCTGAATATTAGAAACAGGAGTCTTGATTTGGTGTGTAAGTTCAGAAATCATTTTCTGCAACTCTTTTTTTTCTTGTATACACGCTGTAAGCTGATAAGAAAAAATATCCTCTACTTTCTCTAATTCCGTAATCATTTTAGAGGTCAGTGTCTCCTTGTTTTGTTGATATTTTATAGAATGCCCATGTAATATCTTTTCCGTATTACGGCACATTTCATTAGAAAAGCAGATAAATCTTTTACGGAAATAAAGATAATTTGCCCAATTTACCAGTCCAAAAGACAGGAAAATCAATACAAGTGTACTTTTTATCATTGTGCTTTCCACTTGTATCAGCACGATGGAGATACCGGCAAAAAGTAGCAGTATGTTTACAAAGATTAACAGATATTTGTGTCGTTTCATTTAGTTTTCACTCCATTTATAGCCTAATCCATAGATGGTTTTAATATAATTAAATTCATCATCCGCTATTTTATTTCGCAATCTGCTTACGTTCAAAGACAGTGTATGTTCATTTACATAATTACCTTTTCTATCCCATATTTTCTCTAACAGTAAATCTTTTGTTAAAATCTGTCCTCTGTTCTCAACAAGCACTTGCAAAATTTCAAATTCAGTGGGGGTTAAAGCCAAGGCTTCTTTTTTACGCATGATGGTATGATTTTTGAAGTCAATGACTAAATTACCACAAAAATAGATTTCTGCCCCACGCCCACCATAACATCGTCTTAATACTACTTGTATTTTCTCCATAACAACTTTAATGCTAAAAGGTTTCACAATATAATCATCAGCGCCTAATTGCAGTCCTTTAATCATTTCTTCTTCCAGATTATGCGCTGTTAAGAAAATAAGAGGTGTATGATATTTCGGCATTGCTTTTTGGGCAAAGTCAAACCCATTTCCATCTGGTAAGTTTATATCAAGCAATATCAAATCAAAAGTTTCTTTTTTTAGTTTTTCTTCTGCGTCTTTTATACAATAGGCAGAAACAGGGAATAGTTCTATTTTCTGAATGTTATAGCATAAGCCGGAATTTAAGATTTCATCATCTTCGATTACTAATATCTTTTTCATTTTGATTGCTCACTTTCCTTATTTACCCTTAATTAGCTTTTTTGCTCTTTGGCATCAGCCACATATAAGTAATTTTTAAAACTTTTGGTATTCTGTTTTTACAAGGTATCTGCACGTGCCGCTTAGAAATACCCTATTTTTCCATAGCTTTGGTGCAATACTATATTTTATAGACAATGGCACAAATTATGACGTTCATCTGGCGGAAAACATTTTTCAAACACGCCCTAGTATTCCATTCGATCAGAAATTAGAAGCGTGAACTGCCTGTCTTTCATTATAATCGGATAGATAAAGCATATCAAGTACAGGATATGTTCTGCTTCTATCCATACTATAATGTGCATAATCATATTTTGAAATAGGGCTATAATCCCATTGATTTTAGACGATGGGTTAAAGTAGCCAAAAGTAGTAGCTTGTGTTATACTTATCATAAGAATACGGAATTCTAAAAACAGGAACAAATATTTGTTATAGTATTATATTATTTTTTGTGTGCAAATACAGAAAGAAATGACTAATATTAAAAAATATTGGAGGATATTGAGCGATTTTCACAGAAGATATGCCAAAAGTATAATGAATATCCTATATATGGAAACGGATAAAGAGCATATTCATTATACTATGTCAATATTACAAAGAAAAAATTAGAATTGGCAAAAGACAATAGTTACTATAGATGAATTTATAAGAAAGAATTGTGGAAAAAGAGTGGTTTTATTATTTTGAAAAAAAGCGCTGATAGAGGAGTGTGAAGGGTATGGCGACACAAAAGGTGACAATTAAAGATGTGGCGCGAGAGGCAGGGGTGTCCATCTCAACGGTATCGAATGCACTCAATGGTGTTGATGTGTTGCGTTCAGAGACAAAACAGCATATTTTGGATGTGGCAGAACGACTGAATTATGTGCCAAATCTTAATGGAAGAAATTTAAAGTCTCAGCATACAAAGGTAATTGGTTTGTTTCTTACATCGATTAGAGGGACTTATTATAATATTCTTGCAGATGCTGTGTATCAAGAGTGCAAAAATTATGGCTATGAGTTGAACATTTTTGTCAGTGAATGTGCGCATAATATGATGGCGAACATTCTTGGAAGACGCATGGACGGTGCGATTATTTTAAACAAAGATATTAAGGAAAAAGAGACAATTCTTTTTCAGAAGACGCAGACACCAACTATATTTTTGGATAGAGAGCTACAAGGGGAGCGAATGTCAAGTGTCGTCTTTGACTCTTATCATGAAGGGGAGATGGTTGCGCAATATTTGTTGTCGCTAGGACATCATACATTTGCGTATGTTAATGGTGCAAATGATAATTATGATAATATGAAACGTTTGCAAGGTTTTCAAACAGGATTGATGCAAGCGGGAATTTGTTTGGATAAGTCGTATATTATAGAAGGCAGATTTGAAAAAGAAGATGCTTATAATTCCATGAAACAATTTTTACAGTTGGGTAGACCGCTGCCAGAGGCAGTATTTGCAGCGAATGATTTGAGTGCCATCGGTGCAGTGAAGGCATTGACGGACAGTGGCATACGAGTGCCGGAACAGGTGAGTGTTATCGGTTGTGATGACATCGAGATATCAAGCCTTGTAAAACCATCGCTTACCACAATGAGAACTTCTTTTGAAAAACAAGGAACACTGGCGGTCAAACATTTGATTGCGCTGATTTTAGGAGAGGAAAAAGGCTGCATTGACGTGTTGCATGGCAGGATTATTCCACGGGAATCGACATGCACGAGGAGATTTTAACAAATTTTATTCTGTTACTTTGAGTATTTTGTACAAAGACAAATAAAGTTAGAAAATGGGATTGTAAAAACGTTTTTATTATGATATGTTAGTAAAAATAAAAACGTTTTTATTGTGCGTAGGCATACAAAGAAAATATTTTAAGAAAGTGTACAAGGATGCGTAATATGTAGGAAAATATAAAAGATAGAACTGTGAGGATAACAAAAATGGAAAAGAATCAGAGTCAGATTACAAAATTGTGTAGAAAGGTTGCTGCGCAGGGTGCGGTGCTTTTAAAGAATGAGAATATGGTGTTGCCGCTTTTGACAGATGACCATGTGGCAGTGTTTGGCAGATGCCAGAAGGAGTATTACAGAAGTGGTACAGGTTCAGGTGGTGCAGTAAATGTTCTTTACACAACAAATTTGTTGGACGGGCTTAGGGATAATCAAATTTGTCTCAATGAAGAGCTGGTTGACTGCTATGAGAAATGGATTTCGGATCACCCTTATGACAACGGTGGGGGTGGCTGGACAAGTGAACCTTGGTGCCAGCAGGAGATGCCAGTGTCAAAGGAACTTGCCGCGAAGGTTGCAGCTGTATCGAATAAGGCAATTGTAATAATTGGGAGAACAGCGGGTGAAGATAAGGATAATGCTGCCACAGAGGGAAGCTATTATCTGTCAAGGGCAGAGCAGGAAATGCTTGACAATGTATGCGAATCTTTTAAACATGTAATTGTAGTGCTGAATGTTGCGAATATTATAGATATGAGTTTTGTTCAAAAAAACGCGCATATTAGTGCAGTAGTGTATGCATGGCAAGGCGGTATGGAGGGCGGAAATGGCATAGCGGATGTTCTTGCTGGAAAGGAAGTTTTTCAGGGAAAACTTACAGATACAATTGCGAAAAACATTACAGATTATCCGTCTGACAAAAATTATGGTGGAATGGAGAAAAACGTATATCAGGAGGACATTTATGTCGGTTACAGATATTTTGAGACGTTTGCGAAAGATGCCGTGCTCTATCCATTTGGATATGGGCTTTCCTACACACAATTTTCGATAATGGACAGTGCAGTTAAGGTGGAGGGAAGTGGTGTTAAGATTACATTTTTGTTTACTTGCAAGGTGAAAAACATTGGAACTACTTATAGTGGACGTGAGATAGTACAGTTGTATGTAGAAAAGCCTGTAAGTGGTATGGGAAGACCTGCGCGGGAGCTGATTGGATTTGCTAAGACGCGGAATCTGGAGTGTCAAGAGGAAGAGAAATTGCAGATAGAAGTTCCAGTATACAGGATTGCTTCTTTTGATGACAGTGGTGTCAGTGGATATAGACATGCCTATGTGCTTGAGGCAGGTACATACCATTTTTATGTGGGTACCAATGTGCGTGATACAGAGGAAGTACTCATTGATAATAAAATGCATTGGCAGCTTGCGAACACCCTTTTAATAGAACAGTGTGAGGAGGCATTGGCTCCTGTGGAAGAATTTGAGCGTATACGTGCGGTTGCAGGAACAGACAATACGCTGACATTGGAGTATGAGCCAGTTCCAGTGCGAACAATTCATCTAAAAGAACGAATTGTGTCCAGATTGCCTCAAACAATTTCATATACAGGAGATAAAGGATTTTTGTTAAAAGACGTAGCGGAAGGAAACTGCACAATGGAAGCGTTTATCGCTCAGCTTTCTACAAGAGACTTAGCAGCGATTGTGAGAGGGGAAGGAATGTGTAGTCCGAAAGTGACACCGGGAACGGCGGCTGCGTTTGGTGGGGTGTCTGACACACTGTTTCGGTTTGGTATTCCGGTAGGGTGTTGTGCGGATGGACCATCTGGAATCCGAATGGACAATGGTGCGCACGCTACACAAGTTCCGATTGGTACATTGATAGCATGTACTTGGGACGAAGTGCTCACACAAGAGCTGTTTGGCTGCGTCGGTGAGGAGCTTGTGCAAAATCAGATTGATGCACTTTTAGGACCGGGTATCAATATCCATAGACACCCGCTTAACGGCAGAAATTTTGAGTATTTTTCAGAAGATTCACTTTTGACAGGAAAAATGGCTGCTGCTGTGGTTCGTGGAATTGGGAAAAAGGGCGTACATGCCACAATCAAACATTTTGCTTGTAATTCGCAGGAGACAAAAAGACATGTTGTCAACGCAGTAATTTCTCAGAGGGCGCTGCGGGAAATTTATCTGAAGGCGTTTGAGATTGCTGTGAAAGAGGGAAATACGCAGTCGATAATGACTTCATACAATCCTGTTAATGGTTATTGGACAGCATCGGCATATGATTTAAATACAACGATCTTGAGAAAAGAGTGGGGCTACAATGGAATTGTGATGACAGATTGGTGGGCAAGTATTAATGATGTTACGGAGGGAGGAGAAGGCTCTATTCGACGCACTGCGGACATGGTACGAGCGCAGAACGACATCTATATGGTTGTGAATAACAATGGTGCGGAAATCAACTCGTTTGGTGATGATTCTATTGAGGCGCTTGGTACAGGAAGGCTTACGATTGGAGAGTTACAGAGAAGTGCAATAAATATTTGTCGTTTTTTGATGAGAACTCCCGCGTTTGGACGAGAAGGAAACGGCATTGTAAAAATACCATTTATTAAAGCACTTAGCACAGATATGCAAGGTGAAAACGCCTTGGACGATAATGGTAGAATTGTGTGGAATACGACTGTGGAAGCTGAGAGACATTTTGCAGTTGAGATGGCAGGATACTATGATGTGATTGTGCGGATCATGTCAAAGGAGACAAATCAGGCACAATGTGTTTGCAAAGCGATTCTTAATGCGCAAGAGTTAGCTACTTTTCAGACGAATGGTACAAATGGGAGATGGATACAGCAGAAACTTTTATGTGTAAAATTAGAGGCAGGGTACTATCAAATGAAGATGCTGTTTCTCAAGCCTGGCATGCAGATTGACTATATGGAGTTTCGAGCATGTATTGAGTAAGATAGGAAGGAAACAGAGTAAGAATGTTTTATCTCAGTCGGAGAAGACTCTTACTTCTATAAGTGACAAGTAAAATATAATTTTGTCTCAGTGGGAGTACAATCTCTAACTGAGATAAGCCTCCGGCAAAATTGCAGGTGTGTGAATCCGTAATCTGTCAGCAGAGCTGACCCGCACGCCGCAGCAAGAATGCCGATGGCATTCTTGAATATTTTTTGACATAAGGAGATATAGGTGAGTAGGGAAAATTTTTCCCTACTCTATTTTTTTCTAAAGCTGCTATTGTAAATATATATAATATGCTATAAAATGATTTGTAGGGAATTTTCAATTTTAACAAGAAAACTCTTGAAAATCAAGGGTTTTCTTGATTTGAGTATCCGCTAAAGCGGGCGGGTGAGAGTTAGCGTGGAAAGTACAAAAGGAGAAAAAATGAATAGGAAGAAAAGCCATGACGGAAATAAGTGTACAATGTTATGGTATGACAGACCTGCAATAGACTGGAATGAGGCACTTCCACTTGGAAATGGTAGGATTGGTGGTATGGTGTTCGGCGGTATTGGCTGTGAGCACATACAAGTCAACGAGGAGACTGTGTGGTATGGTGGTCCTATGGACAGGAATAATCCGAGTGCAAGGGAGAAACTTCCTGTAATACGAGAGTTAATTAAAGCGGGCAAAATTCATGAGGCGGAACGCTTATGTAAGCAGGCGCTGAGTGGCACACCGTTTGGAATGCGCATCTATCAGACTCTTGGAGATATTACGATTCACTATGAAAGCCCATGTGGTTTGCCAAACGAACGACAGAACAAGACAAAAGTTTACATTGATTCGGTAAAGGATGCCACAGTCAAGGATGTATGTGCATACAGAAGAGATCTGGATATAGAAAGAGCCATTTCTCACGCGCATTTTCTTTTTGATGATACTGTGTATGACCGAGAGATTTTTATATCAGCACCAGATGATGTGTGTGTAATGCATTTGACTGTCAGCGGGAAAAATAAAATGAATTTAGATATTATGCAGTCGAGGCATCATATCTATGAATATTCTAAAGCAGCATCGAAGGATAGTATTATACTTGGTGGAAATCTGGGACGTGATGGGCTGGATTATGCCATGATGTGCAAGGCAGTAAGTCCTGATGGAAAGATTGAAGTGATTGGCGAGAACATTGTTATTTATGATGCCACAGAGGTATTTTTATATTGGAGTGCAGTGACTACTTACCGTGTACAGGAAAAAGAAATTGCATTGCAAAATGTACTCTCTGAAAAGTTGGAAAAGGCAGCATCTAAGCGCTATGAGGTACTTTTGGAGAGACATATTACAGAGTATAGGTCTTATTTTGACAGAATGTCATTGACCTTGGATTCGGAAGAGCAGATACTACAGAAACCTACCGATAAATGTCTGGAAGAAATAGCAGCAGGAAAAATAAATATAAGTTTAGAACAGCTTTATTTTAATTTTGGTAGATATTTACTTATCAGTTGCAGTCGTCCGGGCACATTGCCTGCCACGTTGCAAGGGTTGTGGAACAAGGATATGGAGGCACCGTGGGATGCCAAGTATACAATCAACATTAACACGGAGATGAATTATTGGCTGGCGGAAACCTGCGATTTAGGGGAGTGTCATCTGCCGTTGTTTGATTTGCTGCAAAAGATGCTCCCCAATGGCAAGAGAACTGCGAAGGTTATGTATGGCTGCCGCGGGTTTGTGGCGCATCACAACACAGATATCTGGGGAGACACTGCACCACAGGATTTGTGGATTCCCGGAAGCTTTTGGGTGATGGGAGGTGCATGGTTATGCACACATATTTGGACACATTATATATATACAGGTGACATAGAATTTCTGCAAAAAATGTTTCCAGTAATGCGGGAAGCAGCACAGTTTTTCCTCGATTTTTGTATTGAATATGAGATTGATGGTGTGTCGTACTTGTGCACATGCCCCAGTGTGTCGCCAGAAAATACATTTATATTGCCCAATGGAGAGCAGGGGGCAAATTCCGTTGGTGTAACAATGGATAATCAGATCTTACGAGATTTATTTTCACAGTGTAATCAGGCAGCACAAGCTTTAGGGGTGTCTGACGAACTTGACGGACAGATTGCCGACGCCTGCAAACAACTGATTCCCACACGCATAGGCAGTGATGGCAGAATCCTTGAGTGGTGCGAAGCGTATGAGGAGAAGGAACCCGGACACAGACATATTTCGCACCTGTATGGATTGCACCCGTCAGACCAGATTACAAAAGATGGAACGCCAGAACTTGCGGCAGCAGCAGAGCGTACATTACAAAAGCGTTTGGAGAGTGGAGGAGGACATACAGGCTGGAGCCGCGCATGGATCATGAATCATTATGCGAAGCTTTGGGATGGGGAGAAGGCACACGAGAATTTACAGCAGCTTTTGACAAAATCTACATTGCCTAATCTGTTTGACAATCATCCGCCGTTTCAGATTGATGGAAATTTTGGGGCGACAGCGGCGATGGTGGAAATGTTGGTGCAGAGCAATGCGGATAGAGTTGTGTTGCTTCCAGCACTTCCATCTGCTTGGAAAAGTGGGAAATTAACAGGTGTTCGGATCTACAAAAATGCGCGTATGAATATTGTCTGGAAAGATGGAAAATTGGAGAACGCGCAAGTCTGTAGCGGATGTGATACACGGCGCAAGTTTGTCTACCAAAATATTTGTGTGGAGTTACAATTGAAAAAAGATTGCTGGATGGAGATTGTATTGGAGGAGAAAAACTTATGAAATTTAATTTTAAGGAGGATGCAAAGCGGATTGTTGTCATCTGTATTGCGTCGGTAATCATAGCTTTGAATATTAAGACTTTTGTGCGGACAGGCGGTTTATATCCCGGCGGGGTAACGGGATTGACATTGCTGATTCAGCGCATTGTTGAACTCTCCTTTGGATTTGAACTTCCATATACTATAATTAATGTTTTGTTGAATCTAGGACCAATTTATATTGGTTTTCGCTTTATTGGCAAAAAATTTACGCTGTATTCGTGCCTGTGTATTATGCTCACAAATATCTTGACGGATATTCTGCCATCACAGGCGATTGTGTATGATACCTTATTAATCAGTGTGTTTGGCGGAATGATTAATGGTTTTGCGATTAGCCTATGCCTAATGATGAACGCGACGACAGGGGGAACAGATTTTATTAGTATCTTTTTGTCCGAAAAAACAGGAATGGATTCGTTTAATATTATTCTTGGATTTAATGCTATTTTGTTAGTAGTTGTGGGGTTGCTGTTTGGCTGGGAAAAGGCGTTGTATTCTATTATTTTTCAGTATGCTTCTACACAGGTTTTGCGTACATTGTTTAAACAGTACCGCCAACATACCCTTTTGGTGGTGACAAATCATGCGAAACGGGTTTATGAGGTCATTGCCAAGGATAGCAATCATGGTGCTACCATTATTCAGGCGGAAGGGTCGTATGAGCACCAGGAGCGCAAGATTGTCTATTCTGTCGTGTCGCGGGCAGAGTGTAAGGAGATTATTAAAGGAATCAAGAAGGTTGATCCAAAGGCATTTGTCAATGTAATTAATACACAACAAATTTCAGGACGTTTTTATCAGAGACCATATGAATAACAAAGAAGGAGAGTAATCATGGAACAATTTAAATTTTCAACATTGGAGTACAAGAGACCAGATTGTGAGAAAATGGCAGCGGTTGCAACGGAGACAAAAGAGCGTATTGAGCAGGCGGCTTGTTATGCGGAAGTCAAGGAGGCAATGCTTGCATATGATGAGCAGGGAAAGAATTTTTCGACAGATGCTTCAATCCTTCATATTCGGCATACATTAGATACTACGGATGCATTTTATGAGAAAGAAAATGAGTATATTGAGAGCACATTCCCTACTATTATGCCACAGCTTTTGGCAGTGGATGAGGCAATGATGAACAGTCCGTTCCGCGCGGAGCTTGAAAAAGAATATGGAAAACAGTTTTTTGCAAAAAAAGAGCTTGAGAAAAAGACTTTTTGTGAAGCGAATATTCCGCTAATGCAGCAGGAAGCAAAATTGTGTAGTGAATATGAAAAAATGATGGCGACAGCAGAGATTCCCTTTGATGGAAAGACCTTGAATCTGTATGGTGTACAAAAGTATTTTGAGCATGAGGACAGAGAAGTGCGCAAGGCGGCAGTTCGCGCATACGCGGCATTTTATCGCAAAAATGAGCCGCGTTTAGAAGAAATCTGGGATGCGTTGATTAAGGTACGAAATGAAATAGGACATAATCTTGGCTATGAGAATTATATTCCTGTAGGATATATGAAACAGGGGCGTACAGATTATGGGCAGAAAGAAGTGGAGTCGTTTCGTGAGCAGGTGCGCACAGTGATTGTTCCAATGTGCCAAAAATTGTATGAGGCGCAGGCAAAGCGACTTGGCGTAAATGACTTTTCATTCTATGATGAAAAGCGTATTTTCCCAGATGGCAATGCAGTTCCTGCAGGCGATGATGATTTTATGGTGAATGAAGCAGCTAAAATGTATCATCAGATGAGTCCTGAGACAGGGGAATTTATCGATTTTATGATAGAGCATGAATTGATGGATTTAAAAAATAAGCCGGGCAAGGCATCGACTGGCTATATGACAGATTTGCAGCGTTATCTGGCACCGTTTGTATTCTCTTGTTTTAACCAGACCATCGGTGATATGCAAGTGTTGACACATGAGTTGGGGCATGCCTTTGCAGGATATATGGCGATGCGTAATCAGCCGATTTCGGATTATTATTCAGAGTCAACAGATATTGCAGAGATTCATTCTATGTCGATGGAGCAGTTTTCGTACCCTTATGCAGAGCGCTTTTTTGGAGCACAGGCGGACAAATTTCGCTTTGCACATTTGCAGGAAGCTGTCACATTTGTACCATTTGGTGTGGCAGTGGATGAGTTTCAGCATATTTGCTATGCGAATCCAGAGTTGACACCGAAGGAAAGAACGTTGGAGTGGAAAAAGCTAGAACAGAAGTATATGCCGTGGCGTGCTTATGAGCCAGATGATTTTTTTGACAGGGGTGGCTTTTGGTATCATAAGATTCATATTTATCTTTATCCAATGTACTATATCAATTATACACTTACAACAATGGGAGCGATGGAGTTTAAGAAAAAGGAAAGGGAAGATCATGCACAGGCATGGAGGGATTATCTCAATCTTTGTAAGTGTGGGGGCAGTATGAGTTATCTGGAAACACTGTCTTATGCCAATCTTGCAAATCCATTTGATCAAGGCAGTGTCGAGCGTGCAATTTGTGTTGCGCGTGATGAATTGATGGGAAGTAAATTTATGGAGTAAGTTATTTATCTCAGCCGGGGAAACGTTATTTCCCCGGCTTAATTTTAATTGAAAATCTTAAAAAGTAATTTCCACTACGTTTGCGCCTGGATTGGGCGTTATGATAGAATCATTTCCTTCTATGGTTAAGAAGCCGCTTGTCACTTCGGCTGCACGCATATTAATCATGCGAATCGTATATGGTTTGACGCTGTCCGCTGTCACAAGAATACTGTGTCCTTGTCTTCTAATAGAAGCGGAGAGTTCCACAACGTTGTTCATGCCATACACAGCGGTATCAATTTTTACTCCGTCGTGAACTGCATAGACGCGCAGTTCACAGCCATCAGCATAGTCGTAGTCTGGTTTGTCATCATGTGCACCCACTGCCACGACAGAATTTTCACGCACCATGAGCGGAATACTTAGATAATCATGTTGTTCTTCAATCCATGTGCCACCACGATACTCTTTTCCGGTAAAGAAATTCGTCCAGATTCCTTGCGGTAGGTAGTATTCTGCTCTGCTTTCATCATTAAAAATCGGAGCGACAAGCAGGCTATCACCAAGCATATATTGTTTGTCGAGATAGTAGCAGGTTTTATCCTTTGTAAATTCAAGCACCATACTTCTCATACTTGGAATGCCTTCTGTGGCAGCAGTAATAGCCGTTTTATAGAGGTAAGGCATTAGTTTTGCTTTTAAGCGGGTAAAGAAGCGAACAACATCGACAGCTTCCTCGTCATATACCCACGGAACACGATAGGATTGGCTTCCGTGAAGCCTGCTGTGGGATGAGAGTAGTCCAAATGCCACCCAACGTTTATAAACATCTGCTGTGGACGTATGCTCAAAGCCGCCGATATCATGTGCCCAGAATCCAAAGCCAGACATACATAGTGACAGACCGCCGCGCAGGCTTTCCTCCATAGATTCGTAGTCTGACCAGCAATCGCCGCCCCAATGAACAGGAAATTTCTGTCCGCCGACAGTAGCAGAGCGGGCAAAGAGTACCGCTTGTCCCTTTCCACGTTTTCTTTCAAGTAGTTCATATACACATTTATTGTAGAGATAAGTATAGTAATTATGCATTTTTTTCGGGTCAGAACGGTCATAATAAATGACGTCGGTAGGAATTCTTTCTCCAAAATCTGTTTTGAAACAATCTACGCCCATGTCAAGGAGAATTTCCAGCTTATCTTGATACCATTTCCATGCTGCAGGATTGGTAAAGTCTACGATAGCCATGCCAGACTGCCACATATCCCACTGCCATACTTGACCATTTGGACGCCGAATAAAATATCCTTTTTCCATACCTTCTTTGAACAAAACAGATTCTTGTCCAATATAAGAGTTAATCCATACACAAATATTTAGCCCTTTATCCTTGATGCGTTTGAGCATTCCAACAGGGTCAGGAAATACGCGGCTGTCCCATAGAAAGTCACTCCAATGGAATTCTTTCATCCAAAAACAGTCAAAATGGAAAGTCCGCAAAGGAATCCCTCTTTCAAGCATTCCATCGACAAAGCTCATAACAGTCTCTTCGTCATAATTGGTTACAAAGGAAGTGGACAACCACAGACCGAAGGTCCAAGGAGCAGGAAGACTTGGCTTTCCAGTAATATCTGTGTAATGCCGCAGCACATCTTTCATCTCAGGACCATTAATTAAAAAGTAGTCTAGGTAAGTTCCTTCTACGGAAAATTCAGCTTTTGTGACCATTTCTGTGCCAATTTCAAATTCAACATTCTCTGGGTGGTTAACAAAAACACCGTAGCCCTTACTTGAGAGATAAAACGGGATATTTTTATAGCATTGTTCTGTGCTTGTTCCACCATCGGCATTCCAGATTTTTACACTTTGTCCATTTTTTACAAATGGTGTAAAGCGCTCACCAAGACCATAAATTTTTTCGTCCACGCCGATGCCAAGCTGTTGGCGCATATAAGTATCATAATTGTCGCCTCTGTCGTAGGCAATTCCACTCCAATCTGTTTTCATCAGAGCAAGGTCTTTTGCTTTGGATTCTGTAATAAGTTTGCCATTTCTGGTGTATCGCATATACCAGTGGTTTTTGCCAATCTCAAGGGCAAGGGAACCACTGTAGATAATAATTCGCTCTTCGTTATCATCTACTTTAAGCGGCTTTGCGTTTGCGTTGATTTCAAATGCGGGATAGGTGTTTACTGCGCCGAGATGATGATAGGTTTGTACACGAATCACCTCATCCATAGGGGCAGTGATAACTAGAGTCAAATTGATGCCACCAAGCGTATCCCCCCTGTGATTAATATGAATTGTGGGAGCACATATAGTCACCTTGTCCATTTCTACTTTTGTAAAATATGCTTGCTGTGGTGCAAAGCATTCATAGCCTTCTTGATGAAGCCAGCAGCCATTACTGAATTTCATTCTTACCTCTTTTCTGCGCCGGTTTTGTTATTCAATAAGTGATGCACCCGGCACTGTGCAAATGTATACAACTATCATATCATATAATTGCAAAAATAGAATGAAATAATTAGTGTTTTTTCACATATTTTTTTATTGATTTTTCAAACATGCCCTAGTATTGTATCCAGATAGAAATTAGAGTTGTGAGCTGTATGATTCGTGCCAGTGCTAGGCAAAATTTCGATGGCGATGTGGTGGTATCGTCTAGAAATTTTAACGACGCAATGGTGCAAGACAGGCAGTTCACGCTTCTAATTTCTGATCGGATGGAGTACTAGGACGTGTCTGAAAACTAAATATTGCGCAATTTCTTGTATTTTTGTACAATGAAATAAAAACAGGAGTGAACATAAATGCCTATAAAACGCTATGAGATGGCGGATGCGCAGTGGAAACAAATTTCTTCTTTATTTCCTGTTCCTAAAACTGGCCGTCCTTCCAAAGATAACCGACTCATGTTTAATGCAATCCTCTGTATTGCCAGAAGTGGCGCTGCGTGGAGCGATCTTCCAGAGTGTTATGGCTCCTGGAAAACAGTCTACAGCCGTTTCTGCAAATGGAGGGGCACCCTACTTGCCCTGTTTCATGCACTAAATGCTGATGCTGATTATGAAAATCTGAGCATCGACTCTACGGTTATAAAAACCCACCAACATGGCACAGGTGCAAAAAAGGGGCTTTCAACAGCGATTCCAACCAACATATAGGGAAAAGCCGTGCAGGGAACAGCACAAAAATCCACGCAGTTGTAGATGGTCTTGGAAACCCTATTTATTTTCAGCTTTCCAAAGGCAATTTCAATGATAGTATCCTTGCCATAGATGTTTTGTCCCACGTGGAGCTGACAGGGGCAAATGTTCTGGGGGACAAAGCTTACGGAACGACTGCGGTAAGGGAATATATCACAAACCAAAATGCTACTTATACGATTCTGCCAAAGACAAACACATTAGAACCCTGGGACTGTGACTGGTGGATTTATAAAGAACGTCATTTAATAGAATGCTTTTTCAACAAGCTGAAACATTTCCGAAGGGTAGCTATGTGTTATGACAAACTAGCAGTTTCTTTTCTGGCATTTGTTTATGTTGCAACAGTTTTTATTTTGTCTAAATAGTATAGGAAGAACGAGTTTTCAGGCACGTCCTAGCTGCTTTGCCAAAATATGCCTGTCGCCGCCCGCTTGGTTCAGCATGTAGATAAAATCGGAACTTTCAAAGATATTTTCGATTTCCCGGCTTGCAAGCAGGTCTTTGACGTTCTGCGTTATGCCTGTGGGTATGCCGCTCCACTTCCTAAATCTTTTCCAAATCTCCACGCTGTAAGCCGCCGTCTGTTCCTCTTTGAGTAACAAATGAAATTCATCACAATAGAACCATGTATTTGCGTGGAGTTCCTTGTTCTCGGTCACACGCCCCCAAACTTGGTCTTGTATGATGAGCATACCTAACTTTTTGAGCTGCTTGCCTAATTCCTTAATGTCAAAGCAGACAAGGTGGTTATGTATGTCTATGTTGGTACGGTGGTTGAACACGTTAAGGCTTCCATGCACATACAATTCAAGGGCGGCTACCCGTGCAGCTTCGGCTTCCGGCTGTTTCTTTAGTGCGTTGTATAAATCTTCCAGTATCGGCATTTTGGACGGTTCGGGGTCTGCAAGGTATCAATGTCGTCAACTTAAGCCGAAAATCTGCTAACTATAAATTTATGCGTATGCAAAAACCATTTGTTATTCCGTGATGACTCATTTTCCTCTTAAAATGTCTGTCTGGACGAATAATGGATCTTACGTTTTTGACGCGCTGAATCAACTGCTGCAGTTTACCCTTGTAACACCGGATATTTTTTAAACACCTAACATATCTGGAAACTGCACCTATAATGTAACTTCTGTTTAACTGGTATTTGTGTTTGCCACTGTTCAATTCTTCTCTGATTTCACTTTCAGCAGAGGGAGGCTGACCATAGAGCAGGAGAGAGAGCTTAGGAAGGCTGGATTTAAGTTTAGTATATATATTAGATAAAGAATGGGAACTGGAGATTTTTGGTTCATTTTTCATTGGTTGCTATTGGAAAATGGATAAAGAGATAGTAAAATTGAATTAGAAATATTTAACAGATAAAGGGGATTATACTTATGATAATAAAAAGTGAAATGATTATCAGTGGATTTGTATCTAAAGTCGTTAATGAAATTGTTGATGTACCATTGAATCCAATCAAGAAAGCAATAAGAAATGCAGATAAAAACAGAAAAGACAAAAATCAAAATATAGAGACAAGGATATATCAAGTAACAATAGATGCTCTGAATGAATTTACAAAAAACAAATTTGAAGGGAGCGATGTTTTATATGATACGGCAGAAAGTGTAATAAAGGAATTTAGAACTGACAAGAATAGTAATTTGGAAGCTGTAAGAACTGGATTAAATATGCTTGTTTCACAGGTTACAAGTGATACCTGTGAGGATTTTTTGAAAACATTAGGTGACGAAATATGTAAGGATAAGAATAATGTATTGTATAAAGAAATTGTAATGGATTTACAGAAACAAATAAATAAAAATATTCAGAAGGGTTTTAAGGAAAATATTCAAGGACATGAAGAAACACATAAAAAGTTGGATTATGTAATAGAGAATATAGATAATATAAATAAAAAAATATATGGAAAAGAGAAGTATAAGACTAAGAATTATAAAATTACTATAAAAAATAGGGCAGAAGAATATGCCAAAAAATGGAAAGAAAATGTATTTCTGAATAATTATAATGAAGAAGATGAAAATGCTGGTGTAAATATAAAATTAAAGGATATATATTTGGAGGAACATTTGCCCCATTATATATGGAAAGAAAATACAAACCATCAGATAAGTTAAAAAGATTGCTAAAGAAGTATACGATTGACAATGATGATAAAAAAATGCTTTTGATTTTAGGACAGCCAGGTATTGGAAAAAGTACTTTTATTACTTGGATTGTGGCTAATTTAGTAGAAAAGAAAGAAGATATCTATGTATATCAGTTTGCTTCTGATTTAGGACAAATTGATTGGCAAGGAGAGAACATCTTACAGAGTATATTTGAAACTCTTAATTTAAAAGCAGATAAATTAGAGAACAAAGTATTAATTATTGATGGATTTGATGAGATACATGCAAGCAGTGACAGAGAAAGAATTTTGAATCAGATATATCATAAGTTAAAAGGGATGAATTATTTGAAACAATTTACTCTAATAATAACATGCAGGAAAAATTATATAAATGAATTGAAAAAGGTAGAATGTGACTATATTACATTGCAGACATGGGATGAGGAACAAATAAGGAGTTTTTGTGCAACTTATGGAAATATAAGTAAGAATCCAGTACCACAGGATATTATTAATAATATTTTAAACAATAAAGAAATCTTAGGCGTACCTCTTATTCTATATATGGTTTTAGCATTAAATATTTCTATTAAGGAAAATAGTTCTCTTGTAGATATATATGATCAAATTTTTTCTTTAGATGGTGGTATATATGATAGATGTATAAACAATTTGAGTTATGGGGAGGAACACAGAATCAGCAGAATAAAGAAACAGATACATCAGGTTTCTCAAAAGATTGCTTTTTGGATGTTTGAAAATGAAGCTGATAAAGCAGTAATTACTAAGGATAAGTATGAGGAAATTTGTGATAGTTTATTAAATGAAACATCAAATAAAAATGAAAATATAAAGAGAGATGTTTTAATTTCAAATTACTTTGAACCAATAAAACACTGCGAGGGAATAGGAACCGATGAACTGCAGTTTGTACATCGCTCTATATATGAATATTTTGTTGCTGTATATTTTTTTGAGTCTTTACATAATCTTCAAGCTAAAGAAGAAAGCGCAGGGAAATTGGGAGAATTGTTGAAATATGGACAACTATCCAATCAGATACTTGAATTTATAAAATATAAGTTTCATGGTTTTAAAAAATATAATTTGACTGAGGTTATAAGGGAAGCTTTTAATATTATGTTGAAAGAGGGTATGACTTATTATATAGGAGTGCCATGTAAAAATGCTATCCAACGAGAAAGTAATATATTTTCAAATATACTTGAAATTCTAGGTTTATTGAAGTTATCTTTAAGAGGATTTGGAAATAGTATTATTATTTATTTGCAATATAATAGGAAGAAAGGGTTATATTTATTTGAAGCAGATTTAAGTGGAGCAGATTTAAGTAGAGCAGATTTAAGTGAAGCGTATTTAATTGGAGCAGATTTAATTGTAGCAGATTTAAGTAGAGCAGATTTAAGCAGAGCAGATTTAAGCAGAGCACGCTTAAGTGGAGCAGATTTAAGTGGAGCAGATTTAAGAGGAGTAGATTTAAGCAAAGCACGTTTGATTGGAGCAGATTTAAGTGGAGCAGATTTAAGTGGAGCAGATTTAAGCAGAGCAGATTTAATTGAAGCAGATTTAAGTGGAGCAGATTTAAGAGGAGTAGATTTAAGTGGAGCATATTTAAGCAGAGCAGATTTAAGCAGAGCACGCTTAAGTGGAGCAGATTTAAGTGGAGCAGATTTAAGTAAAACTATATTTGATGAAAATCAAGTTAATTTGTTTTGCCAAAAATATGACTTCACTAACAGTAGAGTGTATATTTCTGAAGCAGGTGAGACTATAAGTTATAAAGAATATTGCATGGGAAAACAATGAGTATAAGGCAGCAATTGGAAATGAACGAAAAGAAAATTGTTTGGATTTTTATTAAAGTTGTTTAGAATTTTAGCAAAATAGCTGAAATAAATCAATAACCATATAACGGGCTACGAAGTTAAAATAAGAAGTTTGAGGCCAATCTTTTGATAACTTCTAGTCTATAATATATTATGTGGTGAAGATATATAATTAATTGATACATTTGATTATGCGATTATCTATTTGTTTTGTTGTTGCTAAATGCTGTAGCTACCATTATGATTTAATTCTTTGTTTTGCATATGAGCAATTATACTATATCAATGTATTAGGAACTTATTATTTGTTACACTAGATAGGATATAATAGTAAGTTGTCAAACAGAGTAACATATTTTAAGAAAGATGAGGAAGAAGTGATGGAAATGTGTGCTGAAGTTGAAAGATATGTAGAAAAATATGCAAGAAACAAAGAAAGAGAAGTTAAAGCAGAAGAAATAGTAGTAATGGGGATTGCGTATAATGTACCTACAAAAGATATATTAAGTCGTTTAGCAAAACGTATGGGTATTGATGCTATGCAGGCAAAAATGTATTATACAAGATTTACTAAAAGATAAATTTTTAGTGATACAGAATTAAAAAGTAAAAACTGAATCTAAGTACCCTAACGTAGAATCATAAGTCCAAATATAATAAAAAAGTAAAGGGAATTATAGAATTAGCAGTGGATAACCTTTACTTAGTAAGACCTATTTTTATATTAAAGTTTATTATGAGTTAAGAAGAGTGCTTTATATGTGATTATATAAGCAATGAAGTATTAAGAGTAGTACTGATTTAGATTGATTTTTTGTTATATTGCAACTATATTAAATAAGTAAACATATTTAGTAGTAGATATTGTTTCTTAAATATTAAAATGTATATGAGAAATTAATTTGAGAAAGAATTGAAGGAGAAAAGATTATGCAGTTGACAGCAGAAGAAATTGCAGAGCAGCAGAAAAACGAAGAAAACACGAAAAAGAAATACATTACTCCGATTATTCAGGAAAGATGGGGAAAAGACAACTCTGATAATATTATTATGGAATATTACTTTACAGATGGCAGGGTAAATATTGATGGAGATAAAGTATCAAGAGGAGATAAGAAAAAAGCAGATTATCTTCTATTGTTTAAAGATAATATTCCTTTGGCATTGGTAGAAGCAAAAGGAATTGATCATAGTGCAATGGAAGGGTATCAGCAGGTTCTTGAATATGCAGAAATTTTGGATATTCCATTTGCATATACAACAAATGGGATAAATTTAATCGAAGAAGATAGGATTCTTCATAAAAATAATGACAAACTGAAAATGCAGGATTTCCCATATCCAGAAGAACTGTGGAACAGATATATCAAAGAAAAAAGCTTATCAGAAGATGAAGTCAGGTTGGTTAACCAACCTTATTATATTGATGCATCGAAGGTTAAACCAAAGAAACCAAGATATTATCAAAGAATTGCTATCAACAGGGTAATTGATGCAATTGCCCAGGGGAAGAACAGGATGCTTCTTGTTATGGCAACAGGAACAGGCAAGACATTTACTGCGTTTCAGATTGTGTGGAGACTGTGGAAGAGTAAAACCAAAAAGAAAATCCTGTATTTAGTTGACAGAAATGCACTTGCAGACCAGACGATGCAGAAAGATTTTAAGCCTTTTGTGGATGCTGGTGTTATGGTAAAGATGAAAAGTGCAAACATAAAGAAAGATACTGCTTATGAAGTATATACAGCACTTTATCAACAGTTAAAGAGCAAAGATAAAGATTATTATAAGGAACTTCCGCCTGATTTCTTTGATATGATTATTGTGGATGAGTGTCACAGGGGTTCTGCTGATTTGGATTCCAACTGGCATGAAATATTGGAATATTTTAGTTCAGCAACGCAGCTTGGACTGACTGCTACACCCAAAGAAACAGAAGATGTATCAAATATCAATTATTTCTGTGCGGAAACAGATGATAAACCTTTATATACATATTCGTTAAAACAGGGCATTGAGGATGGATTTCTTGCTCCTTACAGGGTTATTTCTGTGGAACTTAATATTGATAAAGAGGGATACAGACCGCCGACAGGTAAATTGGATGTAGAGGGTAATCCTATAAGAAACAGGGTTTATACACAGAAAGACTTTGACAGAACAATTGTTGTTGAAGAGAGACAGGAAATTGTTGCACAAAGAATTACAGATTATATGAAAGAAAATGATTGCAGATATGCAAAGACAATTGTATTCTGTGAAAATATTGACCATGCAGATGCAATGGTTTTGAAGCTGAAAAACCTTAATTCAGATTTGGTTCAGGAAAACAGCAAGTACATAATGAAAATTACAGGTGATGATGAAATAGGAAAAGCAGAATTGGAGAATTTTACTGATCCAGATACAAAATATCCTGTCATTGCAGTTACAAGCAAGTTGATGTCAACAGGTGTTGATTCGGAGACTTGTGAATTGATTGTTTTGGATAAATCTATTGGTTCTATGACAGAGTTTAAGCAGACAATCGGCAGGGGAACAAGAATCAATGAAAACTTTACGATTGATGAAGAAAAGAAGAGCAAGCTACATTTTACCATCTTAGATTTTAGGTCAAATTACTATCAATTTGAAGACCCAGAATTTGACGGGGAACCAGTGGCTGTTATGGAAGTGGGAGAGAATGGTTCATTTCCGAAAGGAAGCCCACAAAAAGAAACAGATGAAAATGGCGAGGATAAAGAGAAAGGAAAGTCCAAAGGACATATTCAAAAAGTAAAAGTCAATGGTGTGGATGTGACGATTGATGGGGAAGAAGTCCGCTATACAGATGAGAATGGGAATCTTGTCAAACAGAATATTGAAAGCTGTGTAAGGAACAATATTTTAAGCCAATATCCGACATATCAGGATTTTTACGTTTCTTTTAAAGCAGCAGATGATAAAGATGGAATGACTATGGATTTATTGATTGAGAGAGCATATGTGAGAAAAGTCAGTGAAGCAGTAGGATATTATATTGATAAATTTGATATTGTTGGATTGGTTGGATATAAGCAGCCGCCTAAATCCAAAGAAGAAAGATTGCAGAATGTTTACAATGCAGGTATTCTGGATGAACTTGATATTGAAAAAAGAGATATTATCCAGACTATTTTGGATGAATATAAGACAGAGGATTTTTCAAAGCTGAAGGATATTACTGTATTTAATCTTCCTGTGTTCAAAGAAAAAGGATATACACCAATGAAAATATTGAAGAGTGTATTTGGTGGAAACAAACAGAATTTTATTGATTTAATGAAACAAATAGAAGAAGAGTTATATTAGACAACAAGGAGAAAAAGTATGGCATTAGCAACATTAATAAAAAGACTGCAGGACATTATGCGAGGAGATGCAGGTGTTGGCGGGGATGAACAGAGATTGTCCCAAATTGTATGGATTCTATTTCTAAAGATTTTTGATTATAAAGAGGAAGAATGGGAATTGATGCAGAGTGATTATGTTCCAATTATTCCAAACGGCTACCGTTGGAGGGATTGGGTAACATCCACTTCTGTTAAAGACCAAATGACAGGCGGAGAACTGATAGATTTTGTGAACAATAAGCTGTTTAGGGTATTGTCTGGGGATGCTGTGAAAAATGAAAAAGGAGAAGAAGTTTACCTTTTTACAAAGACAGACAGAGCTTCCCTTCTTGTAAAAGAATTTATGAGAGAATCCACTAATTTTATGAAAAATGGAGTGCTTCTTAGGCAGTTACTCAATATTTTTGATGAAATTGATTTCTCTGATTATGCTGAAAGACATGCATTTAATGATATTTATGAAACTCTGCTGAAGGGCTTGCAGAAGAATAACGGGGAGTTCTATACTCCAAGAGCAATCACATCATTTGTTGTTGACAAAGTGAATCCAAAGATTGGGGAGAAAGTGGCAGATTTTGCATGTGGTACAGGTGGATTTCTTGTGGATGCACTTCATCATGTGGAAGATGCAGGAATCAAGGTAGAAGATTTACCCAAATTACAACATTCCTTTTATGGTGTTGAAAAGAAACAGCTTCCTTATATGCTCTGTACAACGAATATGCTGCTTAATGATATTGCAGAACCAGATATTATGCATGACAATTCGTTAGAGCAGGATGTAAGAAGATATTCCGATGATGATAAATTTGATGTTATTTTGATGAATCCCCCTTATGGCGGTTCAGAGCTGGAAATTGTGCAGAAGAATTTTCCTGCTGAACTTAGAAATTCAGAAACAGCAGACCTTTTTATGATAGAGATTATGTATCGCCTTAATAAAAATGGAAGATGTGGAGTAGTTCTTCCTGATGGATTTATTTTTGGAACTGATAACAGTAAAAGTGCAATCAAAAAGAAACTGTTAGAAGAATTTAATTTACATACAGTTATCAGGCTTCCAGGGAGTTGTTTTGCTCCCTATACAAGCATTGCAACCAATCTGCTTTTCTTTAATAAAACAGAGCCTACAACGGATGTGTGGTTTTACCGATTTGATTTACCAAACGGGCAGAAATTTTCTATGAAAAAGAATCCTATGACAAGGGAGAAAATGTCTGCTCTTGATGAATGGTGGGGTAATCGCATAGAGATAAAAGATGAAAAAGAAGACAGTTCCATGACTGAGACTTGGAAGGCAAAAAGGGTATCTGTGGATGAGATTGCAGCGAATAATTATAGTTTAGACTTTTGTGGTTTTCCAAATGAAGAGAAAGTAATTCTTTCTCCGAAAGACACAATAGAGAATTTTAAAGCGGAGAGAAAAAGGCTTGATCGAAAGATGGATGCAAAGTTACAAGAGATTATGGATATGTTGGGAGTGTAGTTATGGTATTAGCGGAAGATTTAAGACAAGCGGTATTGCAGGCTGCATTGCAGGGAAAGTTGACAGAACGGCTTGAAACTGATAGTGATGTGGATGATTTGTTGGAATCAATTCAGAAAGAAAAAGAAGAACTGGTTGCACAAAAGAAGATTAAAAAAGAGAAAGCATTACCAAAGATTCAAGAGAAAGATGTTCCGTTTGACATTCCTGAAAATTGGAGATGGATGAGATGGGGGAATTTAGCATATTCGATTCAATATGGATATAATGCTCCTGCTAAAGAAGCAGGGAAAATTAGAATGGTTCGTATTAGTGATATACAAAATAATTCTGTAGATTGGGGAAGTGTGCCATATTGTGATATAGAAGATGAAGAAATAGAAATATATCTGTTACAAGATAATGATATATTATTTGCAAGAACAGGGGGCACAGTTGGAAAATCATTTTTAGTGAATGATATTCCAGAAAATGCAATTTATGCAGGATATTTAATAAGAACAAGATATAGTAATCAGTTAGTTTCTAAATATTTGAAATATTTTATGGAGAGCCAATTGTATTGGGTACAACTACAGAATGGAAAAACACAGGGATGCCAACCAAATTGTAATGGACAGACTTTATCAAAAATGCTTATCCCTCTTCCCCCAATCGAAGAACAGCAGAGAATTGTTGATAAAATCAATGAGATAATGCCAAAGATTGATGAGTATGAGAAGATAGAAAAAGAATTGGAAGTATTAAAGAAAGAATTTCCAACAGATATGAAAGATGCACTACTTCAGGCTGCGATGCAGGGAAAATTGGCAGAGCAGCTGGGGAGTGATAGTGATGTGGATGAATTGTTGGCATCAATTAAAAAAGAGAAAGAAGAATTGATTGTACAAAAGAAAATCAAAAAAGAAAAATCATTACCAGATATTGAGGAAGAGGAAATTCCATTTGATATTCCTGAAAATTGGAGATGGGTAAGATTAAGAAATGTTTGTACTAAAATTGTTGATGGAGACCATAATCCGCCACGTGGAAACGTAGAGAAAACAGAGTATTTAATGTTATCAGCACAAAATATAAATTTTAATAAATTGATTGATTTGGATCAAGTTAGATATCTTACAAAAGAAATTTTTGAACAGGAGAATTTACGTACTCAAGTTCAAATTGGTGATATTTTTTTTACAATAGTCGGAACGCTTGGTCGAAGCTGCATTTATACTGGAGGATATAATATTTCATTTCAGCGGAGTGTAGCTGTTATATCAACTAAAATATATAATCGTTATCTAAAATATGTATTAGATTCTCCATATATACAACAATATATACTTATAAAGGCAACTGGAACGGCTCAAAAAGGCTTTTATTTGAATCAAGTTGATAATCTGTTAATTCCTATTCCGCCAATAGAGGAACAACAGAGAATAGTAGAAAGATTGGATGCACTGCTGCCATTATGTGAAGAATTGAAGGAAAAATAAAATATGTGAAGTTTGGATAACATTTTTCCAAACTTCATATAAAATTGAAGGAGAGTTGCATTTATGAAGACAAATATATTTTTATCCTATTGTTAGAATGATTCAAATGAAGCTGATAAAATATATGATTATTTTAAAAGCAACCAAAATATTGAATTACATAGAGACATCATTAATATTAGAAAATGGGGAAGCATCAAAGAGTATATGCAGTCTATTAGTAACATGGATTATACGGTTTTGTTGATTTCTGATTCATATCTAAAATCAGCTAATTGCATGTATGAAGTTTTGGAAGTAATGAGAGATAGAAATTATAGAGATAAAATTTTTCCAGCAGTTATTGATTCTGGAATTTATAGCCCCATTACAAGAGCAAAATATGTGAAACATTGGCAAGGTGAATTTAGGGAGTTGGAGAATGAGTTAAAAGGAATTAATATGCAAAACATGGGGAAACTGAATGAAGATTTAAAGCGAAGACAGGATATATCTTCTAATATTGCAGAGTTTTTGGATGTTGTTTCTGATATGAATAATCCTAATATTGAGGATGTATGTGTGAGGATTGAAGAAAAATTGGGGCAGGAGGGATTTCTCGGCAATAGGAATATGTAGAGAAATGATACGAATGATTTATTTGCTACATTGGGTATACCAAAAGCAAAATATAATTCTGAACCGACAGATTTAGAAGTGAATCAGTTTGTAAGAGACAGCTTTAATCAGATTGTAAAGCTGCTGTCACAATTATGCCAACAATATCAAAGTCAAAATGCATATATACAAGTGCAGATTGAACAGGTTGACACAAGAATAGTGATTTATCAATTATGCTGTTGAGAAAATAGAAGGATATTATAAGACCGTTTCAAGTTTTGTGTAAACTATAAAAACTGATATAAGATATAGGAATAGTTACAAAGGGCAGAGTCCGATTTTTTTGGAGTTTGTCAATTTAAATGTGTAAGTTTTTTGAATTTTGGGGGTGGCCGGAAAATCCAGCCACCTTTTTTAATGATTCTATGCATCCCTGACAGATGGTTTTCGACTAAAACGGAAAGATGAAGCTCATAAAAGCTAGAAAAACAACTTACTAATTGGTACTTATCCCATAACGCAAAAACACCGCAGGACTCATGATTCTGCGGTGTTTCGCACTGTTTCGTTCAATCGGAGTGACAAGATTCGAACTTGCGGCCTCCACCTCCCTAAGGTGGCGCTCTAGCCAAACTGAGCCACACCCCGATAATGGTATGACTGAACAACAATTATTATATACAAATAAGATTATAATGTCAATATAAAAATAAAAGAATATAAAATTAAGAAAATTTATACAAACTATTGACAATTGTCTGACAATTTAGTATATTATCTATAGATTCGTGATAATTTAATCGCGAATGAGCATTGTAGATACAGCGTTTTGTAGAATGCTGTATTCAAAAGAATGCTTTTCACTTAACTCTTTTTCAATATAGTAATCCTTTAGAGAAAGCTTTTTCATGACAGTATCCTCCCAATTAGCTGCCAGAAAAAGCTTTCTTTATTGTGAAGGCATATCACTTTGATTGTAAATAAATAGAGCAATTGACTAGAGCGTGTTTGGAAAATCATTCCTGTCATCTATACACCCCACTTTGCGTGATATTTAGTCAAATTCAGTCGACGTAGCCCGCTACGCCTTCTTCATTTGGCACAAATCTCTCACAAACTGTGATGCATATCCGACAGAAAGCATTTTTCAAACACGCTCTAGCACAATTGGTTAAGCTAAGAAATTTTCCAAACTATGGTCTTGTAAAAGTTTGAGAATAAAAGAAAAACGCAGAAGAACTCATATCTATTTTCAGCCTGTTTTTTTGGAATTTTGTCTTAACTAAGTGATATTGTGTGAACAGTAACTGAATAGAAACACTAATATACAATAAAATAAAGAAATATATGTAAATATTTTCATGAAAGTATTATACTAACTATATGGACCTTGTGTTTGGAATTTCGCGCCCTGTTGGATTAGGAATTGTAAATTAATAAGTTAATTCGTTGAGCTGGTTAATTTAATTTTTTATAATCAGTATATTGTATTTTTAGCATATTTATATATAATGTATTGATTACACATAGTAGTAATACGCCTTGCTGTTTGGTCGAACCTTAATGTGGCGAAAGCATTTATTCTAAGCTATGGAATATCTCAACTAAATATTAATTTACAAATCAATATTTAGTATTTTTATGCACACGGGTGTCAAAATGAAATTTTTGACTTGTATTTTTAAAGACGTATTCTGTGCAATTACTGTGATGTTATTTTTTTACAATTTCTTAGGAATGATTACTGATAGTTTACAGGTGGGAGGTATATATGGACAAAGTATTAATTGTAGGTATGAATCTTGTGACAAACCAAAAGAGACAGAATTTTGAGCTTGCTATGAATGAGATGGTGAGTTTGGTAGAGGCATGTAATATGGAACCAGTGGGGCGTGTGGAGCAGAATATGGAAAGCGCCAATGCTGCCACTTATATTGGTGCAGGCAAAGTACAGGAAGTACGTGAGATGGTGAAAGCTCTTGAGGCGGATATGGTGGTGTTTGACAATGGATTATCTCCAATTCAACTTCGAAATCTTAGTAGAGAATTAGGCTGTGCAGTGATGGATAGAACAACTTTAATTCTGGAAATCTTTTCTGCGCGGGCAAAGACAAGGGAAGCAAAGTTGCAGGTTGAGGTGGCAAGGCTACAATACATGCTGCCAAGACTGGTTGGGCTTCATGACGCTCTGTCGAGGCAAGGTGGCGCCAGCGGTGCGATGAGTAATAAAGGAGCTGGTGAGAAAAAGCTAGAGTTGGACAGGCGGAAACTAGAGCAACGCCTTACAACAATGCGGCGGGAGTTGGAGAATATTGTAGAGGAGCGAAAAACACAGCGCAAAAAAAGAGCGGAATCGGGCATTCCTAGAGTTGCTCTAGTAGGATATACAAATGCTGGAAAATCAACTATCATGAACGCTATGCTATCCGCATATGCTAAAGATGAAGAAAAGAAAGTCTATGAGGAGGATATGCTGTTTGCCACACTTGACACAACGGTTAGAAGAATTGCGCCCACGGATAAAAATGCTTTTTTGCTATCAGATACCGTGGGGTTTATCTCTAATCTGCCACATAATTTAGTGAAGGCATTTCGCTCCACATTGGAGGAAGTTCGAGAGGCAGATTTGCTTGTGCAGGTAATTGATTATTCTGATGAAAACTATATGGAGCATATTCGAGTGACAGAGGACACTTTGAAGGACCTTGGCGCAGAAAAAATTCCTATGATTTATGCGTTCAATAAGGCAGATTTGTGTGGAATGGGAGAATTTGCGGCAGTGCAAGGGGAGGACAGACTGTATTTGTCTGCGAAATCGTGTAGCGGGATAGAGACATTGACTGCGCTTATCACAGGCAAACTGTCCGCAGGTTATCAGGATTGTTCCTTTATCATTCCATATGAGCGGGGGGATTTAGTGTCTTATTTTAACAACAATGCTGTTGTATATTGTACAGAGTATCGTGAGAATGGTGTATATATGGAGACAAATGTAAGTCGTGTTGACGCGGCACGATATGAACAGTTTTGGGTAAAACAGCAATAAAAAAGAAAATTCACTTTGGCGAATGTTAACAATTTATTTATATTTTTAACATAATAATATGTTAATATAAATAACAAGTTGTAGATAAAGGCATTTGCCGGAGGGAAAAATATGGAAAAAGATGAGAAAAATACGAATCGAAGAGTCAAAGTGCACAAAATTATGTTTGCTGTTGGAGTGGGAGGTGTTGTAGGACTCAATATTGCGTCGTGGAGAAGTGTGGCATTCAGCGACTGGTATATCAAAAATATTTTTCCTGTCTGGCTGAATACTTATGCGCGTCTCACAAGTAAAATACCATTTAGTATCGGTGAAATTATGCTGATTCTAGCGGTAGGAATTACCTTGTTTGGCATTGGTTTTGGGATATTAAATCTTAGCTGCAAACGAAAATTTCAGAAGATAGTTAGCAGTTTTGGTAAATTTTATGCATGGACTGTGTTGTGCGTATGTTATGTGATGACTTTCAATTGCTTTATTTTGTATCATAGTTCCAGTTTTGCTGAAAAATATCTGGTGGATGAAACTGTGTCAGATAGAATGGTCGTTAGCAATTCAAATCATGCAGTGACACAGACAACAAGCGAAAAGAAATACACAAAGAGAGAGCTGGCAATTTTAAGAGATTATATTGTTGAAAAATGTAATGAGCTGGAAAAACGAATTGTTCATGATGACAGTGGAGATGCTTATTATGATGGGGATTTAGTTGAAGCTTCGCGGCAGGCAATGATGAAACTTGGAGAAGAATACGACCAGTTGGCGGGATTTTATGTTACACCAAAGTATCTAAGTTTTTCTGAATTTTTTAGCCAGCAGTACATAATGGGTTACTACTTTCCATTTTCTATGGAAGCAAATATTAATTCTGTAATGTATATCACAAATGTAGCGCCAACAATTTGCCATGAGCTTGCGCATACAAAGGGTTTTATCTATGAAGATGATGCAAATATGATTGGCTTTTTGGCTTGTATCCATTCTGACGATCCATTCTTGCAATATTGCGGATATTTAAGTGTACTTAGTTATGTCAATAGTGATTTTTATGAGGCAATTGGAAAGAACCAGAGTACCTATAGAAGACATGTGAGAATCAGTGATGGGGTGGCAGAAGATAATATTTTTCTGTCAAAAGAAGAATGGCAGACTGTGGAGAAAAAAGCAGTAGTAAAGACGTCTACTGTAAAAAAAGTTTCTAATACACTGATGGATGTGACATTAAAGTTAAATGGTGTGGAGGAAGGAGTGCTTCAATATAATAATGTTGTGGGCTTGCTTTTGACATACTATGATGGAGAACTGTATTAAAAAGATACCAGCGCCTTATTTGTAGGCGCTGGTATTGTGGAGGATTGTTATGGGAGATATTATTTCATATGTTTATGAATTTGGCGGTTTTACCTTTACGGAAAAACCTTTTTGTGAGATAGATGGGCTTGTGTTTTCCCATCTTTCTTATTTTATTTTTGATGGGATTGTTCCAAGAATTGATGAGAATATGCCAGCTATTATGCTGTGTGATGTGGCGCAGCGAATGGACTGGCATCATTTTATATCCGTCAAGTGGGAGCTAGAAAAGAATCGGGAGCTTTTTTATAAAGTGGCATTTTCGCGTAGATACCGAAATACCAAAGCAAATTTTTTGGTGGAGGAGATGAACGCAGACGAAGGAGTACAGTTTTGTGCAGTAACTTTCTTGCTAGGAAATGGTGATACATTTTTATCGTTTCGGGGAACAGATGATGCGCTGATTGGCTGGAAAGAGGATTTTTATATGGCGTATCGCACGCCGGTGGGCGCACAGCTAAGAAGTACAGAGTATGTGCATCAAGTGGCAAAGCTTCTCGCCAGAAAAAGGAATCTTAGATTTTATCTAGGAGGGCATTCTAAGGGCGGTAATCTGGCAATGTACGCGGCAATGACTTGCGAGGAAAGTGTGAAACATAGAATTGGCAAAATCTACAATATGGACGGACCAGGATTTCGACCAGATTTTATGCAGACATTAGACTATGATGGCGTGAAGGACAAGCTTTTAAAGATTGTACCGGACGAATCTTTTGTGGGAATGTTAATGGAACAGAAAGAGGATTATGAACTGATTAAAAGCACAGAAATTGGTGTGCAGCAGCATATTTGTTTCTCTTGGTGTGTTGAGGGGGACCATTTTGAGCGCTCGGAGGTTTCGCAGCCAAAGCGAAAAGAACTTTATGACCGCATTAACAACTGGATTTTTGCGTTGGGAGTAGAGCAAGTTGGCGATTTTATTGAAAGTCTTTTTAAATTGATAGAAATTACAGAGGCAAAGACACTGACAGATTTGAAGAATGTTAAGGGTGGAGAGTTTGCCAGAAGACTGCATACAATTATGCAGGAGTATTCCGCGATGAATGAGGAAACAAAACGTGTGTTTTGGGAAATTGGTGGATTTATGATAGAAGTCCTTGCAAAAGACCGACAGGAGCGAATGGGACGGTGGAAAACCTTTGATAAAATTCGGCAGCGAATAGAACATTAAAGCGCGAATGTAACTGTTTTCATAAAAGTGAGGCATAAAAGTGAAAAATAGACCATAAAAGTATACAAAATATAGTTGACTTATTGGCAAAAAGGATTTAAAATGCATATTGTAAGCACTTACAAAAAAGTTGTGCTGTACAGAACAGCCAATAAAAAATAATAGGAGATAATAGTATGGAATTATTAAATGCGGCAAAGACCGAAAAAAAACAAAGACCTATTAAAGTACTTCAGTTTGGCGAGGGAAACTTCTTACGTGCATTTGTTGACTATTTTATTGACATCGCAAATGAAGCTGGAAAGTTTGATGGCGACATTGTATTGGTGAAACCAATTGATGGCGCTGGAATCCTAAATATGTTCCACGATCAGGATTGCCAGTATACGGTATGCCTTAGAGGAATTGTTGACGGGGAACCAAAAGTGATTAAGAGAGTTGTGACAAGTGTCGCAGATGTGGTGGATGCCTATGACGAGTATGCGAAATACAGTGCATATGCTACATTGGATTCCCTGAGATATATTGTATCGAACACAACAGAAGCAGGGATTGTTTTTGATGATTCCGACAAATTTGAATATGAACCGCCAAAAACATATCCGGGTAAGCTCTGTAAATTCCTTTATACAAGATATACGCATTTTCATGGTGCAGCAGACAAAGGACTTGTAATTCTACCGGTAGAATTGATAGATGACAATGGAATTCATCTAAAAGAGTGTGTTGTCCAGTTTGCAAAGCTTTGGAATCTTGAGGAAGGATTTCTTACTTGGCTGAATGATGTATGTGTCTTTACATCAACTTTGGTTGACCGCATTGTTACAGGATACCCAAGAGATGACGCAGAGGCGCTCTGGGAAGAATTTGGTTACAGAGATAATATTGTGGTGACAGCAGAACCATTTGGCCTGTGGGTGATTGAGAGTGAAAAAGATATTAGCAAGGAATTTCCGCTTCCAGATGCAGGCTGCCCTGTAATTTTTACAGACAATCAGAAGCCTTATAAACAGAGAAAAGTTCGTATTTTAAACGGCGCACATACTTCTTTTGTCCTCGCTTCTTATCTGGCTGGAAATGACTATGTAAAAGAGTCTATGGAAGATGCAATGATTGGCGACTTTATGCATAAAACCATCTATGATGAAGTGATTCCAACGCTGGATTTGCCAAAACAGGATTTGCTTGACTTTGCAGAGGCGGTGGATGGAAGATTTAGAAATCCATACATTAAACATGCATTACTTTCTATTTCATTAAACTCAGTGTCTAAGTGGCGGGCAAGATGTATGCCTTCCTTGCTTGGCTATGTGGAGAGAAAAGGAGAATTGCCAAAGCATCTGACTTTTTCTATCGCAGCTTTGATGGCATTTTATACAGGAAATGAGATTCGTGAGAAGGCATTGATAGGTCACAGAGATAGCCAGGAATACAATATTATGGATGATATGGCAGTTTTGGAATTTTTTGCTACAAACAGCGCAAAACCTTCCGCAGAGTTTGTACAGGCATATCTGAGCAATGTGGATTTTCATGGTCAGGATTTGACACAGGTAGCGGGACTTACAGATGCAGTGACCGCTTATCTGGAAGACATTAGGACACTTGGCATGAGAAAGGCGATTGAGAAGAATTTTTAATATTTTAAAATAAGGGAATAAAACATGGCAAATTTTATAAAAATTAATGAAAATGATAATGTAGCTGTGGCGTTGGACGTGCTTCCAGCAAACACTACAGTGCGCGTGGGTGACGCAGAAGTGACAACGACCGCGGAAATTCCAGCAGGACATAAATTTGCGCTTGTGGATATTGCGGAGGGCACTCCAGTGGTCAAATATGGTTTTCGCATTGGAAATGCAACTTCTGCTGTAAAAAAAGGCGATTGGATTCATACGCATAATTTAAAGACAGGACTAGGCGATTTGCTGGATTACAGTTATGAGCCAGAACTTGCCGAGGAAAAAGTTACCGAAGATGTTACTTTTATGGGATATAATCGTGAAAATGGCAAAGTTGGCGTAAGAAATGAAATTTGGATTATCCCTACAGTTGGTTGCGTGAACAATGTGGCAAGCAAGATTGCAGCGCTTTCGCAAGGGCTTGTGCAAGAAAATATTGAGGCAGTGTGTGCTTTTCCCCATCCATATGGATGTTCTCAGATGGGAGACGATCAGGAACATACAAGACAGATTCTTGCAAATTTAATTCAGCACCCCAACGCAGGCGGTGTGCTGGTGCTTGGACTTGGCTGTGAGAACAGTAACATTGATGTATTAAAAGAGTATTTAGGAGAGATAAATCCTAACAGGGTGAAATTTCTGGTGGCACAGGAAAGTGATGACGAGATTGCTGAGGGTGTCGAGATTGTAAAGGGGCTTGCAAAGTATGCTGCATCGTTCCAAAGGGAGCCAATCAGTGTTTCTAAGCTTGTCATTGGCATGAAGTGCGGTGGTAGTGATGGATTCTCAGGGATTACAGCAAATCCTACTGTGGGGCGTTTTTCTGACATTCTTATTAGCAAGAAGGGAACAACGATTCTCACGGAAGTTCCAGAAATGTTTGGTGCGGAGACGATTCTTATGAACCGCTGCGCGAATGAGGAATTGTTTCACAAGACAGTTGACCTAATTAATGATTTTAAGAATTATTTTAAAAGCCATAATCAAACAATTTACGAGAACCCTTCACCGGGCAATAAAAAAGGTGGTATTTCCACATTAGAGGATAAGTCGCTTGGCTGTACACAGAAGTCGGGGACCGCGATTGTAAAGGGTGTGCTTGCCTATGGGGAGACTGTAAAGACTCCAGGGCTGAATCTATTAAGTGCACCTGGAAATGACCTTGTGGCAGCGACAGCACTTGCAGCGAGTGGTGCACATATTGTACTGTTTACAACAGGGCGCGGTACACCGTTTGCATGTCCAGTGCCAACAATGAAAATTTCAAGTAACTCAAACCTTGCAGGCAAAAAAGACAATTGGATTGATTTTAATGCTGGGGTTGTTGCAGAAGGAGAACGTTTGGACGTGACAGGGCAACGGTTATTTGATGAGGTTGTGGCAGTCGCTTCCGGCAAGGAAGTGAAAAGCGAACTTGCAGGATTTCATGATATGGCAATTTTTAAGCAGGGTGTAACACTGTAACAATTGTATTTTCAAGTAACAGGTCAGCTTGTCTGAACTGTTACATTTTCAAGGGTTTTGATTAGGCGGCCTTTGAGGACAATAAATAAATGGAGGAATGATAATCATGGCAAAAAAAGTAGTAACAATGGGAGAGATTATGTTAAGACTCTCTACACCAAACAACGAGAAGTTTATTCAGGCAGACGAGTTTGACATCAACTATGGAGGCGGTGAGGCAAATGTGGCTGTGTCGCTGGCAAATTATGGACACAATGCAAGCTTTGTGACAGCAGTTCCTGACAATGAGCTGGGAGAGTGCGCGATTGCTGCGCTGAGAAAGTATGGTGTGGGAACACAGGACATTGCAAAGTGCGGGGAGCGTCTAGGGATTTACTATCTGGAATCTGGCTCTGCAATGAGACCTTCCAAGGTTGTGTATGACAGAGCACACTCATCAATCTCTACCGCAACTGTAGCGGACTTTGACTTCGACAAGATTTTTGAGGGAGTTGATTGGTTCCATTTTACAGGAATTACACCAGCAGTATCTGATTCGGCGGCGGTGCTGACAGAGGAAGCTTTAAAGGCAGCGAAAAAACATGGCGTAAAGGTATCTGTGGATTTGAATTTTAGAAAGAAATTATGGTCTTCGGAGAAGGCGCAGAAAATTATGAAAAATTTGATGCAATATGTTGATGTTTGCATTGGAAATGAAGAAGATGCAGAGCTTGTATTAGGATATAAGCCAGGCAATACAGATGTGACAAGTGGAGACCTTGAGCTTGCGGGTTATAAGTCTATTTTTGAGCAGATGGTAGCAGATTACAACTTTGAGTACTGTATTTCTTCTCTTAGAGTAAGTCATTCCGCATCTGACAATGGCTGGTCTGCATGTATCTATTCCAGAGATACAAAAGAGTTTTATCATTCAAAAGAATACAGTATTCATCCAATTGTAGACCGTGTTGGCGGCGGCGATTCCTTTGCGGGCGGCGTGATTTGTGGATTGCTAGATGGCAAGGATTTTAAGGCTGCATTGGAATTTGGCGTGGCGGCATCTGCACTGAAACACACAATTCCTGGAGATTTTAACTTGGTGTCAAGAAAAGAAGTGGAAACACTTGCAGGCGGTGATGCTTCAGGGCGTGTACAGCGCTAACAATAAAATAATGTTATTTTAAATTCACTTAAATTTAGGAGGAAAGAATATGGCAAATACAAATCCGTTTTCACTGGAAGGCAAAATTGCTCTTGTGACAGGCGCATCTTATGGCATTGGATTTGCTATTGCAAAGGCAATGGCAAATGCAGGCGCAACAATTGTATTTAATGATATTAGGCAGGAGCTTGTGGATAAAGGCGTGGCGGCATATCAAGAAGAAGGGATTGACGCACATGGTTATGTGTGTGATGTCACAAACGAAGATGCTGTAAATGAAATGGTTGCTGCGATTGAGAAGGAAGTCGGCGTAATTGATGTTCTGGTAAATAACGCAGGTATTATCAAGAGAATCCCTATGTGTGAGATGACAGCGGCAGAGTTTAGACAGGTGATTGATGTTGACTTAAATGCGCCGTTTATCGTATCAAAGGCAGTAATTCCCTCTATGATTAAGAAGGGACATGGTAAGATTATCAATATTTGTTCTATGATGTCAGAACTTGGTCGTGAGACAGTCTCTGCATATGCGGCTGCAAAGGGCGGATTAAAAATGCTTACAAAGAATATTTGTTCTGAGTATGGCGGATATAATATTCAGTGTAACGGCATTGGACCAGGCTATATTGAGACACCACAGACAGCACCATTGCGCGAGCGTCAGCCAGATGGAAGCAGACACCCATTTGACACTTTTATCTGTGCAAAGACACCGGCAAACAGATGGTTGCAAGCGGAGGAGCTTGGCGGTCCTGCTGTTTTCCTTGCATCAGAGGCATCAAATGGTGTAAATGGACATATACTGTATGTTGATGGTGGTATCCTTGCTTACATTGGAAAGCAGCCCCAGTAAAAACGATTGATAAATTATGCACAAATAATTTTATCAATTGTTCCGAAAACAAAAAGAAATATTTAGGCAGTCATACATGGAAATGAGGGAACGGGTGAAAGAAAAAAAGAGAAAGGGATAAAATGCAAACACATATCTTTCACCCTTTGTGTTTGCGCCTCTAATGAAAATGTAAGCATTTTCGCTTGAGGCTTGGTGCAAAATATGAACGAAGTATTGGAAAAAATTAGTAAAATCGGCATTGTACCCGTTGTAGTTCTGGATGATGCAAAAGACGCAAAACCATTGGCAGAGGCGTTAATTAAGGGTGGACTTCCCTGTGCGGAAGTGACGTTCCGAACAGCGGCAGCAGAGGAATCCATTCGCATTATGGCAAGTGCATTTCCTGAGATGTTGGTTGGCGCAGGCACTGTGCTTACAACAGAACAGGTTGACCGCGCAGTAAATGCAGGCGCGAAATTTATTGTCAGCCCTGGATTAAATCCAAAGGTGGTTCAATATTGTATTGACAAGGGTGTTCCTGTTACACCAGGTACATCAAATCCTTCTGATGTGGAGCAGGCAATTGAGCTTGGTCTTGAGGTTGTTAAGTTTTTCCCAGCAGAAGCAGCAGGTGGTTTGAATATGATTAAGTCTATGGCAGCGCCTTATACACAGATGAAGTTTATGCCAACAGGCGGCATTTCTGCAAAGAATATCTGTGAATATCTCGCATTTGACAAGATTATTGCATGTGGCGGTTCGTGGATGGTTAAGAAAGACCTTGTGGCTGCTGGAAAATATGATGAGATTCAGACGCTTACAGAGGAAGCAGTTCGGACAATGCTTGGCTTTGAGCTTAGACATATTGGCGTGAATTGTGAAGATGAGGCAACAGCAGACGCAGTGGCTTCCAGATATGATGAATTGTTTGGATTTACCAAGAAGACAGGAAACAGCTCTATTTTTGCTGGCATTGAGGTTGAGGCAATGAAGAAGATAGGCCGTGGCGCCAACGGACACATTGCGATTGGCACAAACAGTGTAGCGCGTGCAAAGAACTATCTGGAATCCGTAAAGAATGTGAAATTTATAGAGGACTCTGCTGTGGTAAAGAACGGAAAACTTACAGCAATCTATATGGAAGAAGAGATTGGCGGCTTTGCAGTTCATCTTGTACAGAAATAGGCAGAATGTAGAACGAAAAATAGAGGTATCACATAAATAATATGTGATGCCTCTTTGTGCACGCCAAAAAGAGAATAACAGTCACAGTGATACATACAGCCATATAAGATGCGGCGATAGTCGCTGTGAGTGTCATTCTACAGGAAGGATATAAATTATGCTTTATAAGATAAATATGATTACAGAAGAAGATGGCTGGATTGTGATTGATACAAATGGGTGGGCATCTGAACCAGTTCGTATGCTTGTGCAGAGCGTTGCTGAAGAGATGGGGAAAGAAGTGTTTCAACCCTATGAAGGAGATGCGCAGTTTATGATTCAAGGCGATCCGTATAAATTAATTTATCAGTATGACGATGTATTCGGCACATGTGTTATACTGGATAAAATGGAGGACAAGGACGCAGTTGTGGCGCTTTTGGAACGGCATTTTGAAAAACTGGCAACAAAGGAACAGAAATAAATTATTACAGATAAAATCAAAGCGCAAGCAGAGAGATTTTTGTAAAAAGAAAAGGAGTGTTGTATATGGTTGATAATAATTGTGCATATTGTGTGGAAGGTGCGCTGGTTGAGAAGTTTGGCATTAAAATATGTGAGTTGGAGGCATCAAAAGTTTACTTATTTAAGGAGCAGAGCCATAAGGGAAGAGTGATTGTAGCAAGCAAACATCATGTAAGTGAGATGACAGAGCTTTCCGAGGCGGACAGAAATGCATTTTTTCATGATGTGAACCATGTTGCAGAGGCGATTCACAAGGCATTTGCGCCAGACAAAGTAAATTATGGCGCATATGGAGACACTGGACATCATCTTCATTTTCATCTAGTTCCAAAGTATCGGGAAGATGAGTTTGAATGGGGCAGTACATTTGCTATGGACCCAAAGCGGAAAACGTTGTCTGACGCGGAGTATGAGGGTATTATTGCAGAGTTAAAAAAGTATTTGTAAGCGATAAAAATGCCACAGAATCAAATATTTGAATATAAATATTGTAACGGAGGATGAAATATGTACAAAGTTATGCAAAGGCATAAACGAGAGGATATAAAAAGGAAAAAGACCTCACAAAATGATAATGTCATTGGAGCTCGTTACTATTTTCCGGAACAGAAACCATTCGGAGCACTTGCGTATATACAGCAGTTGAGGAGCTGTGATAAACCAGTACAGAGATATCCGATTCAGTTTACAAAAGACGATTCCATTATTAGAATTGAAAAACTTCTTAATAAGAAGAATTCGCAGGGCAGCGGTGATATTGTTCTGAAAGACGTGTTAATTAGCTTGTTGCGGACATTAACTTCAGGTGGAAATGCATTACAGATAAAAAAGGAAAAAGGTGCAAAACGAAACAGCAAGCAAAATCAAAATAGTGAGAATCAAGAAATAATTCAAATTTTGAGATCACTTGTTAATAATGAAGAGACAAACCCTTGGGAGGTTCTTACAAGTTTATCGGAAAATCAATTGGAAGGCCTTGAGTTAACTCTTGCGAATTTTCAAAATTTTCAAACTACTTTACACGAGATATATCATGTGGGATTTGACAATCTTACGGAAAAGTATTTTGCAGAGAATTTTAAGAAGCATCATTTTGCCTCAAATTATGAAGAGGCACTTAAAATTTCCAGAGGTAGAACAGATACATCTATTAATACAGTATTGTGCGAATTTCAGCGAGATAGCTTTATGAAAAACGAATATGAAACGATAGAGAATAGTACTACAGACGAATATACGACAACGAAATCTTATTATTTTTGGCAATTTGATTTAGGAAAAGTGCCTCCACAACAAAATGATATATTGTATAAAGGGAAGGTTATTCTGCGTATAGAGACAAATTCAGATAACAGTAACCGGGTATATCATCTGGGGGGAACGAGTCAAGCGGAAGATGCAAAGTGGACTATGGATGATGATACAAAGGCAAAGTTAACAATGCAGTATCTGTGTCAGGAAATGCATATATTGGCTGGTACAGAAAAACAGATATTGAATGCTATTGCAAGCTATGCTGATAAGGCACATGAAATGCTGAAAGGGAATGTTCGTAATGAATCGGTGATGGCTGGCTTTTTTGGACAGGTAGTTATTAATTTCCTTGAAGCTGCTGCTACTTATTCCAGAGAGGATTTTTCACAAGATGTCTTTGGCATTCCTTATAGGAGGGATGAATTTGTAGATTTTGATCGATTTCTTGAAGTGTTTGAGGATTCTATGATGCAGGAGAGGGTCAAACGTTATTTTGAAATACATGAACAGGCGGACATTTATGCTAAAATGGGGGCGGCATTTTACGAATTTAAGGAGAAGTATAACAATGAATCTGTAAATCTTTGAATGATATGTGGGACAATAATTATATTGTATAAATGTTTGATTCCAAAAGAAATAAAAAACATTATATTCCAAACGAGCAGTGAAGATAAATTTTTCCTGCTCGTTTTTGTATATTTAGTATAAAAAATATTCCTATATAAAATTAAAATTGCGTTGTCCTCCTTATAAGAATATAATAGAGACAGGAAAGGTTATTCTAAATTGAGAGGCTGTTCTATATAGAAATGAGGTGATATTATGCTGCACGATTTTTATACGGAGTACAAGGAGAAACTCACAACACCAAAAAAGGCAGTGGAAGTAGTAAAAAGTGGTGATTGGATAGACTACACAAGCTGTCTTGGCAAGCCTGTCTTGTTGGACAGAGCATTGGCAAAGCGCAGAGAGGAGCTCTATGATGTAAAGATACGCGGCAATTTAATTGCAGGACCAATAGCGGTGGCGGAGTGCGATGAACAGCAGGAGCATTTTACATACCATAGTTGGCACTGTTCTTCCTATGAGCGGAAATTGTGTGACAGAGGCCTTTGCTATTATATTCCTATGGTATTTCACAACAATGCGGCATATTACGAGTTCTTTCTAAAAGTTAATGTAGTGATGGTGAGCGTATCGCCTATGGATAAACATGGATATTTTAACTTTTCTGTCAATACGGGAGTGGCGGCACCGATAACGCGTGTGGCGGACATTGTGATTGTTGAGGTAAATGAGCATTTGCCAAAAGTGCACGGCGGTTATGACGAGTGCATTCATATCTCTGATGTAGATTATATTGTGGAGGGAGAACATGAGCCATTTGTGGGCAGTAAGGCAATTTTGCCTACAGATACAGATAGAAAAATTGCAGAGAAGATTTTGCCTTATATTGTAGATGGTGCAACACTTCAGCTTGGGATTGGCAGTATGCCAAATGCGCTGGGGGAATTGATTGCAGAATCCGATATTAAAGACTTGGGAATGCATACAGAGCTTTGCTCTGATGCCTATTTAAGTATGTACAAGGCGGGGAAACTTACCAATCGCCGGAAAAAGATAGACAGAGGAAAAGGGGTGTTTGGCTGTGCGGTTGGTTCGCCAGAACTTTATGAGTGGGTAGACGACAATCATGGTATTGCAGCATATCCGCTAGAGTATGTCAACAGACCGGGGATTATTGCACAGATTGACAATATGGTTTCTATTAACAGTTGTGTATCTGTTGATTTATATGGACAAGTGGCAGCAGAAAGTTCTGGTTCTAGGCAGATTAGTGGTACAGGTGGACAACTTGATTTTCTGATAGGCGCTTCTGCCTCGCACGGTGGGAAAGCATTTATTTGTATGAGTTCTGTCTATAAAGATAAAAATGGTGTGTATCATTCTCGTGTTCGCCCACAGTTTGACGGGGATATTATTACTTCGCCAAGAAGTCAGGTTTATTTTCTGGCGACAGAATATGGCGTAATTAACTTGGAAGGTCGTTCTACATGGGAGCGAGCAGAGGGGCTAATTTCTATTGCGCACCCAGACTTTCGAGAAGAATTGATTCGAGAGGCAGAGAAGCGAAAGATTTGGCGGCGGTCAAATAGGTGTTAATATGAGAAATGATTTGATAACAATGACTATTTATGGTAGAAAGTGCTATATTTACAAAAATAAAACTGTGGAGAAACAAAAGAAAAAATTGCCTATATTTTACTGGGGTGTTGGCGAGGAAAGCAAAGAATCTGTTATGACAGTTGTGTCCTATTTGAGAGAACAGTTACCAGAAGCGAATTTTATTTTGGCAGCGTATGCGTGTCAAAATTGGAATGATGATTTTTCACCTTGGGCAGCAAAGCCAGTTTTTGGGAATGAAGGGTTTGGAGGAAAAGCAGAGAATACACAAAAGTGGCTTGTGGAGCATTTGATTCCATATATTGAGACAGATGAGGGCGAGACAGAAATAATGCGTTTTCCAGTAGGGTATTCGCTTGCAGGTCTTTTTAGTTTGTGGATTTATTGTAGGGAAGATATTTTTTCGGGTATGATTAGCTGTTCTGGTTCTTTTTGGTATGAGGGTATATTGGAATATATTCAACAAAAGATAGCAATAACACAGAATTGTGATACAAAATATGTCTATCTAAGTCTTGGGGACAAAGAGGAGCGAACCAAAAATAAACGAATGGCAGTGGTGGGGGATAACACAAGAAAAATATATGGGTTGCTCTGTGAACATCAAGAAAAGATAAAAGGAATCCTTGCGTGGAATGCAGGCGGACATTTTTCAGAGCCAGATATAAGGATTGCAAAAGGAATTGATTGGATTTTAAAACACATTGGTGTATAATGAAATAGAAAAAATATCGAATTAAAAGGAGGAACTAAAAAATGAATATTCCAAGCATTGAGAGACTAGAAAAAGTTTATGGAGAGAGCGTAAAAAGTGCTAAACGTTTAAGTGCTCTGGCAGAGAACTTCCAAAAAAAGTATGCGCATGACAAGGCGGAGTTTTTCTCTGCACCTGGCAGGACAGAGATTATTGGCAACCATACAGACCACAACGGAGGAAAAGTGATTGCGGGAAGCATTGATTTAGATACAATTGGTGCTGCTTATCCCAATAACAGTAGTGTGATTCATATTACAAGCGAAGGCTATGACAAGGAAATTGTGGTGGATATTGCGAAATTGGACAGTGTTGTTAAGGGCGGTGGAACGGTTGCGTTGCTTGCAGGTATGATAGAAGGCGCACAAAAGTTTGGTTTTCAAGTCGGCGGATTTGATGCCTATGTCTCCACAAATGTAATTGCGGCAGCAGGGGTTAGTTCGTCTGCTTCTTTTGAGATGCTTGTGTGTACAATTGTTAACTATTTCTTTAATGACGGCGCAATGAGCTGTGCGGATTATGCGAAGATTGGTAAATACTCTGAGAATGTATATTGGAATAAAGCATCTGGAATGATGGATCAGATGGCATGTGCAGTGGGAGGTCCTGTTCTGTTTGATTTTGCAAACGGCAGTCAGCCAGAGTACAAACCATTAACCTTTTCTTTTGAGAAAAAAGGGTATCGTCTTGTCATTGTAAACACAGGAAAAGGACATGCGGATTTAAGTGAGGAATATTCAGGTATTCCAAATGAAATGAAAGAGGCGGCAAAGGTTCTTGGCGTGGAGCTTTTGTGTGAGACAAACCTTGATGCGTTGCTTGCACATGCAAATGAGATAGAAAATGATAGGGCACTGCTGCGTGCAGTCCATTTCTTTGAGGAAAATCGCAGAGTAGATGCGATGGCAGAGGCAATCGAGAAAGAAGATATTGAAAATGTGTTAAGGCTTGTTAAGGAATCAGGTACTTCGTCTTGGGAACTCTTACAGAACTGTTATTCCCTTCAAAATTGCAAAGAGCAAAAGATTACGCGTACCCTTGCACTTACAGAGTTATTTTTACAGGGAATTGGAGATGGTGTGTGCCGTGTGCATGGCGGTGGATTTGCAGGGGTGATTATGTGTCTCGTGCCGCTTGCAGAGGCGGAGAATTATGTGAAATACATTGCAACGTATGTGGGAGAGAGCAATGTTTATCCAATGAATATTCGAGCGGTTGGAGCCATCAGAATCTAAAGCGCTGTAGGGAGAAAGGAAACAGACATGAAAGACAAAGTAAAGTCCAATAAAAGGCTTTTGGCAGTTCTTGTTTTGGGATTTTTAATTTGCGGCGCATTGGTAGGAAAGAAGGCTGCGACAGCTCATGCGCAAGAAGAATTGTTTTCTATTGATGCACAGCTACATTCGCAGAATTTTTCCACATATGATATTCAAGTGGTTGTCTCCAATTGGGGAGAGAACTGGGAAGGGATAGCGCGGATTCGCTTAGAAAATACATATTATTCGCTAAGCTGCGTTTACGATACGATCCTTTCCCTGCCGCAAGGCAGCACCAAACAGTTTCTGGTCAAAATACCAAGAGAAAGTATAGAAGACATTGGTGCTTCCGTGTCCGTTTCCTTGTTAGATAGAGAGAATCAACTAGCGGCGTCGAAAGTTTTTACCAATCTATTTTTAAATGGGACAGATTTGCTTTCTATGGGAATATTAAGCGATTCCTATGCGTCTTTGACTTATTTGGATATGGAAGGAAATAACTTATACTATGGTGGTGTAGAACTTCCTGTGAAACTGTATCATTTCAGTCAAGATGATCTGCTTCATTCATTGAAAAGTGATATGAACTTTCTGGTGATTGATGACTATAATACTGGTATTTTGACAGAGGTAGAATTGGAGTGTATTCAGCGTTGGGTAGAGGAAGGCGGAATGCTGATTGTCGGCACAGGAGAGCGTGCAGAAGATGTGCTGAGCAGATTCGATTTTTTGGGGATAGAATGTTCTAAAGTAAATGCACCGAATGAGCATCCTTATCAGGACCATTATGATAAGGATTTAGTAAAACTGTACATGGCAGAACTAAATGACGTGAATGACCAGTATGATACAAATATGGATATTCTTAGTCTCATTACTTCGCGGGGAGATGGCGCAGTGGAAGTTGTGCCATATTCTCTGTCGAAACTTGTGCCACAAGATGTGGAGTCCTATGTATATGAGCTTTTGATTCAGATTAATTCCTACACACAGATTCCATATAATCCCAAGAGTAAGTATAATAAAAATGAATATGAAATTCGCAGAATTTTTAGAACTTTTGGAAATGGTGGCAATCGCTTGAATTTTGACATGCTAAAATGGATTGTTATTTTGTATGTAATTTTTGTAGGACCTGTGCTTTATCTCATTTTGCGTTTTATAAAAAAACGGGATTGGTATTGGATTGCAGTTCCAATTACAACACTTGTCGGAATCTTTTTCATTTATATTGCGGGAAGAGGCTTTGAGGTGGTAGACACAAGAGTCTACTCTGTGACCGTTGAGGAATTAGGGGCTCCTAATCAAGAGGCGAAGACCTATATGCACTGTTATGACGCTGGTCATAAGGAATGGATGCTGCGGTTGACAGAAGGATATGATTCTTGTGGTCCAATTTGGTCTGACTATTATAATATTCAAGACAATGAAAAGTATCGCAGTCGTATTGTAAAAGAGGGCGAGCGTATTTCTTTTGGTTTGAATCCAAGTGTTGGTTTTGAAGATGCGTATTTTAAGGCAGAAGCTGCTGCAAACAAAGTGACAGGAAAAATTTCGCTTGATATACAGTCAGTGAATGGATGGGGGATTAGTAGTACCCTTGTAAATGAGACTGGTTTGATTGCTTCAGGATTGAATGGCACAGTTACAAATGAGACAGAGTGGGATTTTGAATATTTTGCTGTGATTGCGTATGACAGTCTGTTTATCTATCAGAATCTTCCTGCGGGGGAGACATGTGATCTAAGCAAGGTGGTGTACCTTTCTTCAAAGAACTATGATGATGTGGTAGAAGATTACTTGCATGGCTATATGAATGAGATTTACCGCGGTAAAGAACAAAAAGATGCAGATTTTATTGCTGCACTTGGAATTGGTGTTTCTGTTGCAAGTTTACAGGAAGATCCTGATGCAATCATTGTGGTTGGTGTCACAAAGGATTGGAATAAAGTAGTGGATGACAATTGTAGTGAGACTTCTTATGGGTGTCTGTATTCTGTACAGTAGGGGGAATTTTCGTATGTTATATATCAATGATTTAACGAAAAAGTATGGCTCATTTACGGCTGTCAATCATCTGTCATTGCACATTCCAGAGGGGGATTTGTTTGGCTTTGTGGGACCAAATGGCGCAGGTAAGACAACCACAATACGCATTGTCTGTGGATTGTTAAAGGCAAGTAGCGGGTCGGTGCGAATTGGAAGCAGCGAGGCGACAGTAGGCACAAAGGAGATGAAACGCCTTATTGGGTATGTGCCAGATTTCTTTGGGGTTTACGACAATTTAAAAGTGCGTGAGTATATGGATTTTTATGGATCTATGTATGGGATGTGCTCGCGGGATATTGCAAAATTATCAGATGACTTATTAGAACTTGTAAACCTTTCTGACAAAAAAGAATTTTATGTGGATACGCTTTCTCGTGGAATGAAACAGCGGCTTTGTGTTGCCAGAGCACTGCTTCACAATCCGAAGCTGTTGATTTTAGATGAGCCAAGTTCTGGTTTGGACCCTAGAGCACGTGTGGAGATGAAAGAATTATTAAAAAATCTTCATTCTATGGGAAAAACGATTGTTATTAGTTCTCACATTCTCTCAGAGCTTTCTGAAATGTGCACAAGTATTGGAATAATGAGTCATGGGCAATTAATTACAGCAGGGCGTATTGAAGATATTATGCGTCAGGCTGCTGGCGGAAAGCGCATTCATATTCAGATTGCATCTGGCATAGAAATTGCAGTGCGCCTCTTACAAGAACAAGTTGGCGTGATTGTGGAATCTGTCAGAGAAAATGAGATTATTATATCCAATAACAATACAGACGAACAGATTAGCGCGCTTATGGGACTGTTGATTCAAAATCAAGTGGTTTTGACTGGTTTTTATCGGGAGGAAGGCAATCTGGAAGCATTGTTTATGCAGTTGACAGGAGGTGACTCGCAGTGAGAATATTGGCAAAGCCAATAAAGATCAATCCAATTATAAAAAAGGATTTGCAAGTAACTGCCCGCAGTATGCGGTTGAGTTGGGCATTGTTTGCCTATGAAGTGATATTGACATTGGCATTTCTGTTGGCGCTTGCAATCATTCAGTCAGACAATAATAGCTATTATAGCAGCCGCAATATTTACAGCTATTTGATTTATCTATTTCCTGTGCAGGCAGCAGTACAAGCATTTATTGTTGCCCTAATTGTGCCAATTATTACCGCACCTAGTATTTCTGGAGAAAAGGAACGGCAGACATTTGATATTATGCTAACCACTTGTATGTCACCATTTTCTATTGTGTTTGGAAAAGTAGTATCAGCAGTAATTCGGATTCTTTTTTTTGTTGCTGCCGGAATGCCTATTATGGCATTGGCTTTTGTGGTAGGTGGCTTAGAGTGGAGTAGCTTGCTTTATTTTATTTTGACAATTATCTTGTTGTCTGTGTTTTCTGGAAGCATTGGGATTTGCTGTTCTGCGTTCTGCCGCAAATCGATAGTTGCGGTGGTACTGTCTTTTATCATATATTTTGTGATTTATATTCTAACATTTGTTCCTACAATATTAAGATTTCTTTGGAGCAAAGGGGAGCACGCAGGGGAATCAATGCTATTTTTGCTAATAAATCCTGCTGTGTTCTTTGAAGAATTTTTTATGCAGATTATGACTGGAGAATCTGCGTTTGGTGTGGCAGGCTCTAATTTTGATAAAAGCGAGGTTGGGGTTATCACCTATTCTTTGTCACAGGGAAAGACATGGATGTTTTTGTCCGCCGCATGTATTTTCATACTGGCAATTTTGTTTATGCTTGCCGCTGCATGGAAGGTGAATCCAATGCATTCGTCTTCCAAAAATAATTTTACGGGCAAATCAAACCGTAATAAAAGGAAGAACAAAGATGTGCAGTAAAATTATACTGGCGGTCGAAAAGACTGACCGCTCAGTATAATGTGATGCGCACAACCGCACAAGGAAATATGCCGCTTCGCGGCTGCGGTTGGCGCGATACTCACGGCAGATTTCATCTGTCGTGAGTATATAATGGAGGCGTTGTATGAGTCAGAAAGCGTTTATAAAAATAATACAATCCTATTGCTTTAGATTAAATGTAGCACAGTTTATAAAAAAAGCAGTATTTGTTCTCTACATTGGCGCGGGTGTAGGAATTTTATTGCAGGCGATTGCTTTTATTATTCCCTTTTATTATGCAGGGGGTTGCACAATTATAATATTGATTCTTGTACTGTTGACCGCGGTCGTGCTAGCTTTTATCAAGCGAAAAAATATGGAACAGACAGCACTTGTAATGGATCGTTTTGGGTTTGAAGAACGGATTGTGACAGCCTATGGAAATCTGGAAAAAGAAGGCGCTTTGGTTGAATTGCAGCGTACAGATGCCATGAATCAGTTACAGTTACAACGCGATAAAATACGGATTGCAATTTTGCCGTCATGGAAACTTATAGTGGGATTGGCAGGACTGTTTGCAATACTCATTGTCCTTGCGCTCATGCCTTCTGCAATGAAAGAACGCGCACGCGAACTGCATCATATTCGGGAAGCGGCAAGGGAAAAGACAGAGGAAATTGAAGAGATTTTGGAGGCACTGGAAGAACTTTCCCAAGAGCAAGATTTGACAGTAGCGCAACAGGCGGCTTTGCAGGAGATGGCAGAAAGCTTACAGGCTTCGCAAGAGGAATTGCAGCAGGCGTCTAGTATGGAAATGATGAAGGCTGCATCGCAGAAGTTGGAATATAGATATGAGCATACAGGAAATACGTTAGCAACACTTGCAGAAAGCTTGCGAAATGGTGCGACGGTGTCGTCTGTCACAGCAGAGTCCATGCAGGCGTTGTCAGAAAAGTTACGGGGAATGCATGAGGCAGAGCTTGCGCAGGGAACTGCTGGGCAGCCTGGCAACCAAAATGGAACTGGGCAGAATGGACAACCTGGCAATCAAAACGGAACTGGGCAAAACGGACAATCTGGCGATCAAAATGGAGCTGGACAAGGGGGACAATCTGCGGAAGGTGGCACAAATGGTTCCAACGGGCAAGGTGATTTGAATAATGGTTCTGGGATTGGAAGAGGAACAGGTACGAGCAGTACGCCACATGATTATGTCAGTATTCCAAATGAAATTGCGGAAAGTGAAAATTTGACTGGAAATGCGGTAAACCATGATGCATCAGAGTATTTTTATGCGCAGAATGGTTTGAGCTGGGAGGGAACACATATGTCTCATGAAGCAGTGATTGGTAGTTATGAGCAAAATGCTTATGAAGGGATTGCAGCAGGAAAGTATCCAAGCGGTATGGAAGAGATTATAAAAGCGTATTTCTCGAATTTTAATTAAAAGTTCAAGAATGCTGCGGCGTGCGGGTCAGTTTTACTAACATATTACGGGTTCGTACGCCTGCAATAAAATAAACAAAAGTTTATGGAGGACAGTGGAAAATGGGGGAATTTGGGAACAATGGTTTGCAGGACCCTGCATATATGGCGCAGCGGATTGCTGCCTGTGAGCGGGAGATTCAAAAGGGGATTATTGGTCAGCGTGAGATTATTCGTCAAGTTATGCTTGCCATGCTTACAGGAGGCAATGTATTGCTAGAGGGTATGCCGGGATTGGGAAAGACAAGACTGGTCAGCACAATTAGCAAAGTATTTGACTTGTCATTTAAGCGGATTCAGTTTACACCAGATTTAATGCCAAGTGATGTGACAGGAACAAATATTATTATTAAGAATGAGCAAGGCAATGCTTTTTCTTTTGAGCGCGGACCGATTTTTGCCAATCTAATCTTGGCAGATGAGATTAATCGAGCAACTCCAAAAACACAGTCGGCATTGTTAGAGGCAATGCAAGAACATACTGTAACAGTAGGAAATGACAGCCACGCGCTCACAGAACCCTTTTTTGTGCTTGCCACGCAAAATCCCATTGAAAACGAAGGAACTTATCCCTTGCCAGAGGCGCAACTGGATCGATTTATGTTTAAGATTTTGGTTCGTTTTCCATCTAAGGAGGAGTTAAAGGGAATTGTGACATTGACAGAAGGCAGTCAGGAGCCGGATATTATAAAACAGATGGACAGTGCAGGACTGTTGGCAGCCAGAGCGTTGATAAATCAGATACCAATTGCAGATGCGGTGATGGATTATCTATTGGAGATTGTTATGCAGACACATAGTGCAAATCCTTATATTAAGGAAGGCGCAAGTCCAAGGGCAGCGCAGGCATTGATTCGCGCATCAAGGGCAAAAGCATTTTTAGAAGGGCGGTTTAATGTTTCTTTTCAAGATGTGAAGGAGACTGCATTTCCTGTGCTTAGACACCGCATTCTTTTAAGTTTTGATGCGGTTAGTGAGGGCGTCAACGAAGATAATGTTATACAAAAAATATTGGAGGGAACTAAACAATAATGACAGTAATACCAGATGCTGCGTTTTTCGATAGACTTTCTAGGCTGCGACTGGCAATGGGACACCGAGCTTCTATGAATTTGACAGGAAATCGCAAGTCCATACAGAAAGGCTCTTCCACAGAATTTTCCGATTTTCGGGAATATATGCCTGGCGACGATATTCGTCGTATTGACTGGAATGCATATGGACGGTTGGACAGGCTTTATGTGAAAGAGTATATGGAGGAGAAGGAAGCAGTTGTTTCTATATTGTTGGACACAAGTGCTTCTATGAATTATGGAATTCACAAAAAAAGTACATACGCTAGTATGTTGGCAGCAGCGTTTGCATATATGGGGCTGAACAATATGGATCGCGTAATACTTTATGATTTACGACAAATGCAAGCGTCTTTTGTGGTAAGTGGTGCAAAAAACAGGTTGTCTAAACTGACAGATTGGATTGCGCAACGCTCTTTTGACGGAAAGGTAGATATCTGCGAATCTATCAGGCAGCTTCCAATGAAAGGTCCAGGTGTGACAATAATTGTCAGTGATTTTTTGCAGGAATCTTTAATGGAATCCAATCTGAAAGAAGAACAATCTGCCGTGAGAAAACTTTTGCGCTTTTTGGATTATCGGAAACAGAAAACCGTTTTTCTGCATGTTTTGGCTGGAGAAGAACTTTCGCCGGGACGGTCTGCGGAGATTACAGGCACACGAAATTTGATTGATATGGAGGAAAAAAGTACATTGCGTTTAACGTTCGACGCGGCAAGTATTCGAGCGTATGAGCAGGCATTGCAGGAATATTTGTCAAGTTTGCGTCAGGAGTGTGCAAGGATGGGAGCTTTTTATGCAGTGTGTAACACAGAAACGGATATTTACCAACTGATTTTTCAGGAGTTGAGAGTGCTATATGATTTTTGAGAGTTTATGGCCACTGTTTCTTTTGGCAGCGGTTCCAATCATTATCCTTTTATATTTGTTAAAACCAAAAGGGACAGACTATCTGATTTCCTCTAATTTACTGTGGAAAAAACTGTTAAAAAATGAGCAGTCACGAACTTTTTTTGAGAAGTTTGTTCATAATATTCTGATGTATCTACAAATCTTGATTGTTGTGCTGTTGGTAGTTGCATTAATGTCCCCGTTGATTCAGTTGAATGGACATCGCGGCGGTAGAAAAATATTGTTGATGGATACAAGCGCAAGTATGCAGCATGTGGGAGCTTCTGGAAAAAGTCGTTTGCAGGAGGCGGTGGAACAGGCGTGCGATTATGTGCAGACTGCGCAGAATACGCGTTTTTCTATTGCGACAGTGGATGCTGCGGGCGCAAGGATTTTGGCAGTGGATATTACAGACACAAATAGTTTAATGCGTACACTGCGAAGCCTCGTGTGCAGTGATAGTGGCGGAAGTCTGACACAGGCACAAGGTGTATTAGATACGCTAGCTGGTGATGCTAAAGAGGGCGAAAATATGACAGATTTGCTAGTGTATACAGACAGCGCTGGAGCCGCAGATTTTGAGGAACTGCGCACTAGCGGGCAAAAGGAATTATATATTTCTGGCAGCGCGGTTGCCAACGTCGCAAATGAATATACAGCCTTTTCTAGTCGTGATGATGGTCTCTTTGATGTGATGGTAAGCGTTGTAAATTACAGCGACGAGGAAGTATCTTTTGATGTTAGTTTGTATGATGATGAGACTTATGACCAAAAAATGATTGCGTTGTCATCAATGCGTCTTGCACCTTCCGAGAGCAAAATTTGCTTTTTTGAGGAGATAGATTGGAAGGGAAAGACAATGACTTCTCGCGTTGACAATATTGTTTTTTCTGGTGCCTCTACTGATAGTCTTGCGCGAGATAACGATTCGGCAGCAGTGAAAAAACAGAAAAATCAAATGCGTGGTTTGCTTGTTGGAGATGGAAATACATTTCTTGAGAAAGCATACCTTGCTGTTACTGGAGAGAGTATTGTTAAGGCAAAGACGGATACAGCCGTTCAGGACACATCAAATGCTTTAATTAGAACCCCTTTAAAAGAACAAGGTTATAATATTGTAATTTATGATGCAGGACAGGAACCGCAGTTAGCAGACACAAACCGCATAATTTTTGGAAATATGGGAGGAACAGTTGTTGAGACACTAGAAAATGTGGTGCTTGACATGACAGACTGTGACTTGACTGCGGGGTTATCTGGTTTTTCAATTGGGGTAAATACAGCGTATTGTTTTGCACTTCCAGAGGGAGCGGAAAGCTTTTTGTCATACAAAGGGAAGTGCGTAGGATATTATCAAGAGCTAGAAGACAGGAAAGAGGTCGTTGTTGGATTTGATATACGGGAATCCGACTTTCCGCTGCGTGCAGAATTTCCTGTCTTTTTAGCAAATGCGATGATTTATCTCTCAGATACTTCGTGGTTAGCAACAAATGTTTATTATGCAGGCGAAGAAATTGCTTTGCAGCCGTGGGCGGAGCTTGACAGAAGCCAATTTGAAAGTCGACCAGCCCAAGCAGGATTGTACACACTTGGAAATGATGTGTATCAGGAAGACTACGTGGTGCGTTTTCAGACTGCCAAGGAATCTGATGGCAGAATATCAACAGACTTAGAAGGAATTTCGGACAGTGGAACCAAGTTTTTGCAAAGCCAAAAAATAAAACGTACAATTAGAAACTTATTTATAATATTGGCACTTATTGTTTTGGTGGCAGAGTGGATTGTCTATGTGCGTCAGATGCGTTACCGCGGGAAATTTTATTGGTTTGTGCGTGGTGTGGTACTGTTGTGTGTAATTCTTGCGTTGTTTGGAATACAAATTTATCGAGGAAGCGGCAAAACAGCAACCGTTTTTGTTGTGGACCTCTCCGACAGCAATAAAGAACATTTAAACGAGGCACAACAGTATTTGCAAGAAACAATTTCCAAGATGCCCTCTGGAAATGCTTATGGGATTGTGACATTTGGAAAAGACACCCTTGTGGAACAGTTTTTGACGACAGAAAAACATTATAATGGTCTGATGACAATTCCTGAAAAGGCGGCGACAAATTTTGAGGAGGCAGTTTCTAAGGCGCTTACGCTCATTCCAGGAGAATATAAGAAGCGACTTGTCGTGCTAACAGACGGAAAGGAAACGCGGGGCGATATACGTAATATGTCGCAGGCATTGACGGCTGGACAGACAGAATTTTTAACTTTGTTGTATGAAAATGAGGAAAAGCCAGATGCCTATATTGACAATGTGACACTTCCGTCTTATCTTCACTCGGGTGATAAGTATTCCATTACTGTGTTGGTGGAGAGCAATTATGATACGGATGCAGTAATTACACTTTATCGAGGAAGCAGCCAGATGGCAGCAGACAATGTGCATTTGAACAAAGGAAGCAATCGTTTTGTATTTCGCGCGCAGGTTGATGCCGATACAGACAGTAGCGCGATGGAAAACTTGCGTGTTCAGGTTCAAGCGCAAGGAGACACCTGTCAGGAGAATGATTATTTTAGTGCTTACTCTGTAGTGGAGACATCGCCCAAAATACTTGTGATTGCAGGGCGTGACACGAACACTGCTGCATTTTCTACTGTTTTAAAGGCGGCTGGTTGCGATTATAGTGTTGTCTCTGCGATAAATGCGCCAGACAGCATTAATGCTATGTTGGAATATAAGACTATAATTGTGGTGGACACTTATATTGATGATTTGCCAACAAAATTTTTGGAAAACCTTGAAACCTATGTAAAGGATTATGGTTGTGGTTTTATTTGCTGTGGCGGAGAGAATAGTTTTGCGTTGGGTGGGTATCGAGATACAGTATTAGAGACAGTTTTACCTGTGGATATGCAACTTCGAGGGGTCAATGAGATGCCATCTATGGCAATGGTTATGGTGATTGACCGCTCTGGAAGTATGACAGGAAAAGCAGGTGTATTGAGCATTAGCAATCTGGATATTGCAGTCAGGGCAGCCACTGTGGCAGTTGACAACTTGAATGATACGGATTTTGTGGGAATTTTAACATTTGATGATAAGTATGAATGGCAAGTAGCGCTTTGTCAGGCAGATGACAAGGCAGCAATAAAAGACAAAATTAATCAGATTCAAGATGGAGGCGGCACAACAATTAAACCAGCTTTGCAAGAGGCAGTTGATGTGCTTGCAAAGAATGATGCGTCAATCAAACATATTGTGCTCTTGACAGATGGCATGGGGGAGACAAACAACTATGATGATATTGTCAATAGTTGTGCAGCGCATGAGATAACACTCTCTACGGTAGCTGTAGGAGATTCTTCAGATAAGAAGCTTTTGCGATATCTGGCAGAGAAATGCGGCGGGAGATATTATTATTCGGACATGTCAAGTGATATTCCAAGAATTTTTGCACAAGAAGTATTTCTAGGAGGAGACAGTTATATTCAAAATGGAGTCTTTTCTCTGTCAGTTCAGGGGGGACATGAGCTGACTGGAAATCTTTTTCCAAATGGTTGGCCTTCTCTTTACGGATATATTTCTGCAACACCAAAAACTGCTTCTAGTCCAGTGATTCAGTCGGCAGAAAAAGGCGATCCAATCCTTACTGTATGGCAGTATGGATTAGGGCGAACTGCCGCATGGAACAGTGATGTCACTGGAGAGTGGACAGGTGCTTTTGCAGGACAGGAAGATTATGTACAGCTCTGGAAACGCATTGTGGATTATTCCACTGGAAATGCTGGTATGGGAGAAGACAATGTAAATATAGTGACAGTAGGGGAACAAACTACCATTGATTATCAAACCAATGATTATGGAAGTGCAACAGAAGTTCTAATAACAGTGATTGACCCAAAAGGGACTGCCACAGAGGAAAAACTGCATGCGACTGCACCAGGAAAATATACAACAGAACTTTCCACCCCACAGACAGGACTATATCATTTTAATATACGACGCACAGAATCCGGCGAAATTCAAAATTATATGACAACTGCCGCAGCAGTGCAGTTTTCGGACGAATATAAATTTGATGTAAGTATGGATGCTTATCTGAATTTTGCCCAACAGTATGGTAGCGTTATTACAGAGGATGAGCCAATATGGACGCGAATTTCCACTAGAACGCGAGAGGGATATCCCTTGACAAATTGGCTTCTAGTGTTGGCAGTATGTCTATTTCTAGTTGATGTGACGTTGCGCCGATTCCAGTATGTTCCAAAACAATTATTATTGGTAGCGAAACTTAGGCAGAAAACAATACAAAAGTCGGATGGAAACAGAGGATTACAGGCACGAGATACAAGTTCCACACAGGAATTTCAGATGCCACAATTCAGCCAGGGATTACCACACAATGAACTTCTGACCGAAAAAACTACAAAAGAGGGCAAGAAACAAAAAAGTCAAAAACGGTCTGAAGAGACATTGGATACTTCGCAGTTGCTAAAGAAAAAAGATGAGCGAAATATTTAGGGATTGGAGGAAAAAAATTAAAATTTAAGATAAAAACTGTTGTGACAAAATGAAATTGTCACAGCAGTTTTTTATGCACATGGGCAACCAAAGGAATATTGTCAGCGAAGCTGACGGGTGTCCAGCGCGCGAGCAAGGAAGATAGGACCTACTCGATTACACATGGGCATCCAGAAGAAATAAAACGCTATAGTAGTGCACAAAAAATATTGTTTAAATATACTGCAGAATGCGACCTTTAGCGAAAATATCGCTAAAATGTATAGCGAATATTTCACTAAGATATGATGTTATTGAGGTGATATATTTATGCGTTATCCAAGGTTGAGAAATTTAAGAGAAGATAAGGATATGACACAAAAGCAGTTAGCGGCTATATTACACTGTAGTCAACGAATTTATAGTAATTATGAACGAGGAGATGTTGATATTCCTACAGAGATACTAATTCATCTTTCAATCGTTTACAATACAAGTATTGATTATATTTTGAATCAGACAGATGTAAAAATTCCTTACGCCAGAAAGGAGAAGAAATAAGCTATAATACAAAGGGGATAAAACATGTTACAACAATTAGGAATTATGCTTTTTGAAGAACGTGAAAAAATGGGAGTAAGACAAAGAAATATTGCAGATGGAATTATCAGTATACCAGAGCTGTGCAGAGTGGAACGAGGAGAAGTGGAGATTGACTATTTCACATTGCAGGCATTGTTTGAGCGCCTTGGAAAGTCTATTGATAAACTTGAACTTGCAGTTTCTAGGCTTGAATATGAATCTATTGCATATCGAATTGAGGTTGAACACAGTATAGAAAATTGGGATTACAAAACACTACAGAAACTAATTGCAGATTATCCCGTATATAATGATAGCAAACGTCCTATTCGCAAACAGTATATGATTGTATTGGAGACAGTGCTATATTTTATAAAAGAACAAGATTATAAGTCCTGCCTGCATGGAATGGAACAGGCACTTGTATGCACTCTGGATAAAGACTGGAGGCAGAAAGTTTGGAATGTGCAGTGCCTATGTAATCAGGAGATTAGAATTATTTTAATGATTGTATATTGTGAATGGAAGCTTGGAGCCACAGATGGGCTAACAGAGAAATTGGAACGGCTTGGCAGATACATATTACATCATTATACAGATACAGAGGAGCAAGTTAAAGTTTATCCGCATTGTGCATGGTTGTTAGGGCAAATCTATCTGGAACAAAATAGGGTAGCGGAAGCGTATGCTATTTGTAGAAGAGGCAAAGAGTCTCTTGTAGAGAATGGTTCTCTAAGTCCTTTGTGGAAAATATTAGAATTAGAGAAAACTTGTCTGGAAAAACTAGGAAAAGAATCAGAACAAATTCAGTGTGGAAAGTATCAAGAAGCAGTTCGTTTCCTGTATAAGATTACAAATACATGTTTGGAATCCAATATAATAGTAGAGTTTATGAAAAGTAGTTTTCAAGGTGAGTTTATTCTTACAAATGAGTTGGTGAAAGACTTGAGAGAGGCAAATGGATTTTCACAAGAATATCTCTGCGAAAACATTTGTGCACAGGAAACATTGTCTAAAATTGAAAATGGCAAAAGAAGTCCCAACAAAAGGAATTTATATAAACTATTAAAGAAAATGGGAATGGAACGAGAGAATTATTATGGATTTATAGAGGCGGACAAATATGAATTGTACGAAAAAGTGAGAGAATATAATCGGTGTTTTTCAAAAGGGCGGTCCAAAGAGGCAACAAAATTGTTAGATGAGATTGAAAATGGATTGGATATGACAAGACCCGTCAACAGACAGTTTATTGGAATGGAACGCATTTTTGAACAGACAGCACAAAATAAAATATCAAGAGAAGACGCAAATAAGATGCTTAAGGAAATGCTTTCTCTAACAATGCCACAGATGAAATCGGATAGGGTGATTTATCGAGTGCCTTTTCGGACAGAGTATACAATTTGGAACCATATAGCAATCAATTTAAGGAAAGATGAGAAAATAGAAGAGGCGCTCTATATTTATAAAAAATTGGCAAAGTGTTATAAGAAAAGCAAGGTCGATATGCGTTTTCATGCTGTTCCAGGAATGTCATTATATGTAAATTATGCAGGCTTTCTTGAGGTGTATAATGAGCTAGAAAAAGCAGAAGAAATTGGAAAAGAAGGCTTATATCATTGTTTGGAATGTTGTCGAGGAGATATAGTAGGAGATATACTGGCAAACCTATCATTAATATATGGAAAAAGAGGTTTGCCAGAAATAGAAGAAACTTACCTTAAAAATGGGTATTATCTAATTTGTTTGTATGGAAGAAAAGATTTAGCTATCATATTACAAAAAGCATATGAAGATAAATTTTATAGAAAGACTAATTAATATGGTCTATGCAAGAATACTCACAAGTACTAATCTCTTCCTCTCCACTAGGCGATACAGGAGTTGGTGGAAGAACAACTGAAATCAAACATAAGGTTAAAAGGGCTACAACGAACTTTCTCATAGTTAAGAATCTCCTTAAATTTACTAGAGTCTCTTGAAACTTTATATAGAATATTACAAGAGACGATTGCTTTAATATAGAACTGTAATTATATTACTATATTAATATAACAATGTATTACTACATTCGATTATGACGTTTTATGAAAAAATTTTTTTCTTAGAACGTCATAATCTTTTGTTAATGAAAATGTTATAATAATAAAAATAAATTTTCGATCTATTTCTGCAAAGTCCTATAATAATTTCCTTAGAAGCTGTTTTTAAAGCCTTGGAAGTCTGCCAAGGTAAGTATTCTACCCTTTCGAGGATTTAATATAATTCTAGCTTTTGTTACAATATTGGTCATAGTCAAACGCTTCTGTGCTTTCCCCCTGCAAAAGAGTACACGCCAAAAGTTTTAAACATTTAATATTGAAATCTTGTGCAACATGGCAAAATTTTTAGATAATCTTGAAAAAAGCTGAAACCATGCGTATATAGAAAATCTTAATTTACAGAACTGCTTTGTCATAGTCATAAACGATTGTTTGTGTATCAGATAATTTTCTCTCTTTACAAGTACACTGATTTTGACAGTTATATTGATACTGTATTAATGCTCCTGCACGATTAAAACCTTGTATTCATAAAGAAAACTGGTCTAAAGCAATCAGGCAGATAATTTTTCGTTTCTGCAAAGTAGAAATACTATTTTCGCGACTTGGTGAACTACTAATTCAAAAAAGCCGAAACCATATATAATAGTTAAAGATAGGTGAAATAAAACACCTACCTTTAACTATTTATTTTCTTAATTTGTAGAAATCATTTCACATACTCAATAGTACGAAAATTTAGAAGCATTTTTTGTATCCTTTGACTGTTGTAATAGTTAGTTATTAAACTAGCACAGCCAACTAATTTAATCTTTTAAGTTGATCTCCATCTCTTATCTAATCTGCTTGTGCTCCAATCTGTGGCAATAATTCTCTTTGTATCTTATCAATATCATTACCGTAAAAAGTCCCCCCTATACTTATTCCTCCCTCATAAAACTCATATTGTTCTAACCAAAACGAATACTCTTGGTTATATGCAAAAAGAAAATATTCATCATTAAACCACACTGTTTCCATTTGATTTCTTTGGATAAACTCTTTTAAAGCAATGTTTATAGCTTTTTTTTGTTCAAAGGACAACCATCTTTTATACCCAAATCCAAAATATTCGGGAAAATATCCTTTCTCAAATTTTTTCACAGCGCATTGAAATAAAAGATTTTCAAATGATGAACTTATATAACAATCTTCTTCTTCAAATATTTTTCCATCATTTTTTAAATCTATAAAATATCTCACACCCATTTCATTCCAAAAAATCAAAAGCCTATCAACACACAAATCATTATTTGCATTTTTTGTTATTTCAGGCAATCTAGCTAGACAAAATTCTCCAAGTAAAACATCAGATAAAAGTCCTCCATCACCCTCAGCCGCATAACACGCAAATTTCAAATAAGCCTCTGGTACTTTTGAGTTTTCTTTCTGCATTTCTAAATACATCTGTAATTCTTCTAAGTCCTCAGGTTCTGGTGGGATTAGCCTTCCTCTCCAATTTGGATCAACGGGTGAAATATAAGCATTTAACCCTTCCATAAAATCCTTTCTTTTCTCAAAGATTTTCGTTCTCATTTGCATATTTCATAATTACCTTTTCACAGTGTTTAGGGGTATCACAATAGACTTTAAACTAAATACATAAAATGAACGCATTTCAAAAAATTCAGTGAACATAAGTTTTTTCTACAAATGTATCCTCAAAAATATAGCGTTTTCAAACCCTTTAAAGCTTCTTTCCTCAATTACTTTATATAGGTTCAGGTGAAAATTAAGATAAGCCTTTTTCATACTCTGTTTCATACCACTCATACTTTTCGTTTATCTTACCAGTTTCAAAAAAGTGCATAATGATATCAAATAATATATCTTTATCTTCACACAAACACGCTTTGCAAAAATCATAACCAAAGAGTATTACTTCTGTCATATCATTCTCATATTTTTTATTACAATAATCATAAGCCTTTCTCTCTAATTCATTAATAATAAGCACACACGCATAGGTTTCATTTGCATGAATTGTTAGACTATACTCCTCTTGGTCACCAAAACAACAACACAAAAATTCCAATTGCCCTCTTTGAATCGCTCTTTTTATAAATTTCACTACTTTATCAACAGATTTGTCATCCAATATTTCAATATTTCGAGTTTCTTTTACCGTTACTATATACAATGCGTGAATATCATTATATCCTTTCTTTTTCACTAACAGCCTCCTAAATGCATTATAATTTTTTACAATAACTCAACCATATAAGGAGTATACTATTTGTCTATAATTAGTCCCTTAATGCATAATTAAAAAGCGTATTTTTTTCATAAGAACTACACCAAATACTTACATCATCATATGCTCCCGTATACACAACTTCATCCTCCTTAATCAACCATTGTATTCCATTTTCCTCATCCCAATCGCAACTTCCTGATAGGTTTAATACACGAACTTCCTTTACACTTTCATTAGGATACATCTCAATATTCAAGTATGTTATCGCAAAGTAATCTAAAAGCTCTAAAGGATTATTTATCTTATCCATACCTTCAGGATAATCTTTATTAGGATAATTTTCCATTTCCTCCTTCCTAAATAAATCAGCAAAATAACACATCTTTTGGACAACTTTCTCATCTAACGCTTGGAGATATTCTACTTGTTTCCCCACATAATCCATTGGAACTTCCTTCTCAAACAATACTGTTATATTCTGGTTTATTGCATTAAAATACACCTCTCCTTCCATTTGTCCAAACTCATTTTCTTTTAAATCTTTAATTCCTGACATATTACCAATCCTCCTATTATTAACACCAGTTTATAACTTTTTAATGATTTAATTGCTCAAGGCTCTGTAAACTAAAAAAACTTTAATTGACCTTACTAATTTTTCTGAATTTCGAGGCTTAATCCCAAAGTAGTAAATAATATTGTGGCTCAAATTTTAATTTTTTAGAGCGTTAAATATTGTATCCTATAGCAAAATTTGCACCTTTTAAATTAGAAAAAGTAGTATCTTTAAAGATTTGAGGAACATTATCTATTTATGAAAAAAGTTGTAAAGTAGTGTTATTTAACCTTACCTTGTTTAATATCTGTAAGTAAGTTTATTTCTCCAACACCACCCATATGACCAAAATATAAATTTATTTTAGAAGGCACCATTATCATTGTTTTCATATCATTGCATTCATGCCACGTATAATCATTATCTTTAACCATTTTCCTAAGAGCCTTTTTAGACACTCCTGTTTGCATGGATAATTCACCAAAAGCTATACTAAAATTATAAGGTCTTGGATCCTTCGGTTTTCTGCCTCCTCTCATTCCTTGAACTGTAACTGTATATCTAGCTAAGTCACTAAAATCAGGTACACCATTTCTATATTTTATCCCTTTTAATCCATACTTTTCTAATATTTTCTTTATTTCAACATCTGATGGAATAAATACTGATTCACCTCTTGTTCCAGTCCATTTTCCTCTAGCTCCAGTATTTGGCACTTGGGACATACGCCGTTTATATTGTTCATTGTAAAATTTTTCTGTAGTTAAACCATTTGGCGGTGTAGGTATTCTATTCGTTATTCTTTTTAAACGCTGTTCATATTCATATTTTTCTTTTGCTGTTAAGCCGCCTTTATCCAGCTTCTCTTGAGCATCTTCTGCATATGCTTTTCTATATGCCTCCTCAGCAGGCATATTTTGATCCAAATATGGCTTAGCTTTCTTTTCTATACAATCAGAATTATTCCCACTCGGATCAACATAATACACTGGATTGTTGGCACAATACACATACAGGTTTAACCCATCTCCACGATAGGTATCTTCTTGTGTAAACTGCCCTATTACTGGATTGTAGAATCTTGCTCTTAAATAATACTGTTGCGTAATTGGGTCATACTGCTGTCCATTAAAGCGAAAACGGTTCTCAACTGTCTCCTCACAGGTAGTTGTATTTCCCCATGCGTCATACTCATAATGATTTCGTATTTGGTTTTCTTCTACCACATGGGTAATACTACCCATCTCATCTGATGCATAGTGGTAGTAGGTTCT
>JAAZZQ010000066.1 GCA_014239155.1 Lachnospiraceae bacterium | reverse complement strand
ATCCAGAAAAAGGCGGTCAGCTTTTTCATACTCCTGGTATAGTTTTTCCATAGATTGTGCTATAATGTTTTTCATGAGGGTACCTCGGCTTTCCTGATATTTGGGTCTTAGATAAATCCATTATAACAGGATTCCTGGTACTCTCTCTTTATTTCTCTATGTCAACTGACAAAAACTTTACTCTATATTCGTATACTCAACCCATTCCACCACATACAGCGCGCAGCTCGTACATTGTTGAATCTCAGTATTATTGTGGTACGATCTCGATCCCCTTCGTGGGGATTTCGTCACCTCTCAGTGGTACTCGTCAGGGGATTTATTTTACTACTCTTGTACAGAAATAATAATATAACCTTCTTTATACTCCATCTCGTCTGTATCCTCATAAAAACTACTTGCACAACCTACTTCCTCAACTTCTACGAAGAAACCGCCTTCACTCATCTTAGGTGTACATTGCAAAAGCTCTTCAGCTTCTTTTTTACCATGTGTCAAATATATATCTAATTGAGTAGGATCAACTTTTTTCATAATTCTTGCTATATCATGCATAACGCCATTAATTGCCTTTGCGCTGCTATAACTGCCTATTGTGATTGTTTCTGCTCTCTCAATAAAACCCACAAATGTTGTCATATTTTTTTACTTACCTCTCTTTTATTGCTGTAAAATTAAAAAGGTGCAAAGCCTTAATTAAATAGACTTTACACCTTTATTGTTGTGATATATGTTATGTAGTTGTTATGCTATGCTTTCAATACGTTCTTTTATTCTCCTTAACTCAGTTTCAAGAACATTAACACGAATTGAAAGCATTTCTTTTTCATTGTCAATTCTTAATGCCTCGTGCAAATTTCTTGATAAGTCAAGATGCCCTTCAGCCACACGCTGAATATTGACACGAATTTCATTTTCAAGTGTCAAATCAATGTTCGTAACTTTGTTCTCAATGTTTGCTGTACGTTGCTTTAATTCCTGCACTTCGGCTTTTATGCCTTGCATTTCTGACTTCATACCTTGCATTTCTGATTTCATGCCTTGTATTTCTGATAAAATCAAATCAAGCTTTTCACTATCTGTCATATTATACCACCCTTTCGTTGTGAATAATTGCGCTGCTACTATGTTTGATGTAAGTATATCACAACTCAGGTGCAAAGTCTATTTAATTGTCAAGGTGCTTTGCTTGTGTTCTTATCTCTTGGACAATTACAGAATAACATAGGTGTAGTTTATAGTAAATAGGTGTAACTTATATTTTTTTGCTTTTTGTAAATTGTTACTAATTGATATTATATTATAGGTGTAGTTTATTATTTATTGTGCATAATATAAAATAGATTATTTGACATAAAAATGATAGGATAGTATTGTATATACAGGTATTGCCATATGAAAAGAGAATACATACATATACAAATAAAAAATTGATTGGAGTAAAAAAGATATGGCAAAGACGAGCGAAGCAACATTAAAAGCAATAAAAAAATACAATCAGAAAAGCAAATTTATAAACATAAAATATACGCCAAATTCAACAGATGAATATGAACGTATAAGCAAATATTGTAAAGATAACAATTTATCAATGCAAGGATATATCAAAGAACTTGTAAAAATGGATCTAGATAATAAGGGAATTGAATACCCTGAAAAGGAATCATAACATATGGCATACAACGCAAAAGCACAAAAAAATATAATGAAAAAACAATATTGATTGCTGTAAGTTATAAACCAAATACAGATCTTGCAGATGGGCAAAGAGTAAAGGCATATTTAGAGCAAACAGGACAGAGCGCAAATAGTTACATCAAGGCATTAATCAAGGCAGATCTGGACTCAAAGGGATTTAATATAGATAGTATTACTACTATAGATAGTGAATCAGATAATAGTTAAAATTGATGTTATAATACATTAGATTGTTAGGTTGTCAAATATTTATATTGTATAAGAAAAAGCCTTGCACTGTATAATGTATAGGCTTTTTGTAGTGTTTTTATTCATTGTTTTAATTATGTTTCATCTTTGATTGGTGAATCTGGTATGTATTCCAAAATATCACCAGGCTGGCAATTTAATAATGTACATACTTTGTTTAATGCTTCTTGTGTTAATAGTTTATGATCTCTAATTTGTTGTAACTGTGATTGGTTAAATATCTTTTCTTGTTCAATTTTATATGTGCTGTATCCCATTTGTCTCAAAGTTGAAAGAATATCTAATTTGTCAATAAAAGCAAATTGTATATAATACACAAATATAATCTAAATTTTAGACTATAATGACCTTAACGACAAACACAAAGCACCTTGATAATTGAATAAAGGCTTTACACTTTTCTCAACAACCGCTATAATAATTGTAACATTATAACAATTGTTTCAATTAAAAAGGCGGTGGAAGGATGGTAGTTGAAGAAATGAACATCATCTGATTATAAAACATTTTCTCTTGACGAACTAAAACTACATTTAACTGCATATAATAAAGCGCTTGTTTCTTTAATCACCTTGTACAAAAATGAATTTGGTGTTACTGAAATTGGAAATGCGCCAAATTATAATCCAACTCCCTCTTCTGCTACTAACATAAAAAATACTCCCTACTGGCATGATTTTTATGCTTATAAAGAATCAATTATTCCACAAATTGAGGAAGCTTTAAAAATGTATTGTCAGACAGATTCTAATGGAAATCTAGTAACAGATAAAAATGGGCACTTTATAGAATTAAAATTTGGCAATCCTGCATACTATGCAGATCCAAGTATTGTAAAAGAAATTGATGCCTACAAATATGAATGGTCTTTGTATGGATTAGATGAACTAGAATCAAAGAAAAAGGCATGGTCAGAAGTTTCAAATATTTTATTTCATGAATGTTTTATAAAATCTGGTACGATTGCAGCTCCTACCTCCTATCGTACTCCCGATGACAATGGCTGGAATAGTCTATCTGATAAACAGAAAAAAGAATTTACATCGAAAGCTGCTTATATTGATAAGCTGAATCAATATCTTGATTATATGTCTTTTGATATACGAAATAATTCTCTAACCAAAACCAAATGTAAAGGTATTATTAGACAATGTAATGATGCTATTATAACACATAAAAATGAAATTACTTCAATAGAGAAATTACAAAACAGTTATCAACTTCAAAGAATTGAACTTGCAAATTCTGTATCCCTAAAAAATTTTAAAGTTAATAACACGCTTTTATTTAATGAAAAAGATTTGAATATTATTAACAGTATGATAAGAGAACGAGATTATAATAATTCTAATATTCTAATCACAAATCTTGATGATATTGTTAGTACAATTGATGCCCAAGAAGAATTATATCAAACGGCTATTGAAGAATTATATACATTATCACAACCACAGTATTCCTTTCATACAGAGTTGGACAACTTATATGCTCTTGAAGAATTTCAGAGTTATCACGACTCCTTTGATGTTGGTAATTTTATTAGAGTTGGGTTTGAAATTCATGAGGAGCTTTTTGATATTGATTTCATAAAACTAAGATTGATTTCAATTGAATATAATCCATTACAATCTGATGAAAATTTGTCAATTGAATTTTCTACTATGGAAAAAGGGTTAGACAATGTTTCTGATATATCATTTTTAATTGACAAAGACAGTTCCTCTTCTTCTGGTAGTGGTTCGTCTTCTTCTGGAAAAGGAACCTATGGTAATAATGATGCAAACGTTCAAATAAGTAATAACATGTTGAATGCCCTTCTTAGCACAGAATTATTTGGCACCACTGTCACTGATGTAATTTTAGATAGTATCAAAAGTAATAAGGGAAATTTTAATACACTTTTATCACACAGCGGTATATTTGATTCCTTAGAAGCTGGGCGTATTAAAATTAGTGGTGAATGTTTATTTGATATGATTCAATCAAGTAATTATGTTGCTGGAAAATCGGGAAGTTTTCTAAGTTTACTAAATGGAAATTTTGATTTTGCCGGGGGAAAGTTCAAATGGGATGGGATAGATTTAACAATTGATGGAAATGGAAAATTCACTGGGGATATTGTTGCAAACTCATTGAAGCTAGGACAAAATGTAAAAATTGATGGAACATCTATAACAGGTCTTTCCAAAGTAGCAACAAGTGGCGACTTTAATGATCTATCTAACACATCAAATATATTAATGACTGATGATGTATCTATTAAATCTGTCACTGATACTAATGGAGTCACAACAAAAACAATAACTGTAGACAAACAAACTTACACAACAAAAGAATCAGATAATTATATTCTAACGAATGTTGGTCTTGGTGCCAATACTGATAAACATGATAAAAGTTTCTTTAAAGTATCAAAAAATGGCTTGTTAGAAGCAAACAATGCATTGATATATGGTACAGTATACGCAACAAATGGGCGTTTTGCAGGAGAAGTTATTGCTACTTCTGGGAGTTTTAGTGGGGATATTGTTGCAAACTCATTAACTGCAAATAAAAGTGGTACCATTGCAGGGTGGACTTTCAATGAAAATGGATTCTTTCGTGAAGACGATTCTATTGGAAATTTTTTTCACAACTAATTGGAGCAAATGGTATCTCCATCTCAGATTTCTTCTTTGTACAACCAGAAGGTTTTGCTGTAACTGATCCAAAATACTATAAGAAAATGTATAATCATCAATGGAATGAAAACGAATTACTCAATTCGCTAATTCGATTATTAGGAGGAACTGAGGCAGAACTTTATGACGAATCCTTATGTATAGAAATATATGCTTATAGTAATAAACCAGCTACAATAAAAATAACTGGAAATTTTTCAGAAGATCTTGACCAATCTGAAGTAGAGGACGGAGAAAAAACTATCATAATCTCTAACCCAATGATTTGGCAAATCAACAATTATACAAAAATTCGCCTAACTACAGATGATATATTTTTTGGTTATCACTTTGATGATGCTGTTCGTTTCCCTTCTACTTTCGCTCGCATAGAATCTATTGGACTATATGATAATTTAAATAAGCGAATCGGTATCTATAAAATTGATGTGTTTGCCCATCAAACAAATCGTGTAAAACGCACAATTTATTTAAGTAAAAATCGCTCCTATGACGACTTTATAATCAATTCCTTATTTGGTCAAATTACATTAAAGACATTGGACATCTATCCTTTAGGGATAAATGCATTTTCTGAATTTGAATTTAATATTTATCCCAATGATGACTCTAAAGTTACAATATCATCTTCTAAACTAAAACATTCCGGCGTTTATGATACCACTGTATCATCTGGATCGCAGTTAAGAATTAGTTCTGATGGAACAATTCAAAGATATTCATCTTCTTCTAAACGTTATAAAAAGGATATTACTTCCATTATTCCTTCCGAATTACTTCCTGAAAGATTATACGATTTAAATATAGTATCATATAAATATAAGGATTTCTATCTTCCAGCTAATGAGCAACGATATAGTCATAATATTCTTGGTTTTATTGCTGAAGATGTATATGAAAAATATCCCGAAGCTTGTAACTTAAATGCAGATGGGACTCCTGAAATGTGGGAAATCAATATACTTTTCCCCGCCGCATTAAAGCTTATTCAAGAACAGCACAAAGAACTTCAAAAGCTGCATAAAAAAACTATCTCATTGGATAAACAGATAAAGACCTTGAAACAGCAATTTCAAAGAACAAAAACGTGCAATAACAACCAAACAGACTAGGATTTTAGATATATTTCAAGCAAAAACAATCACAAAAGGAGAAACAATCAATGAGTCAACGAAACTTTGCACAAGATACAAACAACAACATTACTGTCACTGATATTAATAATATATTAACACATGGTTTACTTGCTGAAGATTTTAAACAAAATATATTATCATTAGTTCAGGGACATCAGCTAGACATACAAACTAAAGCTATTATCTTAGATTCTATTTTACTTGCAACCAATATAGCGGCAAGACAACAAACTCAATTGGAACTTGCGGAATATCAAAAGAAAAATACTAATATAACTTCAGAGGGGGTGTCGCAAAATCATCGTTTTAGATGATTGAGCGGCACCTTTACTCCAAGGAAAATGAAAATTAGGTAAGAAATCCTGCTCCGTGGATTTTTTATCTGATTTTTTCGTACTTTAATAAAGCTGCATCCTAACAGCCTTCTTTTTATGCACTTTTCAGAGGAAACAAATAGCTCTTCATCCTGTCTCCCTGGATTTT